>NZ_JBNPUD010000001.1:0-893135 GCF_051167995.1 Bradyrhizobium sp. HKCCYLRH3073
TCTTGCTGCCACAGGTCATCCTCGGAATGCCTGTCACTGAGATTATCGTGTCTCACTTGAGGGGTGCAGTCCAGCACGTCACCTAAACCCCATGTCACCTAAACCCCACCGCCCAGCACCGCGAGAATGCTCCAGCCGCTGTGAATGCCTCCGGGCACGAAGTTGAGGGCAGGGAAGCCGATCGCCAGCACCAAGTAACCGAGAATGGCCGCTCCAAGTGCGCCGCCCACCACGGCTGCGACGGCAATGCATGACGCTCGTATCGCTGTTCCCACCGACGATCCTTGCAGCGGTCCCGGAGCAAAACTTATCTCACCAACTGTCGGGACTGGCCAGCCTGCATCGTCCTTCGAGCACACCTGCTGCGCACTTGCAGCGAGCCGTCAAAATCGAGCCAGGAGCAACATCCATGCGGATCACCGTCGAAACCACCGTCGCAGCCCCCATAGATCAGGTCTGGCGCGCCTATACGACGCCGGCCGACATCGTCAAATGGAACGCCGCCTCGGACGACTGGCATACGACCAAGGCCACGGTCGACCTGCGGGAAGGCGGCGCGTTCTCGTCGCGGATGGAGGCCAAGGACGGCAGCATGGGCTTCGACTTCGCCGGCACCTACACCAAGATCGTCGAGCACGAGCTGATCGCCTATGCCTTCGGCGACCGGAAGGCCGAGGTGCATTTCGAACCCGGTCCTAAAGGCGTTGTGGTTCGTGTCGTCTTCGATGCCGAAACGACCCATTCAGTCGAGCAGCAGCAGGGGGGCTGGCAGGCAATTCTCGACAGCTTTGCGCGCCACGTGGAAGCGAAGGCGTCGTGAGGGGCGCGGGCTGGGAAGGGGCCGAATGCGCATCGTGAGCGAATCTTTCCGCTTGACATTTTCCGAAAATCAGCAATGATGTGCGCATCCTGCCTCATCGCAGAGGGGCGTACGCGTCGTCACGAACGTCGGGGCAGGGATGCGGTGGCTGTGAGGATGTCGGCAGACGACCGGCGTCCTTGCGGACGGAGAAGTCGTGTGGTCCTGGCCTCTCGACGCTGAGGTCAAGTCTGCGTTGTTGCTTGACGGCACGCGCGGGCGATGGGGGCAAGAAAGCCCGATCCCCAGGGAGAGCACGAAGGACACCGTGAAAACCATCGCGCAGGGAAGGCCGGAATGCATCGGTCGTACCTGTGGTTCCTGCCCCGTGCATTTTTCTCGCACGGGGGCCATGGGTGTGGCCAGCACCCGGTCTTCCCTGCGCCCTCTGTCTTTGATCAGGGGGACATGTCGATGCAGCACTCGGGCGCCACGCGCCGCGAGGCTACGGTCGCACGTCCTTTGAGCTGTTTGAGATGTGAATCCGGTCTAGCCCCATCGTCGTCCCGGCGAACGCCGGGACCCATACGCCGCGGCGGAAGTGGCTTGGCGAGGTCCAACGACGAGCCTGCCTCAAACGAGGTCCTGTGGTTATGGATCCCGGCGTTCGCCGGTATGACGCGGTGGTTGTTGCAGGAGCGCGCTGCCTCATGGAGGCCATTGAGAGCTACCGACGCAGCCGTTTTCCTCCGCTGTCGTCCCGGACAAGCCGTGACGCGCAAGGCGCGTCGCGGCGCCGATCCGGGACCCATACGCCGCGGCGGATGTGGCCTGGCGAGGTCTAACGACTGGCCTGCCTCAAGCGGCGGCCTGTGGTTATGGATCCCGGCGTGCGCCGGGATGACACTGACTTTGTAGCTTGAGCGTTCCGTCTCATGAGCCTTGTGAGTGCAAGACTACGACGACAGCCGCATATCCAGCAGCCGCCGGCCTTCGCCGCGCAGCAGCTTCTTCACCGCGCTGGAGGCGACGACCTCGCCGTCATTGGCATAGGCTTCGTGGTTCTTCTCGATGTCCTCGAGCCGGTACAGGTAGTTCACCATCACGGTTGCGGATTCGCGCTGGCCCTTGGAGGAGAGGTCGCCGAGCCAGTTGATGCGCTCGAGTCTGGCGCCATTGCCGAGGTGGAAGCGGGCGACGGGATCGATCACCTTGCCCTTCGACGTGCGCGCTTTGAGGAAGTAGTGCGCGGCGAGCGGCTCGATCACCGGGCGCAGCTCGGCGGTCATCTCGGCATCCTCGACCCAGCGCGGCTCGTTCAGCAGCTTGAGCACGTTGCGATCCTCTTCGGTCGCATCGGGGGTCGACTTCAGCCAGTTCATGAAGCCGGGCACCGGCGACAGCGTGACGAAGGTGTCGAGCTTCGGCAGCTCGCGGCGGAGCTCCTCGACCACCTGCTTGATCAGGAAGTTACCGAACGAGATGCCGCCGAGGCCACGCTGGGTGTTGGAGATCGAATAGAACACGGCGGTACGGGCGCGGTCGGCGGGCACCGGCGGACGGTCGACCGCGAGCAGCGGCGCGATGGCGCCGGGGATGGTCTCGGTCAGCGCGATCTCGACGAAGATCAAGGGCGCGTCGGGCATCGCCGGATGGAAGAAGGCGTAGCAGCGGCGATCGACCGGATCGATGCGGCGGCGCAGGTCGTCCCAGTCGTGGATCTCGTGCACCGCCTCGTAGCGGATGATCTGCTCCAGAATGTTCGCCGGCGTCGACCAGTCGATCTTACGCAGCACGAGAAACCCCCTGTTGAACCATGAGCTCAAGAGATGCACGACGTCGCGATCGAGCGCGGCGAGTTCCGGATTGCCCTTGATGAGATCCAGGAGATCGGTGCGCATCGCCACGAGTTCGGGCGTGCCGCCCGGCGCGCGGTTGAGCCGGCGGATCAATTCCTGCCGGCGCGGCTCGGAGGCGAAATGCAGCGCGCTCGCGCCTTCGTCCGACGGTGCCGCGCGCCAATCGTCGATCGCCTTGGCGAGCTTGGCCTTGTCGGGCCCGAAATCATGCACCAGCGCGGTGAAGAACGCCTTGCGGCCCTCGGGGTCGAGATCGTGATAGCCGTCGAGCACGTCGCGGGCCATCGCCGTGCCCGAGGCCTCGCCGGCGCCGGACACCAGCGCCTCGCACAGCTCGGCCAGGCTTTTCGCATCATGCTTGTCGGTAGGGGTGCCGCCGCCGCGCAGCAGCGTCCGGCCTCGCTCGGAAATTGTGGTGATCAGGTCGGTGAAAAAGGCGTTGGCCATCTGATGTCGGTCGAATCCCGGAGCGTGATGAGGGCGATGTTACATGGATTTATGGCAAAGCTGGCGACATTCAAACATAACAAATCGTCAACGCCGCCGCCGCGGCGTGCATATGCGGCCGGCGTGTCATGCACCTGTCTGCTCCGCGAATTCGGTCGGAGTGCGGCCGGTGACCTGCCTGAAGGCATGCGAAAACGCCGGCACGCTGGCATAGCCGAGATCGGCGGCGAGCTGCTTGACGGAGAGGTGACGGTCGGTGGACAGCCGCTCGATCGCGGCGGCGATCCGGGCGCGCTGGCACCACGCCTTGAAGCTCAGCCGCGTCTCCGCCGCGAACAGCCGCGACAGAGTGCGGGCCGAGCTGCCGACCTTGCCCGCCAGGGTCGCCAGATCCTCCTCGCTCGCGGGAGAGGCGAGGACGAGCTGGGCGGCGCGGCGTGCGCGCGGATCCTGCGGCAGGGGGATGAAGGTCGAGGAATCCTCGGCGCGGCGCAATTCGAGCAGCGCGAGCCGCACCAGCAGCGCGGTGCGCGCACGGTCGCCGTCGGCGGCGAACAGCGCCAGGATCGCCTGGTGCAGCAGCGGCGAGACCTGCACCACGAACTCGCGGTCGAGCCGCACGCCCCGCGTCTCCCGCGTCAGCCAGTCCTGCTCGAAATACAGCGTGCGCATCTGGCTGTCGGCCAGCATGTCGATGGCATGGCCGTGACGCGCCGGAACCCAGACGGCGCGGTCCGGCGGCACCAGCCAGCGTCCGCGCGGCGTCGTCACCTGCATCGTGCCGCGCGAGGCGTAGATCAACTGGGACTCGCGGTGCATGTGCGGATCGAGCCGGGCGCCCTTGTGATAGAGGCGCGCGATCAGGTGGACGCCGGGCTCGGTCGTCACCCGGTCGGCGCCGAGCGGCTTCAATGGCGTGTCCACGATGGTCATTGGCGGCTTCTCGTTGGTCACCTCGACTATAACCGATCTGCCAGGAATCGAGGACAGCTCCCATGAACAGCCCCCGCCGCGTCATCGGCTTCGTCAACGCGGCCCATTTCATCGACCATTATGCGATGCTGATCTTCGCAGCCGCGGTGATCATCATGGGCCCTGCGCTCGGCATGGCCTATGCGGACCTGCTGCCCTATGCGACGCCGGGCTTCATCGCCTTCGGCGCCGGCTCGCTCCTGACCGGCTGGCTCGGCGACCGCTGGAGCCGGCGGCACATGATGCTGATCTTCTATCTCGGCATCGGCCTGTCGATGATCTCGGTCGGACTGGTGCAGACGCCCTGGCAGCTCGGCGCGGCGCTGCTCGCGATCGGCCTGTTTGCCTCGATCTATCATCCGGTGGGAACCGCGATGCTGGTGTCCTATGCCGACCGGCTCGGCCGCGACATGGGGCTGAACGGCGTGTTCGGCAATCTCGGCGTCGCCTCGTCGGCGCTGGTCACCGGGGTGGTCGGGCAATATCTCGGCTGGCGCTTCGCCTTCATCGTGCCCGGCGTGATCACGGTCGGCATCGGCGTGGTGTTCGCGCTGGCGGTCGCGCATGAGGACCGCCGCGGATCGAAGCAGGCGGCGGCGCAGGCCCGGGTCGCGCGTGATCAGATGTGGCGCGTGGTGCTGGCGCTGCTGCTGGTGGTGATCGCGATCTCGACGACGTTCAACGCGATCACCGTGGCGCTGCCAAAACTGTTCGCGGAGCGGCTGGCGGGGCTGACGCAGAGCCCGGCGCTGCTCGGTGTGATCGCGGCCGGCGTCTACGTGTTCGGCGCCATGACGCAGTATACGATCGGGCGGCTGCTCGACCGCCACGCGCTGAAGACGATCGCGCTGCCGCTGTCGCTGGTGCTGGCGCCGCTGCTCTATCTCGCCGCGGATGCCCGCGACTGGGCGCTGATCGTGGCCTCGATCGGCATCGTCATGGGGGCATTCGGGCAGGTCACGGTGAACGACGCGATGGTCGGCAAGTACACCGCTGAGGAGTGGCGCTCGCGCGCCTATGCGGTGCGCTATTTCATCGGCTTCACCGCGGCCGGCGCCTCGGTCGGCCTGGTCGCCTGGCTGTATGAGCACGGCGGCTTCGCCACCATGCTGCAGGCCTTCGCTGCGCTCTGCCTGGTCGCGGTCATCGCCGCGCTGATCCTGCCGCCGGAGCTTCCGGCGGCGCAGCCGGCGCTGCGGCAGGCGCCGGCGGAGTGAGAATGCGATCCACCCAAATTTTCCCAATTGCCAGGCCTGCGCCGCCGGCGCAGCCTTGGCCGATATGCGCGTGCTGATACTGACGAGACCCGATTGGCCACCCTGCGGGCGACTGCGGTGGCGACAAGAGATTGAAGCACGATACCATTGAGGATCCGCCGATGATCAATTGCTTCAAGAGACTGCTGGTGCTCGGGATGGCCGCGGCGGCCGGCCTCGTAGCAACGCAGGCGCTGGCGCAGAGCGATGCGCAGCGCAACGCGATCAAGTCGGCATGCCGGTCGGACTACATGTCGAAATGCGCCAGCGTGCCGCCCGGCGGCGCGGCGGCGTTCCAATGCCTGCAGAAGAACATCGCGGGCCTGTCCTCAGCTTGCCAGACGGCGGTCAAGGCGCTCGAGCCCGCGGCAGAGGCAAGGCCTCCGGCAGACGCCAAGCCTGTCGTGGAGGCCAAGCCGGCTTCGGCGCCGCCGGCCGCGAGCGCGCCGGTCGCCGCCGAGGCGAGCAAGCCTTCCGCCGAACCTCCAAAGGCTGCGGCGCAGCCGGCCGCGTCCGTCCCGGCCGCGCCTGCCCAGTTGGCCACGGCCGCGGCCAAGCCGGCTGCGGCGGCGCCTGCGGGCAAGCCGAGCGAGGCCCAGGTGGCCGCGATCCGAACTGCCTGCGGCGCCGATTACCGCAAGGTCTGCAGCAGCGTGCCGCCGGGCGGCGCGGCGGCGCTGCAGTGCCTGGAGCAGAACAAGGTGAGAGTGTCCGGCCCCTGCGCTCAGGCGATGGCGTCTTCGAGCGGCGGCGTCACGCCGAGCGGGGCATCGACGGCGACCGCGGCTGTTGCCCGGCCCGCGGCGACAACCGCCGCTGCACCGGCGGCGCCCGCGCTGGTGTTGCGACCGCTGCGGCCGCTCGAGGAGTTGCGCATCGTGAGGGCCGCCTGCGGCGCGGACGCGCGGGCGTTGTGCAGCGGCATCGAGCCGGGCGGCGGCCGGATCGCGCAGTGCCTCGCGGCCAATGCCGGTGCGCTGACACCTGGCTGCAAGGGCATGCTCGCGCAGTTTGCGGCCAATCGCTGATGCAGGGCGGCTGTCGCCGTTCACGGTTACCACCGCAGTGCACGCGGGGATGCACAGGAGAGCGAATCCACCCAAATTGTCCCAATTGTCGGGTGGGGACGTCCCAGGCAAGGTCGCAACAGGGTGGATATTTGACCAATCAGATCATGATCAGGAGTTTGAAGATGAGCGCCATTCTTTCACGTGCCATTATTTCCACGCTGTGCGGATTGTTCATCCTGGCGGTAATGCCGTTCGTGTCGATGTCGGATGCCAACGCCGTGGTCTGCGCACGCGGCGTCGTGCGAGCCGGCTGCGCCGGTGCGGCGGGCGCCGTGGTGGTTCGCAAGCCGCCGGTGGCGGCTGCGGCGTGCCGCACGGTGATCGTCAATGGCGTCGCGGTTCGGCGCTGCGTTTAAGCGACGCTTAATTGGTTTTCGGTATCGAGTTATTTGAAACCGTAATTGCGACGCGCAAGTTTTGCGCGTCGCATGCTGCTTTGCGCAAGCGAGGTAAGCTGTATTTAACGGTGCTCCCGGCAAGGTGCGGCTCGTATCCAACTTGCAATTCGATGGGAGAGGGCCATGGCGTTTTGGCGCTGGCTGCGTGACGCAGCCCTGGCAGCTGCGGTAGTCACGTTTGCCGGCAACGCCGCCGGCGCAGCCGGCTTGAAGGAAGAAATCGCGCCGACCGGCAAGCTTCGCGTCGCCATCGCCGTCGGCGCCGCCGGCGGGGCGTTCTGGTGCGTCAAGTCGGACAGCGGCTATTCAGGCGTTCCGGTCGAACTGGGCAAGGCCATGGCCGCGCAGGTCGGTGTGCCCGTCGAATTCGTCGAGCATCCGAATTCCAATGCGATCACCGAAGATGCTGCGCGGGGCATCTGGGATGTGGCCTTCATGCCGAAGGACGCGGAGCGCGAAAGCAAGGTCTCGTTCGGTCCGGTCTACGATTCGGTCGAGACCACCTTCATCGTCCGCGCCGGTCTCGACGTCGCCAACATCGCGGCGCTGGACCAGGCCGGCACCGAGGTTGCGGCCATCAACGATACGACCGTGATGCGCGGCGCCAAGGCCTTCCTGAAGAAGGCGACCGTCACCGGCTTCAAATCCTATGAGGAAGTCTATGCGCTGCTGAGTGCCGGCGAGATCGACGCGCTGGCCTTGGCCCGCGATCAACTGAATCTCATCGCCAAGCAGATTCCCGGCACCAAGGTGCTCGCCGAGACCTTCAAGAAGACGGACACGGCGGTCGCGGTGCCGCTGAAGCATCCGCAGTCCTTGGCCTTCGTCACCAAGTTCATGACGGAGTCCAAGGCGAACGGTCTGCTCAAGAAGGCCTACGGCGCCAACAATCTGAGCGAGTCGACGCTGCTCACCCAGTAAGCGCACCGACGCTGCCTGCCGGACTCTCCCGCGCCACGGGGGAGAGCCGTCGTCTCAGCCGGGCTCCTGCGGCGTCAGTTCGGCGCCCGCCTCACGATCGGATCAAGGCCGCTTTCCGCGATCACGTGACGCGCATCCGGTGATTGCAGGAACTTGATGAGCGCCTTGCCGGCCTCCGGCTCCTTGGCGGCCGTGGCGATGCCGGCGGAGAACACGGTCATCTTCTGCAGTCCGGCCGGCAGCGGCCCGACGATGTCGATGCCCTTCACCGGCTTGAGCTCGCTGATCTGCTGAAAGCCGATCTCCGCTTCGCCCTGGGCGACGATCTCGCCGACGGGAGTGGCCGGAATCATCCGCGCCTTGCCTTTCATCTCGTCCTTGATGCCAAGCCTGTCGAACATCTCGGTGGAGACATAGACGCCGCTGGCGCTGTCCGAATAGGCGATGGTCTTGGCGGCGATCAGCATGCGTTTCACGGCTTCCGCGTTCGAAATATCGGGATGCGGCGTCCCCGACTTGACGGCGACGCCGATCGGCGAGTTGGCGAGGTCCGCACGGCTATCCGGCGTCACCTTGCCCTTGGTGGTGAGATCGCTGAGCGCGTAGCCCACCATGATGAGGACATCGGCAGGTTCGCCACGCTCGAGGCGAACCGGAATCGCATTCGTGGTTGTTCCCATCGACGGGCCGTACGCAATCGCGACCTTGTGACCCGAGCGCCGCTCGAACTCCGGCACCAGGGATTTGAATGCAGCGGTCATGCCGCCGGAGATCATGACGTGAACTTCTGCGGCTTGGGCCGCGGTGGTCAGGAGGAACGCGGCCGAAGCGGCGAGACCGATGGTGCGGAGATGGGTCGAGAGGATCATGGCAGGCTCCGAGACGAACGGCTGGAGGCCGGGGGCGCTTTGGATAGCCCGACTGTGCCGGGAAGGCCAGCGCCCCGCGGGGCCGGCCATCCCTCCGCAATGCGTCTCGCTCGCGGCGTCACTGTGTCTGCAGCGCGGCGAGACTGTTCGCCGCCACCTCAGCCGGCCTGATAGGCCGGCGCGGATGCGAGAAAGTCGTTATACGCGTCGGCGTCGGGCGGCGTGAACATCTCCGCCAATGGATTGCGCCGTCGGCGCCGAGCGCCGATGTCGGCAAGCAGTTCGTCGAAATGCTTGAAGTGATAGGGCGCGACGCAAAGTCCGCCATACACGCCCGCGGCAGGGCGCTCGATCCGCTTGAAATGCAGCATCATCTCGATGTTGTCGCGCATCTCGCGCTCGCTCGGTTGATGCGCCAGCTGTTTGTCGGCGTAGCGCACCAGCCAGTTGGCGGCCATGTCCGCACAGAGCACGGTGCAGAAGCTCGAATTGAAGCCGACGAATCCCATGTCGGGAAGATCGGGATTGGCGATCAGCCGATAGAGCCGGTACTGCCCGTCCGGATCGACCAGTCTGGCGCGGTCGGCATCCGACAGGAATGGGACTCCGAGCTTGTAGCCGATGGCGAGGATCGCGACGTCGGCCGGAATCCGTTCACCGCCGCTGGTCACGATGGTGTTCGGCTCGTAGTGGTCGAAGGTGCCGTAGACCGCCTTGATCCGGCCGTCTGCGACCATCGGGAAGAAGTCGGGCGTGGCGATCGGGACGGAGCAGTTCACGCCGTCCTCGATCCTGCCCTTCGGCACCATGTTGCATTTGGCGAGCTTCAACTGCGTCTTGAGCACGCTCTCCAGGCCGCGCCAATTGGCCCAGACGAGCGGCTTGGCCAGCAGATGGGCAACGCGCGCGAGCGGACCGATGCCCCAGCTTGCAAACATCTGCTCCTGGGCACGGATATAGAGGATGCGCTTGAAGTTGATCAGACCGCCGACGAAGTAGGGAATGCGCCACACCGCTTCGCGAAGCACGATCGTGACCGAGCGCGCGCCGGCGCGTACGGCGTTGACTGCGATGTCGGTTGCCGATTTCGAGCCGCCGAGGACCACCACGTCGCGCCCCTTCGTGAGCGCGGCATTGTTGTATTTCGAGGAATGCAGGATCAAGCCGCCGGCGGCCGCGAACTGATCTTCGCCGCCAAGCGACAACGTCTGCGGCTCGTTGAACTGACCGGTGCAGACGGCGACGAAATCGAAATCCTCCCGGCTCGTTCGGTCTCCGGTTTTGAGGTCGAGGCTCCATCCAGGCTTGCCGTCACTGCGGCGCTGCATCGCAAGCACGGTCGTGTTCAACCGCATCAGGCGGACGAGGTCGTGGGATTTCGCGTAGTCGGCAAGATACGCATAGACCTGCGGTCCCTTCGGCCATTCGGGGTAGTGATCCGGCATCGCCTTGTCGGTGTAGCGATAGAGCTCCTTGGGGCTCTGCGTCTGCACGTCGGGATAGGACCGCGCGGGCTCCCAGACGCCACCGAGATCGGCGCTCCGCTCGACGATGGTGACGTCGTGCCCGCGGGCGGTGAATGCTTTGGCTGCAGCCAGGCCGGAGACGCCGGCACCGATCACACAGACATTCTTTCGGCTGATCATGGGACCTCCTTGTTGTCGAGCGCGCAGCCGCGTTCGGGCGGCATTCGCCCGCCGCGCTGCAGAAGCCCGCGAGAGTTCGATGGTGACGAAGGTCGCTCGGCGCGACCGAGACGTGCGATGCCGACGGATGGGTCGGCATCGAAATCAGGGCGAGAAGGATCTCGCCGGTCGCATCTCGTCCGAGCGCAGCGGCTGCTCATGCTGCAGGCGCACGGAGCCGACAGCGATGATCGCGCGCCGTTCGTACCGCAACAATCGGGGGGCGCTCGCTGGGGCCCGCGCTGTCGCCTAGTCGTTGGCCTCCGGCGGCAGGAAGTCGACCTCGTGCTCCGCCGAGATTCGCACCACTTCGGCCGGGTCGGCGAGATTGTGCAGCATGTTGAACAGCGCCTCCAGCTTCTGCATCGGCGAGACCCAGAACAGCGCGCGCGCCGGCTTGTCGGATTTGTTGAAGTAGCCATGCGGAATGCCGCGCGGCATGCGCACGAGGTCGCCGGCATTCGCCTTGACCCAGACGCCGTCGAGCTTGAGGTCGAGTACGCCTTCCTGCACCAGGATGAACTCGTCCTGGGTGGGATGAACGTGAACCGGCACGAACTGCCCGGGCTCGCTGTTGGTCTCGAACGCGAACGTGGAGTCGGTGACGGCTTTGGGATAATAGAGCTGACCCAGGATATTCCAGGTCTTGCCGGCATAGCCGGTACCTGCGCGCGTGATGCCTTTTTCGAGTGTGATCATGGCGGATCTCCTTGCTGCACGCATGGGAGGATCGAGCCGGGGCCTGCCCAAGTCTATCCGGAAAACGAATCCCTCGACGTCAGTTGCTAATTATTATAGGTTTCAAACGATCTCGACGGGCGATGTAGGCCATGACTGCAGATGCAGCCGCTGATCGTAGTTGGAAGTCACCGGCGGTGCCGCGGCTGACCGCCTATGGTCGTGTTGCAACGCACGATGTCGATGAGGCCGCTGAACAAATAGGCCGCATCTTCTGTCCGCATGGGCTGCAACCGGAGGCGGATACTGCGCGCGATTTCCTCGCTCTGCATAATTGCGCGGCATTCGATGGCTTTTCCATCAACTACGTCGCCTATGGCGGTGCGGTAACCATTGATCCGGGCTGTCTCGACCGCTTCTTCCTGCTGCAGCTCCCGCTGGCGGGGACCGCGCGGGTCTTCGCCGGGACCGGCGAGGTCGCGACGGCGCCGGATCATGCGGCGTCGCTGCTGTCGCCGACATTGCCCACGCGCATGGTCTGGGAGGGTTGCGCTCAGTTGATCCTGTTGCTCGACCGCCGTCTCGTGGAACAGCGCGCAGCAGCGCTGTCCGGGCGCGCGGTGCAACCGATCGAATTCGATCCCGCAATCGCGTTGTCGGGATGTCATGGCTCGCGGCTCCGGGCTCACATGCTCGGGCTCGCCGACCTCGCCGAGCGTCTCGGCGGTGGGCGCGGACTGCCAGCGGTCGCGGCCGCCAATTGGCGCGAGACGCTGCTGGATATTCTGTTCGCGCAGCCGGGAAATGGCCTGGCGGAGGCGATCAGGCTGCATTCCGGCCGGGTCGAGACGCTGCCGCAGGCCGTCCGCCGGGCGCGTGATCTCCTGGCAGCGCACGCAGCCGAACCGCTCGATCTGGCGCAGCTTGCGGCATCGTCAGGCGTGGGGATCCGGGCGCTGCAGGGCGGCTTCCGCCGCCATTTCGGCATGTCGATCTCCGACATGCTGCTCGACATCCGGCTGGCGCGGCTCAATGCGCAATTGATGACGGCTGCGCCGGAGGCGCGGATCATCGACGTCGCCTTCGACCTCGGCTTCACCCATCTCGGGCGGATGGCGGGGGCCTATCGCGACAAGTTCGGGGAGGCGCCGTCGGCCACGCTGCAACGCGCACAGCGCGGCCGCTTCACGAATTGACGTGCACGAAATCCCGCAGCAGCGGATAGATCTCGTTGTTCCACTTCTTGCCGCTGAACACGCCGTAATGGCCGACGCCGGCCTGCATGTGATGGACGCGGCGATAGGCGCGCACGTTGGTGCAGATGTCCTGCGCCGAGAGCGTCTGGCCGATCGAGCAGATGTCGTCGCGCTCGCCCTCGACCGTCATCAGGCCGATGCGCCGGACTGCCTTCGGGTCGACGGGACGGCCGCGGTGCATCAGTCTGCCCTGCGGCAGCAGATGGTCCTGGAAGACGTCGCGCACCGTCTCGATGTAGAACTCCGCCGGCAGATCCATCACCGCGAAGTACTCGTCGTAGAAGGTCTTGATCGTCTCGGCCTTCTCGACCTCGCCTTTGGCGAGATGGTTGGCGAGATCCATGTGCTGCTTGACGTGGCGCTCGAGATTCATCGAGACGAATGCCGTGAGCTGCACGAAGCCAGGATAGACCTTGCGGAAGGCGCCCCTGCATTGAAAGGGCACGTAGTGGATCAGGTTGTCCTCGAACCAGTCGATCGGCTTGCTCTTGGCGAACTCGTTGACCTTGGTCGGCTGGATCCGCGTATCGATCGGTCCGGCCATCAAGGTCAAGGTGGCCGGCCGCGACGGATGGTTGTCCTCGCACATCACGGCGGTGGCCGCGAGCGCGGAGACCGACGGCTGGCAGATCGCCACCATGTGAGGGCGCGGCCCGAGCTGGCCGAGGAAGGTGATGAGATGATCGGTGTAATCTTCGAGGCCGAAGCGGCCATGATCGCGCGGGATGTCGCGCGGATTGTGCCAGTCTGTGATATAGACGTCGTGATCCTGCAATAGCGTCTTCACGGTACCGCGCAGCAGGGTGGCGAAATGGCCGGACATCGGCGCGACAAGCAGCACCTTGGGCTGATCCGGTGCGGCATCCTTCTTGAAGTGCAGCAGAGAGCCGAACGGCGTCTTGAACGTGACCTCTTCGGTGACGGCGAGCTCGCGGTTGCCGACCATCACGCTGTCGATGCCATAGGCCGGGCGGGCGTAGGTCAAGGCCGAGCGGGAGATCAGCTCGAGCGCGGCGGACAGACGCCGCATGGCGCGGCTGGATAGCCCTGATGGGATCAGGTTGAGATAGCGCATGGCGGCTGCCGCGCTCTGGCGCCACGGCTCGGTCAGGTCCATGTGGTTCTGATAGGCTTGGTACAGCAGCGCCATCGCGTCCGATCCATTACATGCATTGGTGTATGCAATATCGAAGCCAGAGCGGCCGAGTCTTGCCTGAAAAACTGGCATGTCGCTTGCTCGATGAAATCTCTCACATATCCGGCTCCGCCCATCGCGCCGCTTGCACGAGCGGCACGATGGGCGGACGACAATCGACAATGCGGCAACAGGGTAGGGCGACATGGCCAAAGCGACGTTGACCATCAGTAGCAAGAATTACTCGTCGTGGTCGCTGCGCGGCTGGCTGCTGGCCAGGTTTGCCGGACTGGATTTTGACGAGGTGATCGTCGGTCCGGACGACGCGTCGGCTCGCGCCGAGATCCTGCTGCTGTCGTCCTCGATCCTGGTGCCGTGCCTGCGCCACGATGGTGCGACGATCTGGGATACGCTGGCGATCGGCGAGTATCTCAACGAGACCTTTCCGGAGGCGGGCCTGCTGCCAGCCGACCGCGTCCAGCGCGCGCATTGCCGCTCGATTTCGGGCGAGATCCATTCCGGCTTCACGACTCTGCGGGCGTCGCTGCCGGTCAATCTCAAGGGCCACTTTCCGGGCTTCAAGGTCTGGACGCGGGCGCAGGCCGACATCGATCGCATCTGGGCGATCTGGCGCGACTGCCTGGAGAGATCCGGCGGTCCATTTCTGTTCGGCCAGCGCGGCATGGCGGATGCGATGTATGCGCCGGTGGTGACGCGCTTCGTGACTTATGACGTGAAGCTGGAGCCGCAGCTCAGGGCCTATGCCGACCTGATCATGGCGATGCCGGAGATGCAGCAATGGATCGAGGCCGCCAAGGCCGAGCCCGAGGAGATCGAGGAGCTGGAGGTCGAGTACTAGGTGTCCTGCCGTCAGCGGACCTTGCCCGCGGCCCTTTGCAGCCGCCGGCCCCGGCGAGAACGGCTCATGGCGCGGGCAGGTGCTGCCCAATTTGAAGCCGGATTTGCGTCCTTTCGGCGCGTGGCGTGAGCTGTCAGCACGTCACCATTGCCGTGTGGCGTCGGCCAAAACCCGGTTGTTGGCAATCAGTTCGGCGCGCGATGCCGTCACCGCCTGCCGATCTTTGCGTTGCGAACAGGGCGTGGCGTGGTTTTCGCATGGCACAATTCGCTTTCTGACGTGGTGGCCGCTGTGGCCGATCGATGGGCCGCAACGGTCGCCGATGTCGCGATCAACCGGTGGAGGCCGTCATGAACCAGCATGCAGTGGTGACCAAGTTCTCGCACGTGAAGCCCGAGGATACCGACTACAAGGGCGGTGGGTTGCGCGACTTCTTTCTGTATCGCGATCTCGGCATCGCCGACGCCACCGGCGGGCAGGTGATCTGCCACCTCGTCAAGGCCAATCCGGATTGTCCGCCGGTGGATGGCACAGGCTGGCATCGCCATGATTGCGATTTCCAGATCGTCATCATGATGAAGGGCTGGGCCCGCTTCATGTACGAGGACAAGCCGACCCTGGTGAAGGCCGGCGACGTCGTGCACCAGCGGCCCGGCATCGTGCACTACCTCTACGATTATTCCCCTGACATGGAATATATGGAGATCGTCAGCCCGGCCGACTTCAAGACGGTCGAGATGCCGCCGGCGACCGACAACGTGCCGCCGGTCACGCCCTGGACCTGAGCGCCTGAACTCCTTCTCCGTTAGTCTTTGGCATCCGGTTGCGGCAAGCGGCCGGAGGCGTCTCCTCACGATGTGGTGGGTCGTCTCCGATGTGTCCGACATCTAGCGTGAACAGATCGCGCACCAGATGCGGCGTCCGATTCGGACGCGATTCGTTCCGGCAGCGTTCCAAGGATTAAGACTGCAAGGCAGCGCCGTCGCGTTTTGACACACGGCACGCGCGCTGCCTGTCTCGCGCCTTGGTGCTCCACATTTCCCCTTGCGACCGATCTGGTGCCGGTCCATCACCCGCAAGGGGAGCATCGATCATGACCTTGACCACATTGGCTTGGCTCGCGCTCGCGGCCTACGGCGCGCATATTCTCGAGGAATACACGTTCGATTGGCGCAATTGGGCGCGTACGGTGATGAAGCTGCCGGTCGAGTGGAGCGACTTCTACGTGACGAACGCGCTGGTTGTCGTGCTCGGCGCGGTGCAGGCAGAGCTTGCCGAGACATGGCCGCCGGCCGCGCTCACCTACGCGGCGCTGATGATCATCAACGCCATCTTCTTTCACATTCTGCCGTTCCTGCGCAGCGGAGGCAGATTCTCGCCGGGGCTGGCGACGGCGCTGATTCTGTTCTTTCCGATTGCAATTGCAATGTGGCGGCGGGCGTGGGGCGACGGTGTGCTCGACGTTGGAACGGTTGTCCTCGCGGTCGTCGCCGGCGCGCTGCTGATGGCCTATCCGGTCGTGATGCTCAATCTGCGTTCGAAACCATATTTTCGGCAAGACCGGCCCTGAGCAGAACTCAGGGCCCGGCATGATCAATAAGACGAAGCGCGATCGGCAACGAAGCTCGGCTGCGGACGGCGTCCATTGCGCTCGTCAAATCGCGAGCGTGGGAAGCGCCAGCCGATGACAGTGGCTTCGAGCGCGCCGCCGGATTCCTTGTTGTGCCATTTGCCATCAATGTAGAAACAGGGGAACGGTAGTTGGTAGGTGCCGCTGTGATCCTCGCACAGCACCTCGACCGTCTGTCCGGGCGGCGGCTCACCGCTGCCGTCGAATTGCGCCAGCCGTTTTTCGCGCGTAGCCATTCTGTCCATCTCCCTAAAAACGGGTCCCGGCCGGAACTTCAATGCGCGATTGAGGTCTCAGTATGGTATCAATCAGGAAACTCCTTCAGTTCCACGCAAAATCATGTGTTGGGCAAGCCAATGAGAAAATTGTGATGCGAAGAATCGTTTCTGCGGGAATCATTTTTGCCGCGAGTGTTCTCGCGATGTGTGTGAGTTCTGCCGCATATGCGCAGGATATTCCGGGCATCGAGATATGCACTGCAGAAAAGGCGATGGATCGTCGGACATCATGTCTGCAGAGCAACATCGATTTCCTGCAGAAGACGATGACCAAGCAAGCGCTCGATCAGCAGCAGAAGCTCGATGCGGCGAATCGGCAGATCCAGGCGCTGAAGGCTGCGCTGATCTCGCAGCAGGGCCTGATCGACGAACTGAAGGCGTCGCAGGCGAAGCTTGCGGACGAACTGAGGAAGAAGGCCGATGCGCCGGGCGCCAAGGACGCGGCGCCGGCGAAGCCGGCCGGCAAATAGCACGGTCCGCAGCGCAATAACGATCAAGCGCACGAGGACGTCCGCGCGCATGATCGGCCGCTCGACAAGGAGAGGCGCGTGTCCAACAACCCGGCCGAGAGGGCGCTCTGGTTCATCGAGAGCCATCTGTCGGCGCCGTTGACGTTGGATGATGTCGCTGCCATTGCCGGCGTGTCGCGCTTCCACATCGTGCGCGCGTTCGCGGCGGCGACCGGCGTCTCGGTGATGCGCTATGTCAGGCTGCGCCGTCTCAGCGAGGCGGCACGGGCTCTGGCCTCGGGAGCGCCGGACATTCTCAGTCTCGCGCTCGAGGCCGACTACGGCTCCCACGAAGCGTTCACGCGCGCGTTCCGCGACCAGTTCGGCGTCACGCCGGAATCGGTGCGCGCCAGCTCACGCCTCGATGGCCTGTCGCTTCAGGAGCCGATCATGATGGACCAGACTCCGCTCGCCGATCTCGCCGCACCACGTTTCGTCACGGCCAAGCCGCTGCTCGTTGCCGGTGTGGCCGAGCGCTTCAGCCATGACAACGGGGCCGGCATTCCGGCGCTCTGGCAGCGCTTCCACCTGGTCGAGCAGGATATCCCGGCGCGCGTCGGCGACGTCGCTTACGGCGTCTGCTGCAACGGTGACGACGCCGGAAACTTCGACTATATCGCAGGCGTCGCGGTAGCCGACTTCTCCAACCTGCCGCGCAGCTTCGCCAAGGTTCGGATTCCCGCGGCCACCTTTGCCGTGTTCGCCCATCCGGGCCACGTCTCGACCATCCGTCGCACCGTCAGCACGATCTGGAATCACTGGCTGCCGCAATCGGGCTGCACGGTCGCCGATGCACCGAATTTCGAACGCTACGATCAGCGCTTCGATTCCAGGACCGGTGATGGCGGCTTCGAGATCTGGGTTCCGGTGATTCGCTGAGGCGGTCCCGAATTGTGTCGAGACGCTGCAGGCCAGCCCTGCGGCGCCGGACCCTGCCGATTGCTTGGCAAGCAGCGGCACGTTTGCGATAACCTCACGCCTAACAACAATGCGCCGCAGCGCGGCGACGAAAGCGGGAGGTCGTCCGATGTCCGACATGCGCGTGCTCGCCACCGATCTGGAATTTCCGGAAGGGCCCGTGGTGATGCCCGACGGCTCGGTGGTGCTGGTCGAGATCCGCGGAAAGCGCCTGACGCGGGTGTTTCCCGACGGCCGCAAGGAGATCGTGGCGCAGATTCCGGGGGGGCCGAATGGCGCGGCGCTGGGGC
Organism: Bradyrhizobium sp. HKCCYLRH3073; assembly: GCF_051167995.1. Taxonomy (NCBI): domain Bacteria; kingdom Pseudomonadati; phylum Pseudomonadota; class Alphaproteobacteria; order Hyphomicrobiales; family Nitrobacteraceae; genus Bradyrhizobium; species Bradyrhizobium sp. HKCCYLRH3073. The sequence continues at coordinate 17,830 of NZ_JBNPUD010000001.1, forward strand.
CCGACGGCAAGATCTACATCTGCAACAATGGCGGTTTCTCCTGGATTCCGACTGGCAAGATGATCATGCCGGGCCCGCAGCCCGAGGACTATCTCGGCGGCTCGATCCAGCGCGTCGATCTGCAGAACGGCAGGATCGAGACCGTCGTCAGCCGCTGCGGCGAGCACGCGCTGCGCGGGCCCAACGATCTGGTCTTCGACCGTCACGGCGGCCTGTGGTTCTCTGACCTCGGCAAGCGCCGCGCCCGCGACATGGACGTCGGCGCGTTCTATTACCTCAAGCCCGGCATGAGCGAGATCGTCGAGGCCGTCCACGGCATTCTGCCGGCCAATGGCATCGGGCTCTCGCCGGATGAAAAGACCGTCTACATCGCGGAGACGCCGACCGCGCGGCTCTGGGTCTACGACGTTCCGGAGCCCGGCACCGTCAAGCCGCGCGAGGTGATCTATCGTGGTGAGCGCGGCCGGCCGATCTGCGGCCTCGGCGGCTACCAGATGTTCGATTCGCTCGCGGTCGAAGCGAACGGCAATGTCTGCGTCGCGACGCTGATCTCCGGATGCATCAGCGTGATCGCGCCGGACGGCACGCTGGTCGAGCAGGTCCCGACCGGCGACCGCGTTACGACGAACATCGCCTTCGGCGGCCCCGAACTGAAGACCGCCTACATCACGCTGTCGGGCCGGGGCGAGCTGGTGGCGATGGACTGGCCCCGGCAGGGCCTGCCGCTGAATTTTCTGAACAAGTGAATGCGGCTGGGCATCGTCATCACGGCGCGCCGGTGATAACCAGCTGGCTGGAACGTCGTCGGAATTGCTCCTCATGGTGAGGAGCGCCGCAGGCGCGTCTCGAACCATGAGGCCTCCATCGTGGCCTCATCCTTCGAGACGCAGCGCTTGCGCGCTGCTCCTCGGGATGAGGGGAAGGAGTCTTTGATGCCCTTTCTTGAACCAGTCACCCTTCGCGGCCCGCATGCGAGCCTTCTGCCGCTCTCGCCCGACCACCACGACGCGCTGGTCGAGGCCGTCAGTGACGGCGAATTGTGGAAGCTGTGGTACACCGCAGTTCCGAAACCCGAGACCATGGCCAAGGAGATCGAGCGCCGGCTCGGCCTGCTCGCGGCCGGCAGCATGCTGCCGTTCACGGTGCTCGACGCCGACGGCCGCGTCGCCGGCATGACGACCTACATGAACGTCGATGCCACCAACCACCGCGTCGAGATTGGCTCGACCTGGTACGCGAAGCGGGTGCAGCGCAGCGCGCTCAACACCCAGTGCAAGCGGCTGCTGCTGGCGCATGCCTTCGAGGCGCTGGACTGCATCGCGGTCGAGTTCCGCACCCACTTTTTCAATCACCAGAGCCGCCGCGCCATCGAGCGGCTCGGCGCCAAGCAGGACGGCATTTTGCGCAGCCACCAGATCGCGCCGAACGGCACGCTGCGGGATACCGTCGTCTACAGCATCACCGCGGCCGAATGGCCGACCGTGAAGGCGCATCTCGACTACCAATTGAATGACAAGCCGCGCTGACCGCGCTATGGCCGCTTGCCGCCTCGCGCGGCTGATGACGATGAGACCGGGACGAACGACCAGATGGATACCTTCGACTATGTGATCGTGGGCGCCGGCTCCGCCGGCTGCGTGCTGGCGAGCCGCCTCAGCGAGGACCCTGAGGTCACGGTGTGCGTGCTGGAGGCGGGGCCGCGCGACTGGCATCCCTACATCCATCTGCCGGCCGGCTTCATCAAGACCTTCTACATGAAGAGCATCAACTGGGGTTATCAGCAGGAGCCGGGGCCCTACACGGCCGGGCGCAGCATCTACGCGCCGCGCGGCAAGACGCTCGGCGGCTCCTCGTCGATCAACGGCCATGTCTACAATCGCGGCCAGCGCCAGGACTTCGACACCTGGGCGCAGATGGGCAATCGCGGCTGGAGCTATTCCGACGTGCTGCCGAATTTCAAGCGCATGGAGAAGCGCATCGGCGCCGGCGAGGACCAGTATCGCGGCCGCGACGGCAACCTCATCGTGACCACCATGGAGTGGAAGGACACGCTGTGCGAGGCCTTCATGGATGGCGCTGTCTCGCTCGGCATCCCGCGCAACCCGGACTACAACGGCGCGATCCAGGAAGGCGTCTCCTACGTCCAGCGCACCATCCAGAACGGCCGCCGCGTGTCGTCGGCGACCGCATTCCTGCGTCCGGCCAGCAAGCGGCCGAACGTCGAGGTTCGCACCCACGCCCATGCCACCGGCGTTGTGCTGGAAGGCAAACGCGCGGTCGGCGTGCGCTATCATCGCGGCGGGCGCGGCGGCGTGCCGGTCGAGGTGCGCGCGCGTAAAGAGGTGATCCTGTCCGGTGGTGCCTATAATTCGCCGCAGCTCTTGCAGCTCTCCGGCATCGGCGCGCCCGAGCTGCTGCAGGAGCACGGCATCGAGGTGCGTCATGCACTCCGAAGCGTCGGCGAGGGCCTGCAGGACCATTACGCACCCCGCACGGTGGCGCGTGTCAAGAACATCAAGACCGTCAACGAGCTCGCGCGCGGCCTCAATCTGTGGGGCGAGGCGCTGAAATGGGCGGTGACGCGGCGCGGCATCCTGTCGCTGTCGCCGACCATGGTCTACTGCTTCTGGCATTCCGGCGAGACCGCCGAAAGCTCCGACCTGCAGCTCACCTTCACGCCGGCAAGCTACAAGGAGGGCGTGCAGGGCCAGCTCGAGGACGAGCCCGGCATGACGGTGGCGTCCTGGCAGCAGCGCCCGGAGAGCCGCGGCTATGTGCGGCTGCGCTCGGCGGATCCGTTCGCGCCGCCGCTGATCCAGACCAACTATCTCACCGCCGAGCTCGACCGCCGCGTGGTCGTCGCCGGCATGAAGCTGGCGCGTCGCCTGCTGGCCTCGGCCCCGCTCGCGCCGTACTATGCTTACGAGGATTTTCCGGGACCGAAGGTGAACAGCGACGACGAGTTCCTGGCCGCGGCGACGCAGCGCGCCACCACCACCTTCCATCCCGGCTGCTCCTGCCGGATGGGACCGGCGGACTCGACCTGGGCCACGGTCGACGACCGGCTCCGCGTCCATGGTCTCGAGGGCCTGCGCGTCGCCGATGCCTCGATCATGCCGCGCATGATCTCCGCCAACCTCAACGCTGCGACCTTGATGATCGGCGACAAGGCGGCGGATTTGATCTTGGGCAAGGGCGACGCGGGAGAGCGGCTGTCGGCGTAAGCGGCGGGCTCACTCAGCGCGGAAGCAGCTCTATCCGTCGCTCTCTTGTCAGCTGAATTCGAGCGCTCGCGGAATGGTCGGTGCGCTCCCTCTCCCCGTTCTTACGGGGAGAGGGTCGGGGTGAGGGGCAGACGCGGGGGCAGACGCACGGGTGATGCTATTGCTCTGCGACCCGGAGCCGTCGTGCTCGTCCGATGGACCGGTGATCCTGGCCGCTGATGTGCCATGCCCCTCACCCGGATTGCTGCGCAATCCGACCTCTCCCCGCAACGGGCGGGGAGAGGTTGCACCGCCCGTGCTGAAATAGTCGGGCCGACAACGCGACGTTACCTACTTCACCAGCCTGAACCTCCCGCCCTCGACCTTGATCAGGAACGCCGAGCGTTCGTCGTAGCCGTTGTGGTCGGTCGGGCTCATGTTGGAGAGGCCGTTGTTGAGATAGACATCCTTGCCGCGCTCGAGTTCGTCGCGCAGCGCGGCGCGGAATTCCGGCGTGCCGGGCTTGGCGGCCTTCAGCGCGCCGGGAATGGCGCCCTTGAGCAGGGTCGCGGTGTCCCACAGATGCGCGGCAAAAATGTTGGGCTTGTCGCCATTGGCGGCCTGATAGGCGGAGACGAACGCGTCGTTGGCGCGGCGGAAGGGATCCTCGGGCGCCAGATCGTCGGCGATCGAGAACGCTTCGCCGGCGAAGATCGCACCCTCGACATTCTCCTTGCCGAGCTTGATGAACTCCTGCGTCGCGACGCCATGGGTCTGGAAGATCTTGCCGGCATAGCCGCGCTCGCGCAGTGCCTGCTGCGGCAGCACGGCCGGCGTGCCGGCCGAGGCGATGAACACCGCGTCCGGATTGGTGGCGATCACCTTGAGCGCCTGGCCGGTGACGCTGGTGTCGCCGCGCGCATAGACCTCGTGGGTGGTCACCGTGAGCCCGAGCTTCGGCGCGAGCCTCGTCACCTCCTGATAGTAGCCCTCGCCATAGCCGTCGGACACGCCGATGAAGCCGAGCGTCTTCACGCCGCTCCTGGCGATGTATTTGAGCATGGCTGCGGCCATGATGTCGTCATTGGGCACCACCTTGAATGCCCATTTGCGCTTGTCGTCCATCGGCTGCACGATCGCGGTCGAGGCCGCCAGCGACAGCAGCGGCGTCCTGCTCTCGAGCGCGACGTCGAGCATCGGCATCGTCACCGGCGTCAGCGACGAGCCGATGATCACGTCGACGCCGTCCTGGATCACCAGCCGCCGCGCGTTCTGCAAGCCCTTGACGCTGTCGGACTCGTCGTCGAGCGCGATGTAGACGATCCTCTCGCCGCCGATCTCCTTCGGCAGCGCGGCCACTGCCTTGAGCTGCGGCTGGCCGAGCGCCGAGCCGGGTCCGGTTGCGGACACCACGACACCGACCTTGATGTCGGCCCGCGCGGGCGCGCCGAACGCCATCGTTGCAGCAATTCCGATCGCCGTGAGCGCGGCTCTCATCGTGTATCCTCCCCGTTGAGCGTGCTCGGCGCGTTGACTGGCCGAGACTTTGGCCGATGAGCGTAGCCGGACCGGCGGCCCCGTGTCTGTCCCCGTGGTTGGTGACGCAGGGCGCGGCGCTTCCAGCCGAGGCGGGTTGCTGCTAGGTTTCGGCGAACAAAAAGATCCGGGAGGAACGCATGGAGGCTCAGGAGCCTGGCATCGAGGCGGCCGGCGCCGTCGGCGCGATGGTGCTCGCGATCGGACAGCCCGCATTTCCGCAGGTCCTGATCGAGACGTTGCGCATTGTTGCGGATGTCGGCCATTGCATGGTGTTCGCCTTCGAGGACCAGCGCTCGGCGCGCTGTCTGCTCAGCACGGGGAACATCGCGATCGGGCCCGACCTCGGCGCGGCGTATTCGGAGCACTTCCACACCGCCGATCCTAACCGGGATACGATCTTTCGCGCGCGCGCGGACACCAGCCACATCCTGCTGCCGAACTTCGCCCGCCGCATGTACCCGAAGGGCTACCGCAAGCTGTTTTTCGAGGACTCCGAGATCGTCGACAAGGCCGCCACCGCGATCTGGGTCGGCGAGCACTGCACCTACGTGAACTTCTATCGCACCGCTGTCCAAGGCGGCTTTGCGCCCCGCGAGCGCCAGCGCATCGCCGCGGTCGCCCCGATCGTGGGGGCCATCGTCGCGCGTCATTGCCAGGATCGCGCCGCCGCGATGGATCCGGCCGACAGATTTGCCTCGTTGTTCGCCGCCGGCGGACCGCTGTCGGTGCTGACCGCGCGGGAGAAGGACGTCTGCCGGCGCATCCTCGAGGGCTTCACCTCGGAGGCGATCGCCGGAGATCTCGGCATCGCCCTCAACTCCGTCTTCACCTATCGCAAGCGCGCCTATGAGAAGCTCGGCATCGCCTCGCAGAACGAGCTGTTCGCAATCGCGCTGCGCCTGATGGCGACACCGCGGCCGCTGAACTGAGCGAGAGGCGCGCGCATGCTGTCACCCATCGCCGGGACAGACGTCGCCCGCGCGCGCGGCTAGCTTGCGCCGTCCGACTGGAGATCGACAGTGAGCACAGCACCGCGCTTCAACATCGATACCGCCACCTTCTGGGCCGATCCCTATCCGGCGCTGGCGCGCATGCGCCAGGAGGCGCCGATCGCCTTCGTGCCGCAGCTCGGCAGCACGCTGTTGTGCCGCCGCGACGACATCTTCGTCTCCGAAAAGCAGATCGACGTCTTCAGCTCGCATCAGCCGCAGGGCCTGATGAACCGGCTGATGGGTCACAACATGATGCGCAAGGATGGCGCGGCGCACATGGCGGAGCGTCAGGCGATCGCGCCGGCGGTGTCGCCGCGCGCCGTGCGCGTGCACTGGCTGGCGCAGTTCCAGACGCACGCCGACCGGCTGATCGATGCGCTCGATCCGGCCACGGATGTCGATCTCGTCGGCGATTTCGCTCTGCCGTTCTCGGCCGAGTGCCTGAAGCTGATCACCGGCCTCACCAACATGCGCTTCCAGGACATGAATGCGTGGTCGCAGGCGATGATCGACGGCATCGCCAACTACACCGGCGATCCCGCGGTCGAGGCGCGTTGCAACGCCGCGACCGCCGGCATCGATGCCGCGATCGACGACATGCTGCCGGTGCTGGAGAAGACCCCGAACCAGAGCCTGCTTGGCGTGATGCTCGCCGCGCAAATGCCGATGGAGAGCATCCGCGCCAACATCAAGCTCGCCATCTCGGGCGGCCAGAACGAACCGCGCGACGCGATCGCCGGCACGGTGTGGGCGCTGCTGACGCATCCCGAGCAGCTCGCGCTGGCCATCACTGGCGAGGTGCGCTGGCTCCAGGTGTTCGAGGAATATGCCCGCTGGATCTCGCCGATCGGCATGTCGCCGCGGCGGATCGCCAGGCCATGGAGCATCCGCGACGTCGCCTTCGAGCCGGAGGAGCGCGTGTTCCTGATGTTCGGCTCGGCCAACCGCGACGAGGCGCATTTCACCGATCCCGATCGCTTCGACATCCGCCGCGACGTCTCCAAGAGCATCGCCTTCGGCGCAGGCCCGCATTTCTGCGCGGGCGCCTGGGCCTCGCGCGCGATGATCGCCGACGTCGCGCTGCCGACGCTGTTCGCGCGGCTCAAGGACCTGCGCCTGCGTGACACCGAGCCGGTGCGCATCGGCGGCTGGGCGTTTCGCGGTCTGCTCAATCTGCCGGTGACCTGGGACGCGACGCGGGATTGATCCTGGCCGCGGCCCTCGCGGGGAAGCGCCGCGCTCGGGCGGTCTCTACGCCCTGCCTGCTGCGATCGCCTGCGCCTCTGCGGCTGCGCGCTGCATGCTGGACGACATCTCGCCGGTGACCGTGCTCTGCTCCTCGACGGCGGCGGCGGTCGAGGTGACGTATTCGCTGACGTTCTGGATCTCGACCTTGATCGCGTTCAGCGCATTCACGACCTCGCTGGAGATCCCGTTCAGTCCGGAGATCTCCGCGCCGATCTTGTCGGTGGCGGCCTTGGCCTGCGTGGCGAGATTCTTGACCTCCGACGCGACCACGGCAAAGCCGCGGCCGGCATCGCCGGCGCGCGCCGATTCGATCGTGGCATTGAGCGCCAGCAGGTTGATCTGCCCTGTGATGTTGCCGATCAGTTCGACGATGCCGCTCATCGCTTGTGTCGCCTCGCTCAACCGCTTGGCCTGCGAATCGGCTGAGGCGACCCGGTCAGCCGCCCCCATGGCGGTCTCGCGCGACTTGGTCATGGCCTCGGAAATCTCGCGCACCGAGGCGTTCAACTCCTCGGCACCCGCCGCGACGGACTCCATCATGCCGCGAACGCGCTCATTGCCCATCCGCACCAGCACCTGCTTGGTGACGTCGGTGGCGTATTTCACGACCTTGAAGGGCTTGCCATTGAGGTCGAGGATTGGATTGTAGGAGGCCTGAATCCAGACCTCGCGGCCGCCCTTGCCGATCCGCTTGTATTCCGATGCCTGATATTCTCCGCGGTTCAGGGCGGCCCAGAAGTTGCGATAGGCCGGACTGTCGCGCTCCGACGGATCGACGAACATCGAATGGTGACGGCCCTTGATCTCGGACAGCGTATAGCCGAGCGCCTGCAGGAAATTGTCGTTGGCGTTGATGATGGTGCCGTCCAGTTCGAACTCGATCACGGCCTGCGATTTGCTGATGGCGGCGATCTGTCCGGCGAGATCGGCATTCCGAAGCTTCTGGGCGGTCACGTCGGTGGCGAACTTGACGACCTTGAAGGGCTTTCCGTTCTGATCGAACACCGGATTATAGGACGCCTGAATCCAGACCTCCTTGCCGCCCTTTCCGATCCGCTTGTATTCTGCGGCCTGGTATTCGCCGCGGTTCAGGGCGGCCCAGAACTCGCGATAGCCGGCACTGTCGCGCTCCTGCGGCGAAACGAAGATGCTGTGATGCTTGCCTTGGATCTCCGGCAGACTGTAGCCAAGCGCATGCAGAAAGTTGTCGTTGGCGGTGACGATCGTGCCGTCCAGGTTGAATTCGATCACGGCCTGTGATCGGCCGATTGCCGCGACCTGGGCGCTGTAGTCGAGGTTCTGCAGCCGCACGCTCGCGTCGGACCACTCGACGACCGTTCCGGCGCGGGTTCCATCCGGGTGTTTCAAGGGCTGCGCGACCAGATCGAACGTCCACTTGCCGATCTTGATGGTGGCCCGGTGCTCGGAGGTAAGGGCCTGCAGCATGCGGCGCTGGTGCGTCGGGTCCTTGTGGAACACGTCGATGTTGGTGCCGATGAGTCCGTCGACGCGGAAGTTCGGCAACTGCGCCTTGAGATCGGCCTCCGCCTCACGCATCAGCGCCCTTACCGCCTCGTTCATGTAGACGATGTTGAGCTTGTCGTCAGCGACCATCACCTTCGCGGTGATCGCGTTTGCGGCCAGGGCGGCCAGGGATGCGGCGTTGTTCTTGCGGCCAAACATGATGGTCTCCTGTGCAAGCGATCACGCCAGCGATGTGCACATGCTCGTGATCACGCGGCAGTTGCCGCGATCCGGAGACGGCGCTGATTGTGATCATTCCAGAACTCGATGATCCCCCGTAGATTTCCGGGGCTTTATTCAATCTAACAGATCGTCAGTAAGATTCGGTTAGGCTGCAATCTGCAGCGATGTTCTGATTGTGCAGGAATGGCCTCGTGACGTCTGCCGGGGGGTATTCAAGTGTCGCAGGCCGGGATTGCCTTAGATCAAGATCGAGATGATCCTCGCAGCTAGGCTGAATGGAAATTGGATGCTATCGGCTTCGACATGCCAGGGAAGGACATTGCCGAAATCATAGCGGTGCCGAGGGTGTTTCTGGACAGCCTCGGCATCGGCATCTCGATCGTCGACAGTGCGACGGGACATGTCCGGTTTGCGAACGCCGAATGCTGCCGGATCGTTGGATACACGCTGGAGCAGCTCAAGTCCGGTGGGCTGACCTTTGTCGATCTGACCCATCCAGAGGACTGGGAGCGCAATCGACTGCAGCACGAAAAGCTGCTTGCAGGCGAGATCGCGACTTATCAGCTCGACAAGCGCTACTTCCGGCGGGACGGAAGCGTCGTGTGGGGACGTGTGACCGTCAATCCGATCAGGGACGCCAGGGGCCGCCTGAAGTGGTTCTGCGCCGTAGTCGAGGACATCACGACAACCAGGATCCTGGAAGAACAGCTTTCAGCCGCGGAGAAGCTCGCTGGGTTGTCGACGTTCAACCTGATCGTCGATGCAGACGATTCCAAGGGAGATTTTCCGCCGGCGCCGCCATCGTCGCTGCGCGACATGCTGTGCCACGTGCATCCCGAGGATCGGAACGGGCTCGAGCAGGCCATCCGTCGCGCGATCATGAAGCGAACCGGCTACACGCGCGACTACCGGGTGCTTGGTAGAGCCGGTGCGGTGCGCTGGGTCCGTGGCATGGCGACCTCTGTCTACAGCCCGTCCGACGGACGAACCCATCTCGTCGGTGCGACGATCGACGTCACCGCGGATCATCTCGATCGCGATGGCCAGGTGCCGGAGTCCATTCGCAGGATCCTGGAACACATTGAGACGAACTGGGATCAGAAGATATCGATCCAGCAGCTCGCGGTTCGCTACGGCGTCAGCCCTCGCACGCTCTATCAGTACTTCGCGAAGAGCGGCGTCTCCTTGGCCGAGAAGATCAAGCTGACGCGAATCCAACATGCGCACCGCTTGCTGTACGATGCGAAAGCAGGTGACACGGTGACGTCGATCGCCTTGCGATGTGGCTTCAGCAATCCCGGGCATTTCGCCAGGGAGTATCGAAAGATCTACGGTGAGACGCCGTCGGAAAGTCTGAGGCAGGCGTCATTGCCGCTTGCGGCGCGGGGGGAAGCCGCCGCTGCTCCGTCCGTCCGCTGATTGTCAGCCGATCTTCACGGCTTCACGTCCGATGGAGGACCGGCCAGATGTGCCCGACGGGCAATCTCCGCATGCTTCGTATGCGCGAAATGCCCGTCGAGTTAGTTTGCCGCAGCCAAGCCGGCTTGCGTCGTCGGGCAAATCAGGACGATGGTCTTGCCCATCCCGCCTCGAGCAGAGGGACGTACGCGTCGTCACGAACGTTGAGGCGGGCTGCGATGGACGTGACGGCTGTGCCAGACGAGTGCAGTCGTGACGGACGGCGAAGTCGTGTGGTCCTGGCCTCTCGACGCTGAGGTCTGCGCAACGCGCCAAAGGCGCGTTGTTGCAAAATGGGGGCAAGAACGCCGATCCCCAGGGAGAGCACGAAGGACACCGTAAAACCATCGCGCGGGGAAGGCCGGGTCTGTCCGGCTGTACCTGTGGTACCTGCCGCCTGCATTCTTTTGAGCAGGCGGGCCACGGGCCTCAGCCGAGGTCCGGCCTTCCTCGCGCCCTCTCGATTTTCAGGAGGGACATGATTGCCGCATCACCTGCGCCTCATGGGCGGCGGGAAGGCGGCGTCGCGTCTTTATGGGTTGTCTCGGGCACAGTGTGATGGAAGGCGCCAACCGCGATCTCAGCCGTCGTCCCGGCCTTGCACAGGGACCCATAACCCCAGGAAGATGTGTGAGGCACGCTGGTGGATCGATCTCGCTTCACCACCATGGCCGGTGGCTATGGGTCCCGGCGCAGGGCCGGGACGACACCGGTTGTGACGCGCGAGCTCTGGCAAGCGAGACATCGACCGACCGGCGCCACCATCGCGGTTCGCCTCACGCTTCCAGCGCCGTCCTGATCATGCGCGCGAGATCGGCGCTCATATACGGCTTCGCCAGCAGCAGCACGTCGGCATCGAGCCGGCCATGATGCACGATCGCGTTCTCCGTGTAGCCCGATGTGTAGAGCACCTTCAGTCCGGGACGGCGCTTCTCGGCCTCGATCGCGAGCTGGCGGCCGTTCATGCCGCCTGGAATGATGACGTCGGTGAACAGCAGGTCGATGCGTTCCGGATTGTCGATCAGCGCCAGGCCCTCGGCGGCGTTGCTGGCGGCGAGCGTGCGATAGCCGAGCCGCCGCACCTGCGCGACCACGTAGTCCCGCACCAGCGCATCGTCCTCGACGATCAGAATGGTCTCGCCGCCGCGCGCCACCGCCGGACGTGCCGTGTCGGCGGCGGGCAGCTCCGGCGCGCCCGCGGCCCGCGGCAAATAGAGCTTCACGGTGGTGCCGTGGCCTTCCTCGCTGTAGATCTTGACGTGGCCGTTCGACTGCTTGACGAAGCCATAGACCATGCTGAGCCCGAGGCCCGAGCCCTTGCCGACGTCCTTGGTGGTGAAGAACGGCTCGAACACCTTGTCGAGCAGCGGGCCGGGAATGCCCTGGCCGGTGTCGCTGACCGCGATCATGACGTAGCTGCCGGGCTTGGCGTCGCGGTTCAACTGCGCATAGTGCTCGTCGAGCGTGACGTTCTTGGTCTCCAGGGTCAGCTTGCCGCCGTCCGGCATCGCGTCGCGGGCGTTGAGCGCGAGGTTGAGGATCGCGGTCGAGAGCTGGCTCGGATCGATCAGCGCCGGCGCGCTGTCATGCGCCAGCATCGATTCGATCTCGATCTGCTCGCCGAGGGTCGGCCGCAGCAGGCGGCCGGCCTCGACGATGAGTGCATTGATGTCGGTGGCGCGCGGCTGCAGCGGCTGGCGGCGCGAGAAGGCGAGCAGATGCCGGGTCAGATCGGCGCCGCGCTCGGCGGCGGCGCTGATCATGCCGGCGATGCCGGCGAGCTGGGGCTTGTCCTTGACGGCGTCGGCAAGGATCTCGATCGTCCCGGTGATGACGGTCAGGATGTTGTTGAAGTCGTGCGCGACGCCGCCGGTGAGCTGGCCGATCGCCTCCATCTTCTGCGCCTGACGGACCTGGGCCTCGTTGGCCTCGATTTCCTGGAATCGCCGCACCATCGCTTCCGCGGCGCGGCGCTGCCGGATCTCCTCCTCGAGCTGCGCATAGGCTTTCTGCAAGGTGATGCGCGTCGGCAGGACCAGAAGCTGAGGCAGCATCTTGATCATGATGACGATGATTCCGATCGAGGTGACGCCGAGAAAGACGTTGATGATGTCCGTGATGGTCGAGGTCGGCACCCAGAGATCGACGATCGCGAGCAGGCGGGTGACCCCGACGACGGCCACGAAGGTCGCAAGCGCCCCGACGATGCCGCGGAACATGACGTCGCGCCAGCGCCGCCGCAGGAACGTGCCGACGACGAAGGCGATGGTGAAGAAGGCGCTGGCGATCAGTCCGTTGGACACGACCTGCAGCCATGTCCATGCCACCGCGCCCTGCAGACCCGCCGCTTGCACCGTCAACGTCGGCATATGCAAACCATCCTCAACAACGCAACCCGCCAAATCCGGGCTCGCCCGGTCTGTCGTCGTCGCAACCCGAACGGATCATTCAGCTTTTCGTCTCGGGTGCAAGGGCAATGGCGGCTTCGACGTGCATCGCGGCAGGGCGCCCTCGCCGCGAATGCCGCTCCGCCGCGCGGCGTCAAAAGCCTGCCACACATCCTTTACCGCCCGGTCACGCGGTTGTTAACGCGCCGACCTAAGCCGCTCGACACCGTCATCACCATGGGGAATGAACGAGATGTCGAACACGATCGCGCACAACCGGCGCGAGTTCCTGCGGCTGCTCGGAGCGTCGGCTGCGACCGCCGCCCTCGGCCAGAGCATCGAGCGCGCGCATGCCATTCCGGCGTTCAATCGCCACGGCAGCATCGAGGACGTCAAGCACATCGTGGTGCTGATGCAGGAGAACCGCGCCTTCGACCATTATTTCGGTGCGATGCGCGGCGTGCGCGGCTTCAACGATCCCCGCGCGGTGAAGCTGCCGAACGGCAACCCGGTGTGGCAGCAGCCGAACGGCGCGGGGGCGGTGATGCCGTTCCGCGTCGACAATGCCGGCCAGGTCTATGTCGAGGACGTCGCCCATGGCTGGAACGACGGTCAGAAGGCCTGGAACAACGGCAACTACGACAAGTGGATCGCCAACAAGGGCACCACGACCATGACCTGCATGAACCGGCAGGATCTGCCCTGGCACTATGCGCTGGCCGACGCCTTCACGGTGTGCGATCAGTATTTCTGCTCGGTGATGGGACCGACCGATCCGAATCGCTACTACCTGTGGACCGGCTGGGACGGCAACGATGGCAAGGGCGGCGGACCGGTCATCACCAATGCGGAAGCCGGCTACGACTGGACCACGTTCCCGGAGCGGCTGGAGAAGGCGGGCATCTCCTGGAAGGTCTATCAGGACATCGGCACCGGGCTGAATGCAGCCGGCTCTTGGGGCTGGACCCAGAATCCGTGGATCGGCAATTACGGCGACAACTCGCTGCTGTATTTCCACCAGTACCAGAATTCGCAAGCAGGCAGTCCGCTGTACGAGAAGGCGCTGCGCGGCAGCAACATCGCCAATGGCGGCACGTTCGAGAACCTGTTCGACGGGCTGCGCAACGACGTCCGCAACGGCACCCTGCCGCAGGTCTCGTGGATCGCAGCTCCCGAGGCGTTCAGCGAGCATCCGAACTGGCTGCCGGGGCCGGGCGCCTGGTACATCTCCAAGGTGCTCGACATCCTGACGTCGAATCCGGAGCTGTGGAGCAAGACCGCGCTGATCATCAACTACGACGAAGGCGGCGGCTTCTTCGACCATGTCGTCGGTCCGTACCCAGCGATGTCGCAGGCCTGGGGACAGTCGACCGTCGATGTGAGCACGGACCTCTTCGCCGGCGATGGCAGCCACATGGCCGGTCCCTACGGCCTTGGCGTCCGCGTGCCGATGCTGGTGGTGTCGCCGTGGTCGCGCGGCGGCTTCGTGTGCTCGGAAGTGTTCGACCACACTTCTGTGATCCGCTTCATCGAGCGCCGCTTCCACCACAAGGCGCCCGATCTGTTCGAGAGCAACATCCCGGCATGGCGGCGGGCGGTGTGCGGCGATCTCACCTCGGCGTTCAACTTCACATCGCCCAACGAAGGCATGGCGCCGCTGCCGAGCACGGCCGGCTACAAGCCGCCGGTCGCCGACATCATCTCGGGCGCGCGCTTCGACGACTATCATCCGGTGCCGCCCGCCAAGCAGGTCCTGCCGCAGCAGGAGCCGGGCATCCGTCCGGCGCGCGCGCTGCCCTACGATCTGCGTGTCGACGGCGATGCCGATGCCGCGCACAAGACGTTCGGAATCCGCTTCGTCAATCCGGGGCAGGCCGGCGTCTGCTTCCACGTTCGTTCCGGCAACACCGCGGCCGGCCCGTGGAGCTACACCGTCGAAGCCGGGAAATCGCTGCACGGCGTGTGGGACCTCGCGGCCAGCGCCGGCCAGTACGATCTGTCGGTGTACGGGCCGAACGGCTTCTTCCGCCACTTCAAGGGCGGCGTCGCCACCACCGCGGCGCTCGTCGATGTCGATACCGTCCATCTCTGCGATTGGGACGACGGCGACGATGCCCGCAGCCTTGCGATCGCGCTCACCAACAAGGGCGCGAGCTGCGTGGTGACTCTGGCCGACAACTACACCGGACGCAGCGAGCGGCACCGGCTGCAGCGCGGCCAGCGGCTGGAGACGCGGGTTCGCCTGCAGCAGACCCATGGCTGGTACGACCTGACGGTCACGACGGACGGCGACGCCAACTTCAACTGGCAGCTTGCAGGCCACGTCGAGAACGGTCGGCCCAGCATCAGCGATCCGGCGATGGGCAGGATCGCCGCGACCTGATCGCAGACGACGGCGGGAGGCGCCCGGAGCAAACCGGGCACCTCTCACGACGACGAAGCGACGAGGCCTTCGTTGGTCGCATCGTCGGCATTGGGATCGCCTGGCGCGGTGGCCCAGGCGAGCTCGACCAGGGTGACGATGCGGCGGCCGGCGCCGTCGAGCTGGCAGACGATGAGGCCCTGGTCCTCGATATAGGTCAGCAGGCGCTGCGCCCGGCGCAGCGAGTGCGATCCGTAGGCGCGGGCGATCGCGGCATCGCTCGGGCAGGGGCGGCCGTCCTTGGCGGCGCGGGCGATCATCATGAACACGCCCTGCATGTCCTCGGGGAGCAGCGAGGCGCGCAGCGACACGTCCTGCCAGCCGGCGTCGTCGGCCGCGTCGTCGCCGCCGAGCCCGGCGCGGGCGCGGGTCAGCATGCGGCGGAATTCGTTGAGGTCGGGCACGGCCGTGCCCAGCCCCTCGATGCGGCAGCGGACGACGAACTCCTGGTAGAGCACACCGACGGCGCGGAAGCCGGCGTCGGGCTCGGCCAGCACCGCGCGCAAGACGCGCTCGACGCGGGCTTTGCGCTCGGCGAGCTCCTCCTCGCTGACGGCGGGCGCCGGCGGCTCGGGGCGCAGCTCGAGCGCAGCAGACTTCGCCGCCATCAGCTGGTCGAGCAGCTCGGGCTGCGGCTTGCGCTGCGGCCGCGCGTTGGTCTCGGGCGGCGGTGCGGCGAGAATCACCGCGCGGGCGTCTTCGAGCGACGCTTCCGGCAGCGGCATCAGCCGCGGCGTCGCGTTGCGCGGCTTGGTGTCGGTCGGGCCGATGCGCAGGCCCAACGGCCGGCGCGACAGCGCGGGGCCCAGCGCCATGAACTGGCCGCGCTCGAGGTCGCGGAACGCCTCGGCCTGGCGCCGCTCCATGCCGAGCAGGTCGGCAGCGCGGGCCATGTCGATGTCGAGGAAGGTGCGGCCCATGAGGAAGTTCGAGGCCTCGGCCGCGACGTTCTTGGCGAGCTTCGCCAGCCGCTGCGTCGCGATCACGCCCGCCAGCCCGCGCTTGCGGCCGCGGCACATCAGGTTGGTCATCGCGCCCAGCGACGCCTTGCGGGCCTCGTCGGAGACTTCGCCCGCGACGGCCGGTGCGAACAATTGGGCTTCGTCGACCACGACCAGCATCGGGTACCAATGGTCGCGGGAGATCTCGAACAGGCCGTTGAGAAAGGCGGCCGCGCGCCGCATCTGATTCTCGGCATCGAGGCCTTCGAGGTTGAGCACCGTCGAGACGCGATGCATCCGGGCCCGTTCGCCGGCGACCTGCAGGGCGCGCTCGGTGTGGTCCTCGGCCTCGATCACGAGATGGCCGAATCGCTCGGCCAAGGTGACGAAGTCACCCTCGGGGTCGATGATCGTCTGCTGCACCCAGGGCGCGCTCTGCTCCAGCAGGCGGCGCAGGAGATGCGACTTGCCGGAGCCGGAATTGCCCTGCACCAGGAGCCGGGTCGCCAGCAGTTCCTCGAGGTCCAGGGCGGCAGGCGATCCCGCCGCCGTCTGCCCCATCTCGATCGCAACCGTCATGTGCCCCGACTCAACCCCGCTTCACGCAGAGGCTGGCGCTTAACAAGCGCAGCCGCGCACGTCGAGCGTTTGCGTTGGACTGTCCCAAGTTGCGAGATCGGCTGTGGATGGACGGATGGATCCCGCCGCGCCGCCGAGTTCCTCGTTGATGCGCTCGTTGCCCGTTCTGGCCAGTGCTTGGCGCCCGCGCGCATTTCACGATATTGTGCGATGAAAAAGGGGCCAGGAGTGAACGAGCATTCGGATGCCGGTCGCGCGACGTTTCAGGCGTTCGCGCGCGGGGCCGACTTCCTGCAGGGAGGCGGGGAGATGGGAGCGCTCATGCGCATCCATGATTGGTCACGGACGCCGTTGGGGCCGCCCGAGAGCTGGCCTCAGTCGTTGCGCACGTCGATCAGCACCTGCCTGGACTGCGCGTTCCCGATCCTGATCTGGTGGGGCCCGGAGCTCGTCATGCTCTACAATGACGAATATCGCCCGATCCTCGGCTCGCAGAAGCATCCGGCCGCGCTCGGGGCGCCGGGGCACGCGGTATGGTCCGAGATCTGGGAGGTCATCGGCCCGATGTTGCGGCACGTCGTTGGGCTTGGCGAAGCGACCCGTTCGCGCGACATGCCGCTGTTCATCGACCGCCATGGCTACCTCGAAGAGACCTATTTTTCGTTCTCCTATTCGCCGATTCGCGACGAGACCGGCGGTGTCGGCGGTGTCTTCACCCCCGTCATCGAGACGACGGCCCGGGTCGTGGGCGAACGCCGCATGCGGACCTTGCGCGATCTCGCCGCGCGCGGCCGTGCCGACAGTCTGGCGGATGCTTGTCGCGAAGCCACCGACGTCCTCGCCGAGAATCCGCATGATGTCCCGTTTGCGCTGATCTACCAACTCGGCGAGGACCAGCGATCGGCACGGTTGCTGAGCGCCGCAGGGGTACACCCGGACAGTGCAATCGCGCCGGCGCAGATTGCCCTCGACAGCGATGGGGACGGGCTGTGGCCGGTCCGGGCGGCGGCGCGCGCGGTGGCGCCGATTCGCGTCGTGCTGGATCGTGCGAAATTTGCCGGCGTCCCGACCGGCGCATGGCCCGAGCCGCCGCAGCTGGCACTGGCGCTGCCGGTTGCGACGGGGCGGGAGCAGGCGACGGCGATCCTGATCTGTGGCGTCAATCCGCGCCGCGCCCTCGACGCCGAGCATCAGGGCTTCTTCGATCTGATGGCCGCTCAGCTCGGCAGCGCCTTCGCCGAGACGCTCGCCTATGAGCAGGAGCGGCGCCGCGCTGAGACGCTCGCCGAGGTCGATCGCGCCAAGACCGCGTTCTTCGCCAATGTGAGCCACGAGTTCCGTACGCCGCTGACGCTGATGCTCGGTCCGCTCGAAGATGTGCTGCGGTCGCAGAGCTTGCCGCCGGCAGATCGCGACCGGTTGGAGATCGCCCAGCGCAATGCCTTGCGGCTGCTCAAGCTGGTCAACACGCTGCTGGATTTCTCGCGGATCGAGGCCGGCAGGATGCAGGCGGTCTACGCGCCGGTGGACCTCGCGAGCCTGACCGCGGAGATCGCCAGCACCTTCCGCTCGGCGATCGAAGCCGCCGGCCTCAGGCTGATCGTGGATTGCCCGACGCTGCCGGAGCCGGCCTATGTCGATTGCGAAATGTGGGAGAAGATCGTCCTCAACCTGCTCTCCAACGCGTTCAAGTTCACCTTCACGGGCGACATCGAGGTCCGGCTCGTCACCTGCGATCGTCATTTCGAGCTGAGCGTGAAGGACACCGGGACCGGCATCCCGCAGCACGAGCTGCCGCGGCTCTTCGAGCGTTTCCATCGCGTCGCCGGCGCGTTCGGCCGCACCCATGAAGGCTCGGGCATCGGGCTCGCACTGGTGCATGAGCTCGCCAAGCTGCACGGCGGATCCGTCGCGGCGACCAGCGAAGCCGGGCAGGGGAGCACGTTCGCGGTCAGAATCCCCAGGGGACGAAGTCATCTCCCGTCCGATGCGGCGCCGGCGCAGGAACCGATGCTTCGCGGTGCGCGGCCGTTCATCGCGGAGGCATTGCGCTGGCTGCCGGATCCGCCGTCGCTCGACGCGCATGCCGTTCCGGACATCGACATCACCACCACGTCAGCCGACAGGGCCGGGCCGCGCCCCCGCATCCTCCTGGCCGACGACAATGCCGACATGCGCGACTATGTCCGCCGCCTGCTCGCCGCGCGCTACGATGTCGAGACCGTCGCCGATGGTGAAGCCGCGCTCGCGGCCATCGCCCGCGACAAGCCCGACCTCGTTCTGTCCGATGTGATGATGCCGCGCATCGACGGCATGCAGTTGCTGGCACGGCTGCGCGCCGATGAACGGGTCGGTACCATCCCGGTGATCCTGCTGTCGGCCCGGGCCGGAGAAGAGAGCCGCGTCGAAGGCATGGAGGCCGGTGCGGATGATTATCTGATCAAGCCGTTCAGTGCGCGTGAACTGCTGGCGCGTGTCGAGGCGCATCTCAAGATGGCCCGTCTGCGTGCCGAAGCGACGGAGCGACTGCGCGCCAGCGAGGAGCGCTATCGCGCTTTCGTAACCGCGAGCTCCGACGTCGTCTATCGCATGAGCCCGGACTGGCGGGAGATGCGCCAGTTGCAGGGCAAGGACTTCATCGCCGATACGATGAAACCGAGCCAGGGCTGGCTCGCGAAATACATTCATCCGGACGATCAGGCGCAGGTGACTGCGGCGATCAGCAGGGCCGTCGCGACGAAGGGCATGTTCGAGCTGGAGCACCGCGTGATCAGGATCGATGGCAGCCTCGGCTGGATCGATTCGCGCGCCATCCCCATTCTCGGGCGTGACGGCGAGATCATCGAGTGGTTCGGGACGGCGCGCGACATCTCCGAGCAGAACAAGGCCGAACGGGAATTGCGCAAGAGCGAGGAGCGCCTGCGCAGCGCGGTCGAGGTCGGGCGGCTCGGCCTGTGGGACTGGAACGTCGCAACCGGCGAGGTCTATTGGTCGGACGAGCACTTTCGCATGGAAGGCTATGCTGTTGGCGAGCTGACCCCGAGCTACGAGGCCTGGGCGGCGCGCATCCATCCCGACGATCGTCCCGCAGCCGAAGCCGCGCTTCACCGCGCGATGGAGGCGCACCAGGAATATGTCAGCGAGTTTCGCGTGGTGCATCCGGGCGGCGCAATTCGCTGCCTGTACGGCCGTGGGCGCTTCTTCTATGACGACGCGGGACGACCGATCCGCATGACCGGCGCCATGGTCGACGTGACCGAGCGGCGTGAATGGGAGGAGCGGCAGAAGGTGCTGGTGGCCGAACTGCAGCATCGCACCCGCAACCTGCTGGGCGTGGTCCGCTCGATGGCCGACAAGACGGCGCGTGCCAGCGCCGATCTCGGCGATTTTCGCGCCCGCTTCCGTGATCGGCTGGATACGCTGTCCCGCGCCCAGGGCCTGCTGTCCCGCCTCAAGGAGAATGATCGCGTCACCTTCGACGATCTGATCCGTAGCGAGCTGTCGGCTGTCGCCGGCGGTTCGGAGCGCATCGGGCTGTCGGGACCGTCCGGCGTCAGGCTGCGGTCGTCGACCGTTCAGACCCTTGCCATGGCCCTGCACGAGCTCGCCACCAACGCGGTCAAGTATGGCGCGCTGGCGCAGCCCTCGGGCCGGCTCTGCGTGGTCTGGTCGCTCGAGCGCGAAGGCGCGGAAGGCCAGCCCTGGCTGCATATCGAGTGGCGCGAGAGCGGCGTCGACATGCCGCCGCCAGCCACGATGCCCGTCGGCACGGGGCAAGGGCGCGAGCTGATCGAACAGGCCTTGCCCTATCAGCTCAGCGCGAGGACCTCGTACGCTTTCGCATCCGACGGTGTCCGTTGCACGATATCGATTCCCGTTTCGCTCACCACACTGGAGCTTGAGGATCATGCCTGAACGCTCGCTTCGCGACCGTCATATCCTCATCGTCGAGGACGAGTATATGCTTGCCGACGAGCTGCGCTGCGCCTTCGGTAGTGCCGGCGGCACGATCCTGGGCCCGGTCGGAACCGTC
Organism: Bradyrhizobium sp. HKCCYLRH3073; assembly: GCF_051167995.1. Taxonomy (NCBI): domain Bacteria; kingdom Pseudomonadati; phylum Pseudomonadota; class Alphaproteobacteria; order Hyphomicrobiales; family Nitrobacteraceae; genus Bradyrhizobium; species Bradyrhizobium sp. HKCCYLRH3073. Next base: position 38,339 of record NZ_JBNPUD010000001.1, read on the forward strand.
CCTGACGCGCTCGCCTTGATCAAACGCGAGGGGCGGATCGAAGGCGCCGTTCTCGACGTGAACCTGCGCGGCGACATGGCGTTTCCGGTGGCCGATCTGCTGGTCGAGCGCGGCGTGCCCTTCGTTTTCACCACCGGCTATGACGAATCGGTGATCCCGGACCGCTTCTCGAAGATCCTCCGCTGCGAGAAGCCGATTGCCGTCGATGGGATCATGCGTGCGCTCGGACGCCTGATCAAGAGGACGGCGCCGCAATGACGCGCCGGTCGGATTGAGCCGGGCGCCCTCACACCTCGCGCCGGCTGAGGAAGGCGAGCCGCTCGAACAAGTGGACGTCCTGCTCGTTCTTGAGCAGCGCACCGTGCAGCGGCGGGATCAGCTTGCGCGGATCGCGCTCGCGCAGCTGCTCGGGACCGATGTCCTCGTTGAGCAGCAGCTTGAGCCAGTCGAGCAGCTCGGAGGTCGACGGCTTCTTCTTCAGGCCGGGCACGTCGCGGACCTCGAAGAAGATGCGCAGCGCTTCCTCGACCAGCCGCTTTTTGATGTTCGGGAAGTGCACGTCGACGATCCGGCCCATCGTATCCGGATCGGGGAACTTGATGTAGTGGAAGAAGCAGCGGCGCAGGAACGCATCCGGCAGCTCCTTCTCGTTGTTGGACGTGATGATGACGATCGGGCGCAGCTTCGCCTTGATGGTCTCGTTGGTCTCGTAGACGTGGAATTCCATCCGGTCGAGCTCGAGCAGCAGGTCGTTCGGAAACTCGATGTCGGCCTTGTCGATCTCGTCGATCAGGAGCACCGGCCGCTGCTCGGCCGTGAAGGCCTCCCACAGCTTGCCGCGCTTGATGTAGTTCTTGATGTCGGACACCCTGGAGTCGCCGAGCTGGCTGTCGCGCAGTCGCGAGACGGCGTCGTATTCGTAAAGGCCCTGCTGCGCCTTGGTGGTCGACTTGATGTGCCAGGTGAGCAGCGGCGCGTTGACGGCCTTGGCGACTTCCTCGGCCAGCACGGTCTTGCCGGTCCCCGGCTCGCCCTTCACCAGCAGCGGGCGCTCGAGCACGATCGCCGCATTGACGGCCACTTTGAGGTCGTCGGTGGCGACGTAGTCCTGGGTGCCGGTAAATTTCATCGCGTCTCGCTCATCGTTCGAACTTGTGTTGAGTGGCTACGCAGCGGCAACGCCGCTGCGGCTTTGAGATAATGGCTGCCATCGGAAGCAGAAATAATCAAGCGCGCCTGATCAATGAGAGGATCACGAGCACGATGACGGCGCCGATCGTGGCGTCCAGGATCGCCCCCAGCGTGCCGCTGGCAAGCGCAATGTGCAGCGCCGGCAGCACGTAGCTTGCGACCAGCGCGCCGATGATGCCGATGACCATGTTGCCGATCAGGCCGAAACCTGCGCCGCGCACGATCAGCCCCGCCAGCCAGCCCGCGACGGCGCCGATGATCAGTGCTGCAATGATACCCATGAAAGCCCCCATTCCGCCTGTTGTTCCAGGGATTGTAGAGCAAAATGCCGGCGGGTCCAGCGCGGGGCGGGGAGCGGCCCTTGACGTGCCCTCCCAGCCGCGCGATCTAATGGGTATGTTCCTGCAATTCTTTACAGCACTGCGCGACGCGCAGGTCCCGGTCTCCTTGCGTGAATATCTCACGCTGATGGAGGCTGTCGACGCCGACCTCGCCGAGCACTCGGTCGAGAATTTCTACTATCTGTCGCGCACCGCGCTGGTAAAGGACGAACGCAATCTCGACAAGTTCGATCGCGTGTTCGGCTCCGTGTTCAAGGGGCTGGAGAGCCTGCTCGACGCGATGGAGAAGGCCGAAATCCCCGAGGAATGGCTGAGGAAGCTGGCCGAGAAATACCTCACCGAGGAAGAGAAGAAAGAGATCGAGGCCATGGGCTGGGACAAGCTCATGGAGACCTTGAAGAAGCGCCTGGAAGAGCAGAAGGGCCGTCACCAGGGCGGCAACAAGTGGATCGGCACGGCGGGCACGTCGCCGTTCGGCGCCTATGGCTACAACCCCGAAGGCGTCCGCATCGGCCAGGAGAAGAACCGCAACAACCGCGCCGTGAAGGTGTGGGACCGGCGCGAGTTCAAGGATCTCGACGGCAATGTCGAGCTCGGCATCCGCAACATCAAGGTGGCGCTGCGCCGCTTGCGCAAGTTCGCCCGCACCGGCGCGCCGGACGAGCTCGATCTGGACACCACGATCCGCGAGACCGCCAATCACGGCTATCTCGACGTGCACATGCGGCCCGAGCGGCGCAATGCGGTGAAGGTGCTGGTGTTCTTCGACATCGGCGGCTCGATGGATTCGCACATCGCCCAGGTCGAGGAGCTGTTCTCGGCCGCCAAGAGCGAATTCAAGCACATGGAATATTTCTACTTCCACAACTGCCTCTATGAGGGCGTGTGGAAGCAGAACAAGCGCCGCTTCACCGACCGCACGCCGACCTGGGACGTGCTGCACAAGTACCCGCACGACTACAAGGTCGTGTTCGTCGGCGACGCCTCGATGTCGCCTTATGAGATCATGGTGCCCGGCGGTTCGGTCGAGCACGTCAACGAGGAGCCGGGGTCAGTGTGGCTCGACCGCGTCATCCGCACCTATCCCCACGCGGTGTGGCTCAATCCGGTGGCGCAGAAGCATTGGGACTATTCGGAGTCCACCACCATCATTCGCCGCATCTTCTCCGAGCGCATGTATCCGATCACGATCGAGGGATTGGAAGCGGCGATGAAGGAGCTGGTGAGGTAAGGCGCTCGTTCTGCGGCGCGCGATGCAAGGCCGTCGTTGCGGGCGGTCGCGATAGCGACCAAATCCGGAATATCGAGCTTGTGCGATCGGCTCTGGATTCCGGGTTCGGTCCTGACGGACGACCCCGGAATGTAGACGCGAAACGCCGCCGCTCGGCGGCTGGAAAAGACGAAGGAAGAAGACATGCCCCAGACCATCACGCGCGGGATCAAGGCGCTGCTCGATGAAGCCAATGCCGAGATCGAGACGCTCTCGGCGGCTGAGGCGATCGCGGCGGCGAAGCGCGACGATGTCGTGATCGTCGATATCAGGGACCCCCGAGAGATCGAGCGTGAGGGCAGGATTCCCGGCGCGTTCTCGTGCACCCGCGGCATGCTGGAGTTCTGGATCGACCCGCAGAGCCCCTATGCCAAGCCGGTCTTTCAGCAGGACAAGACGTTCATCTTTCATTGCGCCGGCGGCCTGCGCTCGGCGCTCGCGGCCAAGACCGCGCAGGACATGGGCCTGAAGCCGGTCGCCCATATCGGTGGCGGTTTCGCGGCGTGGCGCGACTGCGGCGGGCCGGTCGAGGCCTGGGCGCCGAAGAAGAAGGATTGATCGCTGCCCGTCGCACGCGGGCTTGACCCGCGTGTCCATCGCTTCGACAAGGTGGATCGCCGGATCAAGTCCGGCGATGACGATCGAATGTGAAGCCCGGAGCTTTTGCGCATGACCATCCACGACGACCCTCTCGTCTCCACCGACTGGCTCGCTGCGCATCTGGGCGATCCCAAGGTGAAGGTGCTCGACGCGACCTTCAAGATGCCGGGTGTGCTGCCGCTGCCGAAGGACGATTACCTGAAGGCGCACATCCCCGGCGCCGTGTTTTTCGACGTCGACGAGGTCTCCGACCATTCCAATCCGCTGCCGCACATGTATCCGAGCGCCGCGCAGTTCGGCCGCGACGCCGGCCGGCTCGGCGTCAGCAATGGCGATACGGTGGTGGTCTATGATTCCGGCGGCTGGGTCGCCGCGCCGCGCGCCTGGTGGATGTTCCTGTCGTTCGGCCACACGGATGTGCGCGTGCTCGACGGCGGGCTGAAGAAGTGGATGGCGGAGGGGCGCCGGGTCGAGAGCGGGCAGGTCACGCCGGCGCTTGGCACGTTCAGCGCGACGTTCGATGCCGCGCGCGTGCGCCGGATCGAGCAGATGGTTGCCAATCTCGCCGGCAATGCCGAGCAGGTGATCGATGCGCGGCAGGCGCCGCGCTTCGCGGGCGAGGTCGCCGAGCCGCGGCCCGGTCTCCGATCCGGCCATATCCCCGGCAGCCGCAATCTGCCCTATGCGGAGCTGTTCGACGCGGCGACCGGCGTGATGAAGCCGCTAGACGAGCTACGTAAGGCGTTCGGCGCCGCTGGCGTCGATCTCGCCAGGCCGATCGTCACCTCCTGCGGCTCCGGGGTGTCGGCGGCGGTGCTGACGCTGGCGCTCTATCGTCTCGGCATCCGCGACACCGCGCTCTACGACGGCTCGTGGTCGGAATGGGGCGTCGAGAACGGTCCGCCGGTTGCGACCGGGCCGGCCTGATCGCTAGCTCCGCCTACCGCGTGCGCGGCCCGGCAGCCTGCTGGACGGCCGCCTGCGGTTGACCAAATGGCTGCTGTCCGAATGGATCGGGGAACGCGGTCTGTTGCTGCAGTTGGGCCGCTGCCTGCCGCGCCGCCCTGACGCGCTGGGCGATGCGCCGCTGCTTGGCGCGGCGCGCTGCAACCTGCTTCTCGCGGGCCTGGCGCTTCTTGAGGATGCTCCGGCGCAACTGAACGCTCGCGACCTTCACCGAGGCACGATGCTCGCCGGCCGCGGGCCGCTCTTGATGAGCCGGCTGCTCGGCCAGCGCGGCGAGCTTGGCCGCGATCGGGTCGAGCACCGCCGGAACGGGCGCGGCGGCGGCTGCGGTCGTCATCATCGGATCGGCGCTGGCGAGAATCTGAGGAGCCGGCGGCGGCGGTGAGACCACGGCGGCCGCAGCTTCGGTCGACGCCTGGGGCGGGGGCGGGGCTGCAGTCGCGGGCGAACTGTCCATGCTCGGCCTGTCGGAGACTTTTTCGACCGGAACGACGATCGAAGCGGTCGTGTCCGGAATGGGGCGCTCCGGTTTGGTGCTCTCGAACCGGTCGTTCGTCGCGGACGCGGTCTCGACGATGGCGGAGGTGCGGGACGTGTCGACCGTCTCCGCCGGCAGCGAGGGCGTAGGCACATCGGTGGCCACCGCAACGGGCGTCGCCTCGGGCGTCTCCGCGGCCGGCGCCGCCGTCGACGGCGCGCTCGGCGGCTCGGACGCTGCCGGGGGAGCATCGGCCACGACCGGCGGCGGCGTCACCGGCGGTGTCGGAATCGAATCCACCCGCAGCACCGCGAGCACCGGCGTGGGTTCGGCCGGCGGCAGGAACGTGGTGAAGCCGGAGGCCTGAGTCGTGCGCCAGGACGCGTTGCTGACGAACTGCTCGTGGGCCGCGCGCAACAGGGCCGCAGCGCCCATGCCGAAGATGGTGAGAGAGATGGAACAGACGATCGCGGCGACCAGAAAACGAAAGCCGGGAAGCATTGACGGTAACTCTCGCCACGGCAGCGTGACTGCCGAGACCTTAGAGCCAGTAGGGAACGCGGTGATCACAGGGAATGCCGCGTTCGCGACGAGGCCGGCTTCTGCCGTGCATCGCGAATCAGGCTCAGGTCAGAATACCGGAAGTGTTCCCGCCCGCTCGGCAAATCACGGCATCCATGGGGCCTGCGGGGGCTCCGCCGCACTTTTTCGGCGGCGTGAGACTTCCGTGCAACGACGGAGACATGATCACAAATTGCCGAAGTCGGGCCGCTCAGGCCGGAATTGTCTTGAATGCGCCGCTATCTTCGGCCATCTGGCACAGCAAAGGTCCCAATCGGCGGCTTGGGGATACTGCAAGGGCGATGATGATCAGACAAATCCTGACGGTTTGCGCGGTCGCGGCAGCGGGCGTGACGGCAACTTCGTTTGCCGAGGCACAGCAGGTCTATCAGACCGCGCCTGGAGCGTACTCACCGGCGCCGACGCCTTACCCGGCCGATGCGCGCGGCCAGGGGCAGGATTTTGACGCGCTCGACGATGAGAATGCGCCTGGCAATTCCGCGGCGTTGCCGCCGCCCGGCCCGGTGATCTCGCCGGACGATCCGCGCTACGGTCGTCCAGCCAATGCGCCGGTTTATGGTGCTGCGGCTCCGACCGGTCCCATCCTTTCTCCCGACGATCCTCGTTATGGACGTCCGGCCGGTGCGACGGTCTACGGAGCCGCTCCGACCGGCCCGGTGATGTCCCCGGATGATCCGCGCTATGGCCGCCCGGCTGGTCCGCCCCCGGTAATCTACGGTGATCGTCCTGCCTCCAGCCAGCAGGCCTATGGTGGCGCCAGCGCGCCCGGTGGCGACGCAGGCGCGCCGCGGCCGCCCGGCGCCGTCGGTGGCGCTCCGGCCGTCGCGGGCGCGGCACAGGCCCCGGCCGCCGGAGATCGGCCGATGACGGTGGCAGCTCTGCCGCCCGAGGAACAACCCGATGCGGCGCCGGCGCCGCTGCCGCCGAACCTGCGCCGCCAGGAGGTCGACTTCGTCACCAAGGAGCCGCCGGGAACGATCGTCGTCGATACGCCCAACACCTACCTCTATCTGGTGCTCGGCAACGGCCGGGCGATGCGCTACGGCGTCCGTGTCGGCCGCGAAGGCTTCACCTGGACCGGCGTGCAGAAGATCACCAAGAAGACCGAGTGGCCGGACTGGTATCCGCCGAGCGAGATGATCGAGCGGCAGCCCTATCTGCCGCGCTTCATGGCCGGCGGTCCCGGCAATCCGCTCGGTGCCCGCGCGATGTATCTCGGCTCGACCGTGTACCGCATCCACGGCACCAACCAGCCGTCGACGATTGGCAAGTTCGTGTCGTCGGGCTGCATCGGCATGCTGAACGACGACGTCGCCGACCTGTTCGACCGGGTCAAGGTCGGCACCCGTGTGGTCGTGATGCCGGGCGGTGCGCCTCCAGGTTCCAGCAAGAACATGGCTGCTGCCGCGGCCCCGGCCCAGGCGCCCGTCCAGGCCCAGGCGACCGTGCCGGCGGCTGGCCAGCCCGCCAACATGCAGCCGCTGCCGCCGCCGGTGACGATCCGCTGAGGCGGGCGCGTGCGAGCTGATCACGTTGAAAACACCCTCCTCGGAGGGTGTTTTGCTGTGAGGGCCGCTCTCGTCTGCTTTTAAGCCAGCCGGCGCGGCGGCTCGGCCCCTGCGAGCCAGGTGGCGATGCAATCGACCATCTGGCCGTAATGGGCGCGAAAACTCTCCTCGGTGACGTAGCCGAGATGTGGTGTGAGCACGACGTTGCCGAGCCCGCGCAGCGGATGGGTGACCGGCAGCGGTTCCACCGAGAACACGTCGAGCCCGGCACCGGCAATGCGCTGGTCGCGGAGCGCCTGCAGCAGCGCGGCCTCGTCGACGATCGGCGCGCGCGAGGTGTTGACGAGATAGGCGGTCGGCTTCATGCGCGCGATGTCGGCCGCGCCCACCAGCCCGCGTGAGCGATCGCTGAGCACGACGTGGACGGTGATGACATCGGCGGCGGTGAACAGCTTCTCCTTGGTCGCGTAGCCTACTCCCGCCGCCTCGCAGCGTTCGGGCGTCAAATTGGGACTCCAGGCGATCACGTTCATGCCGAACGCCTTGCCGAGCTCTGCGACCTTGGTGCCGAGCTTGCCCAGCCCGATTACGCCCAGCGTCTTGCCCTCGATCTCCACGCCGCCCAGCGCCTGCCAGGGCTCCCCGGCGTGCATGCGCGCGTTCTCCTGGCCGATCCTGCGCGTCAGCTCCAGGATCAGGCCCATGGTGAGCGGTGCGGTGGGGTCACGGCCATATTGCGTGCCGCAGACGACGACGCTGCGTGCCTTGGCGGCCTCCATGTCGATGGCGGCGTTGCGCATGCCCGAGGTGACCAGGAGCTTCAGCTTCGGCAATCGCTCGATCAGGGAGCGGGGCAATGGCGTCCGCTCGCGCATCGCGCAGATGATGTCGGCATCGGCGAGCCCGCTGGCGGCCGCTTCCTCGTTGCCGAACGGCTGTGTGAAGGCCGTCACATCCACCCTGTCGGCCAGCCGGGGCCAGTCGGCTAATGAGAGGGCTGTATCGTAATAGTCGTCGAGGATCGCACAGCGCAGCCGTGTCATCGGCAGGGTCCATTCATCGGGGGACGGCGGCAATGGTGAATGCCGTCAGGAATGGAGCCATGCTTGCGCGCAACGGGCTGGTTGCGCAAGGCATCGTGACGCTCTTACGCGGACCCAGGCGACGTCAATCGAGGCGGGACTTCAGCCGGAACGCGGCGTCATGGCCGTACTTGGCGCGCCAGGCGGGGCCGGGGCCGCGCATGTAGTGCAATTCTGGCCGGTACGGGTTGAAGGCGCGCGCGACGAATTCGCGCCAGAAGCCGCGGATGTCGTCCGCGATCCCGGATCGGTCTTTGCGGTGTGCCGCCGAAGCGGGCAGGGAGGCTGACGTGAAGGCTGCCATGACGGGCTCTCGCTGTTGTCGGTCGCGGCTTTTGCCGCTTGGGCACGCGGGTCTTGCGGGCCGAGACCGAGTGTCCCGCCGAATTAATTAAAAGATGGTTGCAATTGTCGTGATCGGCCGCACACAAGGTGCCGGACCCGTAATCGTCCGTGGACGGCAGGCCGGGCCGGCGCGAAGTTTGACCGGGATTCTCCCGGCATTTGTTCCGGCCGAGACCGGCTCGCCGGTTGCCCTTTGGGGACCGCGCGGTTACATCAGCGGCAACCATTTTCCGAAAATTCCGGCAGGCTTCAAGGGACACGCGATGGCGCGCCAGTTCGTCTACTTCATGCAGGGTCTGTCCAAGACCTACCCGACCCGCAAGGTGCTCGATAACATTCACCTGTCGTTCTATCCGGACGCCAAGATCGGTGTGCTCGGCGTCAACGGCTCGGGCAAATCGACCCTGCTCAAGATCATGGCCGGCATCGACAAGGACTATACCGGCGAGGCCTGGGTGGCCGAGGGTGCCCGCGTCGGCTATCTCGAGCAGGAGCCGCAGCTCGATCCGAAGCTCACGGTGCGCGAGAACGTCATGCTCGGCGTCGGCAAGCAGAAGGCGATCCTCGATCGCTACAACGAGCTGGCGATGAACTACTCGGAAGAGACCGCCGACGAGATGACCAAGCTGCAGGACGAGATCGAGGCGCAGGGCCTTTGGGATCTCGACAGCAAGGTCGACCAGGCGATGGATGCGCTGCGCTGTCCGCCCGACGATGCCGACGTCACCAAGCTGTCCGGCGGCGAGCGTCGCCGCGTCGCCTTGTGCAAGCTGCTGCTCGACCAGCCCGAGCTGCTGCTGCTCGACGAACCGACCAACCATCTCGACGCTGAATCGGTGTCCTGGCTCGAAGGTCACCTGCGCAATTATCCGGGCGCGATCCTGATCGTGACCCACGATCGCTACTTCCTCGACAACGTCACCAGCTGGATCCTGGAGCTCGATCGCGGCAGGGGCATCCCCTACGAGGGCAACTATTCGTCCTGGCTGCAGCAGAAGCAGAAGCGGCTGGAGCAGGAGGGCCGCGAGGATGCCGCGCATCAGCGCACTTTGGCGCGTGAGCAGGAGTGGATCGCGGCGTCGCCGAAGGCCCGCCAGGCGAAGTCCAAGGCGCGCTACCAGCGCTATGAGGAGCTGCTCAAGAAGGCCAGCGAGAAGCAGACCCAGACCGCGCAGATCATCATTCCCGTCGCCGAGCGGCTCGGACAGAATGTGGTCGATTTCGACGGGCTGTCCAAGAGCTTCGGCGATCGCGTGCTGATCGACAACCTCACCTTCAAACTGCCGCCGGGCGGCATCGTCGGCGTGATCGGTCCGAACGGCGCCGGCAAGACCACGTTGTTCCGCATGATCACGGGACAAGAGAAGCCGGATGCCGGCACCATCACCATCGGTGAGACCGTGCATCTCGGCTATGTCGACCAGTCGCGCGACGCTCTCGACGGCAACAAGACGGTATGGGAGGAGATCTCCGGCGGCAACGAGCTGATCCTGCTCGGCAAGAAGGAAGTCAACTCGCGCGGCTATTGCTCGGCGTTCAACTTCAAGGGCGCCGACCAGCAGAAGAAGGTCGGGGCACTCTCGGGCGGTGAGCGCAATCGCGTGCATCTCGCCAAGATGCTGAAGTCGGGCGCCAACGTGCTGCTGCTCGACGAGCCGACCAACGATCTCGACGTCGACACCTTGCGCGCCCTCGAAGAGGCCTTGGAGGATTTCGCCGGCTGCGCCGTCATCATCAGCCACGACCGCTGGTTCCTCGACCGTATCGCGACCCACATGCTGGCCTTCGAGGGCGACAGCCACGTCGAATGGTTCGAAGGCAATTTCCAGGACTACGAGAAGGACAAGATGCGCCGTCTCGGCCAGGACAGCGTGATCCCGCACCGGGTCAAGTACAAGAAGCTGACGCGCTGATCTCAGGACATCGCGAGGCGCGACGCTGTCTTCGTTCCGGGACAAAGCGTCGCGCCCAGGCTGCGGCCAGTTGTCGCTTCCATGTGCGACGTGATTGCGTAGATAGTCGTTCCGCAATCCCATCCAGCCGCGAGAAAATCCCATCATGTCTTCCCCCGACGCGACCCTGTCCTCCAAGGGCGGAGCGCTGCGCCCCATACCCATGCTGATCTTCGGCTCGCGCTGGCTGCAGCTGCCGCTCTATGTCGGGCTGATCATCGCGCAGGGCGTCTATGTCGTGCTCTTCCTCAAAGAGCTCTGGCACCTGTTCGCCCACGCCTTCGATTTCTCAGAGCAGCAGATCATGCTCGCGGTGCTCGGCCTGATCGACGTGGTCATGATCTCGAACCTGCTCGTGATGGTGATCGTCGGCGGCTACGAGACCTTCGTGTCGCGGCTCAATCTGCAGGGCCATCCGGACGAGCCGGAATGGCTCAGCCACGTCAATGCCAGCGTGCTGAAGATCAAGCTCGCCATGGCGATCATCGGCATCTCGTCGATCCATCTGCTGCGCACCTTCATCGAAGCCGGCGCGCTGTCGTCAGGCAAGTCGAACTACACCGAGACCGGCGTGATGTGGCAGACCATCATTCACACGGTCTTCATTCTCTCCGCCATCGGAATCGCCGTCGTCGACAAATTGTCGAATGCCGCGATCGAGGAGGCGAAGCAGGCGGCGGGGCATTGAGCGGAAGAGTCGAGTTCCGGCGCATGGCCTGCTGACGTTCACAAGCGCCGCGAGCCATGCTAACCCTATTGCATGGCTCGGCAGTTGCTCTTCGGTTTGCGCAGGCTCGTCCTGATTGGTGTGGCGCTCTGCATCCTCGGCGATGGCCAGGCGAGCGCCGCCGACGGCGACTTCACGCAATTCGTGGCTTCGCTCTGGCCCGAGGCCAAGGAGCAGGGCGTTTCGCGCGCGACGTTCGATGCCGAGACGCGCGAGCTCGAGCCCGACTACAAGCTTCCCGACCTGCTGCTGCCCGGCCGGCCCGCGACCGGAGCGCCGGCGCAGGCCGAGTTCGTGCAGGTCCCGGCCGACTACATCAAGGAAGCCTCGATCGCGCGGCTCGCCGCGTATGGCCAGAAGCTGATCCAGCAATATCGTCCCGCGCTCGCCGAGATCGAGCGCCGCTTCGGCGTTCCGGGACCTGTCGTGCTCGCCATCTGGGGCCGGGAGACCGATTTTGGCCGTTACGCGCTGCCCTATGACGCGCTTCGGGTGCTGGCGACGCAGGCCTATGTCGGCCGCCGCAAAGACCAGTACCGCACCGAATTCATCATGGCGCTGAAGATGCTGAGCGACGGCGTGGTGTCGCGCCGCGATCTCAGGGCGTCATGGGGCGGAGCGGTCGGGCTTACTCAGTTCCTGCCGTCGGAGTACTACAAGCACGGTGTCGATCTCGATGGCGATGGCAAGATCGATCTCTGGCATTCGGTGCCGGACGCGCTGGGCTCGGCGGCGCTGCAGCTTGCGAACAAGGGCTGGCAGCGCGGCGTGCGCTGGGCCTACGAGGTCAAGCCGCCGGCGAATGTCGACTGCGCGATCGGCGTGCCGGAGGTGAAGAAGCCGATCGGCGAATGGCTGCGCGCGGGCTTCATGCCGGTGCATGGCCAGCGCCTCAGCGCTGCCGAGCAGCAGCAGCCGGCGTCGCTGCTACAGCCCGAGGGCATCTATGGTCCGGCGTTCCTGACGACGGCGAACTACTTCGTCATCAAGGAATACAATTTCTCCGATCTCTACGTCTTGTTCGTCGGTCATCTCGCGGACCGCATGACGAATCCGGCCCCGTTCGCGACGCCGTGGGCGGCGTCGAAGCAGCTTCGAAGCAAGGACGTCGAAGCGATGCAGAAGGGCCTGACGCGGCTCGGTCTCTACGGCGACAAGCTGGACGGCAAGGCCGGCATGCAGACCCGTGCCGCGCTCGGCGCATTTCAGAAGAAGGCAGGGCTGAAGGTCGACTGCTGGCCGAGCGAGGCGGTGCTGCAGGCGATCAACGCTGCGCGCTGATCGAGCGGATTCCGCGGATGACCCGGGCAGCAAAAAGCCCGGCCGCTGGGCCGGGCTTGCTGCGAAGCGACGCGTCGTCAGGATCAGTAGCAGACGCGAACCGGGCGGGACACCCAGCCGTAACCGTCCCAATAGCGCTCACGGCGCCACACGCAGGGCGGCGGGCCCGGCGGAGGGCCTTCGACGTAGACCGGACCGCCATAGGCCGGGCGGCTGGACGCGATTGCGCCGCCGAGGAGGGCGCCGCCGATCAGGCCGGCAGCAACGCCGGCACCCACGTCGCCAGCCTTGGCGGCCGGTGCCGTCACGCTCAACGAACCGGCGATGGTCGCAACCGCAAGCACTGCGGTCAGGATCTTCTTCATGTTCCGAGATCTCCTGGAAGGCACCCTCGCGGGCACCAGGTTAGTGATTCACGCACGATCTGGGGCCGTCAGCATCGTGAGAAAACACGACAATCCGTCAACCCTTCGTAAACTCTGTCCGACCTGATGCGACGGGAAAACGGTTTTTTATGGCCGCGCAGGCCGCCGTTCTCGAAATTCCGGTGCAAGGTCATGGAATTAATGAAGGTGAACGATCACTCGCAAACGCGGACGCGGCGAATCCGCCAGCCATAGCCGTCCCAGAAGCGCTGGCGCTGCCAATAGCAGGCGTAGCCAGGATCGGCGACGTAGGCAGGCCCGCCGTAATAGGAGTAGCCGGGTCCGTAAGAATATCCGGGCCCATAGTAATAGGGATTGCCGCCTGCGGCGATGGCGCCACCGATGAGGGCGCCCCCGAGCAGGCCGGCAGCGACACCGGCAGCGACACGACCACCGCGCGCTTCGGCGGGAGCAGGGGCCAGCGCTGCGGTCGACAGCGTCGCGACGGCGGCCAGGGCCGCAAGAGTCTTCTTCATGACCTTAACCTCTCTCACTCCAGGTCGGCGGATCGCGCATCAGGCGATACGGCAGGTTCACACATCCCGCTTGAATGATCAATGAACGGGCGCGTCCCATTGGACGACCCATCTCCGGGATACGTTCAATGCTGCATTGCACAAAAATCGCCGCCGGTCAGGAGCAGGCATGACCCCCGGGATGACGATCGTCGTGGCCATCGGATTGACCTCGGCCGCCTGCTACGCGCTGCTGGTTCGCGCCGGCCGCCGGCCCCACCACCGCCGCTCGTCCGCGGACAGCACCAGCGTCGATTCCGATGGGGCGTCCAGCTCCAGTCAGGGGAGCGGTGTCGCAAGTTGGTTTTCCAATACCTCGTCGGACGTGATGGGAAACCCGATCGACGGCGGAGGTGACAGTGGCGACGGTGGTGGAGGGGACGGTGGTGGGGGCGACTGAGTTGCAGCGGCTTGATCGCCGCCCGCCCATATTCGGCGGCAACTTTGATCTGCGGCAAGCTCGTATAGTTGGAGGCATTCTAGATTGATCGGGAAATTGGAATAGCTTCAAAAGCGCCGTTTTCCCTTTGCGCGGGTAGCTGCGGATGACTATCGATACCTGACCAAGTACGACTGGCCGGTTTCTCATGATTGTTTGTTCCTGCAACATCATCAGCGATCACGACATCCGCAACGCGGTAAAGTCTGCGGACGAACTGCCGCGGAACCCCAAGCAGGTCTACGGCTGCCTGGGTTGCAGCGCGGAATGCGGCCGCTGTGCGCGCACGATCAAGACGATCATCGACGAGGCGCTGGGTCCCTGTGCCCGCGCCTGCCAGGCCGGCTGTCAGCACGGCCACCATAATGGGACGACGCCGGCGAAGGCGATCGATGACGACCTTCAGAGCCGTTTCGCGCTCGCTGCCTGCTGACAGGCATTGCACTCGGTCGCGTCGTTCTCCGCCCGAAAAATGCACATGAACGGGGGTCGTCTCCGCACTTCGAACCTGTTATTGAGCGCCTGCGGCCTCTAACTTTTTCGGAGCTTATCCATGCAGGGCGACCCCAAGGTCATCGAATATCTCAACAAGGGATTGCGCAGCGAGCTGACTGCCATCAACCAATATTGGCTGCACTATCGCCTGTTGAACAATTGGGGCCTTCTCGACATGGCGAAGGTCTGGCGCAAGGAATCCATCGAGGAGATGGAGCACGCCGACAAGTTCACCGACCGCATTCTCTTCCTCGACGGCTTCCCCAACATGCAGGTGCTCGATCCGCTGCGCATCGGCCAGAACGTCAAGGAGATCATCGAATGCGATCTCGCCGCCGAGATCGGTGCGCGGACGCTGTATCAGGAGGCCGCCACCTATTGCCACGGCGTCAAGGACTACGTGTCGCGCGACCTTTTCGAGCAACTGATGAAGGACGAGGAGCATCACATCGATTTCCTCGAGACCCAGCTCGACCTCATCAACCGCATCGGGCTCGAGCTCTACACGCAGAAGCACGTCGGCGGCCTTGAGAGCGAGCACTGACGGCGGCGGCGAGGGGGCAGTCCGCTTCGGAACGGGGCGATTCAGGGCTGGTGTTTCAAGCCTTGAATCGACCGCCTTCGACCTCGGGCGTGCCTACTGGATGATGCCGAAGGCGGTGACGGGCACGACCCAATAGACGAGCTGCGTTCCCGCAAACGCGCTCCTGAGCCGCTCCAGTAGCCGCTCGAGATCCTCTTCCGGCAACACGATCCGCACGACGACCTCGTCGGCATGTCCTTTCACCCGCTCTGCGGCGCTCCGCAGCCGGACGCGCGCGCCGTGTCCGGCCGCTTCCGAGGCGGTGAAGCCCGTCACGAGATCGGTCTGCTCGCTCAGATGGTCGAGCACCTCGCTGTGAAGCGCATCCGGCACGATCAGGGTCAGGCAGACGGCTTGGCTGCTCATGTCGCTTCCTTCGCAGCGGCGCCGTAGCGGCGATACAGGATCGGCAACAAGATCAGCGTCAGCAGCGTGGACGACAGCAGGCCGCCGATCACGACGATCGCGAGCGGACGCTGGACCTCCGATCCGGGCCCCGATGCAAACAGCAGCGGGATCAATCCCAGCGCCGTGATGCTCGCCGTCATCAGCACAGGCCGCAGCCTGCGCTTGGCGCCTTCGACCACGATGCGCTGCTCGGGGACCCCGTGAGCGCGCAACTGGTTGAAGTGAGACACCAACACGACACCGTTGAGCACGGCGATTCCGAGCAGGGCGATGAAGCCGACCGAGGCCGGGACGGACAGGTACTCGCCACTCAAGACCAGCGCGAACACGCCGCCGATCAGCGCAAAGGGAATGTTGACGAGGACGAGCAGGGCCTGGCGCACCGAGCCGAACGTGGTGAAGAGCAGCACGAAGATCAAGCCGATCGCGACCGGCACCACGACGGACAGACGCGCGGCCGCACGCTGCTGGTTCTCGAACTGCCCGCCCCATGTCAGCCGATAGCCGGACGGCAGCGGCAGCTCGGTTGCGACCCTTTGCTGGGCCGCCTGGACGAAGCCGACCATGTCGCGGCCGCGGACATTGCTGCGAACCACGCTCATGCGGTTGCCGTCCTCCCGGTCGATCTTCACCGGGCCGTCGACGCGCTGGATGCGTGCGACCTGAGAGAGTGCGACATGCTGGCCGGACGCAAGCGTCAGCGGCAATGCCGCCAGCATCGTGGGCGCCTGCCGCGTGGCCTCGCTGCCGCGGACCAGGATCGGCGTCCGGCGTCCCTCCTCGAGCGCGGTGCCGATCGTCCGGCCTTCGATCTGCGTGCGCAGGGAGGCCGAGATCGAGTCCACCGTGAGCCCGAGGCGGCCCGCCTCCATGCGGTTGACGGCGATCGTGTAGTACTGCGCGCCTTCGTTGAGCGTCGTGTAGACGTCCTGGGCGCCGTCGATGTCGGACATGATCGCCGACAGCTTGGCTGCGATCTCGTTGAGCTTGGTGATGTCCGGGCCGAAGATCTTCACCGCGACGTCGCCGCGCACGCCGCTGATCATCTCCTGCACGCGCATGTCGATCGGCTGCGTGAAGCTGAGCGAGACGCCGGGAAAGCCGGTCAGGACCTCGCGAAGCTTCTCGAGCAGGGCATCCCGATCGCTGGTCTGCCTCTGGTCCGCCGGCTTGAGCACCAGGAACGTGTCGGTCTGATTGGGGCCCATCGGATCGAGCCCGAGCTCGTCGGAGCCGGTGCGCGCGATGATGCCGGCGACGTCGGGCACCTTCATCAGGGCCGCCTGCAGCCGGGCATTGATGGCGAGGGACTCGTCGAGATTGACGGACGGCAGCGTCTCCACGCTGACGATGACGTCGCCTTCGTCCATCGTCGGCATGAAGGTCTTGCCCAGCTGGGTGTAGCCATATCCTGCGGCAACGAGGCCGACCAGCGCCGCTATGATCACCTTGCGCTCGTTCCCGAGCGCCCAGTCGAGCGCGGGTGCATAGACGCGCTGCGCTGCGCGGATCAGCAATGGATCGTCATGCGACGCGGATGTGAGCACGAAGGATGTTGCGACCGGAAGCACCGTCAGCGCCAGCAGCAGCGACGCGGCCAGGGCGAAGATGATCGCCAGCGCGACCGGAATGAAGAGCTTGCCCTCCAGCCCCTGCAAGGTCAGCAGCGGAACGAACACGATGATGATGATCAGGACGCCCGAGGCGACCGGCTGCAGGACCTCGCAGACGGAGCGGTAGACGATGTGGATCAGCGGCGTGGTGCTTGCGTGATCGTGCTTGGCGAGATTGCCGACGATGTTCTCGACCACCACGACCAGCGCGTCGATCAGCATGCCGATTGCGATCGCAAGGCCGCCGAGACTCATCAGGTTGGCGGACATGCCGACAGCCCGCATCACGATCAGCGCCATTACGATCGCGAGCGGCAGGCTGAGCGCAATCACCAGCGAGGCGCGCCAATTGCCGAGGAACAGCAGCAGCAGCACGACGACGAGCACCGTGGCTTCGCCCAGCGCCCGGACCACCGTGCCGACGGCGCGGTTGACCAGCCGGCTGCGGTCGTAGAACACGTTGATGGTGACGCTGCTCGGCAGCGACGGCTTCAGCTCATCCAGCCGGGCCCGAACGTCGCGCACCAATTGTCCGGCGTTGGCGCCGCGCAAGCCGAGCACGAGCCCCTCGACCGTCTCGCCCTTGCCGTCTTTCGTGACGGCGCCATAGCGGGTGAGGGCGCCGATCTTGACCCGCGCGACGTCGCTGACCCGGATCGGGATTCCGTCGCGGGTGTCGACGATGATCGCGCGGATGTCGTCGATGCCGCGGATGCTGCCCTCGATGCGGACCAGCGCGCTGTCCTCGCCCTGGTTGACCCGCCCGGCACCGTCGTTGCGGCTGTTGGCCTCGATGGCCTTGCGAAACAGCTCGGACGAGATGCCGCGCGCCGCCAGCGCATCGTTTCGCGGCACGATTTCGAAGGCGCGAACATAGCCGCCGAGCGCGTTGACGTCGGCAACCCCGGGCACCGTGCGCAGGGCCGGGCGGATGACCCAGTCGAGCAAGGTCCGGCGCTCGGCCAGCGACAGATCCGGACTGTCGATCGTGAACATGAACATCTCGCCCAGCGGACTGGTGATCGGCGCAAGGCCGCCGCTCACGCCCTCGGGGAAGTCGCGCGAAATGTTGGAGAGGCGCTCCGACACCTGATTGCGGGCCCAGTAGATGTCGGTGCCGTCCTCGAAGTCGACGGTGATGTCGGCCAGCGCATATTTGGTCGCCGAGCGCAGGATCTTCTTGTTCGGCAATCCGAGCAGCTCCAGCTCGATCGGGACCGTGATGCGCTGCTCGACCTCTTCCGGCGTCAGGCCGGGGGCCTTCATGATGATCTTCACCTGGACCGGCGAGACGTCCGGAAAGGCATCGATCGGCAGGCTCGGCAGGACGACAGCGCCCGCGCCGATCACCAGCAGCGTGCTCAGGATGACGAAGAGCCGCTGCGACAGCGCGAATGCGACCAGCCGCTGCAGCATCTACTGCCCCAGTCGCGAGAGGATGCCGCGCAGCGCCGAGATGCCGCCGATGGCGATCTCGTCCTTGTCCGTGAGGGGGCCGGCGATGACGACGTGATCCTGATCCTCCGCGAGCAGCGTCACGGGGACGAGCCGGAAACCGCCTTCCGTGGCGACGAACACCGAGGTCTGCTCGCCGCGACGGACGAGGCCGCTATAGGGAATCTCCCATGCGCTTTCGCCTGCCGAGATGAAGCCGATGCGAGCGGCCGCCATCTGTCCGGAATGCAGCTCGCCATTGTTGGGAATCTCGGCGCGGACGAGAATGGTCTGCGTGGCGGCATCCGTGGTCTCGGACACCAGGATGACCTGGCCCGGTGTCGCATAGCCTTCGATGTCGACCTTGGCGCCCGTCTTGATCGCGCCGATGTTGGTCGCGGGAATCGCGATCTCGGCCCAGAGCGGCGACAGCCGCGCGAGCTTCACCAGGGACGCGGCCTGCTCCAGGCGCTGGCCCGGCGATACCGCGATCTCGACCACCGACGCAGCACGCGGCGCGGTGACGGTAAGCGTGGCGCTGATCGCCGCATCGCTGCTAAGCCGGGAGATCGCCTCGTCGGACAGACCGCTGATGTGCAGCATCTGCCGGCGTTCGGCGACGACGATGCTGGCCTGGCGCGCTTCCGCCTGGCTCGACTCCAGCACGCGTTGCGGGATGGCCTTGCCTTCGAACAGGTCGGCGTTGCGCTTCAGTTGCTGAGCCGCGAGGCCCTCCTGGGCCAGCGCATGCAGGTAGTCGCGCTGCAGTGAGACGAAGCTCGGACTTTCCAACGTAAGCAGCGGCTGTCCGACGGCCACGCGATCGCCGCGGGCGACGGCGAGGTTGGTGATCATCCCCGCGACCGGCGCGCTGACGACCCATAGCTGAGGCGTGGGAATGACGATCTGCGCGGGATAAGGCAGCGTCCTGTCCATCCGGCTGGAGATCGGATGCGTCACGCGCACGCCGAGGTTCTGCGCCTGGCTCGGCGTGAGCTTCAGCTCATCATCGCCTGACGCGGCGCAAGGCCCGACGACGAGAGCCAGCGCGAGAGCTGCGCGGCACAGACGGGCCGCAGACCGGTGGAGGAATCGCTTGGGCATCTCGACTAGGTATCTTCAGGTGCATGCATGACACATTCTGTACACTATTTCCGCCGATTCCCGCGACTGTTGACCTGGGTCAATCGGAGCTGGTCACGAACCCGGGAGGTCACTTCTCCTACTGCCAACGAGTCGCATTGGTGGCAGTCGCACGCGCCAGCGTCTCACACGGCATCGGCTGGAACGAAACAGCTGATGATGATGTCGCCGCGGTGATGGACGTACCACACCACGGCTTCGCCGATCGGGTTGCCGCGGTCGCGGATGATGGCGCGCTCCGGTACCGCCATCCATCGGCCCTCGATCGGTACCCAATAGGTGCCGTCGCGCACGTCATAGGTCGTGCGGTGGCCGTCGGAGATATCGCAGCACGGCACGCCGTTGGGCGCGATCACGCTCTTGAACCACGCGCGAATGTCGGGCGGGACGTTGTCGAACTGCCCGTTGTCGAAGGCGGCCGCGACGGTCGCGCAGGCGAGCGAGCCGATCATGACAGCGGCCAGCATCGTCCTGCGCATTCGTCTGCTCCCTCCGCCGACCTACATGCCGCGCTGCGGCGCCGTCGCCAGCAGGTCGCGCAGCGCCTCGCTGTAGAACTTCGCGTTACCGGTGGTCAGGTGGCCGCGCGTCTCGGCCGAGGTCGGGATGAGGAAGAGCTTGCCGTTGGCGACGCGCTTCATTGCGTCCACGGTCACACCGGTCTCCGGCGGGTTGCGTTCGTCGTCCGCTGAATTGATCAGCATCACGGTCGCCTTGATCTTGTCGAGATCGGCGGACGGATTGTAGTCGTGCGAGGAGTCCCACTGATAGATGAAGTCGTTGGCGTCGGTGGGGATCGGCGTGGCGAGCCGCTCCTCGACCAGCTTGTCGGCCTTGGCAGCGGTCGGCGCCGCGAGCTGGTAGGCGATGGTGCCGCCGGCCGAGGCGGTGGCGTAGGCCGTGACGGCGTATTTCATCATGCGCGGCTGTGCGGTGTAGTTGCCGCCGTTGTAGTCGGGATCGTTGCGGATCGTCTCCAGCATCAGCCGGCGCAGCATCCAGTTGCGGGCCGCCATTTCGGTCGGCTGCGAGGCCATCGGCACCGCCACGTCCATGAACTCCGGATAGCGCGTGGCCCACACCCAGCTATGCATGCCGCCCATCGAATTGCCGATCACGAGCCGCAGGTGCTTGATGCCGAGCCCCTCGGTCAGCAGGCGGTGCTGCGCGTCGACCATGTCGGCATAGTCATAGGCGGGAAATTTCGTCTTCAGCCCGTCGGAGGGTTTTGACGATTTGCCGTGGCCGATGCTGTCGGGAATGATGATGTAGTATTTGCTCGCGTCGAGCGGCTGGTCCTTGCCGAACAATACGCCGGCGAAGGTCGGCCCCAGCATGCTTGCGCCGGAGCCGCCGGTGCCATGCAGCACCAGCACCGGCTGTCCGCTCGGCTCGCCGACCGTCGTATAGTGCAGCCTCAGCTCCGGCACCGTTTCGCCGGTGTGAAACTTGAAATCCTTGACGACGAAGTCGCCCTGCTTCGGGGCGGGATAGTCGGCGGCGCGGGCCGGCGCGCAAAAAACGATGACGGCGGCAAAAACGGCGGCAAGCGGTCGAAACATGGACTCCCCCTGATCAAGCGCAGCTCTTCCGGCTGCGTCGGGGGCATGATAGCACGGTCCGCGACCTGGTTCAGTACCGGATTGATGGGACCCATCATGTGCCGCAACATCAAGACGCTGTTCAATTTCGAGCCGCCGGCGACCGAGGCTGAAATCCAGGCCTCGGCCCTGCAGTTCGTGCGCAAGCTGTCCGGCTTCAATGCGCCGTCGCAGGCGAACGAGGCCGCCTTCACCCGCGCGGTCGAGGAGGTGGCCGACGCCGCGCGGCGGCTCCTGACCTCGCTGCACACCCAGGCGCCGCCGCGCGACCGCGAGATCGAGGCGGCCAAGGCGCGGGAGCGCTCGGCGGCCAGGTTCGGCCAGCGCTGAGGCCCGCCGCACCCGGACGCAAGCCGAAGCTCAGAAGCCCTCGTCGTCGTGGTCGTCGCGGCTCTCGGCGTGCTTCTCGTGCTTCTTCTTTTTCTTGCCCTTCTTCTTTTTCTTCTTCTTCGGGAGGTCGATCTCGTGCGGATCGTCGTCCTCGAAGGCCTCGTCCAGCGCATCGTCATGCGTGGTGGCGGCGAAGATGTCGCGCACCGCGACCAGCTCGGCCTCGCGCTCATGCGCCTCGCGATCCCGCGCGCGTTTGTAGTCGTCATAGGCGGCGAAGATCTGCTCCAGCCAGGGCATCAGCTGATCGATCGTCGGCAAGGTGCCCGGCGGCCCCGGCTCGCCCTGGGGACCTTGCGGTCCGGCAGGTCCCGGCTTGCCGGGCGGACCGGCCTCGCCGCGCGGCCCCTGCGGACCGGGCCGGCCTTGCGGACCCGCCTTGCCGTCGGGACCCGGCTTGCCGCGCTGACCATCCGGTCCGCGCCGCCCGGGCTGCCCTTGCGGGCCACGTGGACCCACCGGGCCCTGCAGGCCGCGTCCGGCCGGATTCTTTGCCACTACCGCAACTCCGCTACACGTCTTTGATTCGCAGCGAAGCCTAACAGAGCGGCGACGACGGCAGCAATTGCAGCAGGGCTGCGAGGCCGATTGATCAACATCAATCGGCGCCGCATCCTGATGAGTTCCACGCGATGGGATATCGCGTGGCCGCCGTCGGATCAGGCCGAGTAGGCCGGCACCGCGATGCCGTCGGCCGTGTAGCTGCGGATCTTGTTGCGCAAGGTGCGCACGGGCATGCCGAGCAGCCTTGCGGCGTGGGTACGGTTGCCGTTGCAGCGCGCCAGGGTCTGCACGATCAGCTCGCGCTCGATCTCTGACAGGGGCGTGCCGATCAACAGCGGCAGGACTTCCGCCGCGGAGCGCGACGGTGGCATGGCAAGCGGCACGAGTGACGGACTTGCGGCTTCGGATGACAACTCTTGCGACATAACACCTCCCGATCAACGCCCGCGCCGACAGAAACGACGCGCAAACATCGAGACCAACTAAACATCCAGCCCGTAAATCACCGTGGTCGGACAAGGTTAATGGGGCCTTAACGCCGGCGCCCGGCGGCCTTGCACGCGCCAAATACCCCGAAATCGCCTTGGTTCTGCGCGGGTCTCGACCCATTTCGCCAGCGCCCGCGGCACATCCGGTCTGCTGGTCCGCATCCCGCCAACAGCCCTCCACACCATCCGGGCGGCTGACATTCGCACCGCCAAGTTCCTGCGCTGCTTTCTGCACTGCGAGCGCGTCATTTCGAACACACCGGCGGCGGCGCATGCGCGGTGCCGCGCAAAGGGCTAAATTCGGCCGGATCGATTCGCTTGATGGGGCGCGATCGTCACACGTGGCCATCGAATTACCTCAAGTTCACTTCGCTGGAGACTTCATCCATGAGAATTGCATCCTTCGTCCGTGGTCTGCTGGTGGCGCTGACGGCCGCAGCCTTCGCCGTCCTGCCGGCCACCGCGCGCGCGGACGGCGGCTTCATCACGCTGACCATCTACAAGGCGGGATGGATCATCGGCGGCTCCGGCGGCAGCGGCGTGTTGCATTTCCATGGCCGCGCCTATCCGCTGTCGACCGGCGGTCTCGACTGGGGCCTGGTGTTCGGCGGCTCGCGCACGGTGCTGCGCGGCCGAGTCAGTAACATCTGGCGTCCGTCCGACGTCGAGGGCGTCTACGGCGCCGCGGGTGCGGGCCTTGCCGTCGGCCGCGGCGTGCGCGGCATCGTTCTGACCAACCAGAAGGGCGCGGTGCTGGAGCTGTCGGGCGAGCAGATCGGGCTGCTGGCGAACGTCGATCTGTCGGGTCTGGCGATCACGATCAGGTAGTTGCGGTGGTGTTCGGTCAGTGCCGCGCGATGAGTTGCCATCGTTCGCCTGCACGGGCGATGACAGTTTTTCCTGAGGTGAGCGACTGCCAACATCGTCCATCTGCAGCGCGTGATTCCACGTTCTCGCCGCACCGCGTGCGCGAGGGATGCATCGTGAGAGCCCCGGTCGAAAATCGAGAGGGGCAGGGAAGGCCGGGAGCTCGCCGCTCCCATGGTCCGCGTGCAACAAAAAGCACGCGGCAGAACCACAGGTTCGGCGGAGACATCCCGGCCTTCCCTGCGCGCATGGTCTGACGGCTTATACGTGGTCTCCCTGGCGCGCCGGCTTGTTGGCCGCCATTGCACGCGTCACGCTTCCGCATGAGCACGCACGTGATACCAGCGTCGGGGTATCAGGACATCACGACTTCGCCGTACGTGACCGCCGGCGCTCGTCCGGCGCAGCGATCACGTCCACCGCGGCCCACCTCCACGTATCGTGACGACGCGTACGTCCCTCTGCATGAGGCGGGTTGAGCGAAAGCATCGTCCTGATTTGCCCGACGAGGCAAGTGTGCAGACCTGCGGCAAACTAACACGACGGGCAGTTGGTGCATGGGGCGCATGCGCGGATTGCCCGTCGGGCAGAATAGCTTTGAGCTGCTTGCGACTGCGCCCTCTCCCCTTGTGGGAGAGGGCGTCGCAAGCCTGTCAACTCGCTCGCTTGGGTGAGGGGTTCTTTCCGCGAGTCATGCTCGTTGATACAAACCCCTCACCCAAGCGAGCTTGCCGCTCTGTCCTACATGCCCTCTCCCACAAGGGGAGAGGGCGCAGTCAACAAGCATTGCGGTGGGCTCGATTAGTTCGTGGCGCGTCGCCATGATGATGTTGTCATCACCTGTCATCATGTGGATCCGTGAGGATGGCAAAGACGCGCGCATGCTGCTGGTTGCGCGATACGGTGTGCGATGCGCGCCGTGCCCACCGCCTGCTTGCGCCCATGCGGATGGACGGTGGGCACGCGACCGCCCTGCGGGCGGCTGCTTTGCTCACCCTACCGATCCTCATCGAAAGCGGTGACAGGCGCTGCTTCAGACGCGATCCCCGGCGACATGCGCCGCCAACTCCCGCCACGGTTCGAGCGTCCACGCGCCCGATGCCGCGCCGGAGGGGGAGGCGAGCACGAACGTGGTCGGGAAATCATGCTGCTCCGGCTGCCGCCCGAGCGCGATCGCACTGGTCGGCCGGGCGTAGAACAGGCTTGCGGCCTTCTTGCTGGTGAAGGCGACCGTCGCCGGCCGATGGCGCCGGATCTTATCGGCGAAACTGGCGAGGTCGACGCCGGCCTTCAGCGCGACATGGTCCATGCCTGCGCCCAGCTTGCACAGATCGGTGAAGCCGATGCCGAGCGACAGCAGCGCCGGAAACTCCTGCGGCTGGTACAGCCGCGGCGTCAGGCCGACGGCGTGCAGCGTGCGCCAGAAGCGGTTGCCGGGATGGGCGTAGTAGTGCCCGGTCGCGGCCGAGCGCTCGCTCGCGGCGGTGCCGACGAAGACGAGGCGCAGGCCGGGCCGGAGCTGATCGGGCAGGCGGTCCATGGCTGGCGTTGTCGCATTGTTGCGTCCGCTGCAACAGGCCGTTGCCGCGAGGCTGCATTGTTGCCGCGGTGTCCCTGGTCTAGCTGACGCGGAGCCACGGGAGCACCTGATGTCACAACGTCGTCTGTATCATTTCGCCCTCTCCGGCCACGCGCATCGCGCGCGGCTGATGCTGAGCCTGCTCGGCCTGCCTTGCGAGCTCATCGAGGTCGACCTCAAGGGCGGCGCGCACAAGCGGCCGGACTTTCTTGCGCTCAATCCGTTCGGCCAGGTGCCGGTGCTGGTCGACGGCGATGCCGTGATCCCCGATTCCAATGCGATCCTGGTCTATCTCGCCGGCCGCTATGACGGCGCGGCGACGTGGCTGCCCCGCGATCCGCTCGGCCAGGCCCAGGTGCAGCGCTGGCTGTCGGCGGCGGCCGGCCCGCTGGCGTTCGGCCCGGCGGCGGCGCGGGTTGCGACCCTGTTCGGCGCGCCGCTGGACATGGCGAGGGCGCACCAGCTCGCCCACGGCCTGTTCACGGTGATGGAAAGCGAGCTCTCTGCGCGGCCATATCTCGCCGGCGCGGCACCGACCATCGCCGACGTCGCGCTGTTCAGCTACACCGCGCACGCGCCGGAAGGCGGCGTGTCGCTGACGCCGTTCCCGAACGTGCAGGCGTGGCTGGCGCGGATCAGGGATCTGCCAGGCTTCGTGCCGATGCCGGCGAGCGCGGTCAGCGCAGCCTGACCGGCGCTAGATCATGATGCGATTCCACGGAATCGCATCATGATCTCATCTCCTTGTTTGAGCATGATCTCCGCGCAAACGCCTTCGGCGTTTGTCGCGAGGGAAAACCGGCTTCCACTTTTCCGGATCATGCTCTCATGCACGACGGTGTGCGAACGCCGCTTACAGGAAGCAGCGGCGCTCGTCGCGCAGCTTGAGCTGGATGTTGGTCGCCTCGACGAAGGTCGGCACCGGCTTGGACACGATCTTGTAGGTCGACGGCCACTCCACCGGCTTGGACTGCAGCTCGGTGTTCCAGATCTGGCAGATGCCGGTGTTGTCCCAGCGGATCACGTAGTAGCCGGACTTGGGCGCCGGCGCGGCGAATGCGGTGGGCACGATGGAGGCGGCAGCAATGGCCGCGGCGGCGGCGAGCGTGGTCAGGCGACGCATCATCAATCTCCTCAAACGAAACAACGACAATCGCCCGCCCGCGCGGGCCACCGGCCGTGCGGCCGGACCAAGGCGAAAGTGGTGCGACAAAAGCGCGCGCAACGCAAGCTTGCGCGTGCCGTCATTCACAGCGATGTCCGGGATGTGAACGACGACATGCCGCCGTCACATGATGCCATCAGGCGGGCGCGGGCTCAGAGCGTGCAGCGGCCCTGCTGGCGCAGCCTGATCTGCCGGGTCACGGCGTCGTTGAACGTCGGCACCGGCCGGCTGATGACCTGATAGCTCGACGGCCATGCGACCGGCTTGAATGCGAAGGCCTCGCTCCAGACCTGGCAGATGCCGGT
This sequence comes from Bradyrhizobium sp. HKCCYLRH3073, assembly GCF_051167995.1. NCBI lineage: Bacteria > Pseudomonadati > Pseudomonadota > Alphaproteobacteria > Hyphomicrobiales > Nitrobacteraceae > Bradyrhizobium > Bradyrhizobium sp. HKCCYLRH3073. The sequence continues at coordinate 64,616 of NZ_JBNPUD010000001.1, forward strand.
ATTGTCCCAGCGGATGATGTAGTAGCCGGCCTGCGCCGGCGCGGCGGCCAGCAGGGTGGCCGCGGCGAGGCCTGCGGCCAAACAGACTGTGGTGAAACGAGGCATCGTGAAAACTCCGGCAACAAACTGGCCCCAGCCCGCGGCCGGCCCTATGTCGGAGCGGTCTCGTTCATTTTGAAGGCAGCCGCGCAGGAATCATGCGGCAAAAGCGCGCGATCACGGCTGACGAGGCGGATGGCAGCGAACGGAGCCTCACCGGATGCGCGGCGCGCCGCATGGATTGCGGCCGCCGCCATCCGACGCCGTCACGTCGGCGCGAGCGTCAGGGGCGGACGGTCTCGGTGCCTTGGCGGGAGGAGAACCTGAGGTCCGCCGCGAAGCCCGCTGTCGGGACGAAAGCCGGGACCACGCCGATGGGGGGCGGCTGCGAGGCCACCGGCCGCGCGCGCCGGCGCAGGAAGTGGCGCTCGAGATAGGCGTAGGACAGCGTGGCCGCCAGCACCGACAGCGGCAGCCCGATCGCGAGCCGCAGCGGCCACCACACGCCGTAGCTGTCGAGGAAATTCAGGATCGGCAGGTGCCAGAGATAGATGCCGTAGAAGATCCGGCCGAGGAAGAGCGCGACCGGCCATTCGAAGATGCGGTGGAGAATCGTGCCGTGGCTGCGCGCCAGCATGGTCAGCGCGAGGATGCCGGGAAGCACGCCGCACACCATGCTGCCGAACAGATAGTAGTTCATGCTCGGTCCGTCCGCCGGCCAGAACAGGAAGGTGACCGTGCCCCAATAGATCAGCAGCGGCCACGCCAGCTTCGGCCAGAGCCGGTCGAGCGCGGGTGAGGCGCCGTGCGGCACCAGCCTGAGCACGACGGCCATCGCGCAGCCCGCCATCAGGGCGTCGGCGCGGGTGTCGAACGCGGTGTAGAGCCGCCGCCACTCCGCGCCATCGAGCACCAGCGCCACGCGCCAGGCCCAGATCGCGGCTGCGATGGCACAGATGGCGCCGACCAGCCGCCAGGTGACGCCGAAGCGCTTCACCAGGAAGACGAAGGTCAGCGGCCACAGCAGATAGAACTGCTCCTCGGTCGACAAGGTCCAGGTGTGGCCGATGTCCTCGATCGTCTTCGGATCGAACACGTACCAATAGTTGGACATGTAGGAGAGCGCGATCGCGACGCGCTCCAGCGCCGGCAGGAACGGCGGCCGCAGCAGCCAGGTGAACAGCAGGTAGGCGGCGAGCATCAGCAGCAGCGGCGGCACGATCCGGGCGAAGCGCCGCGCATAGAACTGCCGGAACCTGATGTGGCCGTGCTTGTCGATGTCCCGCAGCAGCAGGCCGGTGATGTAATAGGCGCTGGCGACGAAGAACAGGTCGATATAGAGCACCGCGCCCGGCACGAGCGTATGCGAGACATGCGCCGTGACGACGCCCAGGGTCATCAGCCCGCGCATGCCGTCATGCGAGGGAACGTAGCCGAGCGGATAGACCTGGGCCTGGAAGGCCTCCCGGATCGCCTCCCGCAACGGCGCCGTGGCGGCGGCCGCGAGGCGGAACAGGGCATGAATCGGCCATGGATAAAACATTTATCGTGAGATTTTCGGAGATAATGTTTCGGACTATTAAATCCTATTTAAAAATTAAATCCGCCGCAAGTGGCGAAATAGCAGGGCGGCTGTCATGACGACGCAGGGTTGCGGCGAAAATGAGCTGGGTGCGTAAGCCTTGGCGACAAAGCTCCGCCCGGCGCTGATCCGCGTCGGTGTGAGGCAGGGATGGCGCCGGCGGCAGCCCGCCGTCTCGACCCGCCCTTGGGCTTAATGTCGCCGCGCGTTGCGCTGTGCAATCCCTTTCGGGACAGGGCATCGCTGGCCCATCCGCCTACGCGATTGGGTGAGGGGTTTCTTTTCGCGGGCGCAACTCGTCGAGGCATACCCTTCACCCGAGTCGAGCCCTGGACATCAGTCGAGTTTCTCAAGGGAATGGAACTTGGGGCGGATTATCGGTGTGTCATTCTTCCACAGCAAAAATTCGCAATGTTCCTTGTCTGCGTAATTTAACTCTGCGGGCTACTTCGTCTCGCAGTTTGGGCAGAAGCTCGCTCTCAATTTGGAGGAAATGCCCAAAGTACGTATCGCACAGCCATGAATTGTCGTCCTCCTGAAGGCGAATGACGGTTAGCCGGCCGCCCTGCTCTCCGTCACTGTCTGGGCCGCCTTCTTTAAACAACTCGTCGAGGCGGTGGTCCCCTGCGAGCAACTCCTTGTTTAACATCTTACGTCTAATTTGCTCATCCAAAGGCCTTCGGGATTTAAGCTGAGAGTGGATTCGATCAAACACGCCGTAAATCGAATAAAGAGCGATGCGTGCATTAAAGAATGGCGACTCTCCTTCTGTTGCGGCGTGAGAAGATTGCGGCCCCTGCGGCTCAAGCATGATATCGAAGGCGTGTTCGTAAGTGTAACCCTTACGGCTTCCGATCCTCATCGCGCCAAGATTCAGCATGAGGTTGCGCCCGATGATGACCTGTGCGTAGCCGAGGCAGTTGTTCTTTGCATCAATCGATTGAGTGGCATTGCACATCAGTTCAAGCGTTGGCGCTGCCCAGCACTCCTCAAACTTCTCGTTGTTCATTTCTGATAGCATCTTGAGAACGCCGTCGAAGCTGCCCCGCTGGACTAGAGTAGGAAGGGCGCGTTCAAACTCGTCAACTTTAACTCTCGAAAGAAAGTAAGCTGTGAAATATTCTTGGAAAGACCGGTGGCTGAATGTGTAGTCAAGTCCGTCCATGACGAGCATGCATGTGCACTCAACAAGATCTTTTTGGAATTCGATCTTGTCTGTGACTATCTGAGATGCGGTGATGCTTTCGTGTATAAATTCAAGTAGTCGGGAGCTTGAGAAGATAGTTAGCTTCTTTAAGTAGGTTATTGCACAGAAATATGAGAACAACCGTTTGAAGTCGTCGAGTGCGAGGCTCGTGTGTCGCTTTCGCTGGAATCCCCCGCCCTTCGTTGCGTCGTGGCGCCCAAAAAGTGCCTCGAATGCATACTCGTAGAATAGATGAATTTTGGCCGGAACTTCTGCGAATTGCTCAAGTGTGATGAGCATCATTATAGTGAGTAGCGGGTTTTTTAAGAACTCAGCGTGCGTTTCGTAGAGCCCCTCAGCTAGCTTTTTGCGAAAGAGCCCTTTTATCTCTTCGTCGTAAGCAATCTTGGATATCAGGAGCTCGACCTGTTTTCGCGTAAATGGCTGGACGGAATAGACTGAGAACTTTTCCCAGCTTGCAAATGTTTCGGCCGGGCGGCTGGAAACAAAGATCCAAAGATTCTTGTATCGCGCGGCCAGCTCATTTATTTGACGCTCTCGCTCAGCCCGCACGTCGTGATTGATTTCGTCGAAACCGTCCAGAAATAATATGACTCGCCCCGATTCAAGTGCGAATTTCAATTGGTGCTCTGAAAATCCTTCTATGTAGTCTGCAATCTTGGATCTTATTTGCTCACGTATCGTGGTCGATGGATCCTCGTTGAGTTCGCGTAGCTCGATGAAGACTGGCAATCTCTCGGATTGTGTCTCCAGGAATTTCAAATAGAGGTATCGCATTAGCATCGACTTTCCGGAGCCGGCAATTGCTGTAAACAATACTCGCTTAACCTTCGAGATCTCCCTCAGAAAGTCTTCATCGCGGTGCGCCTTGACGGGGTTGGCAACGTATAGATTGACGTAGAAAGATAGTAAGGGGATAGGGGTGCTACTTGAGATTATTGTCTTGACGGTTGAGAAGCGATCAATGTGTTCCTGAATGAAGCTTGCGAACCCTCTCTCAAACTTGATTTCCAATTTTTCCTTTGTCTTTGTTGCAGCGTTCTTGGCGGTCTCTGCGAAGATTGCTGCGAGTTTTGTGATGAGAGGTGCAAGTTTTGCAATAGATAGAGCTTCCGTTGACAATTGTTTGCTCCTGAAATGGCTTTGAAAGGTCACTACTTTTATCATTCATGGTGCGCCCGCACAACGCTGTGTTGCAGGTGTGTTGCTGCGATTTCCTGCAAATAGAAAAAGCCGGGCTTTCGCCCGGCTTTGGTGGATGGCGGGGTCGAGCCCGGCCATGACGATGGAGAGAACTGAGCAGGCGTCAGGACAACGCCTTGTTGCTCTCCTTCACCTTCTCCGCGTCGAGATACACGCTGCCGCCCATTTCCTTGAACTTGGCGCTCATCTGGGCCATGCCGTCCGCGATGGTGCCGCTGATGGTCATGCCCACCGTCGCCGGATCGTTCAGCGTCGCGGCGTAGTCGCGGACGTCCTGGGTGATCTTCATCGAGCAGAACTTTGGGCCGCACATCGAGCAGAAATGCGCGACCTTGTGGGCTTCCTTCGGCAGCGTCTCGTCGTGGAAGCTCTTGGCGGTGTCCGGGTCGAGGCCGAGGTTGAACTGGTCGGTCCAGCGGAACTCGAAGCGGGCGCGCGACAGGGCGTCGTCACGGAGTTGCGCAGCCGGGTGGCCCTTGGCGAGGTCGGCGGCGTGGGCGGCGATCTTGTAGGTGATGACGCCGGTCTTGACGTCGTTGCGATCGGGCAGGCCGAGATGTTCCTTCGGCGTCACGTAGCACAGCATGGCGCAGCCGAACCAGCCGATCATGGCGGCGCCAATCCCTGAGGTGATGTGGTCGTAGCCCGGCGCGATGTCGGTGGTCAGCGGCCCCAACGTGTAGAACGGCGCCTCGCCGCATTCCTTGAGCTGCTTGTCCATGTTGATCTTGATCTTGTGCATCGGCACGTGGCCGGGGCCCTCGATCATGACCTGGCAGCCCTTGTCCCAGGCGATCTTGGTGAGCTCGCCCAAGGTCTCCAGCTCGGCGAACTGCGCGCGGTCGTTGGCGTCCGCGATCGAGCCGGGGCGCAGGCCGTCGCCGAGCGAGAACGAGACGTCATACTTGCGCATGATGTCGCAGATCTCCTCGAAATGCGTATAGAGGAAGCTCTCCTTGTGATGCGCGAGGCACCACTTGGCCATGATCGAGCCGCCGCGCGAGACGATGCCGGTGACGCGGCTCGCGGTGAGGTGGATGTAGGCGAGGCGCACGCCGGCATGGATGGTGAAGTAGTCGACGCCCTGCTCGCACTGCTCGATCAGGGTGTCCTTGTAGAGCTCCCAGGTCAGCGCCACCGGATCGCCGTTGCACTTCTCCAGCGCCTGGTAGATCGGCACGGTGCCGATCGGCACCGGCGAGTTGCGCAGGATCCATTCCCGCGTCGTGTGGATGTTGCGGCCCGTCGAGAGGTCCATCACGGTGTCGGCGCCCCAGCGGATCGCCCACACCATCTTGTCCACCTCCTCCTCGACCGACGAGGTCACCGCCGAGTTGCCGATATTGGCGTTGATCTTGGTGAGGAAGTTGCGGCCGATGATCATCGGCTCCAGCTCGGCGTGGTTGATGTTGCAGGGGATGATGGCGCGGCCGCGCGCGATTTCGTCGCGGACGAATTCCGGGGTGATGAAGGCGGGGACGGCGGCGCCAAAGCTCTCGCCGTCGGCGAGCGCGGCCTCGGCGCGCTCGAGCTGGGTCTTGCGGCCGAGATTCTCGCGCTCGGCGACGTAGATCATCTCCTTGGTGACGATGCCGGCGCGGGCGAATTCGAGCTGGGTGATCTTGTGGCCGTCGAGGCCGCGCAGCGGCTTGTGATGCGCGGTGAACGCCTTCGCCGCCTTGTCGGCGCCGACATTGCCATTGTCCTCCGGCTTGATGTCGCGGCCGACATATTCCTCGACGCCGCCGCGCTCGCGCACCCAGGCGGAGCGGGCGCGCGCCAGGCCGGCATTGACGTCGATGGTGACGGAGGGATCGGTGTAGGGACCGGAGGTGTCGTAGACCGGCAGGTTGGGCTCGGAGGCCGCTTCGGAGAGAATGATCTCGCGCAGCGGCACGCGCAAATCGGGCGCGGAGTCGGGCACGGCGTAGATCTTGCGCGAGGACGGCAGCGGGCCGGTGGTGACGGCGGGCAGGGTGGTGTCGGGATTGGAGCGGATGTTCATGGGGTCCTCCTTCTCAATTGTTGTTGTCGGAGTGAATGGGGGCCGTCATTGCGAGGAGCGGGAGCGACGAAGCAATCCAGGGCGGCACGCGCGGCCCTGGATTGCTTCGCTCCGCTCGCAATGACGATGGAGAGAGTTGCGGCTCACATTGGCTCGCCGCGTATGCCGAGCGGAGATGATTTGGCGCTGTGAGGGACGCAGACTGTTCAGGCTCCCTCCCCCCTTGTGGGGGAGGGTTGGGGAGGGGGGTGAGCCGCACCCAGTGACCCCGGCGCTACCCCCCTCCCTAGCCCTCTCCCACAAGGGGGGAGGGAACGACGGAGAGCGGGGCGACGTCAGGGCCCAATCACTGTCAGAGGCATTCGCAAATGCTGCGCGCATCAGGCCGGCTCCCTGGTCGCATCGAGCCAGGCGCGGACGCGGGCGTCGGGGTCGGGGTTCTGGGTGACGTCGCTGACGACGGCGATCGAATCGGCGCCGGCGGCGAAGATCTCCGCGGCCTGCTCCAGCTTGATGCCGCCGATCGCGACCAGCGGGATGTTGCCGACGCGCCTCTTCCACTCGCTGATCTTCGCAACGCCCTGCGGCGCGAAGCGCATCGCCTTCAACGTCGTCGGGAAGATCGGGCCGAGCGCGACGTAGTCGGGCTCGGCGGCGAGCGCGGTCTCGAGCTCGGCATCGTCATGCGTCGACAGGCCGAGCGTCAGGCCGGCCTGCTTGATCGCGACGACGTCGGCCTCCGCCAGATCCTCCTGGCCGAGATGGACGTGCTGCGCACCGGCGACAACGGCGGCGCGCCAGTAGTCGTTGACGATCAGCTTCGTCGCGGTGCCCCTGGTGATGGCGAGCGCGTCGGTCACGATCTGCAGCGCCTCGCCGTCGTTCAGGTCCTTGGCGCGCAACTGGACGGTGCCGACGCCGAGCTTGGTCAGGCGCTCGACCCAGGCGAGGCTGTCGACGACGGGATAGAAGCGGTCAGGATACGGCATGCCAGAACGGGGTCCCAACGACAGGGGTGGAGGGCGAGGCGAAATCGCGGGCGTCCATCAGCCCGGCCTCGTAGGCGGTGCGGCCGGCCTCGACCCCGAGCCGGAAGGCGCGGGCCATCGCGACGGGATCGGCGGCTTTTGCCACCGCGGTGTTGAGCAGCACGGCGTCGTAGCCGAGCTCGAGCGCTTCCGCGGCGTGGCTCGGCGCGCCCAGGCCGGCGTCAACCACGAGGGTGATGTCGGGCAGGCGGTCGCGTAAAAGCTTCAGCGCATCGCGATTGGTGATGCCCTTGGCCGAGCCGATCGGCGCCGCCCAGGGCATCACGACCTTGCAGCCGGCATCGACCAGCCGCATCGCGACCGTGAGATCCTCGGTGCAGTAGGGGAAGACCTCGAAACCGTCCTTGATCAGGATATCAGCGGCTTCGACGAGACCGACCACGTCGGGCTGCAGGGTGTCGTTGTCGCCGATGACTTCGAGCTTGATCCAGCTCGTGCCGAACAATTCGCGCGCGAGCTTCGCCGTCGTCACCGCCTCGCGCACGCTGCGGCAGCCGGCGGTGTTCGGCAGCACGGTGACGTCGAGCGCGTTGATCAGCTTCCAGAACGCGTCGCCGGTCTTGCCGCCGGCGGCCTCGCGCCGCAGCGACACCGTGACGATCTGGGCGCCTGAGGCGCGGATCGCATCCTGCATGATGGCAGGCGAGGGGTACAGCGCGGTGCCGATCAGCAGGCGGGAGGCGAAGGTCTTGTCGTAGAAGGTGGGCATTAGTTGTCTCCGTCGTTGCGGACGGTGGTCGTCCCGGCGCTATCACCGCGGCGGGTGGCTATGGGTCGCTGCTTTCGCAAGGACGACAGCTGCAAGTGGCGGGCGAGCGCGCGTCTCACGGCCATCACTCACCCTCCCTGCCGGGGGGTGATGATCTCGATCTCGTCGCCTGCCTTCAATGCCGTCTCTGACCAGCGGCTCTTCGGCACGACGTCGTAGTTCAGCGCGATGGCGAAATGGGTGCCCTCGTAGTCCAGCTCGGACAACAGCGCAGTCACGCTGGTCGCGCTGATGTCGCGGGCCTCGCCATTGACGGTCACGCGCATCGCATCACCTCGTTGTCGATCTGGCCGTGCGCGAGATAGTTCAAGGTCGCCTGCGCCAGCGCCGGCGCGATCAGGAAGCCGTGGCGGTAGAGGCCGTTGACGCGGATCTCGCGCTCGCCCTTGATGGTGATGCGCGGCAGATTGTCGGGGTAGGCCGGCCTGAGCCCCGAGCCGAATTCGAGGATGCGCGCCTCGCCGAACGCCGGATGCACCGAGTAGGCGGCGCCGAGCAATTCCAGCGCCGAGCGCAGGCTGACGCCGGTGTCCTCGGCCTCGAGCGAGGTCGCCCCCAGCATGAACAAATTGTCCTCGCGCGGGATCAGATAGAGCGGGAAGCGCGGATGCATCAGCCGCACCGGCCGCGCGAGCTGCACCTCGGCGGTCTCGATCAGGATCATCTCGCCCTTGACGCCGCGCAGCTCGGGCTCGGCGTCGCGCGCCTCCAGCCCGCGGCAGTCGATCACGAGGCCGTCGAGATCATCGGCCGTGACGTCGCTGTTGAACAGCACCCGGCCGCCGGCCTCGACGATGCGCTGGTGCAGCTTCGGCAGCACGCGGCGCGGCTCGACATGGCCCTCGGTCGGATAGAACAGGCCCTCGCGGAAGCGGCCCTCCAGCGACGGCTCCAGCGCCGCGAGCTGCTGCGCGTCGAGCCGCTGATAGCCGGAGGTGCGGCGGGCGAAGCGGTCGTAATCGGCGCGGTCGCGGGCATGCGCGATCACCAGCGAGCCGTTGAACGGCGTGTCCGGCAGCTCGCGCCGCCAGATGTCGAGCGCGGCGAGGCCGAGCCGGCTGATGATCGGCTCGGCGACCTCGCTCTCGCAATAGGGCGCCAGCATGCCGCCGGCCCAATGGCTGGTGGAGAGCATCAGATCGGAATCGCTGCGCTCGTGCAGGGTGACCTCGCGGCCCGCGCGCGCGAGCAGAAGCGCCTGCCAGGCACCCGCGATGCCTGCACCGATGATGGATACGGGGACATCCCCGCGCGTGGTTGTCTGCTGCATCCCTGTCCCTTCGCCGGCATGACCCGGATCAGGTTCAAAGGGTCACCGCATCACGCTGCGGTATCTCAGCTCCCCCTCGGAGCTCCCCTCGGAACGCGCTTAAAATAGACCGATACGGCCCCGTGTCAACGGAGTGTCACGGAAACACGCTGGGCGCCGTTTAGGAACCAAGTGCCGTCAGTGCGCCCGCGCGCGGCGGCCGGTCGCGATCTTCGGGGTGATGTCGAGCGGGCCGCTCGCCCCCTCGGACCGTCCGGCGGGCCGCGCGTCGGCCAGGCGCTGCCGCTTGGCCTCCTCGTAATATCCCCGGGCGAAGTAGAGCACGGCGCGGTCGTGGTCGCCGCGGGCGGCGCGGTAGGCGCCGGCGAGATAGCGCACGCCATAGGTGAGATTGGTGTTCGGATCGTGCAGGCCCTGCGCGTCGCCGGTGTAGCCGAGGCCGCGCGCGGTGCCGAGCTTGATCTGCATCAGGCCGATGCAGCCGCAGCGGCCGACCAGGTCCTTCTGGTATTTGCTCTCGCGCACGATGACGCGGTGGATCAGCGATTCCGGAATGTTGTTGGCGGCGGCGTGCACCGCCACCAGCGCGTCGATGTGCGGATGGCCGGTGTCGATGTGGCGCGGCTTGGTCTCGGCCGCCCTGCGCTCGGTCTCGCGAGGCTCGGCCGCAGCGGCCGGGGTGGCGTCGGTGTCGGCGGGCACTGAGGCATTGGCGTCCATCGGCGGCGAGGTGTCGGCGCTGCTGACGGCCTCGATCGCCTCGACCTCGCGCGCGGCCTTGGTCACCGCGCTGCGTGCGGCCAGCTCCCTGGTGCCGTCGGAGCGGACATGGGCGAGCTTGACCTTGCCGGCCTTCGGCTTGGCTGCACTGTCCGATGCGGTGCTCGCATCGTCGGCAGCCATTGCGAACGGCACGGGACCAGCCATCGCGAAGCCTGCAATGCAGGCCGTCAGCACAAGACGTCTCATGTGTCAGGATCCCCCGGGAACCACACGCATGCCGAGCAGCCCCCCAGCACGCGCTTTACACTTTGCACACCGTAATTGGCGCGAACGCCGGGCGATAATGTGGCAATAATGGGGCGGAGACGCCGGGCGAGTGCGGATGCGCCGGCGGTTTACCGCGAATTATGCCGTGCATGCTTGGCTGGCGGAGCAATTCCGCCAACGGGGCCCTGCCGCGATGACGCTGTCCGTCACCCACACCGAAGCGACCGCCGGGCGCACGCAGGCGCTGCTGCCACTATGGGTCGGCGCCGGCGTCTATGCGCTGCTGCTGATCTCCGGCAACCGGCTGCTCAACGATCCCGACACGCTGTGGCAGATCACGGTGGGGCAGTGGATCATCGACCACCGCGCGGTGCCCGAGGTCGACGTCTATTCCTTCACCATGCGCGGCGCGCCCTGGATCTCCACGCAGTGGCTGGCGCAGGTCGCCTATGCCGCCGCTTACAGGTTCGCCGGCTGGACCGGGCCGGTGGTGCTGGCGGCCTCGGCGACCGCGCTGTCCTTCGCGCTGTTGGCGCGCGCCCTCAGCCGGCATCTGCGCGACGCCACGACATTGGTGTTCGTGGTCGCGGCGTTCCTGCTCTGCCTGCCGCATCTGCTGGCGCGGCCGCATGTGTTGGCGTTTCCGATTCTGGTGGCCTGGATCGCCGGACTTGTCGATGCCGCCGATCGCAAGGCCGCGCCGCCATGGCTGCTGGTGCTGCTGATTGCGCTGTGGGCCAATCTGCATGGCGGATTCGTGTTCGGCCTGTTCTTCATCGCGCCCGCCGCGCTCGACGCGCTGGTCAATGCCGATGCCTCGGCCCGCCGTAGCCTCGCGCTGCGCTGGGCCGGGTTTGCAGCGCTCGCGCTGGCGGCGAGCTGCTGCACGCCCTATGGCTGGAATGCGCTGCTGGCGTCGCAGAAGATCCTCTCGCTGGGTCAGGCGCTGCCGCTGATCGTGGAATGGAAGGCGACCGATTTCCAGGGGCTAGGTCCGTTCGAGATCTGCCTGCTGATCGCCATCGGGTTCGCGCTGTTCCATGGCCTCAGGCTGCCGACGGTGCGCATCCTCATGCTGCTCGGCCTGCTGCACATGGCGCTGGCGCAGGCGCGCGCGGCGGAGATCCTGGCGCTGGTGGGCCCGCTGGTGCTCGCCGCGCCTCTGGCGCGGCAGGCGGGCGCGTCGCCCGTGCTGCCGCAGGCGCGCGTGCCGGGCGCGGCGCTGACGGCGGCAGTGATGCTCGCGCTCGGCGCCGGCACCATCGCGTCGGCCGCGATCCTGAACTACGCGCCGAACATGCGCGGCACCCCCGTAGCGGCCGTGACCGAGCTGAAGAAGCTCAACCTCACGCGGGTGCTCAACGACTATGATTTCGGCGGCTACCTGATCTCGGCCGGTGTCGCACCGTTCATCGACGGCCGCACCGAGCTTTATGGCGAGAAGTTCTTCGTCGACCACAATGCCGCCTCCGGCCTGATGGAGCCGGGCAATCTGTTCCGCCTGCTCAAGGACTACGACATCGAGGCGACCCTGCTGCGCACGCAAAGTGCTGCGACCAAGCTGCTCGATCACGTCGACGGCTGGCAGAAGGTCTATGCCGACGACATCGCCACCATCCATCTGCGCAAGGCGGGCGCCCGCCATGTCGCGGAACCGGCGGTCACCTCCGGCGGCAATTGAATCAAAGACGTCGATCCCATCCGCGTGAGGTCGGATGTCGCGCGGCATCCCGGCGCGTGCAAATCCGCCGCCGCGTGGGTAAGATCGCGGCCGTCAGTTCGACAGCATGCCTGACTCATTCAACCTGACTCATTCAAGAAGACTGAACAGAGAGGGAGCGCGTCATGGCCGTGAAGGCAGCCGACGATCATTCACCCAGCATTGACCGTTCATTCGACATCGACGCGACGCCATCCACGGTTCGCGTCGTGGATCTGCCGCGAAACAATCCCTGCGCCCAATGTGGCGAGGCGATCGCATTGCCGTCCTGGGTCGAAAAGGACGGCCGCCGCACCGCCTATCTCTGGTACTGCCGCCTCTGCGACTATCGGTACGAAACCATCGCCTTCTATGCCGAGTCCGTCGATCAGGACGGCGCGATGGCGGCGTAGGGGTAGGCGTCCCGCAGCCGAGCAATTCAATTGGCTTGGACGGAATGCTGAACAGATGGTCTATCGGTTGATGCCGATGTGAGTACGGCGATTGCGGCTTGCTCCGCTCGACCTCTCCCCGCTTGCGGCTGGGCGATCGCATATGGTTTTCCTGGGCGGAACCTTCATGGCCTCATGGTTCGAGGCGCGTCGCAAGAGCGACGCTCCTCACCATGAGGTTCAACAGCTTTGCGGCGGAGAAAGGCCCTCATCCTGAGGAGCCCGCCGAAGGCGGGCGTCTCGAAGGATGGTCGCGAAAAGACGGCGCGCCCAGCCTCTTTCACCATATGCGATCGCCCTGCCGCAAGCGGGGAGAGGTCGGATTGCATCGAAGATGCAATCCGGGTGAGGGGGGGACAGGTCTCACCATGCCCACCACCCGGCGGCTGCCCCTCACCCCAACCCTCTCCCCGTAAGAACAGGGAGAGGGAGCCGACCGTCACCGTGGTCAGCAGCTAACAAGCTCCACGCACCTGCGTCATACCGTACTGACGACGTCAGCCATGTCCACCCGAACCGTCACAAACTAACACTTCCGCGTCGCAGTGAGACCGCTTGTCGCGCAGCGTGACGAAATCGTGGTTCCCTGGGAACGCCGACTGTCCATTGCCGTTCTCTCGTCACCATTCACTGAGAGGAGACACCACATGGTGATGAAGACTGTTGCGGCCGGCCTCGCCGGTTCCCTGCTGCTTGCGACCGCCGCCTTCGCTGCGGAGAGCACCACCACCACGACCAGCACCACGATCAAGAGCAACACCACCGCTGCGTCCTATCAGGGCGACTGGCGCAGCTCGAAGCTCGTCGGCGTCAAGGTCTACAACAACAACAACGAGAACGTCGGCTCGATCGACGACCTGCTGGTCGACAAGAGCGGCGCGGTCAAGGGCGTCGTGATCGGCGTCGGCGGCTTCCTCGGCATGGGCGAGCACCTCGTCGCGGTCTCTTTCGACCAGGTGAAGTTCTCGGATCAGCCGGTGCAGTCGACCACGGCTTCCAACGCTCCGGCTTCTGGCACGACCTCGTCGACCAACCCGCCGGCTTCGACCACGACGACCGGTGCCGCCACCGGCACGTCGTCCTCGTCGATGAGCTCGAAGAACCGCTGGTATCCCGACCATGCGATGATCAACGCGACCAAGGACCAGCTCAAGGCGATGCCCGAGTTCAAGTACTCGGAGTAACGGCGTCACAGACGATTAGTCGATCGTCTCGATCGCGGCGCGCCCGGATCCGTCCGGGCGCGTTCGCGCGTCATGCTGCGGGGCGCAAGGTGGTCTGGCCGAGCGGCAGCTCGATGCGGGCGATCAGCCCGCGCGGCTTGCGATCGTGCAATGACAGCTCGCCGCCATGCGCCTGGACGATCGCCTTCGCGATCGAGAGGCCCAGGCCGAACCCGGTGGCCTCGTCCATGTTGCGGGCATCGTCGCCGCGCACGAACGGCTCCAGCATGTCGGGCTTGCGCGCATCGGCGATCCCCGGTCCGTCATCCTCCACGTCGATCGTCAGGCACTTCCCCGACGCCGACAGTCTGATCACGGTTTCCTTGCCGTACTTCACGGCGTTCTCGACCAGGTTGGTGACCGAACGCATCAGGTCGTCGGGCCGCACCGTTGCCATCGCGTGCGCCGGGCCGACATAGGTGACGCTGTGGCCGACATCGGCGAACTGGTCGGCGACGAGCTGCAGGATGCTCGCGATATCGACCAGCGTCATCGGCTCGAGCTTGCGGCCGTTGCGCAGGAATGACAGCACCGAGCCCAGCATCGCATGCATCTGATCGAGATCGGCGAGCATGCGATTGCGCTGCAGCTCGTCCTCGACGAACTCACAGCGCAACCGCATGCGGGTCAGCGGTGTCCGCAGATCGTGGCTGATGGCCGCCAGCATCTTGGTCCGGTCGTTCATCAGCGCCGTGATGCGTTGGCGCATCCGGTTCAGGGCGCGCGCCAGCGACCGGATCTCTTCCGGTCCGCGCTCGGGCAGGGCAGTGGCATCGCCATCGAGGCTGAAGCTCTCGGCAGCCTTCGCGAAGCTCGACAGCGGTGAGGTCAGCGCACGGGCCGCCCACAGGCCGAGCAGTGTCGTGCTGATCAGCGCGAACATGATCGTCGTCAGCCATGGGGCGCCCCAGAACGGTGGCCGGTGTGGCCGGTCGGCCATCCGCGCAGAGACCATGTTGCCGTCGGGAAGGGCGAAGACGACGGTGCGCGTCTGGGAGCCGGGCGGCGGCATGAAGATGCGATAGCCGGGGCCAAGGCCGCGAAAGCCGCCTGGACCGTGAGGCCGTCCGTCGGCCATCTCCTGAGGCGCCGGGTGGCGCTCGTCGCCACCGGTCCCGGCCTCGACGTCGGGGCCGGCCGGCTCGCGCCGGCGGCCATCCGGCAGAGGTCCCGCGTGAGGCTTGAGCTCGAACTCGGGATAGGCGCGGGCAATGTCGGAGATCAGTCGCGGCCGTTCGGCAGCGGGCGCGCGTCCAAGAATGCGGATGGCGGTCGCGAGCTGAAACGGCCCGACTTCGTTTTCGGGGTCGGGCTGCTCGGCGCGATAGATCAGGAACGTCGCCGTGATGATGGCATGGAGCGCCACGATCGAAATGGCCACCAGCGCCGTGATCTGGCCGCGGATTCCCTTGAGGTTGAGAAAGCCGAACGACATCATGACATCGCCATTCGATCCGGCCGGTCAATGGCTTTGCGGGCCGGTCACCACCTCGACGACGGGCGTGAACATGTAGCCGCCGGAGCGCACGGTCTTGATCATGGTGGCCTCCTGCGGGTCCGGCTCGATCTTGCGGCGGATGCGGCTGACCAGCACGTCGATCGAGCGCTCGAACGAGCCGGCGCTGCGGCCCTGCGTCAGGTCGAGCAGGCTGTCGCGCGACAGCACGCGGCCCGGCCGCTCGCAGAAGGTGCGGAGCAGATCGAATTCGGCGCTCGTCATCGCGACGCGCGCGCCTTCGGGATTGCGTAGTTCGCGGAGCCGGAAGTCGATCGTCCAGCCGAGGAAGCTCAGCGCGGTCGCGCCTTCGGTTGCGCTCGCCGTCATCGCGGCCGCCTGTCGGCGCAGCACCGCGTTGATGCGGGCGAGCAGCTCGCGCGGATTGAACGGTTTTGGCAGATAGTCGTCGGCGCCCATCTCCAATCCGAGGATGCGGTCGACGTCCTCGCCGCGCGCGGTGAGCATGATGATCGGCACTTGCGATTCCGCGCGCAGCTTGCGGCACAAGGTCAGGCCGTCCTCGCCGGGCAGCATGACGTCGAGGATCAGGAGATCGACACGGTGGTCGCCCATGATGCGGGTCATCTCGCGGCCGTCGGTCGCGGTGGTCACGTTGCAGGCATTGTTGCGCAGATATTTCGCGATCAGCGTCCGCGTCTCGCGGTCGTCCTCGACGACAAGAATGTGTGGTTGTGTCTGGGCCATACCGACAAGTGACCTAGAATCGCGGCGTTTTGCGAAGAATTTTGTTACGGAATGTTTCCTGCGACGGGCGCGCGGACAAGGCCCGACAATCTCTTCCTGCGCCGTGTTGCGGCTTCCGTGAGGGCGCGTCAAGCCTCGCGAAACGTATGGCCTCGGGGCCGCAGCACGCTCGCGCAATGCGGCTGCATCGGGTTACCGGAAACGGTGCGGACATTCGTGAGTGGCCGCAGACCAGGTCAGGCCCGATTGAATCGTTGCCGGTCGTTGCACGATCCGAACGCCCGCAGCGACGGGATGCGACATTCCGAAACGGCCCGTCACAGTCCCGGCAACGTATTGACTCGAACCGACATCGTGCCCTCCGCCGAGGCGATCACGCGCAGCACGGTGGCGTCGAAGGCGATGTCGGTCAAAGCGAGGTTGTTGATGTCGGTATCGACGCGGATGCCGTTCTCGTTCTTCTGCAGCTCGGCGACCGCGGTCGCGATCTTGTCGCGGACGTTGTCGGCGAAAGGCTTGAGATCGACCACCGAACGTTCCAGCAGCGCGCGCTGCAGATGCGGCACCACGGCGCGCGCGGCGGCGCCGAGCAGGCCGAACGCCGCGTCGGATTCGACGGCGAGCTGCAGGTCCGACAGCCGCAGGATCTGCTGCGCCTGATCGACCATGGGGCGTCCCCAGATGTGCACGGTCGCGTCGGCGCCGAGGCCGAAGAAGCTCTCCTTCTCCTTGCCCTTCACCTGCAGCGAGATCAGCAGCCGGTTGCCCGAGGGCACGACGGTCGCGTGCTTCACCGTGACCGCGACCGGGCCGGAGCCGTCCTCGGGGAACGTCCGCCCGGCGAGCTGCGAGTCGACGAGCTTGCTGAGCTCGGTGAACGGGACGTCGATCGGAACCGCGACGTTGATGGCGCCGGCGGTGGGTGGAATGATCGTGATCTTGTCCGGGAACGGACACTCCGGCTTGGTCTCGGCCGCCGTGACCCGGGTCTCCGCTTCGATTCCCATGGTGACGCTGACGGCGTTGGCATCGATCGCGGGCTGCGCGGCCAGCGCCCGTGTCGGCTTGATCTCGAGCCAGACCGCGGGCAGTCCCGGCGTGGTGCCCTGAAGCGGCACCGAGCGGCAGGCGCGGGCCCACTGCGCCTGCGCCACGCGCCGCACGGTCGGGTCCTTGCGCAGCCTGTCGCTGAGCGCGCTGAGCTGGTCGTTGACGGTCTTGTCGATGACCGGCTTCATCTGCGCGGGCACGTTGACGCGGGCGCCGGCGACGGTCAGCGCGGTGTCGCCGAGATTGACCTGGGCGGTGAAGTTCGGCTCGACATACCAGGCGGCGGCCAGCCGCGGCCGCATCGCGATCAGCACGTTGCCCTTGATGTCGGCGGTGGCGTTCAGATTCTTGATGTTGATGCCGCCGATCTGCTTGGCCGCATCCGAGCCGAGCAGGCCGCCGATGGCGTCGCCGAGCGCGCCGGTTGCTTTGGCAGACAGCGATCCGGTGACGTTCAGCCGGCCCGAGAGCGGCGTCGCCAGCGACAGAGTGTCCTGGGTGCCGGTGGCGGCGATGGCGCCGCGGGTGACGGTCCAGCCGATGTCGGCATTCTGCAGGATCTGGTTGACGGGATTGTCGGCCTTGCCGGCGAAATTGCGCGGCGTGGCCTTTTCGGCGGCGTCGCGAATCGCGCCGAGCGAGATCGAGACCGGCGTCATGATGATCGAATTGCGCGTGGCCGGCGGCAGCGGCGGCAGTTGGGTCAGCTGCGGCGCCGGCGTGCTGCCCGAGAACAGAAACACCTCCACGATGATGATGCCGACCAGCACGATGGCGGCAAGGCCGGCGGCGCCGATCAAGATCAGCCGCAGCCGGGGCGGCGAGCGCCGCGGCGGAGGCTGCGTTCTCGGGGCGAGCGGATGCGGCCTGCTCTGCCAATCCGGTCGCGGTGTCGGAAGGTTCATGTCGGATCCACGGACTCCAGCTGCCACGCCGGCCCATGCCGGAAGCGGCGAGATCGCGGTTAATACAAGATTGCCGAGCTTACAGGGCCGGACGGAGGCGCGCCAGGGCAGCCCGTGACGCGGATCATCATCAATCGGCCGTGATGGTGAACGCCGACATGCGCGCAAAGAAATGACCGCCGCGGCTTTTGGGCCTCGGCGGTCCAGTCAGGGAGGATCCGGAAGAAGGAACGAGCGGCGCGGGCTAGCGCGTCACGCGGCCGAGATCGGCGCGGCGCTCCATCGGCAGCACGATCACCTTGGCGCCGACGCTGACGCGGGAATAGAGGTCGATCACGTCCTGGTTGGTCAGGCGGATGCAGCCCGACGACACATGGGTGCCGATCGTCTCCGGCGCGTTGGTGCCGTGGATGCGGTAGACGGTGCCGCCGAGATACATCGCGCGGGCGCCGAGCGGATTGCCGGGACCGCCGGCCATGTGACGCGGCAGATAGGGCTGGCGTGCGATCATCTCCGGCGGCGGCGTCCAGTCCGGCCATTCCGCCTTCCTGGTCACCGACTGCACGCCCGACCAGGTGAAGCCGTCGCGGCCGACGCCGATGCCGTAGCGCATTGCCTGGCCGCTGCCGAGCACGTAGTAGAGGTACTTGTTAGGCGTATCGATCACGACCGTGCCCGGCGCCTCGCGAGTCGAATAGCTCACGACCTGGCGGCGCAGCCGCGCCGGCAACTCATAGGCGGTCGCCTCGTCCTCGCGCGGTGTGATCAGTTGCGGCGCCGTCGCCGGCGGCTCATAGGCCGCAATCGGCGGCGGCAGCAGGAACGGGAAGGGGAGTGGCGCGGGAGGTGCCGCCTGCGTCGGCGTCGCCGCCATGATTGCGGATGCGACGAGTACACCAAAGAGAATGCGGGATGACGAATACACTGTGCCCGGCGTGACCATGGACGTCCCCTCGTTTGATCGCTTGGTGCGCGCCGCGCTTGTCTCGGCCGGCGTCGTCAAAATCAGTTGCCTGTCATCATTCTTTGCGGCGCATTGACCAACGCCCGATGCTGCAACTCATAGGGGAGAAAAGTTTCGTTGCGTTTGCGCGCTGCACGCAAAACGGTTTCGTCGGCTTAACCGTTTGTTTCATGACGGTTTCACGACAGCGCCCGCGCGGGACGGCCACGGATCGCGGGGAAAACAGCGGCGGGCGGCCAAAAAGACCCTTCGACAGTTCGATGACGTCACACGCCTGAAATAACAATGTCGGATTTTGCGGCTGTTCAGAATCGCAGCAACTTTCCGGATCGCCTTATGCGGATCTTAATCGCAACCGACGCCTGGCACCCTCAGGTCAACGGCGTCGTGCGCACGCTCACCTCGCTGGCGCGCGCGGCCACAGGCCTCGGCGCCGACATCACCTTCCTCACGCCGGAGGGGTTTCCGTCGTTTGGCGTGCCGACCTATCCGGGCCTGCGCCTCGCCGTGACCAACGGCCGCGAGATCGCCCGCCGCATCGAGGCCGCTGCACCCGATGCGATCCATATCGCCACCGAAGGCACGATCGGCTGGGCGGTGCGCCGCTACTGCCTGCGCCACGGCCTGCCGTTCACGACGTCCTACACGACGCGCTTCCCTGAGTATGTCTCGGTGCGCACCGGCATTCCCGATGCCGTCGGCTACTGGGTGATGCGCCGCTTCCACGATGCGGCCGCGATGACCATGGTAGCGACCAATTCGCTGAAGCAGGACCTCGCGTCGCGCGGCTTCAAGAAGCTGGGTTTCTGGACCCGCGGCGTCGATACGAAACTGTTCAATCCGGATGAGCCGGTCACGCTCGATTTGCCGCGCCCGGTGTTCATGACCGTCGGCCGTGTCGCGGTCGAGAAGAACCTCGAGGCGTTCCTGTCGCTGGACCTGCCGGGCTCGAAGGTCGTGATCGGCAACGGTCCGCAGAAGGCGGAGCTCGAGCGTCGCTTCCCCACCGCGCACTTCCTCGGCGAGAAGACCGGCAAGGACCTGACCGCGCACATGGCGGCCGCCGACGTCTTCGTGTTTCCCAGCCTGACCGATACGTTCGGCGTGGTGCAGCTGGAGTCGCTGGCGTGCGGCACGCCGGTCGCGGCCTTCCCCGTGACCGGTCCGCTCGACGTCATCGCCGACCATCCGATCGGGGCGATCGACTGGGATCTGCGCGCGGCGTGCCTGAAGGCGCTGACGATGTCGCGTGAGACCTGCCGGGCGTTCGCGCTCGACCGCTCCTGGGAGAACAGCGCGCGCCAGTTCATCGGCAATCTCGCCGTGCTGCAGCCGTCCCGCGTCGTGCGACCGACCCCGGTGCTGGCCGGCCAGAGCGCGGTGCGCGGCTGACGGCGGATCTTGCGTCACTCCATCAATTCCAAACCAAGTGAGATGTAACGATGGCAGAAACCATGAAGCTCGACGGCGCGCGGGAGCTCGACTTCGATCGCGAGCAGGTCGAGCAGGCCTATGACCGCTGGGCGCCGATCTACGACCTCGTGTTCGGCGGCGTGTTCGAGAAGGGCCGCCAGGCCGCGATATCGGCCACCAACAAGCTCGGCGGCCGCGTGCTCGAGGTCGGTGTCGGCACCGGCATCTCGCTGCCGCTCTATGCGCCGCATGTGCGCGTGTTCGGCACCGACATCTCCGAGGCGATGCTCGGCAAGGCGATGCGCCGCGTCGCCGACCAGCGGCTGAAGAACGTCGAAGGGCTTGCGGTGATGGACGCGGAGCAGCTCGATTTCCCCGACGATTCGTTCGACGTCGTGATGGCGCAATATGTCGTCACCGCGGTGCCGAACCCGGAGGTCGCGCTCGATGAGTTCGCCCGCGTCCTGCGCCCGGGCGGCGAATTGATCATCCTGACCCGCGTCAGCGCCGATGCCGGCATGCGCCGCGTGATCGAGCAGGCGTTGCAGCCGGTCGTGCGCCGCCTCGGCTTCCGCACCGCCGAATTCGGCTGGTCGCGCTACATGCGCTGGCTCGCCGGAGCGCAGCGCATGGAGCTGGTCGAGCGCCGGCTGATCCCGCCGCTCGGCCATTTCTCGCTGGTCCGTTTCCGCAAGCTGGAGCGTGCTGCCGCGGCTTGAAGCCGCGGCGACCGTCTACCGCCGCTGCGGCGTTCTCCGTAGTCCAAAACGTTTCACTGCGTCCGATCGTGTGACATCTTGATGATGTCACACGATCTACACCGAATCCCTGTACACGACCTGCAACTCATACTTCGGAGCAACCATGATCAAGCATTTCCTGGAGCAGCTGCGGATCCAGCGCTGGGACGACCATCGCTACTATCATCACAGCCGTATCAATCAGAGCCTGCACTTTGTCAGCGCGCTCAGCTTCATGATCGCCTACGTGATGATGGTGTTCGATCCGCTGGTCTCGGCGCTGATCGGCTGGCTGGTGTCGATGACCTCGCGCCAGGCGGGCCACTTCTTCTTCGAGCCGAAGGGCTACGATCACGTCAACCAGGCGACCCACGAGCACAAGGAAGAGATCAAGGTCGGCTACAATCTGCAGCGCAAGGTCGTGCTGATGTCGATCTGGGCCGCGGCCCCCGTGGTGCTGTATCTGCAGCCGACCCTGTTCGGCCTGCTGCCGCCCTGGACCTCGGCGATGGAGTTCGTCCGCGAAACCGCCAAGCTCTGGCTCGTGATCGGCATCGGTGGCCTGCTGTTCCGCACCATCCATTTGTTCTTCATCCGCGACGTCGAGACCGGCCTCGTCTGGATGACCAAGATCATCACCGACCCGTTCAACGACTTCATGCAGTACCGCTCGGCGCCGCTGGCGCTGCTGCGCGGCGAGTTGATCGATCCGGGCCTGCATCTCATGGGCGAGACCCTCGAGGAGCAGCACGCCTGATCGGACCGATGCGTCGGAGTTGCGCGATGCCCGGGCCGGTCCCGGGCATCGGTGTTTGTGGGGGCTGTCGATGTTGAACGCAGGCTGTCGCGGCAAGGGCAGTGCGCCCCCTCTCCCGCTTGCGGGGGAGGGGCGGGGAGGGGACAGGCTTGCTCCGCTGATCGTGAGAGCGCGTCGTGCCGCGGCCCCCACCCGTCGGGCTCTGCGAGCCCGCCGACCTCCCTCGCAAGCGGCGGAGGCGCTGGCCTCAGCGCCCGAACGCGGCGCCGAGCATCTCCTTCAGGATCTGGCGCTTGATCGCCTTGTTGGTGAGCGTGCCGTCGTTCCACCACCAGCCGTCCTGCTTCATCTTCTCGGCCGCCGAGACGAAGCGCCTGGTCACCTCGGCGAAATCGGCGTCGGTGTAATTCAGGCTGAAGATGAAGCGGCCGGTGCCGACCCAGCTCAGCGCCAGGCCCTCGGCGCGCAGATAGTATTGCAGCATCCAATTGTAGCGCGACGGCACGGTGTACTCGACCAGCCAGATCGACTGCAGATTGGAGACGCGCACCGGCAGCTCCTTGGCGGTGAGGTCCGCGTTGAGCTGCGCGGCACGGCCATTCCAGGTCTCGTCCAGGCCGTCATAGATGGCGCGGAAGTTCGGGCTGTCGAGCCGGCTCAGGAACTCGTCCATTGCCGCCATCACGTAAGGATGCGAGTTGAAGGTGCCGCGCGCGAAGCAGATGTCGGCCGGGCGGTCGTCGCGGAAGCGGCGCATCAATTCGCGCTTGCCGCAGACGACGCCGATCGGCAGTCCGCCGCCGAGGCTCTTGCCGTAGGTGACCATGTCGGCTGTGATGCCGAAATACTCCTGTGCGCCGCCCGGCGCGAGCCGGAAGCCGAGGAAGACCTCGTCGAACAGCAGCACGATGCCGCGCTCGCTGCACACCTCGCGCAGCTGCTTCAGCCAGGCGGTGTAGGCCTCGCGGTCGTACTTTCCTTTGCGCGAGGAATCGACCAGCGCGGAATCGCCGGGCGCATTGCCGTTCGGATGCAGCGCCTGCAGCGGATTGACCAGCACGCAGGCGATGTCGCGGCGGGTACGCAGGACATGCAGGGTTCGCTCGGACATTTCGGCGAGCGTGTAGGTCTCGTGCGGCGCGATCGGATTGCCGACGCCGGGCTGCACGTCGCCCCACCAGCCGTGATAGGCGCCGGCGAAGCGCACCAGATGGCTGCGGCCGGTGTGGTAGCGCGCGAGCCTCACCGCCTGCATCACCGCCTCGGTGCCAGACATGTGGAACGAGACCTCGTCCATGCCGGACAGCTCGGTCAGGCGCTTTACGTTGTCGGCGACGACCGGGTGATAGAGCCCGAGCACCGGGCCGAGCGCGCTCGCGCGCCGCTCGGCGGCTGCGATGCACTCCTTGTAGAAGTCGTAGCCGAAGATGTTGACGCCGTAGGAGCCGGTGAGGTCGTAGAACCGGTTGCCGTCGAGATCGGTCAGGGTGACGCCCGAGGAGGCCTGCATGAACGAGCCGGCGCCGAGCTGCTCCTTGACCAGACGGCTGTACTGGAAGGGGACCCGGTAGCTCTGGGTGAACTGCAGGTCGGAGATGCGGCTTGCGGCCTCCGCCGTCAGCGCGCGGCTCTTGGCGAACCTCTCCTGGAACAACGCGCCGAGTCGGAAGAAGCCGTCCTGGCGCTTCGTGGCGATCGCCTGCGGCGCGCCGTCGGAGCGGAAGAAGTCGTCGATCTCGAACTCATAGCGCGGGATCAGCCTGGAGATCCGGCGCGACATCTTGGAATGGCCGGCCAGCGAGCGGTGCTTGGCGCGCGACAGCTCGATGCGGGCCTTGACCTTCGGGGCCATGGCGGCCGTCACGGCAGCGCCAACGGCGAGCGATACATAAGGAATCGAGTTTTCCATCATGTCCAAAAGCGCTAACCACTCCTGCTGACAGATTCATGACAGTCAAAAGCCTGATCGCCTCCGTCACCCAACAGGAAGACCTCAACTTCCTGCTCACCAACCGCGTGCCGCGCGCCGCGCTGACCCGTTTCATGGGCTGGTTCTCCAAGATCGAGAATCCGCTGGTCCGCGACGCCTCGATCGCGCTGTGGAAGCTGTTCTCCGACCTCGATCTCTCCGAGGCCAAGGAGAACCGCTTCAAGAGCCTGCACGCCTGCTTCACGCGCGAGCTGAAGCCCGGCCTGCGGCCGTTCGATCCCGATCCTGCCATCGTCACCAGCCCGTCGGACGGCATCATCGGCGCGCACGGTCTGATCCGCGACGGCGAGCTCTATCAGATCAAGGGCGCACCCTATTCATTGCGTGAGCTCGTCGCCGATCCCGCCGTGGTCGACACCCACCGCAACGGCTGCTTCGTCACCTTGCGTCTCACGTCGAGCATGTATCACCGCTTCCATGCGCCGTACGACATGACGCTCGAGCATGTCAGCCTGATCCATGGCGACGTCTGGAACGTCAATCCGATCGCGCTGAAGCGGGTCGAGCGGCTGTTCTGCAAGAACGAGCGCGCCGTGATCCGCACGCATCTCGCCTCGGGCGAGCCGTTCACGATCGTGCCGGTGGCCGCGATCCTGGTCGCGAGCATCCGCCTGCATGCGCTCGACCGCGTATTGAACGCGCAGACCGAGCGGCCGCTCGCCTACCCCTGTCACAACAATGTGCGCAAGGGCGACGAGCTCGGCTGGTTCGAGCACGGCTCGACCATCATCCTGCTCGCGCCGGGCGACTTCACGTTCTGTCCCAATGTCACGGAGGGCGCCCGCATTCGCGCCGGCCAGCCACTGTGGCGCAGGCGCGTCGCCGCCGGATGAATGTCGGGTCCCTGCCTGCGCAATCTCGATTTCGTCGTTGCGCAGTCCTATATCGGAGCGTTCAACTGACGAATCAGACCGCGGGAGTTGCGGTCGTTGCGGCTCGGGAGAGGCGATGGCGAGAGCGCCGATCATGGCGGCAGGTGGCATCGTGCTGCGGCGGGAACAGCCGCCGCGCATCGCGGTCGTGCGCCTGCGCAAGCGTGACGAATGGGTGCTGCCGAAAGGCAAGCTCGACGACGGCGAGACGCCCCGCGACGCCGCCAAGCGCGAGGTGCTGGAGGAGACCGGCCACAAGGTCACCGTGCATGAATTTCTCGGCACCCTGGTCTACGACACGGGCACGCGTTCCAAGGTCGTGCACTACTGGCGCATGGAAGCGGCCGGCGAGCCGTCGCAGCCGCTGATGGACGATGTCCGCGCCGTCGACTGGCTGCCGCTCGATGCGGCAGTGGGGCGGCTGTCGCGCGACCATGAGAAGACCTTCCTGGAGACCGTCGGGCCCTACGCGCTGGCAGGCCTGATCCGCAAGACCAAAGCGAAGTCCGCGCCCGAGGTGGCGGCGAAGACCGCCGCTGACAAGAAGCCGGTCGAGAAGCCCGCGGTGGAGACGGCGGCGCTCGCGGCAAAGCCTGCAACGGCCAGGAAGCGCCGCAGCCGGATCGTAGAGCAGCCCGCCCCGGCGCCGGAGATCGCCGACCTCGCGATCGACGTGCAGGGCGAGCAGCCCGCCGAAGCCGTGCTTGCGGCTGCGGCGCCCGGCCTCGATCAATCCGAACCGATCGTCTTGGAGACGACGGCTATGTCGGTGGAGGCGGACCTAGCCCCGCTGCCGGCCGAACCCGTAGCGATGGAACGCGAGCCCGCCGACCTCGAGCGCATCGAAGCGGTCGCCGCCGCGATCAAGTCGCTGCTGCCCACCCCGGTCGCGCCGGATGCCGATGTGAGCCGCCAAAGTGAGGACGGGCTTGATCCCGGCGCTGAGGCCATGCCGCCTGAGGATGCGGCCGCCGTCGATGACGAGGCGCAGGACGGACCGCGCCGCCGCAGCCTGGCGGAGAAAATGCGGGCGTGGCTCGGCCGCGCCGCTTGAGCCGGACGGCGACGCGACCGACCAGGCGGTTGCACCGTCCGCCCTTTGCACGTGCTGGCCTGGGCAAGTCCCGCTGGCCGCTGCTGAAAAATTGTTGCGAACCATTGGCGCCATCGCGGGTTGATGCGGGTCCGTCAATGGAGACCCCGCATGAGCGCGTCGCGCGAGAATGCCTTACCCCTTTCCAGGCCTGCGCCTCTGTCCGTCACGCTTCAGATCAACGGCGAATTGCGTACTTTGCCGGTGGCGCCCTGGACCACGCTGCTCGATCTCCTGCGCAACCATCTCGATCTCACCGGCACCAAGAAGGGCTGTGATCACGGCCAGTGCGGCGCCTGCACCGTGCTGATCGACGGCCGCCGTGTGCTCTCCTGCCTGACGCTCGCGGTCATGAAGGACGGCGCCGAGATCACGACCATCGAGGGACTCGCCAAGGGCGATGACCTGCACCCGCTGCAGCAGGCCTTCATCGATCACGACGCCTTCCAATGCGGCTATTGCACGCCGGGCCAGATCTGCTCGGCGGCCGGCCTGATCGCCGAGGGCAGGGCGAAGACGAAGGAGGAGATCCGCGAGCTGATGAGCGGCAACATCTGCCGTTGCGGCGCCTATCCGAACATCGTCGGCGCCATCGAACAGGCGATGGGAGGAGGACGATGAACAATTTCGACTATGCCCGCGCGAGCGATGTCGCCGAGGCCGTCAAGCTCAAGGCGGCGGTACCGGAAGCCAGGTTCATCGCCGGCGGCACCAACCTGATCGACCTGATGAAGTATCACGTCGAGCAGCCGCGTCAGCTGATCGACATCAGCCGCCTGCCGTTGACGAAGGTGGAGGAGACGAGCGCCGGCGGCGTCAGGATCGGCGCGCTGGTGCCGAACAGCACGCTGGCCTATCACCCGGTCATCGAGAGCCGCTATCCGCTGCTGGCGAGCGCGATCCTCGCCGGCGCCTCGGCACAGCTCCGCAACATGGCCTCGACCGGCGGCAACCTGCTGCAGCGGACACGTTGCGCCTATTTCTACGACGTCGCCACGCCCTGCAACAAGCGCACACCCGGCGCCGGCTGCTCGGCCATCGATGGCCTCAACCGAGGCCACGCCATCCTCGGCACCAGCGCCGACTGCATCGCGACCCATCCCTCCGACATGTGCGTCGCGCTGGCCGCGCTCGGCGCCACGGTGCATGTTACCGGGGCCTCGGGTGAGCGCCTCATCGCCTTCGCCGATTTCCACCGGCTGCCTGGCGACCGGCCGGATCTCGACAACACGCTTCGTGCCGACGAGATCATCACCGCGATCGAGCTGCCGCCGCAAGGCTTCGCGTCGCACCACAGCTATCTGAAAATCCGCGACCGGCTGTCCTATGCCTTCGCACTGGTCTCGGTCGCCGCTGCGCTCGATCTCGACGGCAGCCAGATCCGCGAAGCACGATTGGCGCTCGGTGGCGTCGCCCACAAGCCGTGGCGCAACCAGGCTGCCGAGGACACGCTGCGCGGGCAGGCGCCGGATCCCCAGGCGTTCGGCCGTGCCGCGGACATCCTGCTCAAGGAAGCCAAAAGCTCCGGGCACAATGCGTTCAAGATCCCGCTCGCGCGTCGCGCGATCGTCCGCACGCTGACCCAGGCCGCGAACGCAACCCCGCAGATCCAAGCCATCAAGACCATCCGGTGACGTCATGACAGCTCACATCGGCACTGCCACCTCCCGCGTCGACGGCCGCGCCAAGGTCACCGGTGCCGCCAAATATGCCGCCGAGTTCACCGCGCCGGGCCTCGCCTTCGGCGTCGTGGTCAGTTCCACCATTCCGAGAGGGCGGATCATCAGCATCGATCCCAGCCGCGCGCTCGCCGTCGACGGCGTGATCGACGTGCTGACCCACACCAACCGGGTCAGGATGGCGGACAAGGACGACGATTATCGCGACGAAGTCGCGCCGGAGGACGGCTCGCCCTATCGCCCGCTCTACGACGACCAAGTGCATTTCAACTTTCAGCCGGTCGCGCTGGTCGTGGCCGAGGACGAGGACACGGCGCGCTTCGCGGCGACGCTGGTCGTGGTGGAGTATGAGGCCAAGAGCTTTGCGACCGGTCTGCATGCGCGACGTGAGCAGGCCTTCAAGGTCGACAAGCCGATGAAGCCACGCGGCGACGCGACAAGGGCGCTCGCCGGCGCAGCCGTGCGTCACGACGCGGACTATGGCGTGCCGATCGAATATCACAACCCGATGGAGCTCTACGCGTCGACGGTGCTCTGGCGTGAGGGCGGCAAGCTCGTGGTCTACGACAAGACCCAGGGCGTCCAGAACGTGCAGCGCTATGTCTGCAGCGTTTTCCGATTGAAGGAGGACGACGTCCAGGTGATGTCGCCGTTCGTCGGCGGCGCGTTCGGCTCCGGCCTGCGGCCGCAATATCAGGTGGTGCTCGCCGCCATGGCGGCGCTGAAGCTGAAGCGCGCGGTGCGCGTCGTGCTCAGCCGTGCGCAGATGTATGGCTTGTGCTATCGCCCGGCGACGATCGAGCGGCTGGCGCTCGGCGCCCGTGAGAACGGCACGCTGGCGGCGCTGACGCAAGAAGCCATCGCAATGACCTCGCAGCACGAGGCGTTCTCGCGCAACGACATCGGCTGGGGCGAGGTGCTCTACACCTCCGCCACTTCGCGCGCGACGCATCGGCTCGCCAGGCTCGACGTGCCGACGCCGGGCGACATGCGCGCGCCCGGCGCCGCCAGTGGCGTCTACGGTCTCGAATGCGCGATGGACGAACTCGCCGTCGCGCTCAAGATGGATCCGCTCGAATTGCGCCTGCGCTGCTATTCCGATCGGGATCAGGACAAGGATCTGCCGTTCTCCAGCAAGCGGCTGAAGGAGTGCTATCAGCAGGGCGCCGGGGCCTTCGGCTGGTCGAAGCGCAATCCGGAGCCGAGGTCGATGCGTGACGGCCGAGAACTCGTCGGCTGGGGGATGGCGAGCGGGGCCTGGGAGGCCTTGCAGATGCCGTTCGCGGCGCGGATTGTGATGACGGCCAACGGACATGTCGAGGTGTCGAGCGCGACCTCCGATATCGGAACCGGCACCTACACGATCATGGCACAGGTCACCGCCGACATGCTCGGCGTGCCGCTCGACAGCATCAATGTGAAGCTCGGCGACTCCACGCTGCCGAAGTCGCCGGTGGAGGGCGGCTCATGGACCGCAGCCTCGATCTCGCATGCGATCGTCAACGCCGCTGATGATATCCGGGCGGAGCTTTTGAAGATCGCGCACACCATCCCGGGCTCGCCTTTGCAGGGGCTTGGGGCCGACGAGGTGACGCTCGCGGGTGGCGCGATCGTTGCCATCGCGGATCGCAATCGTTCGGTGCCCATGGCCGACGTCATGCGCCATGGCGGCATGGACCGGATCGAAAAGGAGCGCGGCTCGGAGTTCGAGGACGACGACAAGCACGCGCACAACACGCATTCGGCCGTTTTCGCCGAGGTGAAGATCGACGAGGAGCTCGGCGTCGTCAGGGTGACGCGCATCGTCAATGCCGTCGCCGCCGGGCGCATCCTCAACACCAAGACGGCTTCGAGCCAGATCATGGGCGGGGTCGTCATGGGCATCGGCATGGCGTTGCACGAGGAAGCCCAGATCGACCAGCGGTTTGGGCGCATCATGAACGCCAACATCGCCGAGTATCACATGCCGGTGAATGCCGACGTTCACGATATCAAGGTGATCTTCGTCGACGAGGAGGATCGCACCATCAACAAGATGGGCATCAAGGGCGTCGGCGAGATCGGCATCGTCGGCGTCGCCGCGGCGATCGCCAACGCGGTCTATCACGCCACCGGAAAGCGTATTCGGGATTTGCCGATCACCTTGGACAAGGTCGTGGGGTGAGCCGGTCTCGCCCCCGACAGCCGACGGCTGTCAGGGGTCTCGGGGAAGATCCCAGAACGGCTCCAACTGTGAGACCCATGTTATGTGAATGTGCGTCACGACCATTGTCGTGTCCCGCGCTGGCGGGCATCCGGCTCGGCGGCACTGTCGTGACCAATGCCGTGGGGTACTGGCTTCCCGCGGGACGATGGCGTGTGTCGTCGGCGATGTGATTGCTTGACCGCGGCCGTTGCCAGGGCCAGATTGCTGGACGATCAGAAACAGATCGCTCTGCAGTGTGGCCGTTCATCATGCTCTCCGATCTGGCTGCACTGGCGGCTGCTTTCAGCATCGCCGTCAGCAACCTCATTGCGCCGTCGGCCGTTCGCCAACTCGGTCCCGTCAGGTTCAACGCGATCCGTCTCGCAGCGGCGCTCCTCACCATGCTGGCCCTGGTGACGCTGCGAGGCCGCTGGGCCGCGCCGCCGGGGGATCAGCTGCTGATGCTGGCTGCATCGAGCCTGCTCGGGGTCGTCGTCGCCGACTCCTGCTTCTATGCTGCACTGGCGCGACTGGGGCCACGCCTGACGGCCGTCGTCTATGCCAGCTGGGCTGCATTTGCGGCCGTGCTCGGCTATTTTTGGCTTGGTGAAGCACTGTCGGCGATCAAGATCATGGGAGTAGGGTGTATCGTCGGCGGCGTGTCCGTCGCAATCATCTTCAGGCAGCCTGGCACCATCGCCCAGGAGACACACGGCTCGCTGCGCGTGGGGCTCGTGTTCGGTCTCGCGGCGGCGCTGTTCGCAGCGGCGGCTGTCCTGATCGCGCGTCCCGTGATGGCTGCCGGCCTCGACCCGGCGTTGGCCACGTCCATTCGTGCCGCGATCGGATTGGCAGCCTTGCTCACTTTGTCCGCCGTTCCGGGTTTCCGCAACTCGGCCGCGGTGGATAGATCAATCGTCATCCGATCGGCGCTCAGCGGTGTGCTCGGGATGGGCATCGGCATGACGCTCGTCTTGTTTGCTCTGACGAGCCGGCCGGTTGGAATCGTTTCTAGCCTGTCGTCGACGACGCCCGTCATGATCCTGCCGCTGCTGTGGTGGAGCACCGGGCGAAGGCCCGCGCCGGCGGCCTGGCTGGGCGCCGTGCTGGCCGTAGCAGGCGTCATCGCCATCACCAGCGGCGTGTGAGGCCGCGGCAGCGGCGTGTGCCACGCACACGCTCGCCGCACTCTCTCCTTGGTTGGTGCCGTTTCGAAACATCTCTCCATGCTTCCGCCCCACGCCGTCCGAAATCTCGGAGAAGGATGCGCCGCCCGCGAGAGGGCGATCATTGTGGGCGTGAGGCGGGAGAAGCATGGTCGAGATCGACGTCGCGGCTTTCGTGAGATCCTGTGCCCCCGCCACCATCCGCCTGACGATGCTGTGCGCGGCGCTCGGCCTGTCGGGTTGCGCCACGGCGCAGATGACGCAGAGCGGCGCGCTCGCATCCTATCAGGCGCTGGCGGAATCGAACGGCCTGCTCGCCAAGTCGCAGCTCAACGTCGACAAGGACAATGTGCTCGCGGCCCAGACCGTGCGTATCATGCCGACGTCCTTTTCGGGGCAGGCCGGCGCGGTGCTGACGGACCAGCAGCGGCAGCTCGTCGCCAATGCGGTCGACCGCGCGCTGTGTCTCAACCTGAGCGAACGCTTCACGGTCGTTGCGCCCAATCAGAGAGCCGATCTGACGACGCGCACCTTCATCACCCAGGCGTCGCCGACCGATCCGGTTGCCGCCGGCGCGTCCAAGGTCGTGTCGGCCGTGCCTGGCGCGCTGGGCGTCCCCGTCCCAGTGCCGCGGCTGCCGATCGGGCTCGGCAGTCTCACGATCGAGGCGGAAGCGCTCGACCGCAAGGGCCGGCAGCAGGCCGCGATGGTGTGGGCGCGCGGCGCCAACTCGTTCACCAACTCGCCGGTGCTGTCGCAGGCCGGCGATGCCTACGATCTGGCAAGTTCGTTCAGCGCCGATTTCGGCCAGATGCTCGTGACCGGAGAGACCCCGTTCGGCAAGCCACCGAAGCTGCCGTCGATCGAACGCATCGGCGCGGCGCTCGGCGGCAAGCCGAAGAACGCGGCGTGCGAGGCGTTCGGCAGGGACCCCGGGCTCATCGGCATGGTCGCCAACCGTCTGGGCGCCCCGCCGGAATGGGTCGACAAGGGGGCTGTGCCGAGCGACGCCCAGGCGAGCACGCAGATGGCGAAGCAGTAGCGGTCATCTGCATCCGCATGCCACGGCAAAGCGAGACGCGGCGCGATGCGGCTGCATCGGAAAAAGCGTTGATGCGGCGTGATGCTGGCACGCCTCGGGGCGCGGCCGGCGCGCGCTACTCCGCCGCCTCGCTCTTGCCCTCGATCAGCAGCACGTCGAGGCTCTCGATCTCCTGCATCGCGCGGCCGGCGATGCCTTGGAGATCGCCATACAGGCCCGCCGTCGAATCCAGCACGCCGCGCAGTTGCTCCTCGCGCTTGGCCCACAGACGCATCATCGTCTTGCGCTCGCGGTCGAGATCCGACTGCATCTCGGTGAAGCGCTCGACGATGGCGTCGATGCGGTGGCGGAAGCGGGGGCCGGTGAGATAGGCGTAGACCATCTCCATCTTGGTCTGCTGGCCCTCCTGCGCGAGCTTGCTGCAGGCGACGTCGATCAGCGACTGGCGCAGCGCCTGCGACAGCGGCAGCGCGAAGCGCGGCTCGGCGACCCAGACGCCGTCGATCAGGTCGAAGCCGTCGACCCCCTTGGGCAGCGCGCTCGAGACGATCAGCGCGATGTCGGCCTTGGCGGCGCGCAGGTCGTCGCGCAGCTTCACGAGCCAACCATCGCTCCAGTTCTTGGTGCGCTTGGATTCCCACAGGATCGCGCCGCAGGCCTGGCCGCCCGGGCCGACCACGCGATGGATCACGTCGCCGCCGAACTCGCCCTTCGGCACCGGCTCGACCAGGTCGCGGGGAAAGCGCGCGCGCAATTGCGATTCCAGCTCGATCTCCAGCGCCTCGCCCTGAAGCTGCTGCGAGCCTTGCTCGGCCTTGCGGCGAAGCTCCTCGATCTGCCGCTGCATGCCGGCGATCTGGGTCTCCTTCTCGGCGACCTTGGCCTTCAGCGAATCCTCAGCCTCGAGCCGGGCCTTGTCGCGGACGGCGGCGAGATTCTCCTGCACCTTGGTCTCGATGGTGAGATCGAGCTCGCGGCGGGCCTCGTCGAGCTCGCGCTGCTTGCGCAGCATCTCGGCCTGGGCCTTCTGTGCGTCGGCGAGCTTGGCGTCCTTGCTGACGATGGCCTCGTGCAGCTCGGCGAGCTGGCGATCGCGGTTGCCCATCTCATCGGCCACCGCCTGCCGCGCCTTCTCGGCTTCGGTCTGCGCGATCGCGGCGCGTTCGGCCTTCAGCTTGGCGGCGACCTGCTGGTCGATCGCGGCCTTGGCCTGCGCGATCTGCGCCTGCGCGGCCGTGAGCTGCGCCTCGCGGCGGCCGAAATCGGCTTCTTTCGCCTGGAGCTGCTTCTCGAACTGCCGGCGCGTCTCCGCGATCAGGGGCGCTGCGAGCTGCTCGGTCAGCTTGATCTCGGTGCGGCAGGAGGGGCAGACGATCTGAGGATCGGTCATGATTCGCATCCTTCCATGAAGGCCGAATCTACCCGGCCGCCGCGCGGGCTTTAACCCACGCGGGCGGCTTATCCCACGCAATTATCCGCGATTCACGCAGGCCCCGCGTCAGGCGCCGTGCGCTGCCGGCTCGACTGAATCGCTCGCCTCCGGCGTCTTGATCCGGAACCAGGCGACATAGAGCGCCGGCAGGAACAGCAGGGTCAGCACGGTGCCGACGATGATGCCGCCCATCATCGCATAGGCCATCGGACCCCAGAACACTTCGCGCGCGATCGGGATCAGCGCCAGCGAGGCCGCGGCTGCTGTCAGCATGATCGGCCGCATGCGGTGCTCGGTCGCCTCCATCACGGCCTCCCATGGCGGGCGGCCTTCGTCGCGCAGATGCTCGATCTGCACGATCAGGATCACCGAGTTGCGGATCAGGATGCCGATCAGCGCGAGCACGCCGAGGATGGCGACGAAGCCGAGCGGCGCACCGCTCGGCAGCAGCGCCGCGACGACGCCGATCAAGGCCAGCGGCGCGACCGCGAACACCAGGAACAGGCGCTGGAAGCTCTGCAACTGCAGCATCAGGATCGTGGCCATGGTGAACAGCATGATCGGAACGACCGCGATGATCGGCGCCTGGCTCTTGGCGCTCTCCTCGACGCTGCCGCCGGTGACGACCTGATAGCCGGCCGGAAGCCTGGCGTTGAACGCCGCAAGGGCGGGCTTGAGCTGATCGACCACCGTGTTCGGCTGTACCTGATCGATGACGCTGGCCTTCAGGGTCAGCGTGGGCTGCCGCGAGCGGCGCCAGATCTCGGGCTGCTCGATCTGGTAGCGCAAGGTCGCCAGCGCCGCGAGCGGGATCGACTGGCCGTTCGAGCCCGACAGCTGCAGGTCGCGCAGGGTCTCCAGCGATTGCCGCTCCTTGGCCTGGGCGCGGCCGCGCACGTCGATCAGATAGATGTCGTCGCGCACCTGGGTGATCGAGGTGCCGTCGAGCACGCCGTTCAACGCGTTGGCGATGTCGGAGGACGTGACGCCGAGCTGGCGGGCCTTGTCCTGCAGGACGTCGACCTTCACGACACGCGCCGGCTCCATCCAGTCGAAGATGACGGCGCCGAGATGGCTGTTGCCGCGCATGACGCCGGCGAATTCCTGCGCTGTCTCGCGCACCTTTGCGACATCAGGCCCGCTGACACGGTACTGCACGGGGCGGCCGACCGGCGGGCCGATGTCGAGCAGGTGCACATAGGCGTCGGTGCCGGGGAACGTCTTGGTGAGATAGGCCTGCAGCTTGGCGCGGGCGCGGTCACGCGCCTCGAGGCTCTTGGTGACGATGATGATCTGGCCGAACGAGACGTCGGCGGGCTGCACGTCGAACGACAGCACGAAGCGCTGCGCGCCGGAGCCGACATAGGTCGACCAGTGGTCGATGTCGGGATCGCCCTTCAGCGCCTCCTGTTCGAACTTCGCCATCTGCGCGTTGGTCTCGGCGATCGAGGAATTCTGCGGCAGGTTGAAGTCGATCACCAGCTCGGTGCGGTCGGAGGAGGGGAAGAACTGCTGCTGCACGAAGCGCATGCCGAACACCGACAGGCCGAAGATCAGGACCGTGGCGACGATCGTGGTCCAGCGGTTGCGCATGCAGGCATTGAGCATGGCGCGAAAGATCCGCGTCAGCCGGCCGCCTTCGGCATGGTGACTCGGCAAGGTCGCGGGCAGGATGGTGACGCCGAGCAGCGGCGCAAACAGCACGGCCACGATCCAGGACACGACGAGCGACACGGCGATCACCACGAACAGCGTGAAGGTGAACTCGCCGGCGGCGCTGCTGTTGAGGCCGATCGGAATGAAGCCGGCGACCGTCACCAGCGTGCCCGTCAGCATCGGGAACGCCGTCGAGGTGTAGACGTAGGTCGCGGCCTTGCGCAAGGAGTCGCCCACCTCGAGCCGCGCCACCATCATCTCGACCGCGATCATGGCGTCGTCGACCAGCAGGCCGAGCGCGATGATCAGCGCGCCCAGCGAGATGCGCTGCAGCGAGATGCCGGTGTAGGCCATGAACAGGAAGGTGATCGCGAGCACCAGCGGAATCGAGATCGCGACCACGAGGCCGGCGCGGACGCCGAGGCTGACGAAGGAGATCGCGAGCACGATGATGACGGCTTCGTACAGCGCCTTGGTGAAGCCGCCGACCGCTTCCTCGACGATCTTGGGCTGGTCCGAGACCAGATGCACGCCGACGCCGACCGGCAGATCGGCCACGACCTTGGTCATCTCCTCTTTCAGCGCCTCGCCGAAATCGAGCAGGTTGGCGCCGGCCTTCATGCCGATGGCAAGCCCGATCGCGGGCTGGCCGTTGAAGCGGAACAGCGAGGTTGGCGGATCCTCGTAGCCGCGGGTGATGGTGGCGACGTCGGTGAGCGGGAAGAAACGGTCGTTGATGCGCAGGTTGATCGCCTTGAGGCTCTCCTCGGAGGTGAACTGGCCGGAGACGCGTACCGCGACCCGCTCGGGGCCGGCCTGCAGCACGCCGGACGGCGACACCGCATTCTGCGCCTGCAGCGCGTTGAGGATGGTGCGCTGGTCGATGCCCAGCGCGGCGACCTTGCGCGGCGAGAATTCGAGATAGATCACCTCGTTCTGCGCGCCGACGATGTCGACGCGGCCGACATTGGGCACGGTCAGCACCTTGGCGCGGACCTCCTCGACGCGGTCGCGCAACTGGCGCTGGCTGAGGCCATCGCTGGTGAAGGCGTAGATGTTGCCGAACACATCACCGAAGCGGTCATTGAATCCCGGCCCGACGACGCCGGACGGAAAGTCGCCCTTGATGTCGTTGATCAGGTTGCGCACCTGCAGCCAGGTCGGGACGACGTCGCGCGC
The DNA here is from genome assembly GCF_051167995.1 of Bradyrhizobium sp. HKCCYLRH3073. NCBI lineage: Bacteria > Pseudomonadati > Pseudomonadota > Alphaproteobacteria > Hyphomicrobiales > Nitrobacteraceae > Bradyrhizobium > Bradyrhizobium sp. HKCCYLRH3073. The sequence goes on from NZ_JBNPUD010000001.1 coordinate 100,430, forward strand.
CTTGGTCGTGTCGCGCAGGTTGACGAACACCGTGGTCTGGCCGGGCACGGTCAGGCTCTTGGTGTAGTCGAGCGCCGGCAGCTCCTCGAGCTTCTTCTCGATGCGGTCGGTGACCTGCCGCGTCATCTCCTCGGCGGAGGCGCCGGGCCATTTGGCCTGGATCAGCATCGTCTTGATGGTGAAGGACGGATCCTCCTCGCGGCCGAGATGCACGTAGGAGAAGAGGCCCGCAGCCATGAAGGCGATCATGAAATACCAGACGAGCGAGCGGTGCTCGAGCGCCCAGTCGGAGAGGTTGAAGGACTTCACGGCTGAGATTCCTGATCGATGCGGACGGACTGGCCATCCTTGAGACTGTGCACGCCGGCGGTGACGACACGCTGCCCGGGTTCGAGGCCGCCGGTGACGCGGATGCTGCCGTCCTCGTTGCGGGCGACCATGATCTCCTGGCGCTTGACCGAGTTGCTGGCGTCATCCACCAGCCAGACGAAGCTCTTGCCGTCCTGCTCCAGGATCGCCGTCGACGGCAATCGGATGACGGTCCGTTGCTCGGTGTTCACGGTCGCGGTGACGGTGGTGCCGAGCCGCATGGTTTCGGGCGGGTTGTCGAGCGTGATGCGGACGCGACGCGTGCGCGTCGTGGCGTCGGCGCGCGGCGCGATCTCGCGGACCTTCGCGGTCGTGCTGATGGTCGGATCGACCTGCAGCCGCACCGTGAACGGCGTACCGACCTGCAGCGCGCCCGCAATGTCGTCGCCGACGTCGATGACCGCCTCGCGAATGTCGGGCCGCGCCACCGTGACCACGCTTTGGCCGGGCGAGACGACCTGTCCGACTTCCGCGCCGACGGCCGTGACGATGCCGGCGAAATCGGCCTTGAGCTGGGCGTAGCCGAGTTGCTCGCGCGCCTTGGCGAGGTTGGATTGCGCCTTGATCACGGAGGCCTGGGCGGCCGCACGCGACTGCTCGGCGCTCTCCAGCGTCGCCTTGGTGGTGGCGTCGGTTTCCAGCAGGGTGCGCTGCCGGCCCTCGGTGCCGGTCGCGTTGGTGAGCTGCGCCTGGCTGCGCGAGACCTCGGCGGCCGAGGCGCGCACGGCGAGTTCGAGCGCGGCGGGATCGATCGCCGCCACGACCTGGTCCTGTTTGACCATGTCGCCGACATAGACGGGCCGCGCGATCAGGCGTCCGAGCACGCGGAAGCTGAGATCGGCCTTGTAGCGCGGCTCGATCGTGCCGGTGACCGTCGAGACGTTGGCCGTCTGCCGTTCGACCTTCATCGACAGCACCGGCCGGACCGGATCGGGAGCGGCGGCCTTCTCGTTGCAGCCGGCGAGCAGAGCGAGCGCGCCGAGCGGAAGAACACAGCGCATCGGCGTCATCACGACCGCTTCTCCTCGTTGAATGTGATCTGTTGGCCGACGCTGAGCAGCTTGCCGCCGTCGGTCACGACGCGGTCTCCCGGTCGCAGCCCGGCCGACACCACGATCGCGCCGGTCTCATAGTCCTCGATCGTGATCGGCTTCAGCGACACCGTCTTGTCGCCGTCATCGACCAGCCAGACTGCCGGCGTCTTGCCGGCGGCGGTCAGCGCGCTCCACGGCAGCACGATGCGCTGCTCCGGCTTGATGAAGCCGGTGGCGCTGACGGCGCTGCCGAGGATCATCTCCGGCGGCGGATTCTCGATCGCGATCTTGACGCGGACGGTGCCCGACTTCGGATCGATGGTCGGCGAGACCTCGCGTACGGTGCCCTTGGCCGTGACCGAGGGATCCGACAGCAGCGCCAGCGCGACCTTGCTGTCGTCGAATTTGAGCGACAGCGCGGCTTCGTAGACGTCGATGACCGCGTCGCGGTCGCCGTCATGCGCGAGCGTGAACACGGACTGCGCGGCCTGGGCGACCTGCCCGACCTCGATGTTGCGCGCGGTGATGGTGCCGTCCGCGTCGGCGCGGAGCTCGGTGTAGGTCAGGGCGTCCTTGGCGGTGTCGCGCTGGGCCTTGGCGGCCTCCAGCGATCCCTCCGCCGTGCGCAGCGTCTCCTGGGCCTGGTCGAAGGTCGCGCGCGTCGTGAAGCCGCTCGTGATCAGCGTCTGCTGGCGGTTGAAATTGGAGGTTGCGACCTTCACCTGCGACTCCGCGGCCGCCACGGCGGCCTCCGCGGAATCGAGATCGGCCTGCTGCTCGGCCGGATCGATCCTGGCGAGCAACTGGCCGGCCTTGACGTGCGCGCCGACCTCGACGAGCCGCTCGGTGACGCGGCCGCTGACCCTGAACGACAGGTCTGCGAGCACCCGCGCCTGCACGTCGCCGGTCAGCGTGATCGATTGCCGGCGCTCCGACAGCTTGACCACCTCGGTCCGCACCATCCGGGACGGCGGAGCGGTTGCGGCCGTCTTCTGCTCGCAGCCGGCCAGCAGCAGGCCGACGGCAGCGCAGCCGGCCGCGGCCAGCAGGCGTGAGCCCGGTGCCCGAAGGAAAGAGGATCCTGTGAATGGAGACATGGTCGTATCTTCGGTCCGGTTGGGTGGTGGCGATCATTCCCGTCCTGCCGCGCAAGCACGCAGGGACCGGAAAGCACCTGTTGGTCGTCAGCAGCCCGCAAAACCCGCCCGCCGTTGCAGGCAAGCAGGTTCACGCGAAAGTTGAACACCGTCCTCTTGACAGTGCGTGAATTAGACAATCAAATCTAGAATAATTCGTCTAGTAACATTCTCGTGGCGGTTTCGAATTCCCCCTGTGCGGGTTGCCCGGGCGCTCCCGTTGGGACATCGGCCATCGCTGCCGCCACGGTGAGCCAAGGCATGACGCGAACGTGCGACGTAAAGCTGCGACCGACCTGAATGCCCCCGCCCACACGACATCCCGTGCGCCGCGCCAGGCGCGTGGCCGTGAGCGCCGCGAGCAGTTGCTCGACGCAGCCGCCGCCATCATCGCCGAGTCCGGGATCGCTGCCGTCAGCATGCATGCCGCGGCCCAGCGCGCCGGTGCGTCGATCGGCTCGGTCTATCACTTCTTCCGCGACAAGGATCAGATGCTCGACGCGCTCGCCGAGCGTCATGATGCCGAGCTGCAGCCGGCGTTCGACCGCGTGGTGCAGCGAAGCGATGCGGAATGGGCGGCGATGTCGCCGCCGCAGGTCATCGAGCAGTTGATTGGCTGGGCGATCCGCTACTTCGTTCGCCACCCCGATGCGCTGGCGACGCTCGATCTGCACGACCAGACCATGCACGCCGAGTTCAGGGTCGTCATCGACCGCGTCATGCGCGCCAGGCTCGGCGACGAACTCGGCAGGCAGGCGGCCACGACGCTCGATGCCGTCGTGCTCGGGACACTGCTGTTCACGCGCGAGCAGGATCCGCGCAGCCGCGATGTCGTCGTCGCAGCGCTGCCCGAGATGATGGCTACCTATCTGAGCGCTCTCGAGGCGAAGCGGAAGCGGACGTAGGGATGAGGTACAGCCGGCGTATCGAGGCGATCAGCGCGGCGATTTGAACGGCCACGTGCTGCTCTTCCGATGTGTCGCCACCGAGCACGGCGTCGTCGCGTCCGCAATCGGCTGGTTCGGAAGGATGATCTGGTCGTCGCCGTTCCAGCGGTCGAACTCGTAGCACCATTGCTATTCTCCGATGTGCGGTATCCCTGTTCGTCAGCGCGCGATCGCCAGACGGAGAATCCCCTCATCGCGCGGGTTCGGCCGGCGATGGCGTGTCGACATGATCCATCGTCGTCATCGACAGCGGCTGCGTTTCGTCGACGCGAGCGGAGCGATCGCTGCGATGTGCCAGCCGTCGCTCGCTGCTCCGGTCGCGCCTGATGACGATCCCTTCGACCAGCCGGGCCACGACGCCGACCACGGCAAAGCTCAAGAGCAGCGAGATGCACAGCAGCCCCAGATAAAGCTTCAGTACCGAGCTTGCGAAGCAGGCAAGCGCGATGAGCGCGACAATGGCCAGCCGGCCTTTGACGGAGATCGACATGATGGGGCGTTTCGCTGAGAGCTGATTGTGGGCGCCACTCTAGCGCCATGTTTTCTGCAGCCAAGCCGCGTCCCAACGGGTGGTAAATTTTGCCGCAAGCTCATGACGACAATCGGATGTGCTCCAGCTCAATCGTCGTCGCATGCATCGCAGTTCAACTCCGCGTTGCGAAAATCCGGTTGTCCTTGTGCCGGCTTCACGCAATCGTCGTGGGGAACCGAGCGAGCATCCATTGTCGCGCGCGCGATGAGCGGAGCTGTCAGCCGCACAGCGAAGCGCTTGCGGGCCGCAGCGCAACTAACTGCGCTACCATCGAGACATGGCGGCGCATTGCGCGGACCGCGCTGGCGCGCCTTTGCCCGCCCCACAGACTGCCTCGGGGAGGCAAAGCAGCGGTCGTCATGCCGGCGGCAACTGCGACCGCTATTGCGCACCGGCCCACGCCGCGAGCACGGCGCGCTCCTCGCCGGTGATCTCGGTGATGTTGCCGGGCGGCATGGCGCTCGACCACGCGGCGTTGCGTGCGATCAGCCGCGCGTTGCGCTGGATGTCGTCGGCAGTGTCGAGCCGCACGCCCCTGGGCGCCGTGACGATGCCGTCCCATACGGGCTCGGCGGCGTGGCACATGCTGCAGCGGGAGGTCACGATCTCCTCGACCTGCGCGAAGCGTGGCGGCGCGCTCGTGGCCGCCTTGGCGTCGCGAGGGCCCGCTGCGGACAGCAGCAGGATGCCGATCATGCCCGCGGCTGCGACGCCCCACACCCACCATGGCGACGGATGACCCTTGTGACGCTCGTTGAAGAAATGGCGGATCACCGGGCCGAGCGCGAGCACGATGGCGACGATCGCCCAGTTGTAGCGGGTGCCGAACAGGAGCGGATAGTGGTTGCTGATCATCAGCACCACCACCGGCAGGGTCAGATAGTTGTTGTGGACCGAACGCTCCTTGCCGGCCTTGCCGAGCCTGGGGTCCGGCGCTTGGCCTGCGAGCAGCGCGGCGACGATCTTCTTCTGGTTGGGGATGATCACGGCAAACACGTTGGCGACCATGATGGTGCCGATGATCGCGCCGATCTGGTTGAAGGCGCCGCGGCCGCTCAGCACATGGGTGAAGGCGTAGGTGAGCGCGACGAGAAAGACGTAGCCGCCGATCGCGAACGGCAGCTCCTGCCGGGCGAGGCCGCTGCGGCAGGCGGCCTCGTAGAGCAGCCACGCCAGCGCCAGCGAGCCGAAGCTGAACAGGCCGGCCTGGAGGGGCGTGAGGTCGAGGATCGACTTGTCGACCAGGAACAGGTCGGCGTTGAGATAGTACACCACGATCATCAGCACGAAGCCGGATAGCCAGGTGGTGTAGGCCTCCCATTTGAACCAGGTCAGCTCGCTCGGCATCTGCGCCGGCGCCACCAGATATTTGACGATGTGGTAGAAGCCGCCGCCGTGCACCTGCCAGGCCTCGCCCATCACGCCCGTCGGCAGGCCTTGCCGCGGCTTCAGGCTGAGATCGAGCGCGATGAAGTAGAACGAGCTGCCGATCCAGGCGACCGCGGCGATCACGTGCAGCCAGCGGAAGATCAGGCTCAGCCATTCCGATATGATCGAGGCCCACATCGCGCGCTCATCTCCTTCGACAGGGCAAGTCCAGAGCCGAGTGCCTGCGTCTCATCTGTGGCATCGATCGCATCTGATTTCCAGCACGTCGCTGTGGCAGTCGGTGCACAACAGATTAGCTGCCATGTGCGCGTGACGCAGTGGACTCCGGCGGCGCGATTGCGTTCAATGTGGCGGTCTGACAAGCGGGACGGGGCGGGATGACGAGACTGGTTCTGATCATGCTGGTGCTGGGACAGTTCGCTGGTGTGCCTCTGGCGATGGCGCAGACCGCCCCCAAGCAGAGCACGGCCAAGCGCGCCGATGCCTGCGCGCCGATCGGACGCACCGAGGACGGCAAGCTGGTCTATGCGATGAAATGCGAGAGCATCCCGAAGCCGGTCGCTCCCGCCGCCCCGCCACAGGCGGCCGCCCAGCCGTCGGAGCCGGCTGCGGAACCAGAGCCCGAGACCCAGCGGAGCGGGCTGTTCGGCTGGTCGTACGATCGCCGACCCAAGCCATAGCGCAGCCGTTTCCCCAGACCGCCTCATTCGCCGAACTTTTCCTGCAACTGCGGAAACAGCCGGTCCGGCTTGAACGGCGCGGCCGTGAAGCGGATGCCGGTCGCGGCGCGGATCGCGTTACCGAGCGCGGCGGCGACCGGATTGTACGGGCTCTCGCTCATCGACTTCGCCCCCAGCGGGCCGATCGTGTCGTGGGTATCGGCAAACAGCACCTCGGTGCGCGGAACGTCGGCATAGGACGGCAGATGATAGTCGCGGAAGCGCGGATTGATCACGCGGCCGGTGCCGTCGATCACGATCTCCTCGTACAGCGCGGCGCCGAGCGCTTGCGCCACGCCGCCCTCGATCTGGCCGCGGCACTGCATCGGGTTGGCGACCTGGCCGGCGTCCGCGGCCTGGACGCTCTTGAGGATCCTGACCTCTCCGGTCCCCTTGTTCACGGCGACACGAAAACCCTGGACGTTGAACGCGACCGAGCGCGGCGTGCCCTGCGAATTACCGCTCGCGGTGAGCGGCGCGCTGCTGGCCTTGGCGAGTTCGGCGAAAGCGAGACGATGTGCGCCACAGGTGATTGCATCATCGGCGATCACGCAGGCGCCGGGAGCGACGTTCCACCTGTCGGAGGCGAACCGCTTGATCGTCTCGGCCAACGCCTCCGCCGCCGCCTGGGTCGCGCGTCCCGCGACGAAGGTGCCGGTCGAGCCATAGGCGCCCGTGTCGTGGCCGCCATGGGCGGTGTCGGACTGTCTGAGGCTGATGCGATCGACGGTGGTACCGAGCACGGTCGCGGCGATCTGGCGATGCACCGTGCTGGTGCCGTTGCCGAACTCGGCGGTGCCGACGGTGAGCACGAAGCCGCCGTCGTCGCGCAGGCTGATCACGGCGTCGGCGAAGTGGCCGTCGGGCGGCACGGTGTCGATCATCGTCAGCGCGATGCCGTCGCCCTTCAGCCACTCGGCCGACAGCTCCGGCGTCGGCGTGGCCTCGGCCATGGCGCGCTCGACCAGATCGAGGCACTGGTCGAGCCCGTAGGAGCCGTACAGCACGTCGCTATGCCCGGATGCCGGCGGCGCCAGCATGGGATCTCCGGGCCTGATGATGTTGCGGCGTCGCATCTCGAACGCGTCGATGCCGAGCTGCCGCGCAAGCTCGTCGATCGCGGCTTCGACCGCGAAGGTGGTTTGCGGCAGGCCGTAGCCGCGATAGGCGCCGGCCGGCACCGTGTTGGTATAGACGGCGATCCCGTCGACTTTCTTGTTCGGACAATTGTACACCGAGATCGACTCGGCGCAGGCATGGAACAGCACGGGCCCGGCGTGATTGCCATAGGCGCCGGTGTTGGAGAGCACGTCGAGCTGCAGCGCCGTCAGCTTGCCATCCTTGTCGGCCCCGGCCTTGACGGTGACGCGCATCGGATGCCGCGTCGAGGTGGCGATGAACTGCTCCTCCCGGGTGAATTCGAGCTTCACCGGCCGCCTTGTCTTCAGCGCCGCCAGCACCAGGATATCCTCGACGAACATCTCCTGCTTGCCGCCGAAGCCGCCGCCGACGCGCTCGCAGAACACGCGCACCTTGTCGGGCTTGAGGTCGAAGATCTCGCACAGCGCCCGCTTCGTCAGGAACGGCACCTGTGTGCTGGAACGCAGGGTGAGCACGCCGTCGTCGTCGAGCCAAGCGAGACCGCCATGCGTTTCCAGCGCGGCGTGCTGCACGCGCTGCGTGGTGAAGGTGCGTTCATAGCTCGCGGCGGCCGACGCCAGCGCGGCGGCGACGTCGCCGAACTCGCCGTGGGTCTCGGCGACGATGTTGCGGCCGACGTCGGCGATGCGATGTTCGCTGCCGCGGCCGGCGTGGACGACAGGGGCACCCGGCGCCATGGCGGCTTCGGGATCGGTCACGGCGTGCAGGATCTCGTAGTCGATGACAAGGTGCCGGCAGGCTTCCTCCGCCGCAGCCTCGGTTTCGGCGACCACCGCCGCGACCTTCTGGCCGATGAAGCGGACGACGTCGTCGAGCACGCGGGTGTCCGCCGGATCCATCCAGGCCTGCTCATGGCGCGCGGTCGAGAACAGCGTCGCCGGCGCATCCTCGTGCGTCAGCACGGCATGCACGCCAGGTACTGCCAGCGCGGCCCTCTTGTCGATGCCGACGATGCGCGCATGCGCGTGCGGCGAGCGCGCGAGCTTGACGTGCAGCAGGCCGTCGATCGTGGTATCGAAAGTATAGCGCGCCCGGCCGCGCACCACGTCGGGGCCGGCAGGGGCGGGCAGGCTGCGCCCGAAGGCTTCGCCGGCCGCGACCTGCTCGACGTGAACGTGGCCGAGCAGCGCGTCCTCGATGGCGCGATAGCCGGTGCAGCGGCACAGATTGCCCTTCAGCGCCGCGCCGAGATCCTTCTTCTGCGCCTGATTCAGCGAGGCACAGGTGACGATCATGCCGGCGGTGCAGAAGCCGCATTGGAACGCCTGCGCATCGAGGAAGGCCTGCTGCATCGGATGCAGGTCGTCATCGGCGGCGAGACCTTCCACGGTCGTGACCGCCTTGCCCTCGGCGCGAAAGGCGGGGATCAGGCAGCTATGCACCGGTTCGCCGTCGAGCAGCACGGTGCAGGCACCGCAGTCGCCGGCGTCGCAGCCCTTCTTGACGCCGAAATGGCCGGTGTCGCGCAGAAAGGTCCGCAGGCATTCTCCGGCGCGCGGCGCGGTGTCGACTTCCCTGCCATTGACGATCACGCTCATGGCCTGAAGTCCGCGAGCTCGGCGCGAATCTCCTCAGCGAGGCGCAGGGTCATCGCCTTGCGCCAGGCAGGCTTGCCATGAACATCGTCGTGGTACGACGCATCTGGAATTCCGACGAGCAGGCCGGCGCGCAACGTGGTCGCGTCGGGCATGCTGGCAAAGCGCAGTTGCTGCGGCTTAATGGTCGATCCGGTCACGGTGAGCAGCAGGTCGCCGTCGCGGCCCGACGTGCCGATCAGCAGTGCGCCGGAGCGCCCGACCGGCGTCAGCGCGATCTGGCGGAAAGCGCCGCGGCGCTTCAGCGCGGCCAGCGGAATGTCGATCTGCCGCAGCAGATCGCCGGGCGCGAGCACATTGCTGTTGTTGCCGGTGACGAAATCGGCGACGGGGACGCGCTGCTCGCCTCCGTCATTCTTCCATATCAAGCAAATGCCCTCGAGCGCGGCGAGCAGCGAGATCATCGGCCCGGCCGGCAGCGACATGCAGAGATTGCCGCCGACGGTCGCCGTCTTCCAGATCTTGAATGAAGCCAGGAACGCGCGGCAGCATTGATCGATCAACGGCGCCGCGACCCACTCGGCCGGGCAGGACAGCCCGTCCAGCGCGGCGACGCTGCAGGTCGCGGCGATGCACAGGCCCTGATCGCTGATGCCGAGAGGCGTCCAGGCGAGATCGCTGAGATCGATCAGCCGCGACAGGCGCGCCTGCGGTTCCGAGAACAGCCACGTGCCGCCGGCCAGCCAGGCGTCGCCTGCCTGCCAGGCGGGCAGTTCGGCCCGCGTTCTCGGGCGCACGACCTCCGTGATGGTGTTCAGGTCCATGGTGATGCCAGCTCGTGGGCGCAGCCTGTCGCGGGTGGAATCCTTGCAAGACCAGCGCCAACTGGCAATAGGATGACGCTGGCCTTCCGCTTGCAAGCTACCGGCACATGCAAGCGCCCAATCACCGAGACGAGGCAGCCATGAGCACGACGCCGATCTGGATCAAGGACCCGCTCGCCATTCTCGCCGAGGGCGCCACGCGCGGTGTCGTCGTCAAGGACGGTCGCATCGTCGAGCTGGTGCCTGCCGGTGCCGAGCCGGCGACTGCGGGCGCGGTGGCCTATGATGCGAGCGCGCATGTCGTCATCCCTGGTCTGATCAACACGCACCATCACTTCTACCAGACGCTGACGCGCGCGCTGCCGGCTGCGATGGACCGCGAGCTGTTCCCCTGGCTCAAGGCGCTCTATCCGATCTGGGCGAAGCTGACGCCGGAGGCGTTGGATGCGGCGGTCACGGTCGCGATGGCCGAACTGATGCTGTCGGGCTGCACGACCACGACCGATCATCACTACGTCTTCCCCGCCGGGCTCGAAGATGCCGTCGGCATCGAGGTCGCGGTGGCGAAGCGGCTCGGCATCCGTGTGCTGCTGACCCGCGGCTCGATGAACCTGTCGGAGCGCGACGGCGGACTGCCACCGGACAGCGTGGTGCAGGACGAGGACACGATCCTCGCCGACAGCGCGCGCGTGGTCACGACCTATCACGAGCGCGGACCCGATGCGATGGTGCAGATCGCGCTGGCGCCGTGCTCGCCGTTCTCGGTGACGGGATCGCTGATGCAGAAGACCGCTGCGCTTGCCGATAAGCTCGACGTGCGGCTGCACACGCATCTCGCCGAGACGAAGGATGAGAACCGCTTCTGCGAGCAGATGTTCGGCTGCCGTCCGCTGGACTATCTCGAGAAGAACGGCTGGCTCGGCCCGCGCACCTGGCTGGCGCACGGCATCTTCTTCAATGCCGAGGAGATGAAGCGGCTCGGCAAGGCCAGGACCACGATCAGCCATTGCGCCTGCTCGAACCAGTTGCTTGCCTCCGGCTACTGTCCGGTGTGCGAGATGGAGGAGGCGGGCGTCGGGATCGGCCTCGGCGTCGACGGCTCGGCGTCGAACGACGGCTCCAACCTGATGCAGGAGGTTCGTGCCGCATTCCTGCTGCAGCGGGCGCGCTATGGCGTTGGCCGGATCAGCCACAAGGATGCGCTGCGCTGGGCGACCAAGGGCTCGGCCGCCTGCGTCGGCCGGCCAGAGCTCGGCGAGATCGCGCTGGGCAAGGCCGCCGACCTCGCGCTGTTCAAGCTCGACGAGCTGCGCTTCTCGGGTGCAGGCGATCCGATCGCGGCGCTGGTGCTATGCGGCGCGCACCGCGCCGATCGCGTCATGGTCGGCGGCCGTTGGACCGTGGTCGACGGCGCAATTCCGGGACTGGACGTCGGCGGGCTGATCGATCGGCACAGCGCGGCAGCTAGGGCCATGCGGGGAGGGTGATGCGCGCAGCGTTGGAAAATATTCGCTCGAGAACTCTCCCCGACTTGTGGGGGAGAGTTCTAGCGGTGTACTGCGTCTACTTGCCCGGCACCTTGTCGTCGACGCCCTTGACGTAGAAGTTCATGCCGAGAATCTGTCCATCGGCGAGATGGTCGCCGCCCTTGCACTCGATCTCCTTGCCATCCTGGCCGAGCACGGGGCACTTGAACGGGTGCAGCTTGCCGGCGGTGATCGCGGCCTGCGTCTCCTCGGCCAGCTTCTTCACGTCGTCAGGAATGTTGGTATAGGGCGCCATCTCGAACATCTTGGAATCGAGGCCGCCCCAGGTGTCCTCCGATTTCCAGGTGCCGTCGAGCTCGGCCTTGACGCGCGCGATGTAGTAGGGGCCCCAGGTGTCGAGGATCGAGGTGAGCTGCGCCTTGGGGCCGAACTTGATCATCTCTGAGTCCTGGCCGAAGGCGAGCTTGCCGCGCTCGGCCGCGATCTGCATGGCGGCCGGGCTGTCGGTGTGCTGCATGATGATGTCGGCGCCCTGGTCGATCAGCGCCTTGGCGGCGTCGGCTTCCTTGCCGGGGTCGAACCAGGTGTTGGCCCAGATGATCTTGACCTTGATGTTCGGATTGACCGTCTGCGCGCCGATGATCGTGGCGTTGATGCCCGAGATCACCTCGGGGATCGGGAACGAGCCGATATAGCCGAGCACGCCTGCCTTCGACATCTTGCCGGCGATGATGCCCTGGATGTAGCGGCCCTGATACCAGCGCGCCGAATAGGTCGACATGTTCTTGTCGCGCTTGTAGCCCGTGGCATGCTCGAAATGCACGTTGGGATACTTCTTGGCGACCTTCAGGGTCGGATCCATGTAGCCGAACGAGGTCGTGAAGATCAGCTTGTTGCCGGCGCGGACCAACTGCTCGATGGCGCGCTCGGCGTCCGGGCCTTCCGGTACGTTCTCCAGATAGGTCGTCTCGATCTTGTCGCCGAGCTCCTTCACCAGCGCCTGGCGCGCGAGCTCATGCTGATAGGTCCAGCCGAGGTCGCCGATCGGTCCGAGATAGATGAAGCCGACCTTCAGCTTGTCGGCGGCGTGCGCCACGCCGGCGATGCTTCCCGCCAGTACCAGCGCAACGGCAGCCCCCAGAAGCCTTTTCATCATCGTCCATGCCTCCAAACAATCGGGGGAAACCTCGTGAGCCAGAGCGCCGCGCCCCATCGCTGGCGCTCCGGATGATTGCTTCAGCGATCCGGCACGAACACCGTCCCCAGCGCCGCCGGCGCAGTGGAGCCGCCGGTGCGGGCGCGCGACAGCAGCACCAGCACGATCACCGTGGCGAGATAGGGCAGCGCCGACATGAACTGCGAGGGGATGCCCACGCCCGCACCCTGCGCATGGAGCTGCAGGATCGTCACCGCGCCGAACAGATAGGCGCCGACGACAAGGCGGCCCGGTCGCCAGGATGCAAACACGACCAGCGCCAGCGCGATCCAGCCGCGTCCCGCGGTCATGCCGGGAATGAAGAAAGGCGTATAGGCCAGCGGCAGATAGGCGCCGGCGAGCCCGGCGCAGCCGCCGCCGAACAGCACCGCGAGCAAACGGATGCGCAGCACGGGATAGCCGAGCGCGTGGGCGGAGACATGGTTGTCGCCGCAGGCGCGCAGCACCAGGCCGGCACGGGTGCGGTACAGGAACCACCAGACGGCGATGATCAGCGCGAGCGACAGATAGACGAACGCGTCCTCGCCGAACAGGATGCGGCCGACCAGCGGAATGTCGCTGAGGCCGGGAATGGAGAGGTGCGGCGCGGTGCCGATGCGCTCGCCGACGAAGCGCGCGCCGATCAGGCCGGAGAGACCGATGCCGAGGATGGTCAGCGCGAGGCCCGTGGCCACCTGATTGACGGCGAGGCCAAGGGTCATGAACGCGAAGATCAGTGACATCAGCATGCCGGCGACGATGCCGCACAATGCGCCGACGACGATCGAGCCGGACAGCCAGGCCCCGCCGAAGCCGCAGGCCGCGCCGACGATCATCATGCCCTCGACGCCGAGGTTGAGCACGCCCGAGCGCTCGGTGACCAGCTCACCGGTGGCCGCCAGCAGCAGCGGCGTCGATGCGGCGAGCACCGACAGGATGATTGCTTCAACCAGCACCACTTTGCACCTGCCGCGCGGCGAAGACGAGCTTGAAACGGTAGAGGATGAGGGAATCGCAGGCGAGCACGTAGAACAGCAGGATGCCCTGGAACACCTTGGTCACATCGAGTGGAATCTTCATCGTGATCTGGGCCTGCTCGCCGCCAATGAACGTCAATGCGAGGAAGAGCCCTGCAATGAATATTCCAACTGGATTGAGCCGCCCCAGGAAGGCCACGATGATCGCGGTGAAGCCATAGCCCGGCGAGATGCCTGGTTGCAGATGTCCGATGGGGCCCGCCACCTCGATGATCCCTGCGAGACCGGCCAATGCGCCGGACACCGCGAATGTCAGGAGGATGAGCTGGTTGGCGTTGAAGCCGCCGAAGCGTGCCGCGCGGGGGGCCGCGCCGACGACGCGGATCTCGAACCCCTTGATGGTGCGCTCGAGCAGCACGAAGGCGCCTGCAACGACGAGCAGCGCGATGACGCTGCCGAGATGCAGGCGTCCGCCCTCGATCAGCACCGGCACGGTGGCGACCGGGTCGAACTCCGCCGTGGTGGGGAAGTTGAAGCCGGCAGGATCGCGCCAGGGGCCGCGGACGAGATAGTCGAGCAGGAGATCGGCGACGTAGACCAGCATCAGGCTTGTGAGGATCTCGCTGGCGCCGAACTTGACGCGGCACAGCGCCGGGATCAGCGCGTAGAGGGCGCCGGCTGCGGCGCCTGCGACCAGCATCGCCGGCAGCACCCAATGTCCGGCCTCGGTGCCTTGCGTCTTGACCGCGATCCAGCTGCCGGCAACGGCGCCGATCAGGAACTGGCCTTCGGCGCCGATGTTCCAGGCGTTGGCGAGGTAGCACAGCGACAGACCGATCGCGATCATCACCAATGGCGTCGCTTTCACCGCGATCTCCTGCAGCGAATAGCCGTCGGTGAGCGGCGCGACGAAGTAGACGCCGAGCGCGGTGATCGGGTTCTTGCCGAGCACGGCGAACAGCACGCTCATCGTGACGAGTGTCAGTCCGATCGCGATCAGCGGCGAAACCAGCGCGATGGTGCGCGAACGCTCGGCGCGCTTCTCAAGCACGAGCTGCATGCGCCGCCTCCTTCTCGAGACTGGCGCCGCCCATCAACAGGCCGAGCCTCTCCCGCGTGGCCTCGGCGCGCGGCAGCGCCTCCGACAAGTGTCCATGAAACATCACCGCGATGCGGTCGGCGATCTCGATCAGTTCGTCGAGGTCCTGGCTGGTGACGAGGACGGCAGCGCCGGCGCTGGCGAGATCGATCAGCGCCTGGCGGATGATCGCGGCGGCGCCGGCGTCGACGCCCCAGGTCGGCTGGTTGACGACCAGCACCGCCGGCGTGCGCAGGATCTCGCGGCCGACGACGAACTTCTGCAGGTTGCCGCCGGACAGGCTCGCCGCTTCCGGATCCCGCTTGGCCTTGCGGACGTCGAATGTCTCGGTCGTCAGATCGACCGTCCGCAACGTCGCGGCCGCGTTGATGAAGCCGTGCCGGACCATGTCGCTCGCGGCGTGTCCGGTCAGCAGCGCGTTCTCGGACAGCCGCATCCGCGGCGCGGTGCCGTGCCCCAGCCGCTCCTCCGGCACGAACGCCGCGCCCATCTTGCGCCGTTGGGTGATCGAGAGATTCCCGCAGGCGAGGCCGTCGATGATGATCGTGCCGGGCTCCTTGACGAGGCGTTCGCCGGACAGCGCAGCGAACAGCTCGTCCTGGCCGTTGCCGGCGACACCGGCGATGCCGAGGATCTCTCCGCCCTTCAGCTCGAAGGAAATGTTCTTGAGAGCCACGCCATGAAGCTCGCCCGGGGCGAGGGTGAGATCATTGACGACCAGACGCGGCACGGTGGTGTGCCGCTCGGCCGGCGGCTTCACCTCCTTGATCTCGGTGCCCACCATCATGCGGGCCAGCGAGGCAGCCGTCTCCAGCTTCGGATTGCAGGTCGCGACCTTCCGGCCGCCGCGAAGGATGGTGGCGGTGTCGCACAGCCGCTTCACCTCTTCCAGCTTGTGGCTGATGTAGAGAACAGCGCGGCCTTCCGCTTTCAGGCGCTCCAGGACGACGAACAGTTGGTCGGCCTCCTGCGGCGTCAGCACGGCGGTGGGCTCGTCCAGGATCAGGAATTTCGGATTCTGCATCAGCGCGCGCACGATCTCGATGCGCTGCCGCTCGCCGACCGACAATTGCCATACCTCGCGCTTCGGATCCAGCGGCAGGCCATAATCGCGCGCGACATCCGCGAGCCGCGCCGACATGGCCTTGAACGGCTCCTTGCCGTCGAGCCCGAGCGCCACGTTCTCGGCCACGGTGAGGTTGTCGAACAGAGAGAAATGCTGAAACACCATGCCGATGCCGAGGGATCGCGCTTCGGCCGGGCCGGACAGCTGGACCGGCTCACCCTGCCAGCGCAACTCGCCGGCGCTCGGCTGCACCAGTCCATAGATCGTCTTCACCAGGGTCGATTTCCCCGCACCGTTCTCGCCGAGCAGGGCGTGAATCTCGCGTGGCCGGATCTCGATGTCGATCTTGTCGTTGGCAACGAAGTCGCCATAGCGCTTGGTCAATCCGACCGTCTGCAGGAGCGGAGGCGTAGATTTCGGATCGACCGGCGCTGGGTCAGGCATTTGCTGCGTCATGGGGCAGGGGGAATGAAGCTGCCTCAATTGTGATCTAATTTGCCGCGGCGCGTAAGAGGCGAAAAGCGCCATCCTTTGCCCAACTCTTGTCCAACGGTTCATCCGCGGAGACCGGCGAATGCAGCGCGCCGTCGGTTGCAGGCATCGCAGGCCGCAATCGAGTCGAGCGCAGCGCCCCATGACGTTCTGTGGCACTTCTGCGACACTGGCCGGGAAATCGATCCGGTCGCAGCAGGCTGCACGTTGGATGAGCAGCGTCATGCAATGCGCGTCCAATGGCGCGCTTGCGTTCACGGGTGATCGCGAAATCGTGCGAGAGGCCAGGCGACGCTTTTCGGAAAAACTTCAGCAATGTGAAGCAGCAAGATCGTGATCCGGGAGCGTCGCGGCCGCGACCAATCGTCCCATGGCTGCGCCCGCGACCGCCACCGTCGACGCCGTAATACGGCATAACCTTGATCAAACTGCGGGCAAGTCCTGGAGAAAGTTGAGGCTTCTCCGGCCGGTGGAACGGCGCAACTGTGCATGCAAGTCGGGAATCTGCGCTTGTCAACTGGGGGTGTTCGGAATGTCGTTTCGTCAAATAATTGCGGCGGCCGTCGCGCTGGGCGCGGTCGCACTGACGTCAATCGGTGTCGCTGGGGCCGCTGATCTGCCTGCCAAGGCGGTCGCGAAAAAGGCCCCAGCCGAGGTGCCGTTCTTCCTCGTCGTCGACAATCGCGTCAGCTACTCCTACATCTTCGATGCCAGCCAGCCTGGTGCATGGAGCGTGAACGGCAACGGCACATTCAACGCCAAGACCGCCAAGCAGGTCTACTCGTTCACCCATTTCGACGTCTGGGGCTACGGCACCAACTTCTTCACGATCTCGCTGTTCAAGTCGGACCACAACGATCCCGCCGGGCCGTGCACGCAGACCGGCGGCATCGTCTCGCCCAACGCCGGCTTCGCGTTCACGCCGGCGAGCTGCGCCGGCGCGACCGAGATCTACGGCCTGTTCCGCTCGACCTTCGGCTGGAATCAGATATTCAACACCAAGGCCTTCACCATGGGCCCGCTGCAGAACATCTCGTTCGAGGTGGGCATGGATGCCAACACGGAGAATCGCTATTTCGGCGCCGCCAAGCGCGACGTGGTGGCCGGCCTGCAGTTCGCGTTCAACCTGCCCTACAAGGGCTATTTCAACGTCGCTCCCCTGATGTATTGGGAGTTCGCCAACCACAACTCGTTCTCACAGTGCGGCGCCGGCTGGTCGAACCCCTGCATTACTGACGGCAATACCTCGTTCAAGCCGACCTGGGCGGTCGAGACCAACTACTACATGGATCTCGGTTTCCTGCCCGAGAGCATGCAGTTCTTCTCGATCTCGGGCCGCGCCGGCTGGTACGGCAAGAAGGGCACCGACACCGAGCCGCTCCCGGCGAGCGTCGCGAACGGCGTCTATCCGACGAAGGTCGAGTTCAACTCCGAGCCGATCCGCCTGACCTTCGACGCGTCGAAGGCGATGTGGGGCGAGAAGCAGAGCCACATGATCGACGTCTGGGTGGCCTATCGCTACTGGCAGAACAAGTTCGGCCTCGACCACAACAACGCGGTCGGCTGTTCCGTCGCCGGCGTCGGCGGCACCCGCGTCGCCACGGGCGCCTGCACCGAGTCGTCGCTGTATTCAGGCGTGACCGTGAAGTTCTGATATCGACCGAGCCACGCAAGCAGGCGCCGCGCCTCCGGTCGCGGCGCCTGCTTCATTTGTCCCAGGCTCCCTCATGCAGCGTCGCGGCTTCGTCCTCCAGCAGGGGGCCGACGACTTCGGTCGCACGCTGGCCGCTCGCGAACACGTCGCGGCAGGGCAGGTCGAGGGTCGGGTTCTCCGGATGGTTGCCGGTGAGGTCGCGCAGCCGCCGTTCGCTCAGCCCATAGACCACGCGTCCGATGCCCGCCCAGTAGATCGCGCCCGCGCACATCGCGCATGGCTCGGCCGACGAATACAGGGTGGCAGCCGCTCTGATTTCGGGCGCAATCGAAATGCAGGCCTGGGTCGCGGCCAGCCGCTCGGCATGCGCCGAGGCGTCATGTGCCGGCATATAGCCGTTCTCGGCCTCGATCAGAACGCGGCCGTCGGCCGCGATGAGCACGGCTCCGAACGGATGATTGCCGTTGGACGTCGCACGGCGCGCGATGGCGAAGCTGTGGCGCAGGAAATGTGCGTCCCGGTCTTGTGCGTCGGCCTGCCTCTGTCCGTCTCTTGCCTGATCTGCCGGTCCCATCGCCACTCTGCTCCGTTGCGGGTCGGGGGATCCTGCGCCGGCGCGGAGACGTCCGCAACCGCGGGAACTGATGGCCCGCGGCTCGCGTTTCCCGGCGCACGAGTGCGGAGAGCGGGCAGGCGACATGGCGGCAAACGCGGATTCCAGGGTGGCCGTCTATGCGGCGCTTGCCGGCAATCTGCTCGTGGCCTGCACCAAGATCGCCGCGGCGGTCTGGACCGGCAGCTCGGCCATGATGAGCGAGGCGATCCACTCCGTCGTCGACACCTCGAACGAGCTCCTGCTGCTCTACGGCTTTCATCGCGCGAGCCGTCCGCCCGACCGACGGCATCCGCTCGGGCATGGTCGTGAGCTCTACTTCTGGAGCTTCATCGTTGCGCTGCTCTTGTTCGCGCTCGGCGCCGGCGTCTCGCTGTACGAAGGCGTCGCGCATCTGATGCATCCGCTGCCGATCGAAGACCCGACGGTGAACTACATCGTGCTCGCGCTCTCATTCGTCTTCGAGGCTGGGTCCTGGTGGGTGGCGGTGCGACGCTTTCGTGCGGCTGCCCCGGGTCTCTCCTACCTTGAGGCATTCAGGCGCAGCAAGGACCCGCCGGCCTTCATGGTCGTGTTCGAAGACACCGCGGCCCTGATCGGCATCGTCATCGCTGCTGCTGCCATGGCCGCGGCCGTCGCCTTCGATCAGCCGGCATGGGACGGCATCGGGTCCATCCTGATCGGCGTGCTGCTTGCGGTGACCTCGATGGTGCTCGCGCGGGAGAGCAAGAGCCTCCTGATCGGCGAGCCCGCGGATCCCGAGCTGGCGCGTTCGATCCTCGACATCGCGCGCAGGAGGCAAAGCGTCAAGTCGGCCAACGGGCTGCTCACGGTGCAGCTGTCGCCGCAGCAGGTCGTCGTCGCGCTGAGCATCGAGTTTGCGGACGATCAGCGCGCCGACGATATCGAGCGGGCCGTCGTGGCAATCGAAAGCGAGCTGAGGGCGCGGCATCCGATCGTCGCAGCGCTGTTCGTCAAGCCGCAGACCGGCGCCCGCTATCAGGAAATGCGTGAGAGCCTGCTGCAAGATGGTTCGGCTTCGGCGTGAGATTGGCGGCTCAGCGGTCAGACGCCGCCGTTTCGTGCAGGCGAATGGTCGAGCCATGAGATGCTGGAGCCTGAGCCGCGCACAGCGCTCCTAGGGCGGTGTCCGCGCGGCCAACGGCGCGCTCGCGAGCACGATCACCAGCAGCGCGGCCAACATCCAGAACGCGGCCGGGAGGCTCGTGGCCGCGGCGACGAAGCCGATGCCGGCCGGTCCGAGCAGCACGCCGGAGTAGCCTGCGGTGGTGACGGCAGCGACGGCCAGCCCGACCGGCATCGCGGTCTGCGCCCCGGCCCGGCGGAACAGCACCGGGACGAGGTTCGACGCGCCCAGGCCGATCAGCGCAAAGCCCGCCATGGCAGCAGCAACCAAGGGAGCCGTGAGCAGCAGGACGAAGCCGGCGATCGCGATCGCGCTGCCCCCCAGCAGCGTTGCGCGATCACCGATCCGGGCAACCACGGCATCCCCGACGAGGCGCCCGGCGGTCATTGCGATCGAGAACATGATGTAGCCCAGTCCGGCCTGTGCGGCCGGCAGGCGCCCGGAACCGGCGAGCAGCAGCGCGCTCCAGTCGAGCATCGCGCCTTCGACCAGGAACATGATCGCCGCGAGCGCCGCCAGCAGCAGCACCGCGCCATGGGGAAGCACGAGCAGAGGCCCCGTTTGCGCGGGCTTGCTCGCCATCAGTCGTGGGGCAGCGACGATCATCGCGGCCAAGGCGAGTGCGCAGCAGGCCAGCGTGCCGAGCAGCGGCGCGACGTCGAACGCAAGCAGCGCGGTCATGACGCCGGAGCCCGCGAAGCCGCCGATGCTGAACTGGGCATGGAAACCCGACATCAGCGGACGCTCGCTCAGCCGCTCGACGTCGATCGCCTGGATGTTCACGGCGACGTCGAGCGAGCCCAGCGCCGCTCCGAAGGCGAACAATGCGAGCGCAAGCGTCGCTGGCGTTGCGGCGATCGCCAGCAGCGGCAGGAACAGCGCGAGAGCGATGCCGCTGACGACGACGACAGGCTTGCTGCCATAGCGGGCGCTCAGCAGTCCGGCGGCCAGCATCGATGCGACCGAGCCCACGCCGAGCGAGAGCAGCAGCAGGCCGAGCGTCGCATCGTCGACGCCGAGCCGCTGCTTGGCAAACGGCACCAGCGGTGCCCAGCAGGCGATGCCGAAGCCGGCGACGAAAAAGGCCAGGCGGGTCGCGAGCCGCGCCGCGCTGTGATCAGAACTCATTTGGAGGATTCCTGACTTTCTGAAAGGCGCTGTCACACCGGCGGAGCGGCCGTCACGATGGTCGCTCCCGCCCGTTTGAGCAGGGCAAGTCGAGCCGCCGGCGCATCATGCTCGACGGTGAGCTGGCTGATCGTCTTGGCGCCGGCGACACGGTGAGGCGCTCGGGTCTCGAGCTTCTCGTTGGTGACCATTGCGACGCTGACGCGGCTCAGCGACAGCAGCGTCCGCTTGAACGCTGCGTCGGTCGGATCAATCGCGCTGATGCCGCCTTGCGCCGACACGGCGCAGGCGCCGATGAAGCAGCGGTCGATGTTCAAGCGCTGCATCTGCATGAGGGCGTCGGCGTCGATACAGCCGCCGACTGCGGGGTGAACGGAGCCGCCGATCATGATCAGTTGCAGGTCCTGCCGATGCAGCACGGTTGCGGCAATGTCGATGGCGTTCGTTGCGACGGTGAGATCGAAATCATCGGGCAGGACCTCAGCGAGCGCGAGGTTGGTGCTGCCACTATCGAGGAAAAGAAATTCGCCACGCGCGATGCCGCGGGCGGCCGTCCGGGCGAGCGCCAGCTTGCGTTCGCGATCCTGCCCGATCCGCGCCGCCATCGGGGTCATGCCGCCGGCGATCGGCAATGCGCCGCCGTACACCCGGCGGCAGCGTCCTTCGGCGGCAAGCGCGCGAAGATCGCGCCGGATCGCATCCTCGGAGACGCCGAATTCATGGGCCAGGGCGGCCGCGATGACCGCGTGCCCTGTAGCGAGGCGGCCGGCGATCTGGTCGCGACGCGCCAGTGGAAGGTCTGACATGCCTCCTCATATCAGGCAGGAACAAGAATAACAACGTGCATAATCGTGCACGATGCAATTTGTTGTTTGCGCGGCCAGCCGGGCATGTCATTGCCAGATGTCGAACTGTTCGGGAGCAGGACGTGACCGCCGTCGATTCGTCAGCAACGCCGGCCTTTGTCGCCGTCGACTGGGGCACCTCCAGTTTCCGTGCCTGGCTGATGGCAGGAGACGGCACGGAGCAGGCGGAGAGCCGTGGTGGCGAGGGCATGCTGCATTGCGCGACATCGGGCTTTGCGCCGGTGCTGCGCGATCATCTGGCGCAACTCGGCGCGCCGGCCGATGTTCCGGTGCTGATCTGCGGCATGGCCGGCGCCCGGCAAGGCTGGGTCGAGGCGCCGTATCTGCACACGCCGACCCGGCTGGAGGCGTTGCATGCCGGCGCGATCGGCGTCGACACGGATGGCGACGTCAGAATCCTGCCGGGACTGGCGCAGGCGCGGGCGAATCAGCCGGACGTGATGCGCGGCGAGGAAACCCAGCTGCTCGGCGTCACCGAGCCGGACTTCACCGGGATCGTCTGTATTCCGGGCACGCACAGCAAATGGATCCGGATCGATGCCGGCGCTGTGATCGATTTTGCCACCTACATGACTGGCGAGCTGTTCGCTGTCGTCTCTCAGCATAGCATTTTGATGCACGCCGTCGAACCGGAAGCCTCGACCGTCGCGCACGACGCGGCATTCCGCGAGAGCCTTGCGGCGGCGCTTGCCGCGCCGACGTCACTGACCAATGCGCTGTTCCGGCTCCGCGCAGCCCAGCTCCTCAATTTCGAGCAGCGGTCCGACGGGGCTGCGAGGCTCTCCGGGCTTCTGATCGGCAGCGAGATCGCCGACGCGCGGGTGCGGTTCGGCGCCGAGCTTCCGCTGCGGTTGATCGGAGCGGGCCGGCTCGGCCGTCTCTACTGCGCGGCGCTGGCAGCTGCTGATTTCGACGTGAACGAATGTGATGCCGAGCAGGCGTCCCGGCGCGGCCTGGTCAAGGCCGCGCGGCAGATCTGGGGAGCGCGTTTCCGACCATGACAAAGTCCGTTGCCTGGCCGCACGTCAAGCGGTCGCTCGTCGCGATCCTGCGCGGCATCAAACCCGACGAGTCCGAGGCCGTCGTCGATGTCCTGATCGAAGCCGGTTTCGAGCTGATCGAGGTTCCGCTCAACTCGCCGGAACCGTTCGCCTCGATCGAGCGTCTCGCCGCCCGGTTCGGCAAGCACTGCCTGATCGGTGCAGGGACGGTCGTCAATGCCGCAGATTGCGTGCGGGTCGCGGAGGCCGGCGGGCGTCTGATGGTCAGCCCCAACGTCGACGTCGAAGTGCTGGCGACCGCGCAGGCCTATGACATGGTGACCATGCCCGGGGTGTTCACGCCGAGCGAAGCGTTTCTCGCGCTGCGTTGCGGCGCCTCGGCCCTGAAATTTTTTCCTGCCTCAGTGCTCGGTCCGTCGGGAATTGCCGCGCAGCTTGCCGTCCTGCCGAAGGGCGTCGTGGTCGGCGCCGTCGGCGGCGTGTCGGACAGCAATCTCGCCTCCTATGCTGCAGTCGGCGTGCGGGCCTTCGGACTGGGCTCGAGCCTGTACAAGCCGGGCATGAGCGCGAGCGATGTACGGCAGACCGCGGCCGCTTCGGTTCGTGCCTATGACGAGGCCATCGCAGCGGCGAGCTGAGTGCGTCCACACTCCATGACGGTCTCGTGATGTTGTCGGACGAGCGTCGCGACCGCCTTCGTCACCGCAACGACCGGCTGGCTCGTTGTCTCGGTGACGGCGTGGACGATCCGGCGCAAGCTGCGCGTCACGGCAACGGCCCGCAAAGCTGCGGGTCGTTGCGACAACGCTCGGCGGCGGCCTCCGCTGGTCAGCTGGCGGCGGCGTTGATCTCGGGCGATTCGCCTTCCTCCGCAGACTGCGTGAACGCCTGCAGCGCCTCCGCCATCTGCATGCGGCCGCCGACGCCGGTGATGACGACGTCGACCATCGTGAACGACGAGTGGAAGTGGCCGTGGGCCTTGAGTTGCCCGACCGGCACGCCGGCGGCGGCGAGCGCTTCCGCATAGGCGACACCCTCGTCGCGCAGCGGATCGAACTCGCAGGTGACGATGTAGGCCGGCGGCAGGCCCTGCAGCTTGCCCCGCAACGGCGACGCGCGCGGATCGGTGCGATCCGCCGGCGAGCAGTAGATGTCCCAGAACCAGTACATCAGGCCGCGCGTCAGGAAGTAGCCGGCCGCATTATCGGTGTAGGAGGGACGATCGAAGCTGCAGTCGGTGACCGGGCACACCAGCAGCTGACCGCCGATCGCAGGCCCGCCGCGATCCCGAGCGAGCTGGCAGGTGACGGCTGCGATGTTGCCGCCGGCGCTCCAGCCGGCCACCAGCACCGGTCCGTCGCGTCCGCCGAGCTCGGCGGCGTGCTCGGCGACCCAGCGCGCCGCTGCATAGCCGTCCTCGGCCGCCGCAGGGAAGCGGTGCTCGGGCGCGTGGCGGTAGTTCACGCTGACGAAGATCATGTTGGAGCGGCGGCACATGTCGCGGCAGAACGGATCGTCCGACTGCTCGTCGCCGAGCACCCAGCCGCCGCCATGGAAATACACGACGATCGGATGCGGCCCGGGCGTGGCCGGACGGTAGAGGCGGTAGGCAAGAGGGCCCTCGGCGCCTTGCAGAGTGCCGTCCTTGACCTCGCCCACGGGGCGGCCCGGCGGTCGGGCCTTGTTGAATTCGGCGACGAAGTCGCGTGCGCCTTGCGCGCCCATCGATTCGATCGGCGGCAGGTTCATCTCGGTGAGCATGTTCAGCACCAGCCGCACATCCGGCTGCAGCTTCACGATCTCGCCGTCGTTGCACTGGCTCGCACCGTTCGGGCCCGTGAGCTTGAAGCCGAGCATGCCGCGGCTGACGACCTCGTTGCAGATGCCGCGATAGGGCCCGACGCCGCCGGTGTATGGCATCAGCGTCTGCGGCTTGCCCGGCACGTTGGCGCCTGTGTACCAGGTGTTGGCGAGCCGGTGCAGCGTGACCGTCGAGCAGTCCGCCATGTGGCGCATCCAGCCGGCCTGCGCGGTCTCGGTCGGCTCGATGGTGGTGAAGCCGGCGTCGCGCATCGCGGCGAGACGATCGACCACGAAGTCGACGTGCTGCTCGATCGACACCGCCATGTTCGACAGCACCGATGGACTACCGGGACCGGTGATCAGGAACAGGTTGGGGAAGCCGGCGACCGTCAATCCAAGATAGCTCTCCGGGCCATCAGCCCAGCTGTCGTCGAGCGACTTGCCGCCACGGCCCTTGATCGGATGCACCGCGCGGATCGCGCCGGTCATGGCATCGAAGCCGGTCGCGAACACGATGACGTCGATGTCGAAGCTGCGCTTGTCGGTCTTGATGCCATTGGATGTGATGGATGCGATCGGCTCCTTGCGCAGGTTCACCAGCGTCACGTTCGGACGGTTGAACGTCGCGTAGTAGTTCGTGTCCAGGCACGGCCGCTTGGCGCCGAACGGGTGATCGTGCGGCGTGAGCGCCTCGGCCGTCTCGGGATCCTTGACGATCTCGCGGATCTTCTCGCGGATGAGATCGGCGAGCAGCGCGTTGCCGTCGGCGTCGACGCCCTGGTCGGCCCAGAGCTGCGTCAGCATGCCGACGAGATCGCCGGAGGCCCACATCTTCTCGAAGCGCTCGCGGCGCTCGGCCTCGCTCAGCGCCCAGCTGAATTCGGTGGCCGGCGGGATCGGCACGCCGGTCATCGACCAGCGTGCCTGCTCGCGCAGCCCCTTGCGATCCTCCGCGAGCTGCGCGGCGCGATCGGCCGGGAGCGGACCGTTATGCGCCGGCAGCGCGAAATTCGGCGTGCGCTGGAACACCGTGAGCTGCGCGGCCTGCTCGGCGATGATCGGGATCGACTGGATGCCCGACGAGCCGGTGCCGATCACGGCCACGCGCTTGCCGCGGAGGTCCACGCCATCATGCGGCCAGCGGCTGGTGAAGTAGATCTCGCCGTTGAAGTCGTGCACGCCGTCGATCTCCGGCGGCTTCGGCTGCGACAGGCATCCGGTCGCCATGATGTAGTGGCGACAGGACACGGCAGGGCCGTTGTCGGTCGTCAGCAGCCAGCGCTCCCTGGCCTCATCCCAGGCGGCGCCGAGCACGCGGGTGCCGAAGCGGATGTCGCGGCGTAGATCGTAGCGATCGGCGACGAAGCCGAGATAGCGCAGGATCTCCGGCTGGGTGGCGTATTTCTCCGACCACTGCCAGGCCTTTTCGAGCTCGGGATCGAAGGTGTAGCTGTAGTCGACGGTCTGGATGTCGCAGCGCGCGCCGGGATAGCGGTTCCAGTACCAGGTGCCGCCGACGTCGTTGGCCGTATCCAGAGCCACGGTCGAGAAGCCCGCCTTGCGCAGGCGGTGCAGCAGATAAAGCCCCGCAAATCCGGCCCCCACGACGGCGACATCGACCGTCTGCGTTTCACCGCCCGACACCTCCGACGCGCGTGTCTCGACAATCCCGTCTGACATGCTGACCTCCCGATGATTTTGTGATTGGCGGAAAGGCTAGCTCTGCTCGCATGGTTTGTCAGCAGCCAAAACAACGATCTGCGGTTGTTGCAGTGCGGACCGTGCAGCGCGGCAGGTATGCCAGGCGCTGATTTTGCATCGCCGGTCAAAAGGCCGCGACGGAGTGGACAAGACCCTGAGAAAGCGACAGAAAGCCACCCTGCCGCGTCGCATTCACCAAGTTTCAACGCATCGCGACTGTAACAACCGCTACACTACGCCACCTCCACGACTGAATCAGGCCAGGCCCATGCCGCTATCGCTGCCCAAGCAAAAGATCCGCGTTCTGCTCCTCGAGGGCGTGAACGACTCGGCCGTCCGCATGTTCGAGGCCAACGGCTATACGGAAATCGAACGGCTGCCGAAGGCGCTCGGTTCGGCGGAGTTGAAACGTATGCTGTCGGGCGTGCACATGCTTGGCATTCGCTCGCGCACGCATCTGACCGAGGAAGTGCTGCAGGCCGCCGATCGGCTGATGGTGGTCGGCTGTTTCTCCGTCGGCACCAACCAGGTTGATCTCGATGCCGCGAAGCGGCTCGGCATCCCCGTGTTCAATGCGCCCTATTCGAACACCCGCAGCGTCGCCGAGCTGACGATCGCCGAGGTCGTGATGCTGATGCGCCGCATCTTCCCGCGCTCGGTGTCGGCGCATGCGGGCGGCTGGGACAAGTCCGCCAATGGCAGCCGAGAGGTGCGCGGAAAGACGCTCGGCATTGTCGGCTACGGCAACATCGGCTCGCAGCTGTCGAACCTCGCCGAGGCCATGGGCATGCGGGTGATCTTCTTCGATCTCACCGACAAGCTCCGCCACGGCAACACCGAGCCCGTCGAGAGCCTCGACGAGCTCCTGGCGATCAGCGACGTCGTGTCGCTGCATGTCCCGGAGACGCCGGCGACCGCCAACATGATCGGCGAGCGCCAGATCCGTCACATGAAGGACGGCGCCTATCTGATCAACAATTCGCGCGGCACGGTAGTCGACATCGAGGCGCTGGCCAGCGCGTTGCGCGAGGGCAAGCTCTCAGGCGCCGCCGTCGACGTGTTTCCGGTCGAGCCGGCCTCGAACGCCGATCCGTTCGTCTCGCCGCTGCAGGGCCTGCCCAACGTGATCCTGACCCCGCATGTCGGCGGCTCCACCGAGGAGGCGCAGGACCGCATCGGCGGCGAGGTTGCGCGCAAGCTGATCGACTATTCCGATGTCGGCTCGACCTTCGGCGCCGTGAACTTCCCGCAGGTGCAGTTGCCGGCGCGCCCGACCGGCACGCGCTTCATCCATGTCCACCGGAACGTGCCGGGCGTGCTGCGCCAGGTCAACGATGCGGTGTCGCGGCACAACATCAACATCCTCGCGCAATATCTGCAGACCGATCCCGAGGTCGGCTATGTCGTGCTCGAGACCGACGTGGTCGGCGGTGAGGGCGAGGCGCTGCTGTCGGAGCTGCGCGCGGTGGAGGGCACGATCCGCGTGCGCGTCCTGTACGATCACGACCGGCCCTGAGGCTGTGGAGGCTGCCGCGCGATGACCGGCTCGTCTGCATCGTCTTCAGCCTCGTCCGTCATTCTCAGCACGACGGTGCCGGCGCGCGTGCTGCGCCATGATCCGCAATACGGCATGTCGACATTGTTCTTCGCCGACGGCGAGCTGCGCGTGCCGATGGTCGATGCGGCTGTTGACGCCGGCGTCTCCGTGACCATCGAGGCCCGCGACGTCTCGATCGCGCTGTCGCGGCCGATGGATGTGTCGATCACCAACCGGCTGCCGGGCCGGATCGAGGAGATCCTGCCGCTCGATCCGCCCTATGTGCGCGTGACGTTCGATCTCGGTGCGACCAGGCTCCACGCGCTCGTGACCTTGGAATCGGTCGAGCGGCTGGCGTTGGAGCCGGATCTATCGGCCTGGGCGATGATCAAGAGCGTCGCGATCGGACCCGGCGCGGTTCGGCCTTCGGAGCTACCTCGGCCGCGCCGCTGGCCCGCTTCTGATAGCGCGGATCGGTAGCCTTCTGCAGCTCGACGAGCGCCGCAGCGGTGGCCGTGCGGGTGCGCCGCTCCATCGAGCGATACAGCGCGATCAGCCGCTCGCCGAACGGCGTGATCTCGGCGCCGCCGCCGCGGCGGCCGGGATGGGTCTCGAACACCGGCGTCTCGAAGGTGCGGTTGAGCGCATCGACCATCAGCCAGCATTTGCGGTAGGAGATGCCGCTCGCGCGCGCGGCGCCCAGGATCGAGCGCTCCCGGCGGATGAAGTCGATCAGCAGCAGATCCTCGGGCGACAGACTTCCGCCGTTGCCGAAAGTGATGGTCAATGCGATCTGAGCTTCGCGCTTCATCCTATTCCGATCCGCTCGCGTTGTGAGCCGATCATGTCACGCGGGCTCTGCGCTGTCACCATGCGGCCGGACCACGCTTCGATCCAGCCGGCACGGCGCGCGACTTCGACCGGGACGCATTCGGCGAACACGCCGGCGAAGCGCGTCCACGCCTCCATCATCGCAGGCGATACCGCCGTGATGATCGGAAGCCCGGCTGACATCGCCGAGCCGAAGGCGTCGGCGAGGCCACCTCCCGCCGCCTCCTGCTTGCCGAACTTGCTGAGGATCACGACATCCGTGCCACGCGCGATCGACTGCTGCACGGCGGCGCAGGCCAGCACCAATCCTTCGGGATCGAGATTGCAGGCCTGCGATCCCGGGCCGAGATCCTGCGAGATCGAGAACATGCGGTTGTCGTCGAGGCTGCGCAGCATCATGGCCTTGCACGGCCTGGTCTTGTCGACGCTGCTCTCGATCACGCCGGAGACGCGCAGCCCCATGCCTGCGAGCCGCGTGGCGAACTCATCGAGTAACTCCTGGATGACGGTGGACGCAGCGCCCTGCAGCGCCACGATCTGACATGTCCCGACCTCAGCGACACCCATGGCAGTCCTCCTCACGCATTGGCGGAGACGCGGCCCGCCTTCCGACCGGTTCGCATGATCTCTTGGACAGCCGAGACGACGCTCGCGGCGATCGATCGCCCGCGGTCGTCCATGCCGGTCCATGCGGCGTGGCGGCCGCGCGGATCGATCTCCAGCAGCTTGACGTTGGCCGGCACGCGCAGACCGTCGCGCGCGATGCCGCGCAGTGCGCCATCGAGCGGCGCCAGCACCGGCGTGCCGCCGAGCGATCCGAGCTGCAGTCCTTTGTAGACGCGGGTGCCGATGTCGAGCGGCGTATGCCAGACGGCATCCTGATCGGAATAGACGAAGCGCTCGCGGCCTGCGCCGCCGAGATCGCGTGCCTTGCCGTCCGCATCGCGCGTCGTGCCGTGCGCCACGATCGCGCCGGTCTCGCAAGGATGTGTCTCGACCGCGATGTCGCAATTGTGCCCGACCGCAAAGCGCGGCCCAATGCCGACGGCGATGCCGGCGACGCCGCGCAGATCCGGCGTCGCCAGATGCTTCTGCATCCGTGCATCGACGATGACTGCGGGATAGCGGAACGCGATGATGTCGGTAAGATGCATCCCGGTGACGGCGACCCGGCCTGGCTCGCGATGAATGCGCACGACGTCCGCGATGCCCTCGGCCCGGCAGCCGATCACGCCGTCGATGTCGCACGTCTCACCATACAGGACGTCGTGAAAGGCCATGCCGCGTCGGATCACCGGCGGAAAGGCGTCGTGACAAAGGACGAGCGCGAAGCACGCCTGGTTGAGCTTGGCCGCGATCGCGGAGGCGATCTCGTTGGTGCCCAGCACCAGCGCGAGCGGCTTGGGCGCGTTCGGATGCCAGGTGACGGCGGCGGCTTTCATGCTGATGACCTCGTGTTGCGAGATCGAATGAGCAAGCCGCGGGCCAGATCGTCAGGCGCCGACCAACTTGTTCATTGCATTGAGGAAAAGCAGGCAGGCTTCGGTGTTGCGATCCAAAGCTATATTGTTTAGGATATAACATCGGACGCTATATTGTCGTTTATACAACATGTGTTGCGATGGTGGGGGGAGGGTCGGCGCGTGCCGATCAGACGATGGGCTCTTCGCGCCGAACCAGCGCGACGCCCTTGACCTGGGCGTAGACGGCAAGCCCCGCCTGCAGGCCGAGCTCGTTCCACGAGCGTTGGGTGACCCGCGACAGCAATCGCGCGCCCTCACCGTCCTCGCCGAGGCCGAGCAGGGCAGTGACGCGGTGGTCCGATTGGCTGCGGATTTCCAGGATCTTCGCGCGCAGCACGTTGACGATGGTGCTGCGGCTCGGCGTTTCCACGGCGAGGCTGACGTCATCGGCCAGCACGCGCAGGCGGCGGCGTGTTCCGGACGCAAGCGGCTCGGCCGGCAGCACGAAATGCCCGCCGGGCACCGCAAGCGTCACCATGCCGTCGATGGCGTCGTGCTTCAGAACGGTGGCGTCGAGACTCACCGCAGCATCGCGGGAGAGCGC
Organism: Bradyrhizobium sp. HKCCYLRH3073; assembly: GCF_051167995.1. NCBI lineage: Bacteria > Pseudomonadati > Pseudomonadota > Alphaproteobacteria > Hyphomicrobiales > Nitrobacteraceae > Bradyrhizobium > Bradyrhizobium sp. HKCCYLRH3073. The sequence continues at coordinate 130,740 of NZ_JBNPUD010000001.1, forward strand.
GAGCGGCAGTGTCAGGTCGGCTTGGAGCACGGACAGCGGGCCCGAAGCCAGGACGCTGCCATTGCGCATCAGCACCAGCTGATCGGCGAGCCGCTCGACCTCCGCGATATCGTGGCTGATGTAGAGGATCGGCAGGTCGAGCGCGGCATGCAGGCGCTCCAGATAGGGCAGGATCTCGTCCTTGGTCATCTGGTCGAGCGCCGACAGCGGCTCGTCCATCAGCAGCAGCTTCGGCTGGCTGAGCAGAGCGCGGCCGATCGCCACGCGCTGCCGCTCGCCGCCGGACAGATGGCGCGGCGAGCGCTCCAGCAGCTTGGCGATGCCGAGCAGCGACACGACCTCATCGAAGCCGATGGCGGTGGGGCCGGACGGGCCGGGATGGCCGTACATGAGGTTGCGGCGGACGGAGAGATGCGGAAACAGATTGGCTTCCTGGAACACGTAGCCGATCGGGCGCCGGTGCACCGGGCGGAAGGTCTTCTCGTCCTGCCAGACGTCGCCGGCGACGGAGCATCGTCCGTCCAGGCGGTTGAGGCCGGCGATGCTGCGCATGACGGCGGTCTTGCCACAGCCGGACGGGCCGAAGATCGCGGTGACGCCGCGCGCCGGAACCTCGAACCGCGCGTTCAGCTCAAAGCGCCCGAGCGTACCGCGGAAATCGACCTTGACGGTGCTCATGACGCCCGTCGCGTCATCTTCTTCTCGATCAGCATCATCGTCAGAATGACGCCGAACGAGAACACGACCATGCCGAGCGCCAGCACGGAGGCTTCGGTCCATTGCGAGGTCTCGACGTAGTCGTAGATCGCGACCGACAGCACCTTCGTCCTGCCGGGAATGTTGCCGCCGATCATCAGCACGACGCCGAACTCGCCGACAGTGTGGGCAAAGCCGAGGATCGCGCCGGTGAGGAAGCCGGGGCTCGCCAGCGGCACGGCGATCGTCCAGAACGCGCGCCAGGGCGAGGCCCGCAGCGTGGCGGCTGCTTCCAGGGGCTTCTCGCCCATGGCCTCGAAGGCGTTGCGGATCGGCTGCACCACGAACGGCATCGAGAACAGCACCGAGCCGATCACGAGGCCCGGGAAAGTGAAGGCGAGGGTGCGTGCGCCCCACAAGGAAGCCAGTGCCCCGCCCGGACCGCTCGGGCCGAGCGCGACCAGCAGATAGAAGCCGAGCACGGTCGGCGGCAGCACCAGTGGAATCGCCACCAGGGCTGCGACCGCCTCTTTCCACCACGCCTGCGACCGCGCCAGCCACCATGCGATCGGTGTTCCCACGATCATCAGAATGACGGTCGTGATCGCTGCCAATTCGAGGGTCAGGCTGACCGGTTGCCAGATATCGGCCGAGACGTGCAAGTTCATCCCTGGAAGTTCATCGACGTGGGCGCTCAGCTGCCGGACTTCGGGTCCAGAGCATAGCCGAACTTCTCGATGACCGCACGGGCTTCCGGAGTCTTGAGGAAGGTCAGGAACGCAGTCGCCGCCTCGTTGCCGGCGGATGCCTTCAGCAGCACGGCATCCTGGCGGATCTCGGTGTAGAGGGTCTGCGGCACCAGCCAGCGCGACCCGCCGGCATTCGGCATCAGCTGCGACAGCGCGACGAAGCCCACCTCGGCATTGCCGGTATCGACGAACTGGAACGCCTGCGAGATCGTGTTGCCCTGCACGATCTTGGGCTGGATCGCTTCATAGAGCTTGAGCGCCTTCAGCGTCTCCACTGCGGCCGCGCCATAGGGCGCGGCGGTGGGATTGGCGATCGACAGCTTGTTGAACGCGTTCGCCTTCAGCGTTTCCTCGCCCTTCACCGCCTTCGGATCCTTGCTCCACAGCACGAGCTTGCCGATGGCGTAGGTGAAGCGGCTCTCGGCGACGCCGAGGCCCTCGTCGACCAGCTTCTTAGGCCGTTCGTCGTCGGCGGAGAGCAGGATCGCGAACGGCGCGTTCTCCTTGATCTGGGTGTAGAACTGTCCGGACGCGCCGAAGCTCAGCACCAATTCGTGCCCCGTCTTGGCCTTGAACAGGCCGGCGATCTCCTTCGCCGGCTCGGTGAAGTTGGCGGCCACGGCGATGTTGGCGCTGCCGGCAAACGCGTTTGCCCCGGTCAGGAGAGCGGCAGCCGCGCACAGAGCAGCGGCGACGAAGCGCATCGATCTCATCACAATTGTCCTCGTTCATATCGACAGAGACGGGTTCGCTTCGATGAATTGCAAGTCCCGTTCCGGCGCAGCGGCCCGTGCCGATGCCGTGCTATATTCATTCGTATACATCAAAATAGACAGGTCGGCGACGTCCCGTCAACCCGAGGGGCTCCCTCGGGCAAACGCGATGGGCGTCAGTGTTCGACTTTCGACAATCGAGGCTGAAGCGATGTCGGAAACGTGACGGCCCGAGAACCAGGGGTCCTCGGGCCGGCGCGAGACTAAGCCATCCGCTCCCAGAGCTGCCGCACCAGCATGCCCGCGCGCTTCTCGATTGCCGCGGCGGCATCGAGCGCGAGGTCCTCGCGATAGCGGCCGGCGATCAGCTGCACGCCGATCGGCTGGCCATTGTGAACCGCCACCGGCACCACCGCGCCGGGCAGCCCGAGCACGTTGATGGCCGAGATGAAGCGGATCTCGTTGAAGAAGATATCACGCACGCGCTCCGGGCTTACCGTGTCCTCGCGCGGGCCCGGCGTCGGCTTGACCGTCGTTGGCGCCAGCACCACCGGATACTCCTCGAAGAACATCTGCCAGGCGCGGATATGGGTGGAGCGCTGCGCCGTCGCGTTCATCCAGCCTGCGAGGTCGAGGATCTCGGCCTTGGCCCGCATCCCGCCCCACGCCTTGTGGAAGTCTTCGGAGGTGACGGCGAGCATCTTGGCTTCCTGCATCACGACCACCTCGGTGGTGATGACGTCGCACCAGGTCTGCCAGACGCCGGAGATGTCGGGGACCTCGACCTCGCTGACCCGGTAGCCGGAGCGCTCCAGATGATCCGCGGCCTGCCGGAGCGCGGCCTGCACCGAGGGATCGACGTCCATGTCATCAGGAATCTTGGCGAGCGCGACCTTGATCGGCCGCTTGGGCGTCTCGCCCTCGAGCGGGGCCGGCACCCACCAGGGATCGCGCGGATCGCGCCGGCTCATCACCTCCAGCGCCAGCCTGACGTCGGCGACGCTGCGCGCCAGCGGCCCCTGCGACGACATCAGATGCGCGAGCATCGGCCGCTCGGCCGCGGCGCTTTCATTATAGGCCGGGATGCGCCCCTGCGTCGGCTTGATCGTGACCACGCCGTTGCAATGCGCCGGCCAGCGCAGCGAGCCGCCGATGTCGTTGCCATGCGCGATGGTGCCGATGCCGGCGGCGACCGCGGCTCCGGCGCCGCCCGACGAGCCGCCACAGGTGATCTCGGGATCCCACGGGTTCAAGGTCAGCCCGTGCAGCGGGTTGTCCGTGAAGCCGCGGAATGAGAATTCCGGCGTGTTGGTGAGGCCGAGCACGATCGCGCCCGCCTTCTTGAGGTTGCGCACGACCGGCGCGTCCGACGGCGCGATGATCCCCATCTGCGCCGGAACGCCGTTGGGGTTTGGCCGTCCCTCGTAGTCGACGTTCTCCTTGATCGTGACGGGCACGCCATGCAGCAGGCCGTCCTTGTTGCGCGCCTTGTCCGCGGCGCGCGCAGCTTTCAAGGCTTCTTCGGACAGATCGACGACGACCGCGTTCAGCTTCGGATTGACCTCATGCATGCGCGCGAGATGGGCCTCGGTCACCTCGACCGAGGAGACCGCGCCGGAGCGGATCGCAGCGGCGGTGTCGAGCGCCGACCACTGCCAGACTGGTCCTTTCGGCAGCCGCGGCTTTGGCGCGGCTGCCTTCGCCTGTGGTCTGGCCTGCGGCTTCGCCTTTGCGGGCTTCCTGTTGGCCGTGGCGCGCACGGCCGCGCGCTTCGGAGCCGGCTTGGCGGTCTTCGCCGCCGGCTTCTTCTTTGTCGCTGTCTTTGCCATCGTGTTCCCCCCAGTTTATCTCTCAAACGACCGACATGGTCAGCGGCGGCTCGACCTCGGCGGGCAGCGGGCTGACATAGGGCGTGCGCTGTGTCCGCTTCTTCAGGTCGGCCTTGGCGGCTGCGATCAGCGCCGGCTCATTGAGCGCCTTGATGCCGAGACCGGCCATGGCCTTCGCGGCCTGCACCATCGCCTTGTGCGCGGCCGGCGTCTTGCCTTGCGCAACGACCTGCCAGGTGTGGAACGGCGTGCCGATCGCCACCGTCGGCGCGTGCACCTGCACCGTTGGCACCACCCAGCTGACGTCGCCGACATCGGTCGAGCCGATCTGCGGATTGCGCTTGGCGTTCAGCGGCACCAGGAAGTCGGCCAGCGGCTTGTCGGTCGGGTCCATGCCGATGCTGTAGTAGACGGATTCGATGTCCTTGTCGGTCAGGGTCGCCTGGATCTGCCCGGCGAAATCCTTGTCGGTCGTGTCGAAATACGGCGGCCCGAGCTCTTCCATGATCCCGTGCAGCGCCTCTTCGAGCGGCGTGTTGGGCAGGATGTTGGAGACCGCCGAGATGATCTTCATCTCGACCTTGGTCTCGGTCATCATCGCGGCACCTTGCGCGATCTTGTGCACGCGCCCGACCAGCTCGTTCATGCCGGGCAGGTCGCGCGCGCGGATGGAGTAGCGCACGCGCGCATGCGCCTGCACGACGTTGGGTGCGATGCCGCCGGTGTCGAGCAGCGCGTAATGCACGCGGGCGTCGCTCGGCATGTGCTCGCGCATGTAGTTGACGCCGACATTCATCAATTCCACCGCGTCGAGCGCGCTGCGGCCGAGATGCGGCGAGGCGGCCGCATGCGAGGTGCGTCCGGTGAAGATGAAGTCCGCGCGCGTGTTGGCGAGCGAGGGCGTCATCACCACTTCCCAGAAGCTCGACGGATGCCAGGTGATCGCGATGTCGGCATCCTCGAACGCGCCTGAGCGCACCATGAAGGCCTTTGCGGCGCCGCCTTCCTCGGCAGGGCAGCCGTAGTAGCGCACGCGTCCCGGGACCTTGTTGGCGGCGAGCCAGTCCTTGACGGCGGTGGCCGCGAGCAGCGCCGCCGAGCCCAGCAGATTGTGGCCGCAGCCATGGCCGTGGCCGCCGGTCTCGATCGGACGATGCTCGGCAACTCCCGCTTCCTGGCTGAGGCCGGGCAGGGCGTCGTATTCGCCCATGAAGGCGATGACCGGACCGCCTTCGCCCCATTCGCCCATCAGCGCGGTCGGGATGCCCGCCACCTTTTCGATGATCCGAAAACCCTGGTGCTTCAACTCGGTGAGGTGTTCGGCGGAGGAGCGGGCTTCGGTGTAGCAGACCTCGGGCATGCTCCACACCCGGTCGCTGAGCTCGATGAAACGGGTCTTGATCGCGTCGACGCCGCGCCAGATCTCGCTGCGGTTGTCCATCTCCGGTCTTGTCCTCTGCTGCCGATAGGAAGCCGGTATGGTTATCAGCTAAGTTCCCCGACGCCTAGCGATCCGCCGCGAGAGCAGCCATGCGGCCCGCGGCAAGGCGCGGAGGCGCGCGCGTCATCCTTTGAGCAGATGATGCTGCGGTTGGATGCAGCGCGATGCTTTCGGCGGCGCAGCGAGAAGGGTCGGGACTCCGTCCTCGAATTTCGGAACTGCCGCCGTGCGCCGTTACCGCGCCCATCCTGGAACGATCGTGGTCGCGTCCTGTTCTCGTGTCTGGAGTGCGACCACCATGCGTGCAGGACCGATCACCATCATCGTTGCATTGCTGCTGATTCTCGCAGCCGCCGTCATCTTCGCCTATCAGGGCATGACCCTGCCTGGTGATCCGATGCCGGCCGGGGGCTGGATCGCGCTCACGCTCGGCGTGGTGTTTTCGCTCATCGTGGGGATCGGGCTGATGGTGCTGTTGTTCTACAGCAGCCGCAAGGGCTACGACGAACCATCACAGTTCGGGGCTGATGATCATCGCGACTGAGACCGCTCACGCCGGGCGCGGCGGATGCTGTGTCCGCGGATGCCGGTCGTGAAGCAGCTTGGCGAGTTCGTGCCTCAGATCGTCGTGACCGCGCATCGCCGTCTCGAACAGCGCCTCCTGGATGTCGCGCGGCATGTCGCCCCAGACGCCGATGGCGGCGCTTCCGAGCAGCTCTGCGAACCGGTTGTCGTCCATGCGGCACCTCCGGACGATCTGACGCCCGAGAGCGGCAAAGGTTCCAGGCCCGGTTACTGCGTGGTGAACAGGACAACCGCAATCGCAACGGAGAGCGCGATCGCGGACACCGTCCCCGTGGTCGACAGCACGCCCATGCGCCGCAGCGCCGCTGCAAACACGATGATGATCGGGGTGGCGGTGACGAGGCCGAGCTGCGCTTCGGTCATGGACATGCTCCTGATGCCGATCCCGTAGCGCATCCAGGCGCCGTGCTGTTTGTGCGCCGACAAAGAGCATGTCTGCCGCCCCGACTAGCTTTGCCGACATCTGATCGGAGGTGGCGGTGTCGGCACTCACATACGAACCGGAACCAACGGAGCGCTGGGGCGTGCTCGACGGGTTGCCGGGCGACCCCATGATGTGGGTCCTGATCCTCAGCGAGCTCGTCGCTTTCGGCCTGCTGCTCGGCGCTTTCGTCGTGGCGCGCGCAGTCAATCCAGTCGTGTTCGCGGCCGGGCAGGCCATGCTGGACGGACCTCTCGCCGCATTGAACACAATCGTGCTTGTGACGAGCGGGTGGGCTGCGGCGCGCGCGGCGGCCGCGGCGAGAGGCGCATCGCCGCCCACCGCACGGCGTTGGATCATGCTGGCGATCCTGCTCGGCGCGGCCTTCATTGCCGTCAAGCTGACCGAGTATGGCAGGGAGATTGCCGCCGGCGCAGGTCTGGAGACGTCGCCGTTTTTCACGCTCTATTTTCTGCTCACGGGCTTCCATCTGCTCCACGTCGTGCTCGGGATGGTCATCCTGGGAGGCGTCGGTCGTCATGCCGCGCCCGACAGCGTCGAGACCGGGACGGCGTTCTGGCACATGGTCGACCTGGTCTGGATCGTGATGTTCCCGATCCTCTATCTGGTGGGATGAGTCATGGTCCGCGATCGCCTCACGCTCGCCTGGCTTCAATTGCTGAGCCTCGCCACCGCCACGCTCGCGGCCTCGCTGCTGCTGCCGAATCGCTGGCTCGCCGATGCTCTCGTGCTCGTGCTCGCATTGGCCAAGGGCAGGGTGATCGTGCTGGATTTTCTCGGCCTGCGCCATGCGCCCGCGCTGTGGCGGGGCCTGCTCACATCGTGGCTCCTAGGCCTGGTCGCGCTCGCCGGGCTCGCGGTGGCTATCCGCGCACTGGTCTGACGCGCCATCGCCATGCTGCTTGCGCCGCGACAAAGAGACTTCCGGCAGTGCCGGTAGATTGCCTTCACCATCGACCTTCACCAAACGGAAAGGACGTGTCATGGCGGAACGCCTGACCAAGTCGGCCGCACGGAACGTCTTCTACGGCGGTTCGGCCTTCTTCTTTGCGATCTTCCTCGGGCTCACAGCGCACAGCCACTACTACATGGTCACGACCTCGACCAGTGCGTCGACGCTGTCCGACGGCGTCGCTCGCGGCAAGCACGTCTGGGAGAAAAACTCCTGCATCAACTGCCACACGCTGCTCGGCGAGGGCGCCTATTTCGCGCCAGAGGTCGGCAATGTCTGGGACCGCTGGGGCGGCAGGCAGGACCCGGCCGCCGCGCGCGAGATGCTGAAGTCCTGGATGCAGTCGCAACCCTCCGGCGCGCCCGGCCGCCGGCAGATGCCGCAGTTCAACCTGTCCGACCAGGAGCTCAACGATCTCGCGGACTTCCTGCAATGGACCGACACGATCAAGCGCCAGGACTGGCCGCCGAACAAGGCCGGCTGAGCCGGCATCCCGCCCCCCGTCATGAGAGAGATCCGCGATGAGATATGAGACCCAGAAGGTCGCGATGCTGTATTTCTACGGCGCGCTGACGCTCTTCCTCGCTCAGGTCATCTTCGGCCTGCTCGCCGGCACGATCTACGTGCTGCCGAACACGCTGTCGGTCCTGCTGCCCTTCAACATCGTCCGCATGATCCACACCAACGCGCTGATCGTGTGGTCGCTGATCGGCTTCATGGGCGCCACCTACTTCCTGCTGCCCGAGGAGACCGAGACCGAGCTCTACAGCCCGCTGCTCGCCAAGATTCAGTTCTGGATGTTCTTCGGCGCCGCGGGGGCTGCCGTCGTCGGTTATCTCTTCCACTACCATGAGGGCCGAGAGTTTCTCGAGCAGCCCTTCATCATCAAGGTCGGCATCGTCGTCGTCTGCCTGATGTTCCTGTTCAACGTCACGATGACGGCGCTCAAGGGTCGCAAGACCACGGTGACCAACATCCTGCTGTTCGGGCTGTGGGGCGTGGCGATCTTCTTCCTGTTCGCCTTCTACAATCCGGCCAATCTCGCCGTCGACAAGATGTACTGGTGGTACATCGTCCATCTCTGGGTCGAAGGCGTCTGGGAGCTGATCATGGCCTCGATCCTGGCCTTCCTGATGATCAAGCTCAACGGCATCGATCGCGAGGTGGTCGAGAAGTGGCTCTACGTCATCATTGGCCTTGCGCTGTTCTCCGGCATCCTCGGCACCGGCCATCATTTCTACTGGATCGGCGCCCCCGGCTACTGGCAGTGGATCGGCTCGCTGTTCTCGACCCTCGAGGTCGCGCCGTTCTTCACCATGGTGATCTTCACGGTGCAGATGACGCTCAAGGCCGGCCGCAAGCATCCGAACCGCGCCGCGCTGCTGTGGTCGGTCGGCTGCTCCGTGATGGCGTTCCTCGGCGCCGGCGTGTGGGGCTTCCTGCACACGCTGTCCAGCGTGAACTACTACACCCACGGCACCCAGGTCACGGCGGCACACGGCCATCTCGCCTTCTTCGGCGCCTATGTGATGCTCAACCTCGCCGTCATGGCCTATGCGGTGCCGCAGCTGCGCCAGCGTGCGCCGTATAACCAGTGGCTCTCGATGGCGAGCTTCTGGATCATGTGCACGGCGATGATGACGATGACCTTTGCACTGACCTTCGCCGGTATCATCCAGGTGCATCTGCAGCGCGTGCTCGGCCAGAGCTACATGGACGTGCAGGACCAGCTCGCGATGTTCTACTGGGTGCGGCTCGGCTCCGGCGTGTTCGTGGCGATCGCGGCGCTGATGTTCGTCTGGGCCGTGCTGGTGCCCGGCCGCACCAAGGAGGCTGCGCTGCCCGGCGCGCTGCAGCCGGCGGAGTGAAATCCCGCAGGCGGCAGCCTCGATGCCGCCGCCTGCATCCCCCTGATACGGAGAGTTGTCATGAAGCCCGCGCTGCACGCGATCCATACCGCCCCGTCGTTCCCCTCGTACACGCCGACCGGCCATGAATGCGCGCTGTTCGAGCATGCGTTCCGACATCGCCTGCCGGTGCTGCTGAAGGGGCCGACCGGCTGCGGCAAGACCCGCTTCGTCGCGCACATGGCGGCGCGACTGGGCCTGCCGCTGCACACGGTCGCCTGTCACGACGACCTCACCGCCGCCGACCTCACCGGGCGCTATCTGCTCAAGGGCGGCGACACCGTGTGGACCGACGGCCCGCTGACCCGCGCGGTGCGCGAGGGCGGAATCTGCTATCTGGACGAGGTCGTCGAGGCCCGCAAGGACGTCACCGTCGTGCTGCATCCCCTCACCGACGACCGCCGGATCCTGCCCTTGGAGCGCACCGGCGAGGAGCTGATCGCGCCCGACGGCTTCATGCTCGTGGTCTCCTACAATCCCGGCTACCAGTCGCTGCACAAGGCGCTCAAGCCGTCGACACGGCAGCGCTTCATCGCCATCGAATTCGGCTTCCTGCCGGCCGAGCAGGAGATCGTGGTGGTTGCCGCCGAGAGCGGGCTGGCGCCGGAGCGCGTTCGGCCGCTGGTGGCGCTCGCGCATCGGCTGCGCGCGCTGCAGGGCCATGACCTGGAGGAGGGCGTCTCGACGCGGCTCCTGGTCTATTGCGCGACGCTCGTCGCCGCCGGAGCATCCATCGCGGACGCCGTGCTCGCTGCGATGATCGAGCCGCTCACCGACGACGCCGACGTCAAGGCCGCGCTGCGCGAGGTCGCGCATGCCGTGATCGGGTGAGCCATGCTCGACTTCCTCGAACTGGAGGAGACCGTCGGCCGTGCCTGGCATCGCATGGTCGGCACGACCTCGAGCTATCCGGTCCATCCGGACCAGGCCGTCGCCCTGAACGAGATCAGCGGCCGCATCGCCGTCATGTTCCGCGCGCTGGGCGGCGAGAGCGGCGTGCAGGTCGCCGGAGCCAAGGCGCGCAAATCGGGCCATCGGCTCGGCTGGCGCCAGCGCATTGGCCTCGGCGACGAATGCCTCGACCAGGCCGGGCGCGACGGCGCCACCGTGTTCCTGCCGGAGACCATCGCGCTGCTGCCGGATCGCGCGCTCAATGCGCAGCTCTATCACTGGCTCGCGGCGTGGTTCGCGACCATGGCGGTCGAGCCGATCGCGGAGCGCGATCCGCTGCGGCGTGATCTGCTGGCGCTGCGCCGGGCCTGTGAGACGACCGCGCTGGTGCTGGCGCGCTTCCCGGGACTGGCGCGTCCGCATGCGCAACTCGCCGAAGCGCTGGCTACGGCGCGGCCGCGGCGGCCGCTGCCTCGGCTCGAGCAGCAGGTCGAGCACATCGTCATGGCGCTGCTCGGCGTGGGCGCGCCGCCCAAAGGCGCGCTGTGGAATGCGGTCATCGCCGGCGGCCCGTTGCCGCAGGCCGCCCCGCCCGGCTATCGGCCGATGCTGCCGTGTCCGCTGTGGGGCGATTGCTGGGGTCGCGATGCCGTTGCCGCGGCGCGCGACGACGACGAGACGCAGACGCCCGCAGAGCAGGAGGGGGCACCCGACACCCGCAAGCGATTCGCGCGGCGCGAGCGCGACGACACGGCCAAGCGCGATCCATTCATTCTCAACCGCTTCGAGAAGATCCTCGCGATGGCGGAGATGGTCAATGTCGATCGTCCGTCCGACGATACCGACGATGACGACGCCCGCAAGGCCGCCGACGATCTCGACGAGCTTGCGATCGCCAGGCGCAAGGGGCGGCCGGCGAGCAAGCTGAAGTTCGACCTCGATCTGCCGCCCGAGGCGGTCGACACCGCGAGGCTCGACAGCGGCCGGCTGTATCCCGAATGGAATTATCGCAGCGGCGCCTATCTGCCGGATCATTGCCGCGTCGTGACCGGCGACGCCGCCGAAGCGGGCGAGGCGTGGGCTCCGGACGATGCGATGCGCCGGCGGATCCGCAGCGTCCGGCGCAGGTTCGAGACCTTGCGACCGCGCCACGAGATCATGCGCGCGCAGGCCGACGGCCACGACCTCGACATCGACGCGCTGGTGCGCGCGCGCAGCGATCTCAATGCCGGCCATGGCGGCATCGACCGCGTGCACCTCGCGATGCGCCCGCTGGCGCATGATCTCGCGGTGACTCTCCTGGTCGACGTGTCCCTGTCGACCGATGCATGGATCGATGGCGTGCGCGTCCTCGACGTCGAGAAGGAGGCGCTGCTGGTGCTGGCGCATGGGCTGTCGGCCTGCGGCGACAGCCACAGCATTCTCACCTTCACGTCGCGGCGCAACTCGTGGGTCCGCCTGGAGACCGTGAAGGCATTCGGCGAGCCGATGAGCGGGCGGGTCGAGCGCCGCATCGGCGCGCTCAGGCCCGGCTACTACACGCGTATCGGCACGGCGGTGCGTCACGCCGCCGGCGAGCTCGCCGAGCGATCCGAGCGCAAGCGCCTGCTGCTGGTGCTGACCGACGGCAAGCCGAACGACGTCGATCACTATGAGGGACGGTTCGCGATCGAGGACACGCGCAAGGCGGTGCAGGAAGCGCGACGCGGCGGCGTCGCGGTGTTCGGCGTGACCATCGATGCGTCGGCGCAGTCGTATTTTCCAACCCTGTTCGGTCGCGGCGGCTACGCCATCGTCGGCAACATCCGGCGACTACCGGCCGCACTGCCGGCGCTGTACCGGCAGTTGGCGCACTGACGCTTACGTCGCCGGCTCGCGCAGATTGCGCAGCGACACGGGCAGGTGGGCCATCAGCTTGTCGAACTCGCCGGGATCGAGCTTCTCCCAGAGAATCTCGAAGATGCCGCGCGCCGCCGTGAGCGGATCGACCGGGAATTGCGGCGGCAGTTGGCGGAAGATGTCATCGACGAAATATTCGAGATGGCGGTCCTTGGTCGGGGTTGCCGCGTGGTGCCAGCCCTCGTAGTAGATCCCGCGAATGAGCATCGGCAACTGGACGCCGAAATTCACGGCGACGGCCAGGGGCATGCGGTCGCGCAGCACATGGAGCACGGCACGCAGTGCATTGTAGGCCTGCTGCCGGCTCGCCAGCGCGAGGCGCTGCTCGATGGCCTTCAGCCAGATGTTGGTTTCCTGGACGGTGTGATCCAGGGCGGTCACGCCGATCTCGCTCATGTGGTTCTCCATGATGACAAGTGCACAGGACCGTTCGAGGGACGCCGAACGAGGTAACGGCAAGGCCTGATTCGCTTGAACGCCTTGTCAGTAGGTGGTGCGTCCGGGCCGGGCATGTTGACCTGCATCAAATCACGATGTCGTGGTCGGACCGTGAGGTAAATGGCGGGTCAACGGTCTGCCCAGCCGTTTACGATCCCTGGCTGCCGGAGCGGCACCGGCGGTCGGCAAGCCCATCCGTCATCTTACGGAGATCGTCGTGCCCCCGTGCACGGCACGCAACATTGGTCAGCAGTTCACTCTGACAAACAGCCATCGACAAACAGAACGTCTACAAATCAGCACGTCGCGATCTCGCGGCGCGGATCGCGCCCGAGTCTTGCTTGACGGAACCCTCTTCAAGGGAGAGGGCGCAGGGAAGGCCGGGAGCTCGCCGCCCCCATGGCCCCCGTGCGGAAAGAATGCACGGGGCAGGAACCACAGGTTCGGCCGAGACATCCCGGCCTTCCCTGCGCGACGGTGTTACGGCTTATACGCACTCTCCCCGGTGAACGGGCTGTCTTGCCACCGTCACCCGCGCGAGGCTGAAACCTCGTCGCGAGCTTGACGCCAGCGTCGCGGCGCCAGGACCATGCGATTTCGCCGTCCGCACCGTGCCGTTCGTCCGCAGGCATGACACCCGCTGCGACACGTCGCGTCCATCGCATCCCGCACTCCACGTCTCGTGACGTTCGCGACACGCCCCTCTTCATGAGGCGGGATGCGCGGAACTGTGCAGGTGATTTGCCCGACGGCGCAAGCGGTTTATCTGCGGCAGACTGGCACGACGGGCAATTCGCGCATGGCGGTCATGCGACCAAGTGGGATTGGACCAAAGCTTAAGGCGCTACTCGGATTATTCGGTTTAGCGTTTACTCAGCAGCTTCCGCGACGATGTCAGAAGTTGCACCAGCCTCATAACCACTTCCCATCCTGAGATTCTTCATAATTTCGTTTGCAATGGCCCAGGCGAGTAGTGGTGGTACAGCATTCCCGATCTGTTTGTAAGCAGGGTTCATAGTGCCGACGAAGCGGAAACCATCCGGAAAAGATTGAAGACGTGCCGCTTCGCGCACACTTATCACGCGGGCCTGTTTAGAGTCATAATGAATATGGCTATAAGTATCTTTGCCGAGATGAGCCATTAAGGTCCGCGAGGGAAAATCAGGCAGCAACTTCCACCATCGGTTCGGGAACGTTCCAAGCGGATAGGGAGGTACTATTGAATCTCGAAGTTCCCCTCGTTCCTTCTTCGATAGCGCGCGGCCCAACCGCTTCTGCTCAAGTCCTACACGCCGCTCCCAAATAGATACTGCGGTAGCGTGGGCTGCCGGATATTCAGCTCCATTTGGCATTTCCGAAAAGGTTTGGATGTCGCGCGGAAGATGACGTATCACATGATCCCAGACACCAAATTTTGCTCCAAATCGTGGCCAGCGACGCATCAGCCTTGCGTATCCGCGTACGTCTCGTCCGTTTAAAGCGTACGGGACACGCTGATCGAAGCGACGGGCCCCCCTTCGAAGCGCGCCTTCAAGGTGCAGTGTTATCGGCGGCAGATCACCGAGCGCTTCCTCGCAAGTAACAGGAAATGGTAATTGCGCAGACCCCCGATCCGCCTCGACGAACTTTCCGCCATCGAAGAGATCAACGTGTTTTAGGGCAACCGACCTTACGCCACGATATCCTTGTGGGAGATTCATATAGCGAGTTGGTTTGGGAAAGCTGATAGGCACTCTGATCGAATGGTGATAGGCGATAAGAAACGCGCGCTCGCGCATCTGTGGTACGCCGTAAAATGCTGCATTCAATAAAGAATATTTCGCGTCGTAGCCGAGTTCCGCGAGCGCCTCAGCGATCTCAGCCATGACGTTGTGGCCACCGAAATTCAGTGCATCGGGAACATTCTCGATAAGGATTGCGAGAGGTTTTGTGACGGAAACGTATTCGAGGTAACGAAGATAAAGATTGGCGCGTGGATCAATCTTATAAGCATTTGGATGGGCTGCAATCTCGCGAAGTTTGGCCCTGCCGATGCGCGTATATGCTTGGCATGGGGGGCCGCCGACGACGACATCAAAGGCCTCTTCGGCAGCCCCTAATCCGAGTTCACTTGTAAACTCATCCGGTTCGACCTCGAGGATGTCGCGAGGTTTGGCATGAAGTGAAGCTGATTTCGGATTACTGTCTTTGAAAAAATTGAAGGCATGTGTCGCGGCGGCATGCCTGTCGACCTCCATTGCTGCAGCAATTTCGAATCCTGCTCGCTCGAAGCCCAGCGAGATTCCGCCGCAGCCGGAGAACAGATCAAGTACCCGTGGGCACCCTCCTTTTGCGAGTCGGGCCAGCTTTTCTACGACCGGGCCGCTGTTTCGACTTTGTGCGGCCATTCCACGCATTGGGCTTCCTGTCGAGAAAAAGAATGATTCGCTTACGAAGCAAGTTAGCGTCCGCCAACTCGCATTCCCATACAATCATTACGTCCCATCCCAATGCCTTTAGTGCAGAACAATTGCGTTCATCCCGCTCCACGTTCTTAGCAAACTTCTCTTCCCAGAATGCTGTTTGGGATCTTGGAGTATAGGCGAATGGACAGTTCTTATGACGGTGCCAGAAGCAGCCATGCACAAGAATGATCTTGCGGCGCCCCTTCATCACGATGTCGGGGCGTGCAGGCAGACCTTTGACATGAAGCCGATATCCGACCCCCATGTCCCAGAGCAGTCTGCGGACCGCCAGTTCGGGCTTGGTGTCTGAGCCTTTTATCGCAGCCATATTGGCGCTGCGACGCTCTCGAGTAATCGTGTCCGCCATTCGGGTCTCGTCTGGTGTGCACTACATTTCAAAAATGTAGAGTTCAAAGTGAAAATATATTGACATGGTCGAATATGAAGTCTATCCCGTCGTGGGACAGTGTTCCTGCTGACATATGAGAAATCGAGTGATAGTCGATGAGGGCGAACGGCGTGCCGGTGAATCTCCGAACCAGCGGTTTCGTCGTCTTGCAGAGAAAAGGGTGGTTCGCGCCATCAAGGACATCCGGCTAATCTCAAACCTGAGTAACCGGAACAATTACGACTACAGCCAAGAGGAGATCGACAAGATTTTTCGTGTGCTCGATAGGGAGTTAAAGCTCGCGCGAAATAAGTTTGAGAGCAAGCAGCGCGATAGCGACGACATAGATTTTAAGCTCTAGTTTGTGCCTCTGAGAGGTCCTAATGGCTCTGGCGAATCGTTGGAAATTTTCAGAACGTGGCTTCAACGACGTTGAGCAAGAGGTCACGGAAGGTGACCAATTCAACACGGAGACTGTGCCAGAGACAGAAGCGCTGGTCCGGGAAGCTACGCAGAACTCTCAGGATGCGCGGCGTGTAGGCTCAAGGGAGCCGGTGCGGCTCCGTTTTGCGAGGGTCGATGCCGGAAACGGTCTGAACGATGACTACATGAGGGCGTTGGTTTCGGACCTGACGCCGCACCTTGAAGCAAGTCGTTTTAGTGTTCCAGAGAACATGCTCGCAGCCCCGTCAGCCTTGATAATTGAAGATTTTGGGACAGAGGGGCTAACGGGGAAAATCGACGACGAAAATGACCTCGGCAATTTTCGTTCCTTTTGGTTCCGTCACGGACGTTCTTTTAAGCATGGGAGTAAGAACGGGCGATGGGGACTAGGTAAGCTTGTGTACCCGATGATGTCGGCTAGCCGCTGTCTGTTTGGACTCACGAAGCGTGAAGGGGAGGAGGCACCGCTATTGCTGGGGCAGGCTGTCCTCCGTACCCATTCTATCGATGGTGTACGCTATGCTCCCCATGGGCACTTTGGGGATTGGAGTAGCGACCGTCTGCAACCCATTCGCGACTCACAGAACATCAGTATATTTAGCAAGGCATTTGGAATTACCCGATGCGCCGAGCCAGGACTATCAGTCGTCGTACCCTTCCCAGTGGGTGAAACAGACCTCGATCATTTGCTGCGTTTCGTGGTTAAGAACTACGCATATCCTATCCTAACCGGGCGCCTCGTAATTGATGTTCTTGACGAGAAGGTCGATTCGGAGAGCGTTCGGCGAATTGCGAAGGATGTTTTACCTGCAGGTCTTATCGGATTCATCGATGCAGCCCATGATTTCGATTCCGCGAAGCTCGTTAAGGTGAGTGCACGCCCACGCGGCTCCGAGGAGCGTATTGTCGAAAGTATGATTGGCGCCGATATTTCAGCTTTGAGAGATCAGTATTCTAAAGGGGAAACCATCGGCTTTCAGGTCCCAATTTCGCTAGCACGTAAGAAGGGCGAAGTGGCCGAGTCCGGGTTCACCGTATTCTTCCAGGCCGCATCGCAGGGGCAGGAGCAAGCCGCTCTATACGTGCGTGGCGATATTACAGTCCCAGACGAAGCTGCTGCATTCAACGGGCAGGGCTGCTTTGCGATGCTTGTCGCACAGGAGGAGGCAATAAGCGAGTTCCTCGCAGATGCCGAGAATCCTGCTCACACCAAGTGGGCTGCAACAGCTGCGAGAGTTAAGCAGAATTGGTCCTATCCTCGCCAGACCCTTGGTCAGATCAGATATGCTCCTGGCACCCTTCATCGATTTCTAGCGACTGGTCAAGATCGTGTCCATGAGGCGGCGCTGAGAGGTTTTTTCTGGATTGAGGATACTTCGCGCCCGCCGGAAAAGGTTCTGGGTAAGGGGCGGAAAAAGAAGCAAGAAGAAAAGCCAGATGCGGCTAGACCGCCGCCGCTTCCGGCCGCAAACCGTAAACTCGTGTTGCAGAAGCGCAAAGGTGGATTTTCGATAAAGCCGGGGCCGGGCTTCATCGAGGTGATGCTTCCTGCCGTGGTCAGAGTTGCGGTTTGTTACGACGTCGAGTATGGCAAGCCGAAATGGGACCGCCTTGATTTCGATTTTGCCGATGCCGCTCTTAGTATGAGCACGACTGGTGCGGAGCATGAAGCCAGCGACAATATTATTCTGTTGACCATCGAAGAGCCGCAATTCGAACTGGCGGTCGAGGGCTTCGATCTACGCAGAGATCTGGTCGTTGACTATAATCTGGTTCGCGGAAAGGAGCCCGTTGATGCGTAGCAGGATCAACAGTACGGGCCGCCAGAAGATCGATTCCGGGATGGCGACTTTCGTAGTAACGCAGCGTGCCGATGGAACTGCTGAGTTCAATGCCGAAATTGACCTTTCCTCGCTTAAACTCCCACCCCAGTCACATGTGATTGTGGAGGCGTATCGTCAGAGTCTCCATGAACGATTTCCTTTTGGTACGGTCAAAGCCATTTCCCCTTTAGACCCCCCCATCTTACGCGAGCTTGATCCGACCTCGGTGAAGTTCCGCATTAAGGTCGTCGAGCCGGATAGTGGCCGCGTTCTTGCCCGGGGAGATCGTCTTGGCGCAGACGAAGACGCTGAGGCTGGGCGTCACGAACTGCTAAAGGTTGTCGAGCGTGATCTTGGGCAGGAGCCTTGGAAAACTGAGATTTATGATGACGATCAAAAGCCCGCACTTATCATCAACAATCAGATTCCGGGAGCCGTTAGCCGCTTTCAGCGTGATCCAGTATTCCAAGCACTGATACTTCCCGCTGCACTTAGACAAGTGCTCATGATGCTACAGCTTGATCGTCAGGCTGAAGACGGTGATGAGGAAGATGAGGGAAATTGGACCACTGATTGGATCAGGTTTGCTCAGAATCTTACGGGGCGTGAGAAGCCGGATTGGTCCGAAACGACTGAAGCGACCAAATGGATTGACGATGTTTGCGCCGCGTTCTGCCGTCACCACGGCATGCTGGACCTGATCAGGACAGAGGACTAATCATGCCCGAGGTGCGGCGGCTGAATTCTGAGGGTCGAGAGCGGTTTCGCAATTGGTTGCAGAACGGCGCCCCATCGCCGTCTCCTGCGAGCTTGCTTACAGATCCAGGAGCTTCAGAGCAATTCGATCATTCTGTTTTTATTGAGCATCGAAGTTTTAGTTCCCGTCTGGAGCTGGGCGCGTATCTAGTGGCACTTCTCACCGAGCTTCCTGCCTCCATCCGGTTCGATGAGGGGCTTTGGGACTGGTTGTCACTGTTCTACATTGACGAATTACTTCCGCCTGACTCATCCGGAAAGAGGCAGGTGAAACAGGTGTTCCGCTATTCGTGCGAACTCAGGAATCGCCTCTGGAGCAGGCACATTGTGCGTATGAGCTGGATGGCGGTAAAAGACCATGGTCTCGCTGCGCGCGTCATGCTCGCCTTCCCGATTGACAAGCAACCTGAGACGCTGGAGCAGATTGGTGGCCAGCAGGAAGCATTTGGGGCGATCCCTGTCGTTGGTCTGGCAGACCGCCTTTATTGGGATAGCGAGCGTGGTGGGCTGAAGCGTGGTGCTCAAGGGAAAAAAGATGGAACACCACGGCGACTTGTGCGGTTCATACGGCAGCTGAGACGGACCTACGATCCTCCTGAAATGACAGTTGAAGAACTGTTTAATGCTCTGCCACGAGAATTCGATCGCTGGAGCTTGTCGTCTTCTAAGCGCGCACAGCGTTCCGACGATGTGCATGCTTCGGCGAACGCGATCACTTGAGGGATGGTGCTCCTCGACGATCAGAACTATAGACCTGCTTTGATGACGGTCAATTGCCGTCGTGCTTGAACCAATGCCGGCTCGGTATCTTAGGGTCGTTTTCGATCGACATTGCGCCTTTCGGTTGAACCGTAGTTGTCCTGCTTGTGAAGAACACGTCTTCGCTTGCTCGTCGCGACAGACTCACCTTACATCGGAGTCGTCCGAGGCGGAGAGATCGCGCGCTCGGCACCCCTTCAACTCACGAATCGACGTCGGCTCGCAATGCTCAAGTCTGCCCAAGAGAAGTCTGTTCACAACAAGCCTGCTCAAGACAAATCCGGCAAAGACCTTCCGCTGACCGGCTATGCCGTCGTGGTCGATGGTCAGATCAAGACCGAATTCAAGACCAAGGATGGCGCACACAACGGCGCGCATGACCTCAAGCGCCGGTTTCCGATGTTGCAGATCAGGGTGTACGACGCGGAGACGAAGCAGACCCACGACATCGAATTGACGCGGGCGTGAGACTGGCCCGCCGCGCGAGCCGTGGTGTTGTGAGGACGCAGGGCCGTTGCACCTTTTCGAGGTCGAAATCGCTGTCGATGTTTGAGCGTATGGAGAGCATGCTCCTGATGTAGCTGAGGGTGCGGTCTGGGTTGCCGCGCCGTCACCCTTGTGAGAGGCCGCTGTATCGCGCAGTGGCGTGCAGGCCTGGCTGCACGCAGGCCACTGTCGGCTTGCGCGCAAGAGACGCCGAGATGGGCTGTTGCGGTCGCTGCGTGATCTGAGCCAATCTGCCTCATCTCCGACCACGCGAGCAGCCATCATGACCGAAACCGCCTGGAATAGACTTTCCGCCGCAGCGCTTCGCGCGCTCGCGGCCCGTGACGCGCTCGTGCTGTTGCCGGTGGCCTCGACCGAGCAGCACGGCCCGCATCTGCCGACGGGAGTCGACGACTTCCTGTGCAGCGAGGTCTGCCGCCGCACCGCGCTGGAGCTGGCTCCAGACCATCCCATCGTGGTCGCGCCGACTGTCTGGTGCGGGCTCGCCGACCATCACGTTCCATTCGGCGGCACCTTTACCCTCAGTCTCTCCACCTACCACGCTGTGCTCAGGGACCTTTGCCGCTCGATCCTGAATGCCGGCTTCCGCCGCATCGTGATCGTCAACGGCCATGGCGGCAACATCCAGGCGCTGGCCGCCCTCATCGGCGAACTGACGCGCGAGTTCAATGCCCCGATCGCGACCACGACCTATTTCATGGAAGGGCGGGAGACGATGGCCGAGGTCCTCGAGGATCAGGACGGTGTGATGCACGCCTGCGAAGCCGAGACGTCGATGATGATGGCGGCTCATCCGAGCCTCGTCGATGCGGCGAGGCTCGACGCGGCCTTCGGGCCGAGCTTCGACATCATGGGCTCGATGGTGCCGTCGCTGAAAATGTTCAGATCGTTCGCCGACATCACCACCTCCGGCGTCGCAGGCGATGCGCGCAAGGCATCTGCTGCAAAGGGCGAGAAGCTGCTCGTCGGCTGCGCGGCGGCGCTGGCGGCGCGATTGCGGGCGGGCGAGCCATGGTCCACAATGTCTCCTGCAACCATTCCGCCGCCAGCCGCAAGATGACGGAGGCGCAGAGCATCATCGCGAGAAGCCCGCCGCAGGCAGGCATTTCGGATGATGGACCGCAAACGATACGTCCACGGGTCTATCGGACGCGTCGTGCCGATCGGCAATCAGCCGCGTTCCGCGGAAGCGGCGAGACTCGGAGCCGCCGCGTCGAGGCCATCCGCGAGACTGCGGCTCGCGTTTCGCACCTCGCTGCGAAACGTCTTCGCCAGGTTCGACAGCGGCCGCGCCTCCGACCACAACACATAGGCCGAGACTTTGGTGCTCGGCGTGAACGGCCGTACCACGAGATCATGCCCGCCCTGGCGCGACGAGAATGGATCGACCACGGCGACGCCGACGCCGGTCGAAGCCAGCACGCAGGCCGTGTTGCAGTAACGCACTTCGACCGTCGGCTGGAAGTCGGCGTCGGCTTGCCGGAAGCTCTCGCGCACGGCTTCGCCGAGGCGTGTGCCGCGTTCGAGGCCGATCAGCGGGAACCCGGCAAGGTCCCGCGCTGAAATCATGTCGCGTTCCGCAAGCGGATGCCGGGCCGGCATCACGCACACCATCTCGCCGGTGTGCACGACCTCGTGCGCGATACCGGGATGGTCAGACAGGCCGAGCGCGAAACCGAGCTCGGCGACGTTTCCGAGCACGCCCTCGATGATGCCCTCGTAGCGGCGCACGTCGAAGAACATCCGCGTCTGCGGCCGGCGCCGCAGGAAGCCTGACAAGGTCGGCGGGATGATGCTGTAGGCGAGCGGCGGCGTGGCGACGATCGACAGATGACCCGTCTTCTGCTCGCGCAGGTCACGCACGCGGCTTTCCAGCCGGGCATGCAAGGTGAAGATCGCCTCGCTCTCCTCATAGAGCGTCATCGCCTCGGGCGTCGGGAACAGCCGGTTGTTGACGCGCTCGAACAGCGTGAAGCCGGCCTGCGCCTCCATCGCCTTCAGCGCATTGCTGATCGCGGGCTGCGACAGCGCCAGCTCCTCGGCGGCGGCGACCGTGGTGTGGTGGCGGATGACCGCCCGCAGGATCTCCAGCTGGCGCAGGTTCATGTGAACGCCCTATAAGCCCCGGTTATGGTCTCGGCCAAAATATCATAGCGCGCGGCCGTGTGGGCAGATTGCAAATCCCGCGCCGCTTTCGCCAAATGATCCCTTCTTTCAGTGCGCGCATTCAGGCGGCGTTCCGCCTGATCGTTCGGCATGACGCACAGATTGGAGGCACTATTGAGCCGTATCTTCCGCGCCGCCGCGGCCCAGATGGGACCGACCCAGCGCGCCGACAGCCGGACGCACACGCTGTCCCGCATGATCGCGCTGCTGGATCAGGCCGCCAGCGAGGGCGCGAAGCTGGTGGTCTTCCCCGAACTCGCATTCACGACCTTCTTCCCGCGCTGGATCCTCGAAGGCGAGGCGCTCGACGGCCACTTCGAGCGCGCGATGCCGAATCCGTCCGTTGCCGCGCTGTTCGACCGGGCGCGGGCGCTTCGCGTCGGCTTCTATGTCGGCTATGCCGAGCTGACGCCGGACGGACGCCGCTTCAACAGCTCAATCCTGGTCGATCCCGACGGCGAGATCATCAGCAAATATCGCAAGGTGCATCTGCCCGGCTCCGTCGAGCCGCGCCTGAGCGCCAAGTATCAGCAGTTGGAGAAGCGCTATTTCAGCTATGGCGATCTCGGCTTTCCGGCCGTGCGCGCCGGCCGCGAGTGGGGCGGCGCCATCATGGGCATGATGATCTGCAACGACCGGCGCTGGCCGGAATCGTGGCGCGTGCTCGGGCTGCAGGGCGTCGAGCTGGTCTGCGTCGGCTACAATTCCGCGGCCTATGATCCGAATGGCGGCAACACCGAGGATGCGTCGCTGCGCACCTTCCATTCGACCCTGGTGGCGCAGGCCAACGCCTACATGAATGCCACGTGGGCGATCGCGGTCGCAAAGGCGGGCGATGAGGACGGCAGCGGGCTGATCGGCGGCTCCTGTATCGTCGATCCCAATGGCTGCATCGTGGCGCGGGCGAAGACGCTCGCTGACGAGGTCGTCGTCGCCGACATCGACCTCGATCTGTGCCGCCAGGGCAAGGACAAGATGTTCAACTTCGCGGCGCATCGCCGGCCGGATCAGTACAGGCTCATAACCGAGCGCGCCGGCGCCGTCGAGCCGGTCGTGGTCGATTAGCCGTTCACGTGGGGGAGTTGCAGGATGCGCCGTTCGCTGTTCGCAGGTTTCGTCATCATCGCCTCGCTTGCTCCGGCGGGGGCCGCGGAGCTGCCCGCTGAGATCAAGCAGGCCGGCGTGCTCAAGCTCACGGTCAACTCGACCTACGCGCCGATGGAATATCACGACCCCGCCACCAACGAGCTGAAGGGGCTCGACATCGATCTCGCCAACGAACTGGCGAAGCGGCTCGGCGTCAAGATCGTGTGGAGCGAGACGCCGTTCGCCGAACTCATTCCCTCGCTGCAGACCCGGCGCGCCGACTTCATCATCTCGGGCATCTCCGACCGTGCCTCGCGGCGCGAGACCGCCGACTTCGTCGACTATCT
The DNA here is from genome assembly GCF_051167995.1 of Bradyrhizobium sp. HKCCYLRH3073. Taxonomy (NCBI): domain Bacteria; kingdom Pseudomonadati; phylum Pseudomonadota; class Alphaproteobacteria; order Hyphomicrobiales; family Nitrobacteraceae; genus Bradyrhizobium; species Bradyrhizobium sp. HKCCYLRH3073. The sequence continues at coordinate 154,002 of NZ_JBNPUD010000001.1, forward strand.
CGTCACCGGCCCGCAGTTCTTCGTGCTGGCGGAGAGCGATGCCAGGGTCGCGGCCGATCTGTGCGGCCGGAAGATCGGCACCACGCGCTCGACGAGTTTCCCGCAGGAGATCGAGAAATGGAGCAAGGCCAATTGCGAGGCCGCAGGCAAGCCTGCCGCGCAATATGTGCCGGGGGAGAACTCGATCGATGTCCGCAATCAGCTCAAGCAGAGCCGCATCGATGCCGCCGTGCAGGGCAGCGAGACCTTGCCCTATGCGCAGTCGCAGGAGGCCGGCAAGTATCGCATCGTCGGTGAGCCCATCGCCTTCGGCTACCAGGGCATCATGCTCCGCAAGGACGATGCCGCGCTGCGTGAAGTGGTGACCGAGCAGCTCAAGGCGATGATCGCCGACGGCAGCTACAAGGCCATCCTGGACACATGGGGGCTCGGGGCCAATGCGGTCCGCGAGCCCATGCTCAACGCGGCGCCGCAATGAGCCGCAGCGAGGCCCTGGCCGACGGCTTCCCGGATCTGTCCGGACACGGGATTGCGCGGCAGGCGCATTGGGGCCGCTGGCTCGCGGCCGCGGTCATCGTCGTCGTCCTCGTCGCGATCGGGCGGGCCTTCGCCAAGGGGCAGATCGAGTGGGTGTTCGTCGAACGCTTCCTGACGGCGCCGGTGATCCTGCGCGGCATCGTCAACACGATGGTCATGGCGGTCCTGGCGATGATGCTCGGAATCGCGCTCGGCGTCGTCGTTGCGATCATGCGGCTGTCGCCCAATCCGGTGCTGCGGTCGGTCGCCGCCGGCTACACCTGGCTGTTCCGCGGCACGCCGCTGATCCTCCAGTTGTTGTTGTGGTTCAATCTGGCGCTGGTGTTTCCGACCATCGGCATTCCCGGCCTGTGGAGCGCGCGCGCGGTCGATGTGATGACGCCGTTCCTGGCCGCGCTGCTCGGGCTCGGCATCAACCAGGGCGCCTACACGTCCGAGGTGATGCGCGCGGGCCTGCTGTCGGTCGATATCGGGCAATACGAGGCGGCGCAGGCGATCGGCATGGGACGATTGCAGGCGCTGCGCCGGATCATTCTGCCGCAGGCGATGCGCGTGGTGATCCCGCCGCTCGGCAACGAGTTCATCGGCCTGGTCAAGGCGACCTCGCTCGCCAGCGTGATCCAGTATCCGGAGGTGCTGCACTCGGCCGAGAACATCTACTACGCCAATTCGCGCGTCATCGAGCTCCTGATCGTCGCCGGCCTGTGGTATCTGCTCGTGGTCTCGATCCTCACGCCGCTGCAGATGCTGCTCGAACGCCGCTTTGCCCGCGGCATCGCGCGAGGCGGCCGCTGATGAGGCCGCTGGTCGCCATCCGCCAACTGAGCAAGCGCTTCGGTGAATTTCAGGCGCTGAAGCAGGTCTCGCTCGACGTCTTCGAGGGCGAGGTGGTTTGCCTGATCGGGCAATCCGGTTCCGGCAAGACCACCTTGCTCCGCTGCGTCAACCAGTTGACCACGGCCGACAGCGGCGGCATCTGGCTCGACGGCGCGCTGCTCGGCTTCCGCGAGCAGGACGGCCGGCTGCACCGGCTGTCGGAGCGCGAGATCGCGCGGCAGCGGCTCGCCTGCGGCATGGTGTTCCAGCGCTTCAACCTGTTTCCGCACCTGACGGCGCTGGAGAACGTGATCGAGGGGCCGGTGCAGGTGCAGAGGCGCAGGCCGGCCGAGGCGAAGGACGAGGCGATGGCGCTGCTGCGCCGGGTCGGCCTCGCCGACAAGGCGGGCTCCTATCCGTCACAATTGTCGGGCGGCCAGCAGCAGCGCGTCGCGATTGCGCGGGCGCTTGCGATGAAGCCGCGGCTGGTGCTGTTCGACGAGCCGACCTCGGCGCTCGATCCGGAGCTGGTCGGCGAGGTGCTTGCCGTGATGAAGGAGCTCGCGACATCCGGCATGACCATGCTGGTGGTGACGCATGAGCTCGGCTTTGCGCGCGAGGTCGCCGACCGGGTGGTCTACATGGACCAGGGCGTGATCGTGGAGAGCGGCCCGGCCCGCGAGGTGCTGCGCGCGCCGCGCGAGGCGAGAACAAGAGCGTTTCTGGCAGCGGAAGTGGGGTGAGGTGATGGATTTGAAGTGGATCGTGTTGGCTGGACTCATGAGCGCCGCCGTGGCGGGCACGGCTCTCGCCGCCGAACTGCCGGCCGAGATCAATCAGAACGGCCTGCGCATCGCGGTGGTGCCGAACTATCCGCCGATGGAGTTCAAGGATCCGGCCACATCGACCCTGACCGGCTTCGATGTCGAGCTCGGCGAGGCGCTGGCCAAGAAGCTCGGCGTCAAGGCTGTCTGGCAGGAGACGAGCTTCGACCAGTTGATGCCGGGCCTCGCCACGCAGCGTTTCGACATCATCCTGACCGGCATGACCGACTACAAGAGCCGGCAGGACACCGCGACCTTCATCGATTATCTGCGCAGCGGCCCGCGCTTCTTCGTGCAGGCGTCGCGCGCGGCCGAGCTCAAGGAGCCGACCGCGCTGTGCGGCAGGAAGGTCGGCGCCTCCAGGCGCACCAAGTTTCCGGACCAGATCGCGGCCTGGAGCGAGAAGAACTGCGGATCAAGCCCGATCCAGTTCGTCGGCACTGAAGGCTCGGCCGACGCGCGGACGCAATTGAAGCAGGGCCGCATCGATGCCGCCGTGCAGGGCAACGAGACCTTGCCCTACATCATGGACCTCGAGCCGAACGCCTACGCGCCGGTCGGCGAGATGATCGCGCTGCAATATACCGGACTCGCGACGCCGGTGAAGGCGGACGAGCTCCGTGGCGCGCTGCACGCTGCGCTGGAGGGCCTGATCGCCGACGGCAGCTACAAGGCGCTTCTGGCGAAGTGGAAGCTCAGCGACAACGGAATCGAGAAGGTGCTGATCAATGCTGGACAGTAAGGCGCTCGCGGGGATCCCGGTCGTTCCCGCCAACACTGCGCCGCCGGCGCCGGACTATCCATGGCCTGCGCCGTACAGAGCGGCGATGTTCCTGTCGTTCGACATCGACGCCGAGAGCGCCTGGACGTCGAAGGATCCGGCGCACGCCGCGCGCCTGGTCACGATGAGCTTCGGCGGATACGAGGCGCGTGTCGGCACGCCGAAGCTGCTCGAGCTGCTCGCCGAGCTCGATCTCAAGGCGACGTTCTTCATCACGGGATGGGCGGTCGATGCGCATCCGGCGATGGCGGAGGCCGTGCTGAAGGCGGGCCACGAGATCGGCCATCACGGCTATCACCATCTGCTGCCCGATCCGGGCGATCCCTTCATCGTCGAGGAGATCGAGCGCGGCTTCGAGGCGATCCAGCGCCGGCTCGGCATCCGCCCGATCGGCTACCGCGCGCCGTTCGGCGAGTTCTGCGAGGAGCTGCGGATAGCGCTGGTGCGCCAGGGAATCGTCTACACGTCGTCGTTCCGCGACGACGTCAGGCCCTATCGCCATTGCCTCGCCGACGGCAGGCCGGGCACGATCGAGATCCCGGTGACCGCGAGCTATGACGATTGGATGCACGGCCTGTCGGCGCGGTTCTCGCCGCGCTCGATCTTTCCGAAGGAGCATGTGCTGTCGATGTGGAAGGATGAGCTGGACGAAGTCCGCGATTGGGGCGCGATGGTGACGACCGTGCTGCATCCGCAGGTCTCGGGCCGGCCGATGCGCTTCCGCCTGCTGCGCGAGTTCCTGACCTACGCCAAATCGTGCCAGGACGTCTGGATCACGACCGGCGCCGAGATCGCCGCGAACTACCAGCGTCACGAGGCGGCGGAAGCGAAGAGCGCATGAGCACGACCGCGATCTTCGGCAGCTATGTGCTGACGCGCAGGGACGGCGCGCAGGACGTGCTGCGCGATCACTGGGTGCTGGTCGAGGGCAGGCGCATCGCGGCCGTGACGCGCGACAGGCCGGCGGCGGACGAGGTGTTCGATCGTCCGGGCCGATTCGTGCTGCCGGGGCTGTTGAACCTGCACAACCACATCTTCAGCGAGGCGATCGCGCGGACGCTGACCGAGGACGGCAACGGCCGCCGCAACAACAAGAGCATCGTCTATACGGTGCTGCTGCCGCTGTCCAAGCGCGGCGCGGAGATCCTCACCGCGGAGGAGCGCTTGGCGATCGGCCGCATGGGCGTGCTGCAGCTCCTGAAGGGCGGCGCGACCACGGTGATGGAGCCGTTCCGCAACGCCATCCCGGAGCTGTTCGATGCGGCATTCGAGATGGGCCTGCGCTTCTACGGCGCGCCCTATCTGTTCTCGACCTCGGACGCCAAGGCGGATGCCTCGGGCACCGTGCACTATGCCGGTGACGACGGCGAAGCCGACATGGCGACCTGGAACGCGCTGCATCAGCGCTGGCACGGCCAGGGCGACGGCCGCATCCGGCTCGCGATGAGTCCGCACGCGACGGATACCTGCGGGCCGGATCTCTTGCGCGCGGCCGCGAGCCGGGCGCGCGAGCTCGACGTTCCCATCACGACGCACATGGCGCAGAGCCCAGGCGAAGTCGCGACGATTGCGCAGCGCCATGGCGGCCGCACGCCGGCCGAATATCTCGACTGGCTCGGCCTGCTCGGTCCCGATCTGCTGGCCGCGCACTGCCATGCCTCGACCGATGCCGACCTCGCGCTGATGGCGGCGCGCGGCGCCGGCGTGCTGAACTGCCCGCGCGTGTTCGCGCGCGCCGGAGTCACCGCCGCCTTCGGCCGCTTCGCCGCGCACGGCATACGCACCGCGGTCGGCACCGACGGCTACAACATGGATCTGCTCGGCGAGCTCAACGCGGCGTCGATGATCTCGAAGATCGCGCTGGGAAGCGCCGAGACGGCGAGCGCGCCGGAATTGATCGACGCCGTCACCACGACGGCCGCCGCCATGATCAAGCGCGACGATCTCGGCGTCATCGCGGCGGGGGCGACCGCCGACCTCACCGTCGTCGACATGACGCATCCACATCTTCGGCCGCTACACGACCCGCGCCGCGGCCTGATCGCGCTCGCCAACCGCGCCAACATCGACCAGGTGATGATCGACGGCCGGCTGCTGATCCACGACGGCCGCTATCTCCACGGTGACGAGGCCGCGATCACCAAGGCAGGCGCGGCCGCGATCGAGAAGATCTGGGCGCTGCCGGAGGCGCAGGCCGCCTTCGCCGGCTGATGTCTCGTCTCATTGAACTCTGTCAAACAGCAGGGCAGGCTGCATCGCTACCGCGGCGCTGATAGCGCCCGGGTGATGCCGCAGTCGGTGCCCTCTGCAAGTGATGAGGGCGCAGGGAAGGCCGGGTGCCGGTCGCACCCATGGTCCGCGTGCAGAAAAAAGCACGCGGCAGAACCACAGGTACGGACCGGAGCATCCGGCCTTCCCTGCGCGATGGTTTACGGCTTATACGCGATCTCCCCGGTGCCCGGCTTGTTGGCCACCGTCATCGTCCGATGCGTCACATCGGCCGGCTTGATACCAGCTTCGGGGTATCAGGACCACGCGACTTCGCCGTCCGTGCAGCACCGCTCGTCCGCGCAAGCGCTTTTCGATGCTCTCACGTCCACCGCATTGCCGATCCAACGTTTCGTGACGACGCGTACGCCCCTCATCCGGACCGGAACGCCCAGAGGATAGGACAGGTATTCTGATTTACGGAAGCGGTTTATTTTCGTGGAGGCTCTTGAAGTCGCGCTGTTCATTGATCTTGCTGACGAAGATCGTGGTTTCGCGCACGTGACAATCTGCGGCGAAGCGAGGAATTTTGCACCATGGAGCGGCAGATCCATGCCCGTCGGCCAAATCACTGTCTTTGTTGCAGCGCTCGATTCGATCTTGGTGCTCGGTGCTTTTCCGAACCGCTTCATCCCCTCATCCTCTGAGGAGCCCGCCCGTTTTGGCGGGCGTCTCGAAGGGCGAGGCCCGGACGTTGGCCTCATGGTTCCCCCGGCGATGCGTAGCATCGTCCGGAGATGCGTTGCCATACTGGCTGTTGGCGATGGCTCGATTGGGCTCGGGGCGCCCCGCACCATGAGGAGTGACAGTCGTGCTCAGGACAAATCCTGGAGATCTTCCGGTCGTCATTATCGAACCCGGATCTCTCCGCGTCGTCATGCCCGGGCTTGTCCCGGGCATCCACGTCGATCCGAGGACGCTGAACGACGTGGATGGCCGGGACAAGCCCGGCCATGACGGAGGGAGAGGGTGTGGCGTAAAACTCAGGTCGCGCGATTCGACCTTGGATGGGTGTCTACCAACCAATGCCCCTACCGCGTCCCGTAGGCGCGGTCGCCGGCGTCGCCGAGGCCGGGGACGATGAAGGCGTCGTCGTCGAGGCCTTCGTCGATCGCTGCGGTCCAGAGCGCGACGTCGGGATGCAGGCCGCGGACGCGCTCGACGCCTTCGGGGGCGGCGATCATGCACACCATGCGGATGTCCTTGGCGCCGCGCTCCTTGAGCCGGTCGACCGCGGCGACCGCGCTGTTGCCGGTTGCCAGCACCGGGGTCACCACGACCGCGAGGCGCTCCTGCAGGTCGGACGGCGCCTTGAAGAAGTACTCGACGGCGGTGAAGGTCTGCGGCTCGCGGTAGAGGCCGATATGGGCGACGCGTGCGGTCGGCACCAGATCGAGCATGCCGTCGACGAAGGTGACGCCGGCGCGCAGCACGGGCACGAACACCAGCTTCTTGCCGGCGATCTTGGCCGACTGCATCCGCGCCAGCGGCGTCTCGACCTCGACCTCGGTCAACGGCAGGTCGCGCGTGACCTCGTAGCAGAGGAGCATGCCGATCTCCTTCAAGAGCTCGCGGAACGACTTGGTCGAGATCGACTTGTCGCGGATCAGGGTCAGCTTGTGCTGCACCAGCGGATGATCGACGACCGTGACGCCTTCCATGGCTTTCATCTCCGAAGCGGTGGGGGGCAAAGGCGCGACGCGCCGTGCCCACCGCGATCTTAGCTCAGCTTGGAATGGTGGGCACGCTGCGCTTTGCCCACCGTACGCGCAACTGATCAGTTTCGTCATGGCGAGGAACGAAGCGACGAAGCAATCCAGACGTCCTTCCCGCTTTGCTCGCAATGACGGAACCGCGAGGTCGGCGACCTCAGGCCCAAACCCCTTAAAACACCGTGCCGTCGGTGAGGATGGTCAGCGGCGGCGAACCGTCCGGGCGGCGGGCGAAGGCGAGCTTGCGGCCCGCGGCCCAGCTGCCGCCTTCGAGGATGCGCGCCAGCGGTAGCTGCTCCGCGGTCTGGCCGGTGCGCCGGCGGATCAGTTCGGCCAGCCGGTCGAGCAGGGCGACGGTCAACGCGCGCCATTCCACCACCAGCGGAGAATCGACCTCATGCACGCGCGCGGCATCGGCGGGATCGCGCAAGCTCAGCACGCCGCCGTCGACGAACAGGCCGCCGTTGCGGTATTCGGCGAGGCCGGTGAGGCCGTCGATGTTGTCCACCACGAGGCCGGCGCGCTGCAGCGGTTCGATCAGCGAATAGCTCAGCCATTGCGACAACTTGTGCAGCGGGACGAGACCGGTGGTCGCGTCATCGGTGATCAATGATGGATGCCGCCAGCAATCGCCGAGCGCCGTGCCGTGCAGCGTCAGGCGTGACGGCCAGATCGGGCCGAGCTGACGCAGCACCTGCTGCAAAATCGAAGGGGCCTCGATGCGGCCGCCAGCAGCCAACCGATCGAACAGGCCACCCGGCCGCGGACCGTCCTTCGCACCGAAGACCTCGGGACTTGCCGCCACGACGGCGCCTAGCCGCCGCAGCAACTCCACGCGCCCCTCGAGCCCGACCAGCGGATTGTCGGCACCGACCTGAAAACCGCGTTCGAGATCCGCGACCGTGAGCTGCCTGAGCCTCGCCGCATCGGCCCGCAGCGGATCGCTCGCATTGGACGAGAACGCGCCGCTTGCGAACATCTCGAGGCTGGCCAGCGCCAGCCCCTCGGAGCGGCCGACGCTGAAGCCGCTGGCTTCGTCATGATAGCGCCACGCCGCGCCGGCGCCGGCGTCGAGCAGCACGCTCGCGATGGCGAGATCGAACTCGGCGCGCGCCCGCGACGCCGCATTCGGCCAATTCACTTTGTCGGCGATCGCGGCCCAGCGATCGACACCACCGACCACGAAATGCCGCCAGCGCGAGTGGAACGGCACCTCGCCGTCGGGATAGGCCTTGCGGGTCACATCAAGCACGACTTCGGCGATCGCGTCGAGCCGGGCGATGTCGATGCGGAAATGCGGCAGCTTGTCGGCGAGACCGAGCGCAAGCAGCTGATGCGACCGCTCGCGCACGGCGCGGGCCGACAGGAGATATGAGACGTCGTCCATGATCTGCTGCTGCGCTCAGTACTTCTCGAGCGGGCGGCCGACGGTGTCGCCGAGCGCCTCGGGTTTCTGCGGCTCCAGCGAGAAATAGCCGGCCGCCTTCTTGGCCGCGATCTCGACATGGGCGTCGGCGGGAATCAGCTCGTCCGGGATCGGCACGCGCTCGACGATGTCGACGCCTTGGCCCACCAGCGCGTCGTGCTTCATGTCGCTCATCGAGATGAAGCGGTCGATGCGTTTGATGCCGAGCCAGTGGATGACGTCGGGCATCAACTGCTGGAACCGGGCGTCCTGCACGCCGGCGACGCATTCGGTGCGCTCGAAATAGGCCGCTGCGGCGTCGCCGTCCTCCTGGCGCTTGCGCGCATTGTAGACCAGGAATTTCGTCACCTCGCCGAGCGCGCGGCCTTCCTTGCGGTTGTAGACGATGATGCCGAGCCCGCCGTTCTGCCCGGCCGCAACGCATTCCTCGATACCGTGGATCAGATAGGGGCGGCAGGTGCAGATGTCGGAGCCGAACACGTCGGAGCCGTTGCACTCGTCGTGTACGCGGCACGTGATCTTCGTTCGGCCGTCGTTCAGCTTGGTGACGTCGCCGAACAGATAGACCGTGGTGCCGCCGATCGGCGGCAGGAACACCTGCAGATCGGGCCGGGTCACCAGCTCCGGATACATGCCGCCGGTCTGCTCGAACAGGCCGCGGCGCAGACTGGTCTCGCTGGTGCCGAAGCGCGCGGCGACGCCGGGCAGGTACCACACCGGGTCGATCGCGACCTTCACCACCGAGACGCTGCCATTGGCATGCACGACGTCGCCGTCATGGACGAGGCGCTTGGCCGCGAGCGCTGCATGCAGCTCAGGGAGCTCGATCCGCGCCTTGGTCACGGCGATGGTCGGTCGGATATCGATTCCTTCCGCGATCTCGCCGCCGAAATTCTCGGCCACCAGATGGCCCCAGGGATCGAGCGCGACGATCTTCGCCGGATCGCGCCACTGCGCGAACGGGCCGATCGTGGCGGCGGGATGGGTGTTGGTGAGATCGGGGCGGCGGATCGGATCGAGCGCACCGGATGATACCGCGAGCGCGCGGTAGACCGTGTAGGAGCCACCATGGCTGCCGATCACGTTGCGGTCCTGCGGCCGCGACACGGTGCCGATGATCGGCCCGCGCTCGCGCGCGGTCTCGGCGCCCCAGTGGAGCGGGAAATTATGCTTGGCGCCTGGCACCGGGTGCGAGGTCAGGCGGATATGATCCGTGCGGTTGGAGCGAGTCATCGGACAGCCACCCCCAAAACGGCAACGGCCCGCCTTGACGACGGGCCTGAGCAGAACGCGTTCACGTTTTCCATGCATCAATATAGCAGTTTTTCTGCAGCAAACAAGGGTATCCCGGGCGGCATCTATTTGTAAACGAATGGTGACGACGGCCGGCTTGCAATGCAGCGCGGCCTCGCCCGCTGGCATGGCGCTTGCCTTTTGGACGCGACGCCGCCAGCTTGGCGCGCGTAGGGAGTCTTCGGCGGCAAAGGCGGCATGGACCTGATCATTCGCAACGCGGTGCTGGCGCAGCAGGGCGAGCTGCGCCGCGCCGATATCGGAATTTCCAAAGGCCGCATCGCCGCCATCGAGTCCGCGCTGCCGGCCGAGGTGGAGGAGCGCGACGCCGAACATTGTCTCGTCGTGCCCGGCTTCATCGAGACCCATATCCACCTCGACAAGACCTGCATCCTCGACCGCTGCAGCATCCGGGAGGGGACAGTCGCCGAGGCGGTGCGGGAGACCGCGGCGGCCAAGCGCAACTTCACGCCGGAGGATGTCTATGCCAGGTCGAAGCAGACCGTTGAGCGCTGCGTCAGCCATGGCACGATGCGGATGCGCACCCATGTCGAGCTCGATCCCGGCATCGGCTTCATCGCGTTCGAAGCCATCCAACAGCTCGCGCGCGACTACGCCTGGGCGCTCGATCTCGAGATCTGCGTGTTCCCGCAGGAAGGCCTGACGAACTATCCGGGCACCGAGGAGCTGCTGATCGAAGGACTGCGTCGTGGCGCGCGCACCATCGGCGCCGCCCCGTATTTCGACACCAACCCGCCGGCGCAGATCGACCGCATCTTCGCGATCGCGCGCGAACACGACGTCGACATCGACATGCATCTCGATCTCGCCGAGACGCTCGACCACATGCAGATCGAATATGTCTGCCGCAAGACCGAGGAGTACAAGTGGGGCGGGCGCGTCGCTGTCGGCCATGTCACGCAGCTGTCGCTGCTGCCGCCGGAACGCTTCAACGCGATCGCCGCGCAGCTCGCCAATGCCGGTGTCGCCGTGACCGTGCTGCCCTCGACCGACCTGCATCTGATGGGACGGCGGCAGGATCATGCGATCCCGCGCGGCGTGGTCCCGCTGGAGCCGTTGCGCGAGAGGGGCGTGACCTGCTCGCTCTCGACCAACAACGTGCTCAACCCGTTCACGCCCTATGGCGACGGCTCGCTGATCCGGATGGCCAACCTCTACGCCAATGTCTGCCACGTCTCGCGCCCTGACCATCTCGCCGGCTGCCTCGACATGGTGACCCATGATGCGGCGAAGCTGATGCGGCTCGGCAACTACGGCATCACCGTCGGCGCGCCGGCCGATCTCGTCTGCATCGATGCCGCCGATCCGACCGAGGCGGTCGTAACGCTGGCGCAACCGCTGTGGGGCCTGAAGCGGGGGCGGCCGTCGTTCTCGCGCACGCGCCCGGTGCTGCATCGGCCGGGATGATGGCGGCACCAGGTACTTTCGGCATAGTGGCACACGCCGCTCTCTCGATATCGGTTCGGTGCCGCCGGTCATCTCAGCGCTGTCCGATGCAGCGCCCTCTCCCCTTGTGGGAGAGGGCATGTACGGCCATCCGCGTACGCGGTCGGGTGAGGGGTCTCGTTCGACGAGTGCCGCTCGTGGAGACAGACCCCTCACCCAACCGAGCTTGCCGAGACGTCATACATGCCCTCTCCCACAAGGGGAGAGGGCGCATATACGAACTGATTGTGGAGTTCCATCATGCGCATCATCAACGTTGCCGCGGCCCAGATGGGGCCGATCCAGCGCGCTGACAGCCGCGAGGCCGTCGTCACGCGCATGATCGCGCTGCTGGACGAGGCCAAGCGCAGGGGCGCTGATCTCATCGTCTATCCGGAGCTGGCGCTCACCACGTTCTTTCCGCGCTGGTACATGGAGGATCAGGCCGATGTCGATGCCTGGTTCGAGCGCGAGATGCCCAACGCCGCGGTGCAGCCGCTGTTCGACCGCGCAGCGCAGCACGGCATCGCGATGTATCTCGGCTATGCCGAGCTGACGCCGGATGGGCATCACTACAACACGGCAGTTCTCACCGACCGCGCCGGCAACATCGTCGGCAAGTATCGCAAGGTACATCTGCCCGGCCACGAGGAGTTTGAACCGGAGCGCAGCCACCAGCATCTGGAGAAGCGCTATTTCGAGCCGGGCGATCTCGGCTTTCCCGTCTGGCGCAATCTCGGCGGCATCATCGGTATGGCGATCTGCAACGACCGCCGCTGGCCGGAGACTTATCGGGTCATGGGCCTGCAGGACGTCGAACTGGTGCTGATCGGCTACAACACGCCGTCGGTGAATTCGCTGAAGTCAGCGGAGGGACTGCAGCAGCGCCTGTTCCACAACCGGCTGTCCGCGCAGGCCGGCGCCTATCAGAACTCGTGCTGGGTCGTGGCGGTCGCGAAGGCTGGCGTCGAGGACGGTCATCACCTGATCGGCGGCAGCCTGATCGTCAATCCCGACGGCGAGATCGTCGCGGAAGCGCTGACGGAGGGCGACGAGGTGCTGGTCGTACCTTGCGATCTCGATGCGACACGGTTCGGCAAGGAGACGATCTTCGACTTCGGGCGGCATCGCCGGGTCGAGCATTACGGGCTCATCACCAGCCGCACCGGCGCAGTGCCGCCGGAGTGACCCAATGTTGTAGTTTGTAGGCGAAATCCTCGCGCGGATCTCGGTGCGCTCCCTCTCCCCGTTCTTACGGGGAGAGGGTTGGGGTGAGGGGCAGCCACGCGCACCGACCGTGCGGAGAGTCCCCCTCACCCGGATTGCATCTGACGATGCAATCCGACCTCTCCCCGCAAGCGGGGCGAGGTGCACCGAGGTCGCCGCGCGAGTGTTGCCACCAAACAATGCGCTCAGCTGGCAAACGCCACCGCGCCCAGAGCCATGGTCACCGCAGCCTGGGTCGGATCGATCACCGGGATGCCCAGCGCGTCCTCCAGGTTCTTGCGATGCCGCGCCATGCCGGCGCAACCCATCACGATGGCGCCGGCGCCGTCCTCCTCCTTCAGCGCGCGGCCGACCGCGATCATCTTCGCCAAGGTGCCTTCACCAGATGCCGTCTCGGCCACCGTCATGTCGAGCGGACGCTCGGCGGCGAGGCGGTCCATCAGCCCCATCTGGCGGAGATAGCGGATGTGGCGGCGGATCGAGCGCTGCGCGATGGCGAGCACGCCGAACGTATCGGCGCGGGTCAGCGCGGTGAGCACGCCGCATTCGGCGATGCCGAGCACCGGCCGTGCCGTGGCCTCGCGGCAGACATGCAGCCCAGGGTCGCTGTAGCAGGCGATCACGAAGGCGCTGGAGGCGTTGTCGCCCTCGACGAAGCGTCGCAGCGGCAGAGTGACGCTGTCCGCGTCCTTCTGGCTCTCGATGCCGTAGGGGCCTTCCTTCAGTGTCTCGCAGACGATCTCGGGCCCCTCCGCGAACATCAGCGGCTTGAGCGCCGCCGCGAGACCGTCGGTGACCACCTGGTTGGAGTTCGGGTTGATCACGGTGATGCGCGGGCGGGACATGGGAGCTACCTGCTTCTTCAGTGTTGACGGCGCGTGACAGGCAATCACTATGCCACGGCTGACGCAATGGGGCCGATGCGGCCATCTCGCGTCGACGGCGTTCCATTTGACAGAACTAGGAGATCGCGATGACCGAGCCGGCCTACGACCTGATCATCCGAGGCGGGCGCGTCGCCACCACCACCGATACGTTCGAGGCCGACGTCGCTATTTCAGGCGAGACCATCGCGGCGATCGGCCGCGCGCTCGGGCCCGCCAGGCGCGAGATCGACGCGCGCGGCAAATACGTTCTTCCCGGCGGCGTCGATAGCCATTGCCACATCGAGCAGCTCTCGGCTGCCGGCATCGTCAATGCCGACACGTTCGAGAGCGCGACGACCTCCGCCGCGTTCGGCGGCACCACCAGCGTGATCTCGTTCGCCGCGCAGCATGTCGGTATGCAGCTGCCGCAGGTGCTCGAGGACTACCACGCGCTGGCGCGCAAGGGTGCGGTGATCGACTACGCGTTCCACATGATCATTGCCGATCCGACCAAGGAGACCTTGGAGCGCGACCTGCCGGCGCTGATCCGGCAGGGGCACGGTTCGATCAAGATCTTCATGACCTATGACCGGCTCAAGATCGACGACGAGCCGCTGCTCGACATTCTCGTCGCCGCGCGCGAGGGCGGCGCGATGCTGTGCGCGCACGCCGAGAATCACGGCATCATTTCGTGGATGGTGAAGCGGCTGCTGGCACGCGGCTACACCGCGCCGAAATATCACGCCATCAGCCATGCGCGCTTTTCCGAGGCCGAGGCGTTCAACCGCCTGATCGGCATGGCGGCGCTGGTCGATCAGCCGATCATGATCTTCCACGTCTCGACCGCGGAAGGCGCCAAGGTGATCCGCGACGCGCGCGGGCAGGGGCTGAAGGTGTTCGCGGAAACCTGCCCGCAATATCTGTTCATGACGGCTGATGATCTCGACAAGCCCGGCATCGAGGGCGCGAAGTGGATGTGCAGTCCGCCGCCGCGCCGCGCGCCCGACCAGGAGGCGCTGTGGCAGGCGCTGTCGCTCGGCGACCTGCAGACGATCTCCTCGGACCACGCGCCGTATCGCTTCGACGAGACCGGCAAGCTGCGCGCCGGTCCGAACCCGAACTTCAAGCAGATCGCCAACGGCCTGCCGGGCCTGGAGCTGCGGCTGCCGCTGCTGTTCGACGCGATGGTGTCGAAGGGCCGGCTCGGCCTCAACAAGTTCGTCGAGCTGACGGCGACGGCGCCGGCGAAGATCTACAATCTGCATCCGCGCAAGGGCGCGATCGCGATCGGCGCCGATGCCGACATCGCGCTGTGGGATCCCGACAAGCGCGTGACGATCACCGATGCCGCGATGCACGACCTTGCCGGCTACACGCCGTTCGCCGGCCGCAGCGTGCAGGGCTGGCCGGTGACCGTGCTGTCGCGCGGCCGCGTCATCGTCGATGACGGCAAGCTGTCGGTGCAGCCCGGCTCGGGCCAGTTCCTCGCCCGCAGCGGCGGCGAGGCGGCGAAGCCGACGGGGCGGCTAGTAGCGGACATGGACCCCGAGCAGAATTTCGGGGCGACGCTGTTGTGAGGGCGCGAGCACACGTCGGCCGGTGGCCTCGTGCTTCGAGACGGGCGCTACGCGCCCTCCTCAGCATGAGGAGCGAGGGCGAGGTTCGCGGCGCGCGAGCCGTGTCCCCTCATGGTGAGGAGGCTGCGTCAGCAGCCGTCTCGAACCATGAGGCCCTCGGGGAGGCGTGTTTCGCATGCATGTCCTGATCTTCGGCGGGGCCGGCTTCGTCGGCCTCAACATCGCGCAAGGCCTGCTGGAGCGCGGCCATGCCGTGACGATCTTCGACGCAACAGGTCTGCCCGCGGCGGCGCAGCGTGCGTTTGAACCCTATCGCGAGCGTCTGCACCAGGTGCAGGGCGACGTCACCGATGCGAGCGCTGTGGCGGCCGCGATCGGCAAAGGCTGCGATGCCGTCGTGATGGGCGCTGCGATCACCGCCGGAGTCGAGCGCGATGCCGCCGACCCCGAGCGCATCCTCGCGGTCAATCTGCTGGCGCAGGTGCCGATCCTGCGGGCGGCGCGCGGCAGCGGCATCCGCCGGGTCATCAACCTGTCCTCGGCGGCGTCCTATGGCGCGAGCGGTCAGCGCTTTGCCGTGCTGGAGGAGACCACGCCGTGCGAGCCGGTGTCGCTCTATGCGATCAGCAAGTTCGCCTCCGAGCGCGTCGCCGCGCGGCTGAGCGATCTGTGGAAGACGGATGTCATCAGCGTGCGCCTGTCCGCCGTGTTCGGCCCGTACGAGCGCGGCGGCGGCGTGCGCGACACGCCCTCGCCGCAGGCGCTCATCGCCGCCTGCTGCGCGCGCAACGAGCCTGCGCTGCTGAGCGAGCCGGGCGACAAGGACTGGGTTTACGCGGTCGACGTCGCGGATGCTGTCTGTCTGCTGTTGGAGGCTGAGAAGCCGCAGCACGCGCTCTACAACATCTCCAACGCGGCGACGTTCACAGCCGAAACCTGGGGCCGCGCCTTCGCGACCGGTCGAGCTGGATTCACCTGCCGGCTCAAGGAGCAGGGGGAAACGCCGACGGTGCCGGTGTTCGCGCCCAATCGCGGCCGGCTGTCGACGACGCGGCTGGCCGAGGAGTTCGGCTGGCGCGCGCGCTTCGACTGCGCGGCTTCCGCCGAGCATTTCGGCCGCTGGTTCGATCAGTACGGGAGAGACTGAGATGAGGCTCAAAGCCAAGGTCGCCGTCATCACCGGCGGCGGCTCCGGCATCGGCCGCGCCAGTGCTGTGATGTTCGCGCGCGAAGGTGCGTTCCTCGCGTTGGTCGATCGCGATGCTGCAGGCGCCAAGGAGACACTGGCGCTGGTGTGCAACGCGGGCGGCGACGGCAGCGTCCATGTCGGCGATGTCGGCGACGCCGACTTTGCCAAGGCAACCATCGAGAGCGTGGCCGCCGCGCGCCGCCGGCTGGACGTGCTGATGACCGCGGCCGGTTTCTCCTGTGGCGGCACCGTCGTCACGACCGATCCGGCGGATTGGGATGCGGTGTTCCGCGCCAATGTCGGCGGCACCTGGCTGTGGGCGAAAGTCGCCGTGCCGATCATGCAGAAGCAGAAGGCCGGCTCGATCATCACCGTCGCGTCGCAGCTTGCGGTCGCCGGCGGCAAGGGCAACAGCGCCTATATCGCCGCCAAGGGCGCGATCATCAGCCTGACCCGCACCATGGCGGTGGACTTCGCCACCGATGGCATCCGCGTCAACGCACTGGCCCCCGGCGCGATCGACACGCCGCTGTTGCGTCGGAGCTTCGCGCGCCACGCCGATCCCGAGCCGGTGCGCGAGGCCTCGCGCCAGCGCCACGCCATGAAACGTTTTGGCGAGGCCGACGAGGTCGCGGCGGCCGCGCTGTTCCTGGCCAGCGACGAGGCGTCGTTCACCACAGGCATCGTGCTGCCGGTGGATGGCGGCTGGCTCGCGGCGTAACTCAACGCTTCGTAGCCACAGGCTTGCGATCCCGCCCTCGCAAAATATCCGCGAGTGCGGCTGCGTTGCGCGACAGCGGCTCGAACCGAGGCGTCAGCAGATATGCCCGCATCGGCGTCTTCGGCGCGAGCGGGCGCGCGGCGAGGTCGGTCCAGGCGCGGCCGCGCAGCACGAATTCGTCGACCACCGCAAGGCCCGCGCCGGCCCGCACCATGGCGCAGGCGTCGGGCGTGTAGCGCACGATCGTCGTTGGCTCCGGGCCGCCGGCCAGCGCGGAACTCACAATGTGACCATAAGGCGTCTGCGGGCCGAAGCCGACCAGCGGATAGGGCAGCATGTCCTTCGGCCTGATGCTGCGCAGCCTCGTCAGGGCATGGTCGGCCGGCATGATCACGTGTAGCGCGCCCTCCGCGATCGTCTCTACCGCGACTGTCGGCTCGTCGACCGGCAGCACAGTGATGCCGAGATCGGCGCGGGCTGTGCCGACGCGGCCGACGATCTCCAGCAGGGTCAACGATTCGAACTCGACGCGCAGATCTGGAAAGCGGCCGCGCAGCCGCGACAGTGCCTCCGGCACCATGCCGTGGCCCGCGCTCGGGCTCGCCACCACGCGGATGGTGCCGGTGCCGCCGGCGCGCAGTTCGTCGGCGAGGTCGTTGATGCGCGCGACGCCGCGATGGACGTGCTCGACCTCGGCGAACAACCGCTTGGCCTCCGGCGTCGGCTGCACCCGGCCGCTGATGCGCTCGAACAGCTTGAGCTTGAGGCCATCCTCGGTATAGGCCAGCAGCCGGCTGATCGCGGGCTGCGATACCGAGAGCAGGCGCGCAGCGCCGCTGATCGAGCCTGTCATCATGATCGCGCGGAACACCTCGATCTGGCGCAGATTGAGCGGCATGCGACCTCTTGTCTCGCTGTGGATGGCTGTCGACTCTAGCCGCGGCTGCCGCCCCATAACAAGCTGTTATGGGCGGCGGACAAATCGGTATGGTCGGTCCCAGACCTGCTTTGCTAAGCTTCGCGTGCCGGGTGACATGACTGATGGAGAGAGCGTGAGCGACAGCGAGCGTTCCGATCGCGATTGCGCGTGTTTCATCCGGTGGCCGGCATGAGCGACGGTCTTGCCGCGCTGACGGCCCAGGTTCGCAGCGATCTTGCCAGGATCGCGCATCCCAGCATGCCATGGCTGACGCCTGTCACCGGTCCCGATGGCGGACCTGCGTTCGATGTGCTGATCGTCGGGGGCGGGCAATCGGGTCTCGCGACCGCCTTCGCGCTGCTGCGCTCCCGCGTCGGCAACATTCTCGTGCTCGACAAGGCTGAGGCAGGCCGCGAAGGACCGTGGCTCAGCTATGCGCGCATGCCGACCCTGCGCAGCCCGAAAGACTTCACCGGACCCGATCTCGACATACCTTGTCTGACCTATCAGGCGTGGCACGAGGCGAAGTTCGGCGGCGAGAGCTGGCGCAATCTTGATCTGATTCCGCGCGAATATTGGGCAGACTATCTCGCCTGGTATCGCGAGGTGCTCGACCTTCCCGTGCGCAACGGCTGCGACGTCGTCGATATCGCACCCGCCGCTGACGGACTGCTGCAGGCGACCGTGCGCCGCAAGGATGGTGAGACGACCATCCATGCCCGCAAGATCGTGCTGGCGACCGGGCAGGAGGGGATGGGCGACTGGAGCATTCCGGAGCCGCTGCGCCATCTGCCCGCCACGCGCGGCGCCCATTCCGGCGCCGAGATCGATTTCGACAGCCTGCGCGGCCGCCGCGTCGCCGTGATCGGCGCCGGTGCCTCGGCGTTCGACAATGCGGCGGCTGCACTCGAAGCCGGTGCGGCGCGCGTCGATCTGCTATGCCGCCGCGCGGAAATCCAGCTGATCCAGCCCTATCGCTGGCTGACGTTCCGCGGCTTTCTCAGGCACTTCTCCGAGCTCGACGATGCCTGGCGCTGGCGCTTCATGCGCGCAGTCCTGGAACTGCGCGAAGGTTTTCCGCAGCACACTTATGATCGCTGCGCCCGCCACGCGGCGTTCCGCCTGCAAGAAGGCGCGCCGGTCACGGGCGCGCGCGAGACGGCCGACGGCGTCGTGCTGCAGACAGCGAAGGGCGAGATCACGGCGGACTTCGTGATCAGCGCAACCGGCATCTCGATGGACTTCGCAAAGCGGCCGGAGCTGCGGCGCTTCGCGGCCAACATCGCGCGCTGGTCTGACCGCTACACGCCCGATGCGAGCGAACGCAACGATCGGCTCGGCGCCTTCCCTTATCTTGCAGACGACTATGCGCTGTGCGAGCGCAACGCGGGAGAGACGCCGTGGATCGGCAACATTCACGTGTTCGCCATCGCCTCGACGATGAGCTTCGGCGCGTCGGGATCGTCGATCAACGCAATGACGACCGCAGTGCCGAAGCTCGTGCATGGTTTGACGCGTGGGCTGTTCACGGCTGATATCGACAAGCATTGGGCGAACTTCCGGGCCTATGATGTGAAGCAGGCGACGGTGCGCCGTGGCACGTGATTTGCTGTTGAGCGTCGATGCTGAGCGTCGATCTTGTGCGTCGATCTCATGGTAGCGCGTCGCGGATCTCCGCCGACGCGCGATTTCAGTGCCGGATTTTGAGACCAATGAGGGAACAGGGGCGATGAGTTTCGAGATGTCCAAACGTTCGTTGTTCGCGGCGACCGCGTTGCTCGCGGTGATGCTGGCTGCGCCGTCGGTGCATGCGCAGAGCCGCGCCGAGACTCTGCGCTACGTCACCGGCGCCACCGTCAACACGCTCGATCCGAACATTCCGGGCTCGACGCGCGAGGCCTTCGCGCTGTCGATGTCGAGCTACGACCGGCTGGTGTCGTTCGGCCGCAAGCAGCTCAATGGTAAGTGGGTGTTCGATCTCGACACGATCACCGGCGAGCTCGCCGAATCCTATTCTGTCAGCGCCGACGGTCTGAAGATCACCTTCAAGCTGCGCCCTGATGCGAAGTTCCAGGACGGCTCGCCGGTCACCGCCGAGGACGTCAAATGGTCGCTCGACCGCTGCGTCACCGCGCCGATCCTCGGCAAGGCGCAATTGCTGACGGGGTCGCTGACGTCGGCCGATCAGTTCAAGGTCATCGATCCCCTGACGTTCGAAGTGACCTTGCCGAAGCCGGACAAGCTGGCGCTGCCGAACCTCGCCACCGTCTATCCGATCATCATCAACTCCAAGCTCGCCAAGGCGCATGCGACGGCCGAAGATCCGTGGGCGCTGAACTGGACCAAGGAGAATGCGGCCGGCAGCGGCGCCTACATCGTCGAGACCTTCAAGCCCGGCGAGCAGGTGATCGCCAAGCGCAACGAGGCCTGGAATCGCGGCACGCCGGACAAGCCGGCGGCGTTCAAGCGGCTGATCATCCAGTCGGTGCCGGAGCCGGCGACGCGCGCCAACCTCGTCGAGCGCGGAGACGCCGATCTCGTGATCGACCTGCAGGCCAGCGACGTGCAGTCGTTGGAGGGCAAGGGCAAGCTGAAGGTGATCTCGACGCCGCAGTATAATGCGGTGACCTTCATCTCGATGAACAACACCATTCCGCCGTTCGACAACGTCAATGTGCGCCGCGCGATCGCCTATGCGCTGCCTTATGACGACATGTTCAAGGCCGCGCTGTTCAGCCGCGGCGCGCCGCTCTATGGCGCGACCTGGGCCGACGGCAAGCCGCCGAGCGGCGGCTATCCGATCCCGCAGCCGATCAAGCTCGACCTGGAGAAGGCCAAGGCCTATCTGAAGGACGCCGGCATGCCCGACGGCTTCTCGACCACCTTCAGCTTCAATGTCGGCCAGGCCGCGACCGCCGAGCCGATGGCGGCGCTGGTGAAGGAGCAGCTCGCCAAGATCGGCATCAAGGTCGACATCCAGAAGCTGCCGGACGCGCAGATGTCGACCGCGATCAACGAGAAGAAGCTGCCGTTCTTCACCGAGGGCATCGTCGCCTGGCTGCCCTCGACGGACTATTTCTACCGCAACTTCTACACCGGCAAGCAGCGCTGGAACTATTCCTCGACCGACAATGCCGAATTGGAGAAGATCGCGCAGGAGGCGCGCTTCGAGGCCGACAAGGCGAAATACGAGGAGCAGGGCAAGGCGCTCAACGCGATCCATTTCGACAAGATGTTCCAGATCCCGATCTGGCAGGCGGCGCAGGATGCGGTGATGCAGCCGACGGTGGACGGCTACGTCTACCAGTTCACGCGACAGGTCGATTATCGTAACCTGAGCCGCAAGTAACCGGGACGGCTGAGGACCATGGGCACGATCGGCGCAACATTGCTGCGGGCGGGACGGCGTTTCGTCTCGTCGCTGCCGGCACTGTTCGGTGTCCTGGTCTTCACCTTCCTCTTGATGCGCGTGCTGCCGGGGGATCCGGCCGTGTTCTTTGCCTCCGGCCCCAATGCCGGCCAGGAGGAGATCGAGGTCATCCGCCGGCAGCTCGGGCTCGACAAGCCGCTGCCGAATCAGCTCGCGATCTACCTCTATGATGTCGGTCGCGGCAACCTCGGCCGCTCGATGATGACCGGGCAGCCGGTCGCCAAGGATCTCAAGGAGCGACTGCCGGCCTCGCTGGAGCTGACCTTGACGGCGCTGCTGATCGCGCTGGTCTCGGCGGTGCCGCTCGGCGTGCTGGCTGCGCTGCGGCCGGGCTCGCTGGTCGATCACGGCGTCCGGCTATTTTGTTCATTCGGCGTCTGCGTGCCGACCTTCGTCTCCGGGCTCCTGCTGATCTACGTGTTCTATTATCTGCTCGGTTTCGCGCCGGATCCGACAGGGCGGATCGATATCTTCACCACGATGCCGCCATCGCGCACCGGCTTCCTGATCATCGACTTCCTGCTCGCAGGCGATGTCGAGGGCTGCTGGGCGGCGGCGCGGCAGCTGATGCTGCCGGCGCTGACCATGGCGTTGTTCGTGATCGCGCCGCTGGCGCGCATCACGCGGGCCTCGATGCTGGTCTCGCTCGGCAGCGATTTCGTCCGCACCGCGCGCTCGGTCGGGCTGTCGTGGTGGCGCATCGTCGTCACCTATGCCTTGAGGAACGCGATCCTTCCCGTCATCACCATCGCCGGCATCGTGTTCTCGACCATGCTGGGCGCGAACGTGCTGGTGGAGAAGGTGTTCTCCTGGCCCGGCGTCGCCTCCTACGCGCTCGATGCGCTGCTGGTCTCCGACTACGCGCCGGTACAGGGCTTCGTGCTGCTGATGGCGACGATCTTCGTGATCGTCAATCTCCTGGTCGATGTGCTCTATGGCATCGCCGATCCCAGGGCGACGGTGGCGTGAGCATGAGCACGATAGAGACCGCCTCGACCCTGCGCCACACGGCCTTCGTGCTGCGCGGCAATCCGGTCACCGCCGTCGCGGCTGGCGGCGCGCTGCTGCTGGCGCTGATCGCGGTCCTTGCGCCGTGGCTGGCGCCTTACGATCCCGTTGCGTCCGAGGTCTCTGCCGCGTTGCAGCCGCCGAGCTCCGCGCACTGGTTCGGCACCGACCAGCTCGGCCGCGATGTGCTCAGCCGCCTGATCGTCGCCAGCCGGCTCGACCTCACGATCGCGGTGACGGCGGTCGCGGTGTCCTTTGCGCTCGGCTCCGTCATCGGTGCGCTGTGCGGCTATGCCGGCGGCCGTCTCGACAAGGCGGTCGGCCGCTTCGTCGACGTGCTGATGGCGTTTCCGCTGTTCGTGCTGGCGATGGCAATGGTCGCGGCGCTCGGCAACCGCGTCGAGAACATCGTGATCGCGACCGCGATCATCAACCTGCCGTTCTACATCCGCTTCGCCCGCGCCGAGGTGAACATCCGCCGCAATCTCGGCTGGGTCGAGGCCGCGCGTGCCTGTGGCGAGAGCCATGTTGCTGTCGTGCTGCGCTTCCTGTTGCCGAACGTGCTGCCGGCGATGGCGGTGCAGATGTCGCTCAATCTCGGCTGGGCGATCCTCAATGCCGCGGGCCTCTCCTTCATCGGCCTCGGCGTCAAGCCGCCGACGCCGGAATGGGGCATCATGGTCGCCGAGGGCGCCCGCTTCATCTCCACCGGGCGCTGGTGGCTGGTGGCGTTTCCCGGCTTCGCGCTGATGAGCGCCGTGCTGTGCTTCAATCTGCTCGGCGACGGCCTGCGCGACATCCTGGATCCCCGGATGCGCACATGATGTCTCGTCAGAACACAAATAGCTGGGGCGCATCCGAGGATGCGGACGTGACGGCGCCTGATATTTCCAAGCCGCTGCTCGAGGTCGAGAATCTCAAAGTGACCTTCTCGACCCGCCGTGGGCTCGTCGAGGCGGTGCGCGGCGTGTCGCTGTCGCTCCAGCCGGGCGAGATGCTTGGACTGGTCGGCGAGAGCGGCTCCGGCAAATCGGTGACCGGCTTTGCCATCACCCATCTGCTCGACAAGGCCGGCCGCATCACCGATGGCTGCATCCGCTTCAAGGGCCAGGACGTCACCCGGGCCGGCGGTGCCGATCTGCGCAGCCTGCACGGCGCGGCCATGGCGATGATCTTCCAGAATCCGCGTGCCGCGCTCAACCCGATCCGCACCATCGGCCAGCAGATCGCGGATGCGATCCTCGCCCATCGCCGGCTGTCGCGGCAGGAGGCGCATGCGGAGGCCTTGTCGCTGCTGAAGGCCGTGCAGATCCGCGATCCCGGGCGCCGCATGGGCGCCTATCCGCACGAACTCTCCGGCGGCATGTGCCAGCGGGTGATGATCGCAATCGCGATCTCCTGCAGCCCGCAGCTGCTGATCGCGGACGAGCCGACCACCGGCCTCGACGTCACCACGCAGAAGGTGGTCATGGATCTTCTTGCGAAGATCGCCGCCGAGCGCGGCATGGCGACGATCCTGATCACGCATGATCTCGGGCTTGCCGCGCGCTATTGCGCGCGCGTGGTCGTGATGGAGCAGGGCAGGCTGGTCGAGGAGGCCGCGCCGTTGACGCTGTTCCACCGGCCGCAGCATCCCTACACCAAGCGCCTCGTTGCGGCCTCGCCGACGGCAACCTCGCGTGTCGAGGATCTGGTGCCGGACGGCGAAAAAATTCCCCTGGTCACGGTGACGGAGCTGCCGCCGCTGCCGCACGGCACGCCGCTGCTGCTCGACGTCAAGGGCGTCAGCAAGCGCTTCGACGACGGTACGGTCGGCGTCGCCGACTTCTCGATGACGATGCGCGGCGGCGAGAGCGTCGGTCTCGTCGGCGAGAGCGGCTCCGGCAAGAGCACGACCTCGCGGATGATCTGCCGTCTGATCGACGCCAGCGCCGGCGAGATCCTGTTCGACGGCCAGGCGATCGGCCAGATTCCGGCTCGCGACTTTCACGCGAGCGAGCTGCGCAAGGACATCCAGATCGTCTTCCAGGATCCGAACGACAGCCTCAATCCGCGCTACACGGCGTTCGACTGCATCGCCCATCCGCTGCTGCGGCTGATGAACATGCGCTCAGGCGACAGACTGCGCCAGCGCGTCGAGGAATGCGCCGATCGCGTCGGCCTGCCGCGCGAGCTGTTGTCGCGCTTTCCGCATCAGCTCTCCGGCGGGCAGAAGGCGCGCGTCGGCATCGCCCGCGCCATTGCCTGCAAGCCGCGGCTGCTGGTGCTGGACGAGCCGACCGCGGCGCTCGACGTCTCCGTGCAGGCCGTGGTGCTGCAGCTCCTGAACCGGCTGCGGCGCGAGGACAACCTCGCCTTCCTCTTCGTGAGCCACGATCTCAATGTCGTGCGCATGATGTGCGACCGCACCATCGTGCTGCGCACAGGTCTCATCATCGAGCAGGGCGAGAGCCGGGCGCTGTTCGCCAATCCGCAGACCGACTACACGCGCGAGCTGGTCGACGCCGTCCCGCATATCGCCCCGCCGGTGGCTTTCGCGTCCGCCTGAGCCGCCCATAACATTCGATTATGGGTGGC
Source organism: Bradyrhizobium sp. HKCCYLRH3073 (assembly GCF_051167995.1). Lineage (NCBI taxonomy): Bacteria > Pseudomonadati > Pseudomonadota > Alphaproteobacteria > Hyphomicrobiales > Nitrobacteraceae > Bradyrhizobium > Bradyrhizobium sp. HKCCYLRH3073. The sequence goes on from NZ_JBNPUD010000001.1 coordinate 178,619, forward strand.
GGACAACTCGGTATTGGGGACGCGAGGCACTGTCCTGTTAGTTTGTGCGCATCGCAAGTGCAGCCTCTGGAGCCATCGAAGCGCGCGTCATGACGGAGCTGATCGAACGCCTGCAACGCCTCGTCGGTGTCGCGCATGTTCTCGTCGCGGCCGAGGATCAGGCGCCTTATCTGCACGACTGGCTCGGCAAATATCACGGGGCCACGCTGGCGGTGGTTCGGCCGGGATCGACGGACGGGGTCGCGGCCGTGATGGAGGCCTGTGCCGCCGCCCGCGTGGCCGTCGTGCCGCAGGGCGGACACACCAGCCTGTCGGGCGGCGCGACTCCGGATGCGAGCGGCCGGGCGATCGTGCTGTCCCTGTCGCGGATGAACCGCATCCGAGCGGTGGATCCCGTCGGCCAGACCATCGTCGTCGACGCCGGCATCGTGCTGGCGACGGTGCAGGACGCGGCGCGCGAGGCCGGCCTGTTCTTTCCGCTCAGCCTCGGCTCGGAGGGCAGTTGCACCGTCGGCGGCAATCTCGCCGCGAATGCCGGCGGCGTCGCCGTGCTGCGCTATGGCGTGATGCGCGAGCTGACGCTGGGGCTCGAAGTGGTGCTGCCGGATGGCCGCATCTGGGACGGCCTGCGCGCCTTGCGCAAGGACAACACCGGTTATGCGCTGCGCGATCTCTTCATCGGCTCCGAAGGCACGCTGGGGGTCATCACCGGCGCCGTGTTGAAGCTGTTTCCGCGGCCGACCGCACGCGCCACCGCGTTCGTCGCGGTCGCCGATGCGGCCGCCGCGCTGAACCTGCTGCGGCTATCGCGCGCGCGTTGTGGCGATCGCCTCACCGCATTCGAGTTCCTGACCTCGGCAACGCTCGAGATGATCCTGCGCCAGATGCCGGATATACGGCTGCCGTTCGCTGCACTTCCCGAGGCTGCTGTCCTGATCGAGCTGAGCGATATCGGCGAGGAAGCCGCGCTGACCGCACGGCTCGAAACCACGCTGGCCGCCGCGATGACGGAAGGGCTCGCCTCCGACGCCGTCGTCGCCCAGGACGGCACCCAGGCCAAGGCGTTCTGGCGGGTGCGCGAGAGCGTCTCCGAGGCTCTGGTCCGGGAGGGCAGGGCGCTCAAGCACGACATCTCGGTGCCCGTCGCCGAGATCGCCGATTTCGTCACGGTCATGGACGCTGCGGTCGGCGCGGCGCTGACCGGCATCCGTCCGATGGTGTTCGGCCATCTCGGCGACGGCAACCTGCACTACAATCTGATGCGCCCGCTCGACATGAGCGAAGACGAGTTCTATCGGTACGGTCCGCGCATCACCCGCCTGGTCCATGACGAAATCACCCGCCGCCGCGGCTCGATCAGCGCCGAGCACGGCATCGGCCAGCTCCGCACGGCAGAGATGCCGCTGTGCAAGCCGCCGCTCGAGCTGGAGCTGATGCTGCAACTGAAGCGCACGCTCGATCCGCACGGCCTGATGAATCCCGGCAAGCTGCTGCCAGGCGGCTGATGTCGGCGGTCGCCGGAGCCGGAGCTGCGTCCAAGCCGATGTTCAGCGGGCGGCCCGTCGCGTCTCCGCCACCGTGGCACGGGTACCCTTCTGGAACAGATCGTCCAGGGCCGTTTCGATTGCGAACTCGAAGCGCGGGTCTCGTGGCAGCTCGCTGCCGAACACCGAGGTGAGCGACAGCAGCGCCGGCGTGAGCCGGCTGGCGACCGGGCCGGCCTCGTCGGCGAGCGCGCGCAACTGCGCTGCCAGCGGATCGCGCAGCGCGATCGGCTGGCCGCGCTCGTCCGTGCCGCTGACGTAGCGGATCCACCCGGCGACGGCGAGCGCAAGCCGGGTGATGGGAAGGCCGCGGGCGAGGCGGTCGCCGATGGTGCCGAGCAGACGCTGCGGCAGCTTCTGCGAACCATCCATCGCGATCTGCGCGGTCTTGTGCTTGAGCGCGGGATTGCGGAAGCGCTGCAGCAGCGCGGCGCGATAGGCTGCGACGTCGAAGCCGCCGAGCGCGGGCAGCGTCGGCGTCACCTCCTCGCGCATCATGTCCTCGACGAGGCCGGCCAGCTCGGGCTCGGCCATGGCCGCGGCGACGGTCTCGCAGCCCATGAGATAGCCGAGATAGGCGATTGTCGAGTGCGCGCCGTTGAGCAGGCGCAGCTTCATCAGCTCGAATGGGGCGACGTCGCGCACGAACTGTGCGCCGCTGACGTCCCAGGCGGGGCGCGCGCCGGCGAAATCATCCTCGATCACCCATTGGCTGAACGGCTCGGTGACGATGGGCCATGCATCATCGAGGCCGAGCGCGGCGCCGACGTCGGCGCGGTCGGCATCGGTGGTGGCAGGCACGATGCGATCGACCATCGTCGAGGGAAAGCGGATGTTGTCCGTGATCCATGCGGCGAGATCGCGATCGACCAGCCCGGCGAAGGCGATCACCAGACCGCGCAAGGTGTGGCCATTGGCCGGAAGGTTGTCGCAGGCGAGCACCGTGTAGGGCTGCAGGCCGCGCTGTCGCCGCAGTTGCAGGCCGCCGACGATGAAGGCGAGCGTGCTGCGGGGATGGCCGAGGTTGAGACTGTCGTGCAAGATGTCGGGATCGTCGACGCGCAACGCGCCGGTCGCCGGATCGTGGCTGTAGCCCTTCTCGGTGACGGTGGTCGAGAGGATGCGTATGGCGGGATCGGCGAGGCGTGCCAGAAGGGCCGCCGGATCCTCGGGCGCAACCGCAAGGCCGGTGAGTGCGCCAATGATGCGGCGCTGCCGGCCGGCGCCGTCGCTCGCCGTCACGCTGTAGAGCCCGCCTTGCGGTGCCAGCGCATCGCGGGTGTCCGGCGAGCGCAGGGAGACGCCGAGGATGCCCCAGCGCGGATCGTGCTTGAGCAGCGCATCGGTGTAGACCGCCTGATGCCCGCGATGGAACGCGCCGAGGCCGAGATGGACGATACCGGTTGTGATTGCTGCGCGGTCGTAATCCGGCTTGATGATGCCGGCGGGCAGGCGGGGAAGCGTTGCGGGGCTGAGACGATCCATGCCGGGACTTCAGAAGATCAGCTGCACTTTGCAGCATTCGGTCTGGTTGTGCTCGAAGGTGTCGAACGCGGTCGCGTAGGCGCCGAGCCCGAAGCGGTGGGTGATCAGCCGCTCCGGCTGCAGCGCGCCACTGGCGAACCAGTCGATGACCTTGGCGAACTTGCCGCTGTTGAGCCTGGAAGCGTGGATCGCGAGCTCCTTCGCGGTGACCTTCTGCTGCACGATCGTCGACGGCTCGGCCGAGAAGCCGAGCAGGCCGATGCGTGCGGCAGGCGAGGCGATCTCGATGGCCTCGGCGAGAATGGCGGGATGGCAGGCGGCATCGACAATCAAGGTCGGCGTCACATCGGCCGCGGCGAGGGCTTTGGGCAGGGCGGTCCTGGCGGTGTTGATGACGCGGTCGGCGCCGTTGTGCCGCGCCGCTTCGAGCCGGGCATCGATGCGGTCGGTGACGATCAGCTGCTTCACGCCGTAGACGTGCTTGAGCACCTGGATCACGGTCAGCCCGATCGGCCCGGCGCCGTAGACCAGCGCGACGTCTGAGGCGAACACGCGGGTGTGGTCGGTAATGTTGGCGGCGATCGAGAACGGCTCGACCAGCGGCGCCTTGTCGTCGTCGACGCTGTCCGGCAGCAGATGCGCGTTGGCCGCCGGCACGCAGGCATATTCGGAAAAGCCGCCGTCGCGGTGGACGCCGAGCACGGCGAGATGGGCGCAGACATTGGGGCGGCCGACCGAGCAGGGGTAGCAGTGGCCGCAGGCGACGACGGGATCGACCACCACGCGGGCGCCGAGCCGTGCGCTGACACCGTCGCCGAGCTTGTCGATGCTGCCGAAGAATTCATGGCCGATCACGCGCGGATAGCGCGCGAACGGGTTGCTGCCGTGGAGGATGTGGATGTCGGAGCCGCAGATGCCGGCGCGCTCGACCTTGATGCGGACCTCGCCCGTCGAAGGCTCGGGAACGGGGCGTGTTTCGATCGACAGGCGGCCGGGCCGCTCCACCACGAGGCTCTTCACGCGTTCCTCCATCCTTCTCGCCATCTCGACCGCGGGCTGCCATCGTATAGCAACCCAAAAACTTGGATACAAGTTTTCTATTGAAAGCTTATTTGGTATCCCTTATAGGCTTGAGATACAGGAATGACATACAAAGGCCCCGCAGCGGGCCGGCAGGGGAGGTTTGCCAGTGTCTTTGCCCACATCCATGTCTCGTCGCAGCTTCGTCGGCACCGCGCTCGCGGGAGCCTCGGCCTTGGCGTTCGCACCCGCCCGGGCGCAATCGGCGAAGTATCGCCTGCGTTACGGCACGGCGTTCCCCGCCACCCATCCCGGCGTCGTCCGCATCATCGAGGCGTCGGAGGTCATCAAGAAGCAGAGCAATGGTCTGGTCGACCTGCAGGTCTATCCGAACAGCCAGCTCGGCAGCGAGCCCGACATGTTCTCACAGGTGCGCAGCGGCGCGCTCGACTTCATGTCGACGTCAGGCGTGAACCAGACGGTGGTGCCGATCGGCGGCATCAATGCGGTGGCCTTCGCGTTCGAGAGCTACGACCAGGTGTGGTCGGCGATGGACGGCGATCTCGGCAACCATGTGCGCGGCGAGTTCGCCAAGGTCGGCCTGCACGTGCTGCCGAAATGCCTCGACAACGGCTATCGCAACATCACGTCCGGTGCGAAGCCGATCGCCTCGCCCGACGACCTCAAGGGCTTCAAGATCCGCGTGCCCGGCAATCCGTTGTGGGTGACGCTGTTCAAGACGCTCGGCGCGGCGCCGACGCCGATCAATTTCGGCGAGCTCTATGCGGCCCTGCAGACCCGCATCGTCGACGGCCAGGAGAATCCGCTGGCGCTGATCCAGAGCGCCAAGCTCTACGAGGTGCAGAAGTACATCGCGCTATCAGGCCATATCTGGGACGGCCACTACATCTTCGCCAATGCAGCGCGCTGGAATGTCATGCCTGCCGACGTCCGTGACGCCGTCACCGCGGCGCTGTCGGAGGCCGCCGTCAAGGAGCGCCAGGACATCCAGAGCTTCAACGACAAGGCGCAGGCGGAAATGCAGGCCGCTGGCGTGACCTTCAACAAGGTCGACACCAAGCCGTTCCGCGATGCGCTGCGCACCGCCGGCTTCTACACCGAATGGAAGACCAAGTTCGGTACCGAGGCGTGGGGGCTGCTGGAGAAATCCGTCGGTCAGCTGTGAGACTTGCGTGAGAGACCGCGTAGTCGACAGCGTGCCTGCCACCGTCCTTCGAGACGCCTGCCTCCGGCAGGCTCCTCAGGACGAGGGCTGATTTTGCGGTGAGATCCTGCCCCTCATGGTGAGGAGCGTCGGCCTTGCGACGCGTTCAGGCGATGCAATTGCATCGCCTTGAGAACCATGAGGCCAGAGTAGTTTCGACTTCAGCTGCGATCGGTGGAAAATACGGTCGGCCTGTGTGAGCCGGGGAGGATGCAATGGCCGTTGACATGACAGCGACGACCTCGGTGCCGTCGCATGGCGCGTTCGCGCGCTTCGATCATCTGCTTGGCCGCGCCGTCGAGGCGCTGGCTGCGGCGATCGTCATCGCCGAACTCGTTCTGCTCGGCGCGGCGACCGCCGCGCGCTACGTTTTCAATGCGCCGCTGATCTGGTCGGACGAGCTCGCCACCGTGCTGTTCATGTGGCTGGCGATGCTCGGCGCCGTCGTCGCATTGCGACGCGCCGAGCACATGCGGCTCACCGCCTTCGTCCGCAATCTGTCGCCGGCGTGGCGGGCGCGCACCGATGCGCTCGGCCTGATGCTGGTCTGCACCGTCCTGGTGGCGCTGGTGATGCCGTCCTGGCACCACCTCGAAAGCCACCTGATCAGCCAGATGCCCGTGCTCGAGATCAGCGAAGGCTATCGCGAGGCCGCGATGCTGGTCGGCGTGCTGCTGATGCTGCTGACCGCGGTCGACCGGCTGATCCAGCAGGCGAGCCTCATGCAGATCGTCGGCGCTCTGGCCCTCGTGCTCGCCGGTGCAGGGGCGCTCTATGCCGCCGCGCCTGTGCTGGAGGAGCTCGGCAACTACAATCTGTTCATCTTCTTCTTTGTGCTCGTCGCCAGCGCCATGGTGATCGGCACGCCGATCGCCTTCACCTTCCTGCTCGCCACCGTGGCCTATCTGCATTTCAGCACCACCGTGCCGGTCCTGATCGTTCCCGGCCGGGTCAGCGAGGGCATGTCGCACATGGTGCTGCTGGCGGTCCCGATGTTCGTGCTGCTCGGCGCGCTGATCGAGATCGCCGGACTCGCGCGGGCGATGATCCTGTTCCTGGTTTCGCTCATCGGCCATCTGCGCGGCGGCCTGCAATATGTGCTGCTCGGCGCGATGTACCTCGTCTCCGGCATCTCCGGTGCCAAGGCGGCCGACATGGCGGCGGTGGCGCCGGCGCTGTTTCCGGAGATGAAGCAGCGTGGCAGCTCGGAAGGCGACCTGGTATCGCTGCTCTCCGCCTCGGCCGTGATGTCGGAGACGATCCCGCCGTCGATCGTGCTGATCACGGTGGGCTCGGTGACCGGCGTGTCGATCGCCGCGCTGTTCACCGGCGGGCTGCTGCCGGCGGTGGTCGGCCTGATCGCGCTCTCCGTCGTGGTCTATATGCAGACCCGCAAGGAGGACATGAGCGGCGCGCAGCGCTTCGATGCCAGGACGCGATTGCGGCTGTTCGCGATCGCCATCCCCGGCCTGGGCCTGCCGATCGTGATCCGCTCGGCTGTGGTCGAGGGCGTCGCCACCGCGACCGAGGTCGCGGCGATCGGCGTCATCTACACGGTGCTGGTCGGCATCTTCGTCTATCGCCAGTTCGACTGGAAGCGGGTGTATCCCATCCTGGTCGATACGGCCTCGCTGTCCGGCGCGATTCTGCTGGTGGTGGGGGCTGCGACCGGCATGGCCTGGGCGCTGACGCAGTCCGGCTTCTCGCAGCAGCTCGTCGACCTCATGGTCGCCGTGCCGGGCGGCCGCTGGGGTTTTCTGCTGATCTCGGCGCTCGCCTTCGTCGTGCTCGGCAGCGTGCTCGAAGGCGTGCCGGCGGTGGTGCTGTTCGGGCCGCTGCTGTTCCCGATCGCGCGCATGATGGGCGTGCACGAGGTGCACTATGCCATCATCGCAGTGTTCGCGATGGGCCTCGGCCTGTTCACGCCGCCCTTCGGGGTCGGCTTCTATCTCGCCTGCGCCATCGGCCGCGCCTCGCCGGATGAGGTCATCCGCCACGTCTGGCCGCATCTCGCCGCACTCGTCGTTGCGCTGCTCTTAATCGTGTTCCTGCCGTGGATCTCGATCGGCTTCCTGTGAATCGGGTAGACTGCCGTCATGGATGACGATCTGACACCATTGACGCGCCTGGAGGGCAAGGCCGGCCGGCGGCTCGCCGACCAGGTCTATGAGCGGCTGCTCGAGGACATCGTGTCCGGCGCGCTGCCACCGGGCACGCCGATGGCCGAGCTCGACCTGTGCGAGCGGCTCGGCGTCAGCCGCACGCCGGTGCGCGAGGCGCTGATCAAGCTCGCCGATGTCGACCTCGTGCGCATCTATCCGCAGAGCGGCAGCGTGGTGGCGCCGGTGTCGCGCGAGGCGTTCGGCGAGGCGCAGTTCATCCGCGAGCATCTCGAATGCGCGCTGGTTGCCGAGGCCGTCCGCTACATCGATGCGACGGCGCTGCGCGAGCTGACCGAGCTGATCGACAAGCAGAAGGCGGCGGCGACGCCGGCGGAGTTCTACGCCCATGACGAGGCGTTTCATCAGACCATCGCCCGCACCAGCCGGCATCCGCATGTCTGGCAGGTGATCCGCCAGACCAAGATCCATTTCGACCGCGTCCGCCATCTCACCCTGATCGAGGACGCCGGCCATATTCCGCTCCTGATCGCGCAGCATCAGGAGATCCTGGACGGGCTGGCCGCCTGCAACGAGGCCCAGGCGGTCGCGGCGATGCGCCGGCATCTGCGCGAGGTGTTTCGCCGCGCCGACGGCATCTTTGCCCGGCAGGAGGAGATGGCGCAGGCCGAGTCGCGGACGCGGGCACGGCGGCGGCGCTGATCGCGCGCGTGATTCATTTTGGAAGGTGACGACATGGAACAGACGTGGCGCTGGTTCGGACCCGATGATCCCATCACTTTGCCGCAGGTTCGCCAGACCGGCGCGACCGGCATCGTGACGGCGCTGCATCACATCCCCTACGGCGTGGTGTGGAGCACCGATGAGATCATCAAGCGCATCGGCGTGATTGAAGGCGATTCATCGCTGCGGCTGCGCTGGAGCGTGGTCGAGAGCCTGCCGGTCTCCGAGGCCATCAAGCTGGGCGAGGGCGATCTGACGTCCTTGTTCGACAACTACCGCCAGTCGCTGCGCAACCTCGCCGCCTGCGGCGTCACCACCGTCTGCTACAATTTCATGGCGGTGCTGGACTGGACCCGCACCGAGCTCGCCTTCCGTCTGCCGGGCGGCGCCACGGCGCTGCGCTTCGATATGGATCGTCTGGCTGCGTTCGACTGCTACATCCTGCAGCGGCCCGGCGCCGAGGCGGAGTTCTCCGCCGACGTGCTCGACCGCGCCAAGGCTTGGGTGGCGCAGGCGTCCGAATCCGACAAGGACCGGCTGCTCGCGACCATCATGGCCGGGCTGCCCGGCGCCTATGACCGCTATGACGTGCCCGGTCTGCGCCGCATGCTGGAGAAATATCGCGGCATCGGCCATGCCGAGCTGCGCGCCAACTACGCGCGCTTCCTGCGCGAGGTGGTGCCTACGGCCGAGGAATGCGGCGTCAGCCTCTGTGTCCATCCCGATGATCCGCCGCGTGACCTGTTCGGTCTGCCGCGCGTGGTGTCCTCAGCCGAGGATCTGCAGTTCATCGTCGATGCCGCCCCGTCGAAGGCCAACGGCCTCACCTTCTGCACCGGCGCGCTCGGCGCCGGCGGCCACAACAACGTCCCGGCGCTCGCCGAGCGGTTCGCGCCGCACATCCGCTTCGTGCACCTGCGCAACGTCACCAAGATGCTCGACGGCTCGTTCATGGAGGCGGAGCATCTGCGCGGCGACGTCGACATGGTCGCGGTCGTGACGACCTTGCTGAAGGAGCAGGCCCGGCGCAAGGCGGAAGGCGAGCCGGACTGGCGGATCCCGTTCCGGCCCGACCACGGCCATGAGCTCGCCGACGACATCGGCCGCGGCACCCATCCGGGCTATCCGCTGGTCGGCCGCCTCAAGGGCCTCGCCGAGATCCGCGGGGTCATGACCGCGGTGGCGGCCATTAACCGCTTGCCGGTCTGATCCCGCCGGTGCCGGACAACCCGCTTGTCAGCGCGCGTCCCGTGGCCGAGGATGCCGGCCCGCATTTGCCCATTCGAGTTGAACAAATGTCGACCTCGCTCTTCGATCTCTCCGGCAAGACCGCACTGGTGACCGGCTCCTCGCGCGGCCTCGGCCGCGCCATCGCGGAGGGTTTTGCCAAGGCGGGGGCGCGGCTCGTCATTAACGGAACCGACCCCGCGCGTACCCTGGCTGCCGTGGAAGAATTCCGCGCCGCGGGCCATCAGGCCGAGGCCTGTCCGTTCGACGTGACCGATGAGGACGCCGTCGTCGGCGCCTTCACGCGCTTCGACGCCGAGGGGATCGCGATCGACATCCTCGTCAACAATGCCGGCATCCAGCACCGCAAGCCGCTGGTCGAGTTCACCACGGATGAGTGGCGCCGCGTCATCGAGACCAACCTCACCAGCGCCTTCGTGATCGGGCGCGAGGCGGCCAAACGCATGATCCCGCGCAAGAGCGGCAAGATCATCAATATCGGCTCGCTCGGCAGCGAGCTGGCACGGCCGACCATCGGGCCCTACACCACGGCGAAGGGCGGCATCCGCAACCTGACCCGCGCGATGGCGGTCGAATGGGCGGCGCACGGCATCCAGGCCAATGCAATCGGACCGGGCTACATGCTCACCGACATGAACCAGGCGCTGATGAGCAACCCCGACTTCAATAACTGGCTGATGTCGCGCGTCCCGTCGAAGCGCTGGGGCCGGCCGGACGAGCTGGTCGGCACTGCGATCTTCCTGGCCTCGGAGGCGTCGACCTATGTCAACGGCCAGACCATCTATGTCGATGGCGGCATGCTGGCGGCGATGTAGGATCGCGGAAGACAATAGACAGGGAGGCCGGCCATGCGTGCGGTCGTCATTCACGCGCCGAAAGATCTGCGCATCGACAGCTTTCCCGATCCGGCGCCGGGACCCGGCGAGGTGCGGGTCAAGATCGAGGCCGGCGGCATCTGCGGCTCGGACCTGCATTACTATCATCACGGCGGCTTCGGCACCGTGCGCATCAGGCAGCCGATGGCGCTGGGGCACGAGATCGCAGGCGTCGTCGCCGCGGTCGGCGCGAGCGTGACCGGCCTCGCCGAGGGCACGCGCGTCGCCGTCAATCCGAGCCTGCCCTGCGGCCGCTGCAGCTATTGCCGCGAGGGGCTGCGCAACCAATGCCTCGACATGCGCTTCATGGGCAGCGCGATGCGTGATCCCCACGTGCAGGGCGGCTTCCGCGAGTTCGTCACTGTCGATGCCTCGCAGGCAGTGCCGATCGCGCCGTCGCTGTCGCTCGGTGAGGCCGCGATGGCCGAGCCGCTGTCGGTCTGCCTGCATGCGGCGCATCAGGCCGGCTCGCTGCTCGGCAAGCGCGTGCTGGTGACCGGCTGCGGCCCGATCGGCGCGCTGTCGATCCTGGTGGCGCGCTACGGCGGTGCGGCCGAGATCGTGGTCACCGACATTGCCGATGCGCCGCTGGCGGTGGCGCGCAAGCTTGGCGCCAGCCATGCGTTCAATGTCGGGGCGGAGCCGTCGGCGCTCGATCCGTGGCGGAGCGGGAAGGGCACGTTCGACGTGCTGTTCGAGGCCTCCGGCAACCAGGCCGCCTTGCGGGCCGCGCTCGACGTCATGAGGCCCGGCGGCGTCATCGTCCAGCTCGGGCTCGGCGGCGAGATGACCTTGCCGCTCAACACGCTGGTCACGAAGGAGCTGCAATTGCGCGGCACGTTCCGGTTCGACCGCGAATTCGAGCTGGCGCTGCGGCTGATGGGCGAGGGGCTGCTGGACGTCAAGCCGCTGATCTCGGCTGCGCTGCCATTCGAGCAGGCGGTCGCCGCCTTCGAGCTCGCCAGCGATCGCAGCCGGTCGATGAAGGTTCATTTGACGTTTTGATGGATGGATTGACGCCGATGAAAGTCGCCTGCATCGGAGAGTGCATGGTGGAGTTTGCGCAGGAGGACGGCTCGCTGTTCCGGCGCGGCTTCGGCGGCGACACGCTCAACACCGCGCTCTATCTGGCCCGGCTCGGCGTGCCCACCTCCTACGTGACGGCGCTCGGCGATGATCCCCTGAGTGCCATGATGCTGGCGGCCTGGCAGGCCGAGGGCATCGACACCTCGGAGGTGCTGCAGGTCGAGGGCCGCGTGCCCGGCCTGTACATGATCGAGCGCGATGCCAAGGGCGAGCGCAGCTTTCTCTATTGGCGCGACCGCGCGCCGGCGCGCGAGCTGTTCGATCGCGCCGATCGCGACATGCTCGACAGGCTCTCGCGCTTCGACTGGATCTATCTCTCCGGCATCAGCCTCTCGCTCTATGGCGAGACCGGCAAGGCCAAGCTGCGCGAGCTCCTGACGGTCGCACGCAAGCGCGGCGCGCGCGTGGTGTTCGACGGCAACTACCGGCCGCGCGGCTGGGCCAGCCGCGAGGTGGCGCAGCGCGCGTTCCGTGCGATCCTGCCGCTGGTCGACGTCGCGCTGCCGACGCTGGAGGACGAGCAGATGCTGTTCGGCGATGCCGACGCCTCCGTCAGCCTGCGTCGCTTCAAGGACGCCGGGGTCAACGAGGTCGTGGTCAAGCGCGGCGCGCGCGGCTGCCTGATCCATGCCGATGGCGTGCTGGTCGACATCGCGCCACCTGCGGTGCTCAAGCCGATCGACACCACGGCGGCCGGCGATTCCTTCAATGCGGGGTATCTCGCCGCGCGCATCAAGGGCGCGCCGCCGCGCAAGGCGGCGTTGGCCGGCCACCGGCTCGCCGGTGCCGTGATCATGGCGCCGGGGGCGGTGATCCCGGCCACCGCGATGCCGCGGGACATTCTGACGATGAGCGAGGCGTGATGAACAATTTGGACAAGCGCGCGAAGCTCGATGCGGTCTTCGCGCTGGCGCCGGTGATCCCGGTGATCACGATCGAGGACGCGGCGCATGCCGTGCCGCTTGCGCGTGCGCTCGTCGCCGGCGGCCTCCGCGTCATCGAAATCACTTTGCGGACGCAGGCGGGGCTCGATGCCGCGCGCGCGATCATCGATGAGGTGCCGGACGCCGTCGTCGGCATCGGCACGGTGCTGACGCCGGCGGACTACGAGCGCGCCGCCAGGCTCGGCGCCGCCTTCGCGATCAGTCCGGGCCTCTCGCTCGGCCTGCTCGACGCCGCGAATGCCGGCGAGATGCCGTTCGCGCCGGGCATTCAGACCGCCTCTGATCTCATCGCCTGCGTGACGCGGGGCTATGAGCTGGTGAAGTTCTTTCCCGCGGTGCCGGCCGGCGGGCTCGCGGCGCTCGACGCGCTAGCGGGTCCCTTCCCGAACGTGCGCTTCTGTCCGACCGGCGGCATCAATGCCGGCAACGCCGCGCAATGGCTGGCGCACAAGAAGGTCGTTGCGATCGGCGGCTCGTGGGTCGCACCCGCGGCCGACATCAAGGCCGGTTCGTGGGCCGCGATCGAGCAGCGCGCCCGCGAAGCGATGAAGCTGCGCTGATCCAGCCTATCCACAACTTAAAATTTGTTTGTGTCCGACGCTTATCTTCGGCGGCAGTGGGGCTGTGCCGGCGCCTGTCACTCTCAAAAAGTATTACAGTCAAATAATATGACTAGTCATCCCCTAGGTTCCGTGAAATAACGGACGTCACCGGCCGTCGAGGCGGGTGAATAGGTGCGTCGGCACCGCTGTTCGCGGCGGCGCATCAAAAAACAGTACCTTTTTGGGAGAGAACGTCTGATGACCCTGAAAGCCCTCTTTGCGGCCTCGGCCACGGCCGCCTTGTTGCTTGCCACGTCCGCTGGCGCCGCGGAGCTGACCGTCGGCTTCTCGCAGATCGGATCGGAGTCCGGCTGGCGCGCCGCCGAGACCTCGGTCTCGAAATCGGAAGCCACCAAGCGCAAGATCAACCTGAAGATCGCCGACGCCCAGCAGAAGCAGGAAAACCAGATCAAGGCGATCCGCTCCTTCATCGCCCAGGGCGTGGACGCGATCTTCCTCGCGCCGGTCGTGGCTTCGGGTTGGGACGCCGTGCTGAAGGAAGCCAAGGAAGCCAAGATCCCGGTCGTACTGCTCGACCGCGACATCGATCCCTCCGGCAAGGACCTCTATCTGACCGCCGTCACCTCGGACAGCGTGCATGAGGGCGAGGTCGCCGGCGAGTGGCTCGCCAAGACGGTCGGCGGCAAGGCCTGCAACGTCGTCGAGCTGCAGGGCACGGTCGGCGCCAGCGTCGCCACCAACCGCAAGAAGGGCTTTGACGCCGTCGTCGCCAAGAACGCCAACCTGAAGGTCGTGCGCAGCCAGACCGGCGACTTCACCCGTGCCAAGGGCAAGGAGGTGATGGAGAGCTTCATCAAGGCCGAGAACGGCGGCAAGTCGATCTGCGCGGTCTACGCCCACAACGACGATATGATGGTCGGCGCGATCCAGGCAATGAAGGAGGCCGGCCTGAAGCCGGGCAAGGACATCCTGACCGTCTCGATCGACGCCGTGCCGGACATCTTCAAGGCAATCGCCGCCGGCGAGGCCAACGCCACCGTCGAGCTGACGCCGAACATGGCGGGGCCGGCGTTCGACGCGATCGTGGCCTTCAAGGAGAAGGGCACCGTTCCGCCGAAGTGGATCCAGACGGAATCGAAGCTCTACACCGCGACTGACGATCCGCAGAAGGTCTACGACAGCAAGAAGGGCTTGGGCTACTGAGCTGAAGCCTATGTTGTTGCCGTCGTCCTGGCGAACGCCAGGACCCATAGCCACCGATCTTTGTGAGGTCTGCGGTATTGGCCCAGTGCCTCAATCGACTATTCCGCGGTATGGGTCCCGGCGTTCGCCGGGACGACGAAATCAGGTGCTGGCGTCCGCTCATTCGGCGGGCGTCAGCTTCCTGGCTGATGTCCAATCGTCGCGCCAAGTAGTTCGTCATGTCTGATCCTTCAGCTCCGCCAGCGACGCGTCCAGCCCTGCTGGAGATCCGCGGCCTGACCAAGAGCTTCGGGGCGCTGAAGGCGCTTGATGACGTCGACTTCACTCTGGGTGAGGGCGAGATCCATGCGCTGCTCGGCGAGAACGGCGCCGGCAAGTCGACCCTGATCAAGGTGGTCACCGGCGTTTTCGCGCGGGACGCCGGCACCGTGCGGCTGGCCGACCGCGAGATCGCGCCGCGCTCGGCCAAGGACGCTGTCGATGCCGGCATCGCCACCGTCTATCAGGAAGTCAATCTGCTGCCGAACCTCTCGGTGGCGCAAAATCTCTATCTCGGCCGGCAGCCGACGCGGTTCGGCGTCGTGCGCGAGGCCGAGATGCGGCGGCGCGCGCACGCGCTGCTGCTGGATTATGGGCTGGACATCGACGTCGGCGCGCCGCTTTCGAGCTACTCGGTCGCGGTCCAGCATATCACGGCGATCGCGCGCGCGGTCGATCTGTCGGCGCGCGTCCTCATTCTCGACGAGCCCACGGCCAGCCTCGACCGCCACGAGGTCGATATCCTGTTCAAGGTGATGCGAAAGCTCGCGGCTGATGGCATCGGCATCATCTTCGTCAGCCACTTCCTCGATCAGGTCTACGAGATCTGCGATCGCGTCACCGTGCTGCGCAACGGCCGGCTGATCGGCTCGCGCGACGTCGCCGATCTGCCGCGGCTCGACCTTATCAGAATGATGCTGGGGCGCGAGCTTGCCGAGACCACCCACGAACGCGCAGCGAGCCAGCCGGACAAGGCGCGCGAGGTCTGCATCAGTTTCAAGGGCTATGGCAAGCAGGGCTACCTTGCGCCGTTCGATCTCGAGTTGCGCCGCGGCGAGGTGGTCGGGCTCGCCGGCCTGCTCGGCTCCGGACGCACCGAGACGGCACGGCTCGTGTTCGGCGCCGAGCGCGCCGACAGCGGTGCGGCCACCGTCGACGGCGAGACCGTCCGGCTGAATTCGCCGCGCGATGCCGCCGGGCTCGGCTTCGGCTATTGCCCCGAGGAGCGCAAGACCGAGGGCATCGTCGCCGACCTCACCGTGCGCGAGAACATTGTGCTGGCGCTGCAGGCGCGGCGCGGGCTGCATCGGCCGCTGTCGCGGCGCGAGCAGGACGAGATCGCGCTGCGTTACATCCGCATGCTCGACATCCGGCCGCCGGATCCGGAACGTCCCATTGGGCTGCTGTCGGGCGGCAACCAGCAGAAGGCGCTACTGGCGCGCTGGCTCGCGACGTCGCCGAAGCTCCTCGTCCTCGACGAGCCGACGCGCGGCATCGACGTCGGCGCCCATGCCGAGATCATCCGTCTGGTGCGTGAGCTGTGCGAGCAGGGGCTGGCGCTGCTCGTGATCTCCTCGGAGCTCGACGAGATCGTGACCTATTCCAACCGCGTCGTCGTGCTGCGCGACCGCGCCCATGTCGAGGAGCTGAAGGGCGAGGCGGTCGAAGTCTCCAGCATCCTCGCGGCGATCGCCGCGGATGGCGAGCCCGTGCATGAGGCCGCATCATGACGCTCCGCATTCCGCGCCGCGGTCTTGCGCAGGCATTCGCGCTGATCGTGATCCTGATCATCGATCGCGCAGTCTCGCCGCAGTTCTTCAATCTCCATCTGCAGGACGGCCGGCTGTTCGGCAGCGTCATCGACGTGCTCAACCGCGGCACGCCGGTGGCGCTGCTGTCGCTCGGCATGGTGCTGGTGATCGCCACCGGCGGCATCGACCTCTCGGTCGGCGCCGTGATGGCGATCGCGGGCGCCACCGCGGCGAGCCTCGCCGACACGCATTCGCTGCCGGTGGTCATCGGCTCCGCGCTCGCTGTCGGTTTGGTGTGCGGGCTGTGGAACGGCATTCTCGTCGCTGTCCTGCGCATCCAGCCGATCGTCGCCACGTTGATCCTGATGGTGGCGGGGCGCGGCATCGCGCAGCTCATCACCGAAGGGCGCATCGTCACCTTCACCTCGCCGGATCTGGTGTGGATGGGCAACGGCGCCGTGTTGGGCCTGCCGACCCCGGTCGTGATCGCGATCGGCATGCTGCTGCTGACGGGGGCGGTCGTGCGCGGCACCGCGCTCGGGCTGTTGATCGAGGCGACCGGCGGCAACGCGCGCGCCAGCGAGCTTTCGGGCGTCGGCACGCGCGCCATGATCCTGGCGGTCTATGTCTGGTGCGGCCTGTGCGCGTCGCTCGCCGGCGTGATCGCCGCGGCCGACATCATGGGTGCGGACGCCAACAATGCCGGGCTCTGGCTGGAGCTCGACGCGATCCTCGCGGTCGTGATCGGCGGCACCTCGCTGTTCGGCGGCCGCTTCAGCCTGGTGCTGGCGGTGGCCGGCGCACTGATCATCCAGGCCATGAACACCGGCATCCTGTTGTCGGGCTATCCGCCGGAGCTCAATCTGCTGGTCAAGGCCGTGGTCGTTCTCGCCGTCCTGCTGGCGCAGTCGCCGCGGCTCGGCGATCTCTCGCGCTTCACCGCGCGCTGGCGGAGGACCAAGCCATGAAGGCCTCGACCTCGGTTGCGATCACGGCGTTTGTGCTGGTCGCGGGCTTTGCGCTGTGCGCGCTGCAATTCCCGAACATCGCCTCGACCCGCGTCGTCGCCAATCTGCTCACCGACAATGCCTTCCTCGGCATCGTCGCCGCGGGCATGACCTTCGTCATCATCTCCGGCGGCATCGATCTCTCGGTCGGCTCAGTGATCGGCTTCACCACGGTATTCGTGGCGCTCGCGGTCGAGCGCTGGGGCATCCCGCCCTTCGCCGCCTTCGCACTGGTGCTGGTGCTGTGCGCGCTGTTCGGTGCCGCGATGGGCGCGGTGATTCACGTGTTCGAGCTGCCGCCCTTCATCGTGACCCTCGCCGGCATGTTCCTGGCGCGCGGCGTCAGCTTCCTGCTGTCGACCGAGTCGATTCCGATCACCGCCCCGATCTACAGTGCCGTCTCCGACTTCGCGATCAGGCTGCCAGGCGGCGGACGGCTCACCGCGATCGCGATTGCGATGCTGGTGATCCTGGTGGTCTGCGCGTTGCTGCTGCATTTGACCCGGTTCGGCGTCAACGTCTACGCGCTCGGTGGCAGCCGTGTGGCGACAGCCCTGATGGGCATTCCGGTCGGGCCGATGACCATCCGCATCTATATGCTGTCGAGCGTGCTTGCGGGCCTCGCCGGCATCGTCTTCTCGTTCTACACCGCGGCCGGCTATTCGCTTTCGGCCGTCGGTGTCGAACTCGATACCATCGCTGCCGTGGTGATCGGCGGAACCTTGTTGACCGGCGGACAGGGCTCGGTCATCGGCACCTTCCTTGGCGTCCTGATACAGGGCATGATCCAGACCTACATCAATTTCGACGGCACGCTGTCGAGCTGGTGGACCAAGATCGCCACGGGGGTTCTGTTGTTCGTTTTCATTGCGCTGCAGCAAGGTCTGATGGCGCTCGCGCGCCGCTCATCCGTCAAGCCCGCCGCGGCCAAGCCGGTGGGGGCGCCGACATGACGACGTCGCACATCGTCTCGATTCCGACCCGGCGCGCGCATTCCAACCATGCCGAGGTCGCCCGCAGCATCGGCATCGACATCATCTCGGGCCGTCTGGCCGAGGGCGCGCGGTTGCCGGGTGACGCCGAGCTGACCGCGACTTTCGGCGTCTCACGGCCGGTGCTGCGCGAGAGCGTGAAGACCCTCGTTGCAAAAGGTCTGCTGTCGACCAAGGCCCGCGTCGGCACCGTGGTGCGCGGACGCTCGGACTGGAACATGTTCGATCCCGACGTGCTCGCCTGGCACCTCGACGCGGGGATCGACAAGCGCTTTCTTGCCGACCTCGCCGAGATCCGGTTGGCGATCGAGCCGCGCGCTGCGGCGCTCGCGGCAGAGCGCCGCAGCGACGACGATCTCGCCGCGATGAACCAGGCGATGGCGCAGATGGAGCGCGAGCCGTCGACCTCGATCGCCTTTGCCGAAGCCGACCTCGCTCTGCACATCGCGATCGCCAATGCCTCGGGCAATCCCTTCATGCGATCGATCGGCGCGGTCATCGAGGCGGCATTGCGCGCGTCGTTCGTCCTGAGCGCGCCGATCGAAACCGCCGACCGGGACACCGTGCTGGTCTGGCACCAGCGCATCATCGATGCGATCGCAGATGGCAATCCCGAGGGCGCCTCGGAGGCCATGATCGAAGTCATCTACAACGGCCGGCGGCGTCATGCGCAATCGGCTGCACGAACGGACCAGGAATGAGCAACGACAAGTCAGACAAGCAGCTGCGGAGCCAGGCGTGGTTCGGCCGCCAGGACAAGATGGGCTTCTATTACCGCTCGTTCTTGAAGAACAGCGGCACGCCGCAGGATCGCTTCGAGGGCCGTCCGGTCATCGGCATCTGCAACACCTGGTCGGAGCTGACACCCTGCAACGCGCATTTCCGCGTCATCGCCGAGCATGTCCGCCAGGGCGTGCTCGATGCCGGCGGCTATCCGCTGGAGTTTCCGGTCTCCTCGCTCGGCGAGGTGACGATGCGTCCCACTGCGATGCTGTTCCGCAATCTCGCCTCGATGGATGTGGAGGAGGCGATCCGTGCGCATCCGCTCGACGGTGTCGTGCTCTTGATGGGCTGCGACAAGACCACGCCGGCGCTCTTGATGGGCGCGGCCTCCGCCGACCTGCCTGCGATCGGCGTCTCCGGCGGTCCGCAATTGCGCGGCGTCTATCGCGGCCAGATCATCGGCTCCGGCACCAACATCATCTCGATGAGCGAGCAGCTGCGCGCCGGCGAGATCACCTTGAAGGAATTCCACGAGGCCGAGGCCGGCATGAACCGCTCCGCCGGCAGCTGCATGACCATGGGCACGGCCTCGACGATGGCCTCGATGGTCGAGGCACTCGGCATCGGCCTGCCCGAGAATGCCGCGATCCCCGCCGCCGATGCGCGCCGCAACCTGCTGGCCCGTATGGCCGGCCGGCGGATCGTCGAGATGGTCGGCGAGGACCTCAAGCCGTCGGACATTCTCACCCGGCAGGCGTTCGAGAACGCGATCCGCACGCTGGCGGCGATCGGCGGCTCGACCAACGCCGTCGTACATCTGCTCGCTATCGCCGGCCGCGTCGGCGTCGAGCTGACGCTCGACGATTTCGACCGTCTGTGTCGCGACGTGCACTGCCTGGTCGACCTGATGCCGTCGGGCCGCTTCCTGATGGAGGACTTCTACTACGCCGGCGGCCTGCCGGCGGTGCTGCGTGCGCTCGGCGAGCGCGGCCTGTTGCACAAGGACGCCCGGACCGTCAACGGCAGGACGCTGTGGGACAATGTCGCCGAGGCGGCGAACTACAATGCCGAGGTCATCACGCCGTTCGAGACGCCGTTCAAGACCGAAGCCGGCATCGCGATCCTGACCGGCAACCTCGCCCCCAACGGCGCCGTCATCAAGCCGTCGGCGGCCTCGCCGGAGCTGATGAACCACACCGGACGCGCCGTCGTGTTCGAAAGCGTCGAGGAAATGCACGACGCGGTCGACGACGACACTCTCGACATCGATGCGTCCTGCATCATGGTGCTGAAGAATTGCGGGCCGAAGGGCTATCCGGGCATGGCCGAGGTCGGCAACATGCCGCTGCCCGCGAAAGTGCTGCGCCAGGGCGTGCGCGACATGATCCGCATCTCGGACGCACGCATGTCCGGCACGGCGTACGGCACCGTGGTGCTGCATGTCGCCCCCGAAGCCACCGTCGGCGGGCCGCTGGCGCTGGTCAAGAATGGCGACATGATCACGCTGGACGTCGCTGGCCGCCGGCTGCATCTGCATGTCAGCGACGAGGAGCTCGCCGCGCGCCGCGCCGCCTGGACGCCGCCGAAGCCGCATGCGGCCCGCGGCTATCAGAAGCTCTACATCGATCACGTGCTGCAGGCCGATCGCGGCGTCGATTTCGACTTCCTGGTCGGCCGCACCGGCTCGCCCGTGCCGCGCGACAATCACTAAAGAGGTGCCCATGACCGCTTCCGCCAAAAAGCTCTACAAGGGCGTCTTCCCGGTGGCGCCGACCGTGTTCGACGCCGACGGCCGCCTCGACCTCGAGGGCCAGAAGCGCGCGATCGACTTCATGATCGATGCCGGCTCGCACGGCATCTGCATCCTCGCCAACTTCTCCGAGCAGTTCGTGCTGACCGACGACGAGCGCGATCTGGTCATGACGACCGTGCTGGAGCATGTCGCCGGCCGCGTGCCGATCATCGTCACGACGACGCATTTCTCGACCTTTGTCTGCGCCGAGCGTTCGCGCCGGGCGCAGGAGAAGGGCGCTGCCATGGTCATGGTGATGCCGCCCTACCACGGCGCGACCTTCCGCGTGCCGGATAGCTCGATCTACGAGTTCTATCGCGGCGTGTCCGACGCGATCTCGATCCCGATCATGGTGCAGGATGCGCCGGTCGCCGGCACGCCGCTGTCGGTGCCGTTCTTGGCGCGCATGGCCAAGGAGATCGAGAACCTCGCCTACTTCAAGATCGAGGTGCCGCGCGCCGCCGACAAGCTGCGGGCGCTGATCGAGGCCGGCGGCGTGGCGATTGAAGGTCCGTGGGACGGCGAGGAGGCGATCACGCTGATGGCCGACCTCGATGCCGGCGCCACCGGCGCGATGACCGGCGGTGGCTATCCCGACGGCATCCGCAAGATCATCGATCCGTATTTCGCGGGCGACCGCGAGGCCGCGGCCGCCGCCTATGAGCGCTGGTTGCCGCTGATCAACTACGAGAACCGGCAGTGCGGCCTTGCGACCTGCAAGATCCTGATGAAGGCTGGCGGCGTGATCAAGCACGACACGCTGCGCGCGCCGCAGCCGCCGATCCATCCGGCGACACAGAAGGGTCTGATCGAGATCGCGCGCCGGCTCGACCCGGTCGTGCTGCGCTGGGGACGCTGAGATGAGCGAGCTTCGTGTCGCCATCGTCGGCTTCGGCAAGATCGCCAGGGATCAGCACGTGCCGGCCATCG
This sequence comes from Bradyrhizobium sp. HKCCYLRH3073, assembly GCF_051167995.1. NCBI lineage: Bacteria > Pseudomonadati > Pseudomonadota > Alphaproteobacteria > Hyphomicrobiales > Nitrobacteraceae > Bradyrhizobium > Bradyrhizobium sp. HKCCYLRH3073. Next base: position 199,889 of record NZ_JBNPUD010000001.1, read on the forward strand.
CCGCCACCGAGGGCGTGACCTTGACGGCCGTCGCAAGCCGTAACGCCTCGCTGCCCGGCCTGCCGCATTTCGGCACCATCGAGGAACTGCTGCGCGATGGTCCCGAGATCGACGCGGTTGCGTTGTGCACGCCGCCGCAGGTGCGCCGTGCGCAGGCGCTGGCGGCGCTCGAGGCCGGCAAGCATGTGATGCTGGAGAAGCCGCCCGGTGCTGCCGTCAGCGAGCTCGATCCGCTGATTGCACTCGCCGCTGCGAAGGAACGCACGCTGTTCGCGACCTGGCATTCGCGCTACGCCCCGGCCGTCGAGCCGGCGCGGCAATGGCTGTCACAGCGTCGGATCCGCAGCGTGCGGATCGACTGGAAGGAGGACGTGCGCGTCTGGCATCCCGGCCAGGCCTGGATCTGGGAGCCGGGCGGTCTCGGCGTGTTCGATCCCGGCATCAACGCGCTGTCGATCCTGACCCGCATCCTGCCCGAGCCGGTGTTCCTGACCGAGGCCGAGCTGTCGTTTCCGTCCAACCGCCAGGCGCCGATCGCGGCCAACCTGTCGTTGTCGACAGCCAGCGAGCTGCCGATCGCGGCCGAGTTCGACTTCCGCCAGACCGGGCCGCAGAGCTGGGACATCCGGATCGAGACCGACGCCGGGCAACTCAAGCTGTCGCTAGGCGGCGCGCGGATGACCGCGGATGACCAAGTGATGATCGACGAGAAGGAGCGCGAATATCCCGGCCTCTATCGCCGCTTCGTCGAGCTGACGAAGACCGGCGCTGGTGACGTCGATCTCGCGCCGCTGCGGCTGGTGGCCGACGCGTTCCTGCTCGGCCGCCGCCACTTCGTCGAGCCGTTCGAGGACTAGAGCGATGGCAGAGGCTGATATCACCAGGGATGTGTTTGGCAGCCTGCCGGACGGCCGCGAGGTCGAGCGCGTCACCTTGCGTGGCGCCGACGGCTTCGAGGCGCGGATCATCACCTACGGAGCGGTACTGCAGGCGCTGCTGGTGCCGGATGCGCAGGGCGTCGTCGACGACGTGGTGCTCGGTCATGACGACCTGCTGAGCTACTTGCTGCTCCGGAAATTTTTCGGCGCGACGGTCGGACGCTACGCCAACCGCATCGCCAAGGCACGTTTCGTGCTCGATGGTCAGGACATCCGTTTGGAAGCGAATAATGGCGCGCACGCCTTGCATGGCGGCCCTGACGGCTTCGACCGCAAGCTCTGGCAGATCGTCGCCACCGAAGACGGCGACCAGCCCTCGGTCACGATGCTCTATGTCAGCCCCGACGGTGAGGCCAACTATCCGGGGCGGCTCGACGTCCGTGTCACCTATCAGTTGACCGGGCCGATGGAGCTGGCTGTCAGCTTCAGCGCCCGGACCACCCGGACGACGGTGGTCAACCTGACCAATCACAGCTTCTTCAATCTCGACGGCCTGGCCGCCGGCACCGATATTCTCGATCACCGTCTGACGCTCGCTGCGGACCACTACCTGGCGATCGACGAAACGGCGATCCCGCTGGAGGGGCCGCCGCACAGCGTTGTTGGTACGCCGTTCGATTTCCGCGACGCGCATGCGATCGGCGCGCGCATTCGTGCCGACGATGCGCAGATCAGATGCGGCCGCGGCTATGACCACAATTTCTGTCTGCGCGCCGGCGACGGCGTGCGCTTCGCGGCACGGATCGAGTCGCGGCGGTCGGGACGGATCATGGAGTTGCTCACCGATCAGCCGGGCCTGCAGGTCTATTCCGGCAACTATATTGACGCGACCGTGAGCGGCAAGGGCCGCGTCTATCGCCAATCCGACGCGCTCTGCCTGGAGCCGCAGGTCTGGCCGGACAGTCCGAACCGTCCGGATTTTCCGAGCGCGCGTCTCGCGCCCGACGACGTCTACAAGCACGAGACGGTGTATCGCTTCTCGATCGCGGGAGCGTCCGCATGATGGAGCAGGTGCCGACCACGATCCTTTGCGACGAGCGCTGCCATCTCGGCGAGGGGCCGACCTACGATCCTCACACCGACACCGCCTGGTGGTTCGACATCCGCGAAGGCCTGCTGTTCGAGGCCAACATCGGTAGCGGCGACGTCCGACGCCACGGGCTCGGCAGGATGGCGAGCGCGCTCGGCCGCATCGATGCCGTGAGGCAGTTGATCGTCGCCGAGGACGGACTCTATGTCCGCTCCGTCGCCGACGGCGCGCTGTCGCTGTTCCTGCCGCTCGAGGCCGACAATCCTGCGACGCGGTCGAACGACTCGCGGGTCCATCCCTCCGGGACGTTCTGGATCGGCACCATGGGGCGCAACGCCGAGTGCGGCCTGGGCTCGATCTATGCGCTGCATCGCGGTGAGATCATCCGCCTGTTCCCCAACGTCACCATTCCCAACGCAATCTGCTTCTCGCCGGATGGCGCGATCGGCTATTTCGCCGATACGGACGAGAACGTGCTCTACCGCGTCGCGCTCGACCCGACGACCGGCCTGCCGCGCGGCGAGCCGGAGGTGCTGCTGCGCCATGCCGGCGTCGGCGGGCTCGACGGTGCCGTCGTCGACGCCGAGGGGCGGATCTGGAACGCGCGCTGGGGCGGCGGTTGTGTCGATGTCTACAGCCCGCAGGGCGAGCATCTGCGCTGCATCGCGGTTCCGGCCAGCCAGGCGAGCTGCCCGGCCTTCGTCGGTCCCGGTCTGTCGCGCCTGCTGGTCACGTCGGCCTGGCAGGACATGGACGCGGCGGCCAAGGCGGCCGACCCCGGCCACGGCCAGACTTTCCTGCTTGAGGTCGGCGCCCGCGGTCGCGCCGAGCCTGACGTGAAGCTTTCGATCTGAGAGGAGGAACAATCGAGTCGAGCGTCGTTCAGCCTAACAGCTATCTGGTATCAAGATACGCAATCGCGTATTCCTAGCTCAAATCTGAAAATCTTAGAGGGAGTGAAGCATGCTGAATTTCAAGACCATCATGGCCGCCGCGCTGGCCGGCCTCGGCGCCGTGGCGCTGTCCAGCGCCGCAATGGCGCAGGGCAAGGCAACCGTCGGCATCGCGATGCCGACCAAGTCCTCGGCGCGCTGGATCGACGACGGCAACAACATCGTGAAGGTGCTGAAGGAGCGCGGCTACAACACCGACCTGCAATATGCCGAGGACGACATCCCGAACCAGCTCTCGCAGGTCGAGAACATGGTCACCAAGGGCGCCAAGGTGCTGGTCATCGCCGCGATCGACGGCACGACGCTGTCCGATGCGCTGAAGCAGGCCAAGGAGAAGGGCGTCACCGTCATCGCTTATGACCGCCTGATCCGCGACACGCCGAATGTCGACTACTACGCGACCTTCGACAATTTCCAGGTCGGCGTGCTGCAGGCGCAGTCGATCGTCGACAAGCTCGGCCTGAAGGACGGCAAGGGCCCGTTCAACATCGAGCTGTTCGGCGGCTCGCCGGACGACAACAACGCCTACTTCTTCTACAACGGCTCGATGTCGGTGCTGCAGCCGTACATCGACTCGGGCAAGCTCAAGGTTGCGTCCGGCCAGATGGGCATGGACAAGGTCGCGACCCTGCGCTGGGACGGCGCCACCGCCCAGGCCCGCATGGACAACCTGCTCAGTGCCTATTACGGCAACAAGCGTGTCGACGCGGTGCTGTCGCCCTATGACGGCCTCTCGATCGGCATCATCTCGTCGCTGAAGGGCGTCGGCTATGGCAGCGGCAACCAGCCGATGCCGATCATCTCAGGCCAGGACGCCGAGGTGCCGTCGGTCAAGGCGATCCTGCGCGGCGACCAGTACTCGACGATCTTCAAGGACACCCGCGACCTCGCCAAGGTGACCGCCGATATGGTCGATGCCGTGCTCAACGGCAAGCAGGCGCAGGTCAACGACACCAAGACCTACAACAACGGCGTCAAGGTCGTTCCCGCCTATCTGCTCAAGCCGGTCGTGGTCGACAAGAGCAATTGGGAGAAGGTCCTGATCGAGGGCGGCTACTACAAGAAGTCGCAGGTCGAGTGATCACCGGTGGCCGGCGAGCGCGGTCATGCGCTCGCCGGCCACCTCCAAGACGGCTCAAGTTGCGGGATACAGAGCGATGACGGCAATCCTCGAAATGCGCGGCGTCAGCAAGAGCTTCGTGGGCGTGCAGGCGCTCCGCGACGTCAGCTTCACGGTCGAGGCGGGCGAGATCCACGCCTTGGTCGGCGAGAACGGCGCCGGCAAGTCGACCCTGATGAAGGTGCTGAGCGGCGTCTATCCGTACGGTCGCTATGAGGGCCAGATCATCTTCGAGGGCGAGGAGCGGCGCTTCCGCGACATCAACGATTCCGAGGCGCTCGGCATCATCATCATCCACCAGGAGCTCGCGCTGATCCCGCTGATGTCGATCGCCGAGAACATCTTCCTGTCGCATGCGCCGCAGCGCTTCGGCGTCATCGACCGCGACGAGGTCTACCGGCGCACCCAGCAATTGCTGGCCCAGGTCGGCCTGAAGGAATCGCCGGATACACTGATCACTGATCTCGGTGTCGGCAAGCAGCAGCTCGTGGAGATCGCCAAGGCGCTGTCCAAGCGCGTCAAGCTGCTGATCCTGGACGAGCCGACGGCGAGCCTGAACGAGGCCGACAGCCAGGCGCTGCTCGACCGCCTCGTCGCCTTCCGCGAGCAGGGCATCTCCTCGATCCTGATCACGCACAAGCTCAACGAGGTCGCCCGCGTCGCCGACCGCATCACGGTGCTGCGCGACGGGCGCAGCGTCGACAGCATCGACTGCCGCGCCGAGCCGGTGCTGGAGGACCGCATCATCAAGAGCATGGTCAATCGCGACATGGCGCACCGCTTCCCGGAGCGGCAACCCAAGATCGGCGAGCCCGTGTTCACGGTCGAGAACTGGTCGGTCTACCACCCGCAGCATACCGATCGGCAGGTGATCAAGAACGTCGACTTCCAGGTCCGCCGCGGCGAGATCGTCGGCATCGCCGGCCTGATGGGGGCGGGGCGCACCGAATTCGCCATGAGCCTGTTCGGCCGCTCCTGGGGCATCAACATCACCGGCCGCGCCCGGCTCGAAGGCCACGACGTCCATCTCACCAGCGTCCCGGCGGCGATCGATGCCGGCCTCGCCTATGTCACCGAAGACCGCAAGCAGCTCGGCCTGATCCTGGCCGACGACGTCCGCAAGAACATCACCCTGGCGTCTCTCTCCCAGGTCGCGCCGAAGGGCGTGATCGACGACATCGCCGAGCTCAAGGCGGCGTCCGGTTACCGCGGCCGGATGCGGATTCGCTGCTCGGACGTCTACCAGGAGGCCGGCCAGCTCTCCGGCGGCAACCAGCAGAAGGTCGTGCTGTCGAAATGGCTGATGACAGATCCCAAGGTCTTGATCCTGGACGAGCCGACGCGCGGCATCGACGTTGGCGCAAAGTACGAGATTTACTGTATCATCCAGGAGCTCGCTGATGCCGGCCGGGGTGTGGTGGTGATCTCCTCGGAGATGCCGGAGCTGCTCGGGATCTGCGACCGCATCTGCGTGATGAATGACGGCGCCTTCGTCGGCGAGTTCGCCGGGCCGGAGGCGACGCAGGAAAAGATCATGCGCGCCATCATGCGCAACGAAACCATCAAGAACCAGGAGACGGCCGCGTAAGCGGCCGGGAGGACGCCAGCAATGACCGACAAGACGGTTTCGCTCCCGGAGGAGAAGTCGCACAGCGGCTTCCTGAAGAACAATCTGCGCAGCTACGGCATGCTGCTGTCGCTGTTCGTGATCATGCTGTTCTTCCAGTTCATGACGGACGGCACCCTGCTGCAGCCGCTCAACCTCACCAACCTGGTGCTGCAGAACAGCTACATCGTCATCATGGCGCTGGGCATGCTGCTGGTGATCGTCACCGGGCACATCGACCTGTCGGTCGGCTCGGTCGCGGGCTTCGTCGGCGCGGTCGCCGCCGTGCTGATGGTGCGCTATCACGTCGACTTCCCGCTCGCGATCATTGCCTGCCTGATCGTCGGCGCCGCGATCGGCGCCGCGCAGGGCTATTGGGTGGCCTATTTCGGCATTCCCTCCTTCATCGTGACCCTGGCGGGCATGCTGGTGTTCAAGGGGCTGGCGCTGGCGCTGCTGCAGGGGCAGTCGGTCGGGCCGTTCCCGGGCACGTTCCAGAAGCTGTCGTCCGGCTTCATCCCTGAGTTCATGCCGAGCGCGGCGCACCTCTATCCGACGTCGCTCGCGATCGGCGCGGTGCTGACGCTCATCCTGGTCTATGCCAGCGTCAAGGGCCGCGCGCGCGAGGTGGAGCACGGCATCGAGGTCGAGCCGTTCGGATTCTTCGCTGCCAAGAACGTCGTGCTGGCCGGCGCCCTGATGTATTTCACCTATCTGATCGCCTCGCATCGCGGCCTGCCCAACGTGCTGGTCATCATGACCGCGCTGATCGCGCTCTACGGCTTCATGACCCGCCGCACCGTGGTCGGCCGGCAGATCTATGCGGTCGGCGGCAACGCCAAGGCCGCCAAGCTGTCGGGCATCAAGACCGAGCGGCTGGTGTTCATGACCTTCGTCAACATGGGTGTGCTGGCGGCACTGGCCGGCCTGATCTTTGCCGCGCGTCTCAACACGGCGACGCCGAAGGCCGGTCTCGGGTTTGAGCTCGACGTCATCGCGGCGTGCTTCATCGGTGGCGCCTCGGCCTATGGCGGCGTGGGGCGGGTCGGCGGCGCTGTCATCGGCGCCATGATCATGGGCGTGATGAACAACGGCATGTCCATCCTCGGCATCGGCATCGACTATCAGCAGGTCATCAAGGGCCTGGTGCTGCTCGGCGCCGTCTGCATCGACGTCTACAACCAGCGCCGCTGAGTTCGGCGCGCAGCGTCCGGCGACGCTGCGAGGTAGGGTGGGCAAAGCGCCGCCGCAAGGCGGCGCGTGCCCACCATGTTTCGGCACCCTCGTAGCAAAATGGTGGGCAAAGGCGCATTCGCTTTGCGAATGCGCCTTTGCCCACCATACGGTTCGATCGACCTACACCACGTGGAAATTCGACACGCTGTCGTTGGCGAGCTGGGCGACGAGCTGCAGCTCCCAGTCGATATAGGCCTGCATCGCTTCGGCCGCGTTGTCGGTGCCCTCATAGGGCCGCTTGTAGACGTCGTCGGCAGGCGAGATCCGGGACTGCCGCTCCGTCTCCAATGCGTGACCCGCGGCCGTCCATGCGCGCGTGCCACCTGAAAGCACGCGGACCTCGCGCGGCGTCGCAGCCCGTGCGTCGGCCAGCGCGAAAGCCGCCTCGGCGCCGTCATCGCTGGTCAGCACGATTGCGCTACTGCCGGGCAGCTTGGCCAGATCGTTGGCAAAGCGCGACGCCAGCACGAAATGTGCGCCGGGAATGTGCCCGGCCTTGTAGCTCGGACTGCGTGTGAGATCGACGACGGTCCACGCCGCGGCATCGGCCGCGAGTTGCTCGGCGCTGATGGTCGCTTCGCCAAGTTGCGGCAGCGGCGGCCGGCGCGCGGCGCGGATTTCGGTTTCGGTCGCTGCAACGACATCCGGTCCCACGACCGACACGTCCCAGCCCATCTGCTTGAGCCACGACGCCGTCATGCGCGCGCGCACGCCGTCGTCGTCGAACAGCACCAGGCGGGCGCCACGCACGCCGACCCATTCGTCGGTCGCTTGCACCAGCTGGCCGCCCGGCGCCGACGCGAAGCCAGCCGGATGCGAGGTGGCATATTCCTCGGGCGTGCGAACGTCGAGGCAATACAGCGTGCGCGTCCCGGCCTCGGCCTGATGGCGCGCGAAGGTCGCGGCATCCAGCACGCCGACGCCGACGCGCTCGGCCCAGGCCTTGGCATCAGCCAGCGCGGTCGCGTAGCTCGCCGCTGGCCGCTCCAGCATGCGCGCGGTCCTGCCGCGTTCGACCTGATGGCCGGCCAGCGTCCAGCCGATCGTGCCGTTGCGCAGCGCATAGATCCTGTTCGGCAGCCCGGCATTGATCAGCGACTGCGTGCCGATGATCGAGCGCGTGCGTCCGGCGCAGTTGACGATGATCGTGGTGTCGGGTGAGGGCGCGATCTCGCGCGCCCGGAACGCCAGCTCGCCGCCGGGGACGCTGACCCCGCGCGGAATGCTCATGGTGCGGTATTCCTCGAAGCGGCGGGCATCGAGCACGACCAGGTTCGACTCGCGCTCGATCAGGGCCTTGGCTTCGTCGGCCGACAGCGACGGCGTGTGCCTGATCGCCTCGACCAGTTCGCCGAACGCCTTGCTCGGCCCGTTGACGTCGCGGAACACCTCGCCATGGCGCGCATAGCCGGACAGTCCGCCATCGAGGACCGACACGTCAGTGTAGCCCAGCGCCCGGATGCGCGGCACCGCGCGCGCGGCATAGCCTTCGCCGTCGTCATAGACGACGACAGGCACGTTCAGCCGCGGCACGAGATCGAGGATGCGCAGCTCGATCTGCGACAGCGGCAGCGACACCGCGAAGAACGGGTGCGACAGCGAATAGGGGCCTTCCTCGCGGACGTCGAGCAGCGCCACCTCCTCGCCGGCGCGCCAGCGCCGCCGCAACTCGGTCGGAGCCATCAGGCGCGGCTGATCAGATGCATTCGGGAACAGGCGAGAAGGCGTCGGCGATGTCATTCGGGAGTCCGCAGGTGAGCTCCGCCGCGGCTTCCGGAACCGTTCATGCGTCCGTGGAGCAAACCTGCGGCATGGAGCGGCAATCACGGTGCGCAGCCCGGGCCGGGGCGCATGGGATGTCGCACCTGTGTGGCGGCATGGCGGCCGTTTGTCCAGCCCGCCGCGCCTGATTGCGCTCGGCAGCAGCGCCGGTCAGACGTGCGGTCCCAGCATGGCGATGTAGAACAGGTCCTCGCTCGAGAGCCCGGCGGACCGCCGCTGAAGAACGGCGGCGTTTCGTCCGGTCGTTCTCTGCTCCGACATGCGCTCGGAACGGAAGGTGCCGAGCCAGCCTTCAAACCACGAGACGTAGCGCACGAGATCCTCCGCAACTGCTGTGGCCACTCGACTATCACGCGGCAGGACTGCCTGGACAAGGGCCGTTGATGCCGTCGCCCCGACTTTGACAAATCATGCTCGCTGTAACGCCTCGCCGGCAAATTCCTTTCCCGCTGCGCGTTCGTCGCACAGCTCTGCTTCTCCACCGGAGGCGTGAACGTCGCCATTCCGTCCCATCAGGTCGTCATGCCAATGGGTACGGAACGCCATCCAAGAGGCGTGATCCTGGAACGCGACCTCGGCGAACCACTCGACCGTGACTGCGCCGCTCGGCCAGTAGCGTTCCTGGTCATGCCAGCACACCACCGGCCAGCGCGGATTGCGATAGGAGCGGCCGGTCTCATCATGCAGCGAGGGACGGCCGAGGTGATCGATCAGCCACGCCATCACCTCGGGCAGGAACGTCGCGGCAAACGACACGCCGTGGCGTCCGAGCCGTTGCGGCATCCGCATGACGCGCTGATCGATGATGGCGAACGCCGGCGGCACGGCACCGACGTTGAACTGCCTGATCATCAGCAAGCGGAAGCCGCAGTCGCAGAGCTCGGCGGGAACGGCGTGGATCGCGGTCGGCTGTAGCGGAGCCGTGATGTTCATCCCAGTGCTCCCCGCGCCTGGCCGAACGTGAGGTCGATGGCGTGCTGCAACGCTGTGCGCGTCGGCACATCGCTGCGCTTCAGATAGGCGGTCAGAACGCGTGCCATCCCGTGTCTCCCGTCGGCATCTGCACACTGCTGGTCGCAGCCTTCGCAGATCGCCTTGCGTGGAGACGGACATCCGGTCCGAATCCGACGCGACGAAAATCAACAATCTCCGACATTGCTGCCGGTCAGGGAGGACACATCAAGTTTCGTGCCAGATGCGACGATCAGTGGAGGCGATGGCCGTCGGCGTCGTCTTCCGGTGTCGCGAGCTGCGCGATCGGGCTGGATTGGTGGTGGACCATCCGCCAGGCGCCGTCGATGCGCGCAAAGTGATTGGCCGCGGCGAGCGCCGCGCCATCCACCAGCTCGATGCAGAGCACGTGACCATGATCGCCGCTGACGATCGCGTGCGGATCCGCACAGACGATGTTCGGCCGGCCCGGGTTGGCGAGGATATCGCGCCAGCTGCCGATCACGGCGGCGCGGCCGACGATCGCCGGCCAGCCGGGATGAATGCAGGAGATACCGTCGCGATCGGCCCAGAGGGCGACGAGCGCCGCGAAATCACCGTCCGTGAAGGCAGCATAGAAGGCCGCATTGGCGGCCAGGATCTCGCGCTCGTCGCTCATTGTGATGAGGTGAGCCAAGCCGTTGCGAAAATCAAGCAATGTTTGGAAACGCACACGCGCGCGCCTGCAAAAACTTGCAAGCTTTTTGCAGGACCCGGTCGAGACGCGATCGCAACGCATCAGCCGAGGTCCTGCCATGCTCGAAACGGCCATTGTCGGAGGTGGATTGTGCGGAATGGCACTCGCGCGCTGCCTGCAGCAGCGCGGCAGCACGTTCGCTTTGTTCGAAGCCCGACATCGCCTGGGTGGGCGGGTGCTGTCGGCTAGGAGCAAGGGCGGGCTTGCGCTGGACCTCGGCCCGACCTGGTTCTGGCCGGACACCCAGCCGCTGCTCGCCGGCCTGGTCGCGGAGCTCGGCCTGTCTGACTTTGCCCAGCACGATGATGGCACGCATCTTCATCTGAGAGAGGCGGACAAGCCGGCCGAGCAGATCGGCGGGCCGCCGGTCCACCAGGGCGCGCGCCGGCTCTCCGGCGGCATGACGAAATTGATCGAGGCGCTGGCACGCGATCTGCCGCAGCCCTTCATCCATCTCGGCCATGAGCTGATGCGCATCGTCGACTGCGGCACGCATGTGCGGCTGATCTTCGCCACAGCAACGGAATCGGTCGCGATCGAGGCCAGGCGCGCCGTGCTCGCGCTGCCGCCGCGGCTGCTGATCGACCACGTCGGCTTCTTTCCCGAGCTGGACGACGCGACCTTCGAGGCGATGCGTGGCGCCGAGACCTGGATGGCGGCGCAGGCCAAGGTCGTGATCGCCTACGACCAGGCGCATTGGCGCGACCAGGGCCGGTCCGGCAATGCGTTCGTCAGCCACGAGCAGGCCGTGATCGGCGAGATCTTCGATGCCTGCGATGCGGGCGGCGACCGCGCTGCGCTCGGCGGCTTCCTCGCATTCTCGCCCGATCTGCGCGCGGCCTTCAGCGTCGGGCTGCCGTTGCTGATGGACAGCCAGATGGTGCAGTTGTTCGGCTCCGCGCTGGAAGGCGGCGAGCAGCACTACCAGGACTGGGCGGCCGAGCGCTTCACCTGCAGCGCACTGGATCGCACCACGCCACGCGGCGAGCACAGCGAGATCGCCAATCCGATGCTGCGGCGGGCGCTGTGGGACGGGCGGCTGTATCTTGGCGGCGCTGAAACCGCAAGCCACGCGGCCGGCTATCTCGAAGGCGCGCTGAACGCCGCCAGGCGCATCGAGCGCGCGATCGCCCGGGGCATCGGCGAGACCGCCGCGCCGCGCGCGGTCGCCGCGACCGGCGACGGGCTGTCGGGCAACGCCGCGAGCCTCGCCTGGTTCGGCGCCTGGGTCGCCGCGCAGCGTGACGCCGCGTTCGACGACTATCGGCAGCGGCTCAATCGCGGCCTCGCCGCGCAGCAGCGCGAGCAACTGACCCAGCTCGCTCTTCTCGGAGCCACCGAGCAGGTGTTCGCTGCGGCGCTGCAGGTGCTGGACGCACTGACCTTCGACATGCGCGACGTTGCCGTCGAGCGCGGACGCTCCGTCCTGATGCCGGAGATCCAGAAGCCGTTTCGCGATGTCATGCAGTCGCTGCTCGACGATGCCATAGCCTTCAACCGCACCTCCTGCGCGCTGTCGAACTTTCCGTTCGAGCACAAGCCGTCGAAGGATTATGTGCAGACGATCCTGCGCGACATCGCCGCCGCCTGGCAGGAATTCTCGCTCGCCGCGAACCGCCTGCTGCTGGCGAAGGCGGACGCGGCGCTGCGCCCGCCGACGAGAGTGCCGTCGTGAGTGGGGCGGCATCGAGATGCGAACCATGAAGCTGCAGATCGAACGTCCGACCATCGAGGCGATGGCTGCGGCCTTTCCGCACCTCGCCTCGCTGAAGGAGCAGTTGCGCTTCGGCGACAGGGTCGAGGTCGACGTGGCGCAGCTCGCGACCGCCGAGCTCGACTTCCTGCGCGACAGCTACCAGAAGGCCGGTCCCGAATGGCACGCCCGTGCGGCGCAGATCGCGACCCTGCAGCGCGCCTTTGCCGATTCCGGCGCCCGCTTCGCCGAGCACGAGCTGGAATCGGTGCTGCCGGCGATTGCGCGCTACCTGATCTCGGGCGCCATCCGCGGCTGGATGTTCACCGCCAACGTCGCCAGCCGTCCGTTGCCCTATGTCGTGACGCGGCTCGACTACACGGCGCCGTCGAACGACGAGGCCGGCCGTGTCTTCATCGAGCTCAAGGCCAATGCCAAGGGCGCGATCACCACGTCCACCTTGCGCATCTCCGCCGGCGACATCGTCGGCAGGACGGTCGCCGAGATCTTCGCCGCCAAGGGCTTCCTCAAGGAGACGCCCGAGCTGATATCCGCCTACGATGAGACGGCCGAGCGGTACTTCGCCTGGCGTGGCCGCTACGGCGCGCAGTTCTCCGGCCGCGGCATCGGCTTCTTCGCCGATGATCCGAACTCCTCGCATCGCGACATGGACTGGTCGCGCAAGGACGTGATCGTGCTGTCGTCGGGCGGCGGCAGCGCGCGCCTCGTCAACGACGAGGGCGTTCTCACCGAGCGGGCGCTGACGCTCGAGGTCACCGGCGACATTCTCGGGCAGTACCTGCGCAAGGCCGCCAAGAGCAATCTCTATGATGCCGAGCAGGAGGTCGCGGACTCCAGGGCGGCGATCCCGAAGGGCCTCTTCTGCAAGATCCCCGTCCATCCCTACATGCTGATGTTCCATCTCGACCTGCACCATTATCTCTGGGTGCACGCCGACGACATGGTGCCTTACGCCTATCAGCCCGAGCTCAAGCAGAAGCTGGTGCTGCCGGAGGAGCAGACCGACCTGATCGACATTCTCACGGCCGAGATGGACCTGCTGATGGACGACATCGTCGCCGGCAAGTCGGGCGGCACTACGGTGCTGTGCGCAGGCCCGCCCGGGGTCGGCAAGACGCTGACGGCGGAGGTCTACGCCGAGATCATCGGCCGGCCGCTCTATCGCGTGCATTCCGGCCAGCTCGGGCTGAACGTCGCGGCAATGGAGGGCGCGCTGAAGGATGCGCTGACCCGGGCGCAGCGCTGGGGCGCGGTCATGCTGATCGACGAGGCCGACGTCTACATCAAGCGGCGCGAGGACGACATGACGATGAATGCCGTCGTCGGCGTGTTCCTGCGCGTGCTGGAATATTTCAATGGGCTGTTGTTCCTCACGACGAACCGCATCGACGACATCGACGAAGCCATCGTGTCGCGCTGCATTGCGTTGATCAAGTTCCAGGCGCCGGACGCCGCAGCGCGCGGCCGGATCTGGCGGGTGATGTGCGAGCAGTTCGGCTTGAAGATCGATGCCGGCCTGGTGGAGCCGCTGGTGGAGACGTTCCCGGGTGCCTCGGGCCGCGACATCAAGGGGCTGGCCAAGCTGGTCGCCAAATACTGCCACCACAAGGGCGTCCGTCCGACCATCGAGGTCTTCCGCCGCTGCGCCATCTTCCGCGGCATCGATCTCGGAGACCACGCGCTGCTGCCGGAAGCCGCGGAGTAGTCACGGCGTCGTCGTCTTCCCCAGCGTCGCCGGATTGTAGCCTTCCTCGCGCAGCACCCGCTGCACGACCGGCCGCGCCAGCATCCGCCGGTAGTGCGCGAGCAGGTTGGCCGGCAGCGCAATGCCGGTCTTGTCGGCCCAGAACGCGACGTAGAACAGGATCGGATCCGCCACGGAGAATTCGCCGCCGAGATAGGGCCGCGTGCCGAGCATCTTGTCGAGCACTGCGAAGCCTTTCACGACGATGTTGCGGCCGAGCGCGCGCACGGACTCCTGGTCGGCCTCGTTGCGGCTGAAGGTCGGCGTCGCAAAAATGCGCGCGAAGCCGTGGCCATGCACGGTACCGGCAATGTAGCTCATGGCTTCGAGCAGCCGCGTTTCGGTCTCGATATCCGAAGGCCATAATCCGGCGCGTGGCCGCGAGCGGCCGAGCCAATAGGCGATCGCCGGCACTTCCGTCAGCACACTGCCGTCGCTGCGCACCAGCGCCGGAATCGTCGATTTCGGGTTGATGGCCACATAATCGGGTTTGAAATTGTCTCCGGCCGGGAGATTGACGATATGGGCCTCGAACACCTCCTCGAGCTCTTCGAGGATGATGTGGATGCCGGTCGAGCACGATCCCGGCGTCATATACAACTTCATCGTGGCCATCATTGTCTCCAAGCCGACATCGCGCGCGCAGGCGGCATGCTTCATGCAAGGATCGGGACAGATCGAGAGTGACGCGCCGAGGCCCGCCAGTTCGGGCCGCTGCCGTCAGGTTTGCGACAGGAGACTCTTCACGGTCCCGCAGCTCCGTCGCCTCGTTGAGGGAGCGTCGCGCATGACGGAACGTGAGCCGGAAGTCTTCGTCATCTGTCCGACGACGAGCATCGCGCCGGGTGAAGCCAGGGCGTTCAGCCTGTCGCGGATCGGCGACAATGGCGAGGCGCGGCCGTTTCCGATCGTGATCATCCATACCGTGTCCGGCGGCTTCGTCGGCTATGTCAACAGCTGCCCGCACGAAGGCAAATGGCTGAACATCGGCAGCGGCCAATTCTTCAACGCGGAGCGCACGATGCTGCGCTGTGGCCGCCATGGCGCGATCTTCGAGATCGACACCGGATTGTGTACCAGCGGTGATTGCGAGGGCCAGAGCCTGGAGCCGATCGCGCTCGCGGTCATCGACGGCGAGGTCTGCCTGTGCGGCGTCGCGCTGGTGGAGGATACGAGCTTTCCCGATCCGTTCGATGATCTCGACGAGACCATGGAGATCATGATCCATCCCGAGTGAGGCATTCTTCCATCCGCCCGTCATTGCGTGGAGCGGGGGTGACGAAGCAATCCAGGGCCGCGCGCGTGGTCGTGGATTGCTTCGCTGCGCTCGCAACGACGTCGTTACGGTGATGGGGGCTCAGAACCCATCCGCCTTCGCGCCCCACGGATGACTTCCGGGCACCAGCGGCGCCTTGATGCCGGCTTTCTCGACATCGGCCTTGGTCTTGAAGAACGTCGCCTCGTGCACCAGCGTGCCGTTCTTCGTCGTCACCGCGACATAGCGCGCGACCGTGTCGATGTCGCACAGATAGCCGCCGCCGGGATCGGCGGCGCTGCGCAGATTGCCGTCCCAGTCCACGAAGAAGCCGTCACTCGACATCTCGAACTCCATCTCGTCGTTGATTCAGGTTTCGGGTTGATCGGCGACCAGTTTCGCATAGGCGCGCTCCACGATCGCCCGGCATTGCAACAGGCGCTGATGCTCGGCCTTGCCGATGCTTATCGTCTCATCGCCGGAGTCGGCTGCGGTCGTCGCCGCCTGCAGCGCATCGAACAGGGCTTTCTCGAGCTGATAGATGCGCTCGCTGGCGCGCTCCAGATAGGGAATGGGATTGGCGCGGACATTGGCCTCGTGCAGCGCATCGAGGCTGAGCAGCGTGCGAAACCGGCGTTCGACCTGGCGCTGCTGCATGCCGAAATCGTGCTCGATGACGCTCATGGCCGGGCCTCGGGCGCGGCCGCCTTCGACGCCGCCGCTTTGGCGGCGCGGCGCAGCAAGGTAAGGCATTCGAGCGAGGCGGCCATGTCGAGCGCGGAAAAGCCGTCCAGCGTCTCGGTGCTGATGTCCGCGCCCTTGGCCAGCAGATGCGCGACCATTTCGGCCTTGCCGGAGGACGACGCATACATCAGCGCGGTGGCACCATTGTCGTTGCTGTTGTCGAGATCGATGCCGGCCTCGACCAGCGCGTCGATGGCGGCGAGATGCCGGCCGACGCAGGCGAGCCACACTGCGTTGTTGCCGTCGGCGTTCCTGGCGGTGACGTCGGCGCCGGCAGCGAGCAGCTCGCGGATGACGGCGACGTTGCCGAGATGTGCCGCCTTCATCAGCGGCGTGGTGCGATTGGCGATGATGGCGTTGACGTCGTCGGCGGGAAAGCCCTCGGCGGCGAGCCACGCCGCCAGGGCCGGACCGACGTTCGCCGCGCCGCTCCGCGCGGGATAACGCTGGCGCCACGCCTCATAGCCGCCGTCGAGGCTATAGACCTCCGCGAAGCCGAAATCGGAGAAGGTCTGCGCATACTCCTGGCTGGCATTGCCGTGATAGCAGTAGATCAGGATCGGCGTGCGCTTGGTCGTGCCGGCGATGATTTCGGAGAGATTGCGCTGGGTGAGATGCCGCGCGCCGGGCAAATGCGCAGTGTCGAACGAGGCGGGGTCGCGGACGTCGAAGCGCAGCACGTCGTCGCGCTGCAGCAGCTCGGCCGCGTGGTCGACGTCGATGCGCTGGAACGGAATGCGCGGTCTCATCGCAGGTCTCCCGCTTCGTTGCGTGTGCGGCCCGGATAGGCGGCCAGTGTCGTGATGCGGTCATCGGTCAGGGCACGGCCGACGGTGAAGTGGTAGAGCGTCTGGAAATCGGCTGCGACGACGCCGAGCATCTCGTGCACGGAGTCGTCGAAGAAGCAGCCGATGCCGGTGCCGCGCAGGCCCGCCGCTTCGGCTTCAAGGTAGAGTACGTGGCCGATCAGGCCGGCCTCCCAATGCAGTTGCCGATAGCGCCACGGATGGTCGCTCACGGCAGGCGTGAACTCGGCGAGCATCGCCATCGCAAAGCAGCTATCGCCCGCGATCGCCTGGTGACAGCTCGCGGTGCGGATCACGCCGCGGCTGTCGGTCGGCAGCAGCCGGAACAACGGCAGATGGTCGGCTGCGTGCTCGACGTGCTGCCAGTCGAAGTCGGGACGCAGCGCGCGCCGCAGGCTGCTCTCCGCCTCGCCGTTGCGCGGTAGCGCATAGAGCCCGGGCGTGAGGCCGTCGACGCGGTGGACGAACAGCAGCGGATGCAGCCGTGGCGCGAATGGCCAGGCGGTCCATGGCGGCGCGGCGCGCGGCAGCAGCGCGTCGAGAAGGTGAAGGAACGCTGCGAGGTCCGTCGTGAATCTGGCGTCGAAGCGCTGCGCGCTGCGCCGGCTGAGAATGAGCTCGGCCGCGCGCGCGCCTGACCGCCGCGGCAGCGGCGGGCACTGCGACGGAACGGAGACCGCATCCTGCGCCGCACCGGCCGTGGCCGTGCTCACCTCGGGAATGACGGGCCAGCGATAGAGCGGATGGCGATCGAGCCGGTTCGCCTGGCCCTTCCAACTGTCGTCGATCTTGGCCGGCGATGGCAGGGCTGTCGGCGGCCGAGAGCGCGCATCGCGCGGCACGATCGCGAGCAGCACATCGGCGTCCTCGGTCTCGACGCCGGCGAAATCATCCGCGCGATCGAGTCCCATCAGTGCTGCGAGTTGCGCGCTGTCGATGCCGTCGATCACGTGCGCGCTCCAGCCCAGCGCAGCGGCGGCGTAGCTGACGGCGCCGATCGCATGTCCGAGGTCGAGCTGGCAGTAGCGGAACGCGCGCTCGCCATATTTCCACGCCTCGCGCCAATGGATCGAGGACAGCGCGAGCCACAGTCGCGGCTCGCCGGGCGATGTCCTGCCGCGACGGCAACGTTGCTCAAGCGCGTGATCGCGGCTGACATAGTGGTGAAGACCGTCGCTGAGCCCCGGCACGTTCTCCGCGATGACATAGGCCTCGGTCGGATGCAGATTGCCGCTGGAGGGATTGCAGCGCAGCGCCCAGCGGTCCGGGCCAAGCTCCTTCCATGCGGCCAATCCGAACGACAGCTCGAGCAGCAGCGCGACGCGGTCGATCGTCAACGGCTGGACCGGCGCCGTGGCGTCGCAGGCCTCGGCGAAGCTCACGGCGAGACGGTCCGAGGTCAGCGGCAGATGCAGCCGAGGGCTGCCGGCGAACTCGCGGAACGGGTTCGGCTGCGCGTCCCAGTCCAGCGTCTCGGGTCCCGCCGCATAGCGCTTGAGACTGTGCTTGGTGCGGGCGTGATAGGCCAACGCGATGTCGGCGGCGGCTGGGACGTCCGCCGTGCCGGACGATGACACGGACATGCTTCCTCACAAGGCGCGACCTGCGCGGTCGCGCATGTTGGACGGTCGCTCGGTAACGGCGTCGGGCGGAGCAAGAACCGTTCCGAACGGCCGCAACTGCCTCCGCATCGTCATTTTGGAATGCGCCGGTCGGGCGCGGGCTCGGAGCTCATCGCCACGGCCGGTGGATCTGGAATCCGAGCGCCTCGCTGCGCATCGTCTCGGAGTGACGCGACGGGAGAGCGTGTCCGATTCCGAACAGCGCGACCGGAACTGTGGGCTTCTCGACATTTCAATGCCGGTGCGCGCCGGCCGATGCGCTGGCGTCGATCAGCACGGTGACCTTGGCCGCGATCGACAGCCACGCCCGATGCGCGGCGAGCTTGTGGCCGAGCTTGAAGCTGTCGGCCATGCGGGCCGCGAACGCCGGCCCCTCGGTCCCGTGCTGTTGGGCGATGATCCACGCGGTCTGCCACAGATCGGTCTCGCTGGTCACGGCGGATGCCTGCTAGAGATCGAGCACCAGCCGGTCGCCCTTGGCGCGCGACACGCACGGCAGGAAATAGCCCTCGGCGCGCTGGGCCGCGGAGAGGCGCTTGTCGCGATGATCGATCTCGCCGTCGATCACCCGGGTCTTGCAGGTGCCGCACATCCCTTGCTCGCAGGAGGTCGCGATCTTGACGCCGTTCTCCTCGAGAAAGGCGGTGACGGTCTTGTCGCCGGGGATCTTGAAGGTCGCGCCGGTGCTCTTGATGGTGACGTCGAACACCTTGTCGAGCAGCGCGGCCGCCGCCTTGGCGGTGAAGCGCTCGACATGGATGCGCTCCTCGGCAAAGCCCTTCTGCCTGGCGAGCGCGATGATCGGATCCATCCACCAGTCGACGCCGCAGATGAACAGTTGCGTGTCGTCGGGTCGGTCGGCCAGCAGCTCGGCGGCCTTCAGCAACTGATTGTCCTCGCTGGATTCCTTGTAGTATCTGGTGTCTTCGGCGAAACGCGACGCCTCGATGGTGCCGCGGAACGAGTCCGGCGACATCAGCGCGAACACGTAGTGCAGCTCGAACGGGATGGTCTTGGCCTTCAGCGTGTCGGCGATCGACAGGATCGGCGTCACGCCGATGCCGCGCGCCACGAGCAAGGCGCGCTTGGTGTCCTTGGGGATCTTGAAGCGGTTGCGCGGGCGGCTGACCTGCAGCCGGTCGCCCTCGTTGATGTCGAGATGCAGCGCCTTGGAGCCGCCGCGGCTGTTGCCGTCCTTCCACACGCCGATGCAGTAGCGGTTGCGCTCTGAGGCGCTGTTCAGCAGTGAATATTGCCGCGTCAGTCCATTCGGCAATGTGACGTCGATATGGCTGCCGGGGGTGAAGCCCGGCAGCGGCTGATCGTCCGCCGGAACGAGCTCGAACGAGGCCATGTTGTGCGCCTCGATGGCCTTCTTGGCCACGACGACCGTGTGCAGGCTGTCGGACATCTGACAACTCCATCTTGCGAGCCGGCTCATGAGAAACCGATGCAAGGGCGAGGCCAAACCGCGTTCGCCGCGGAGCGCGGCGGCTTTTCCGCTTGTGCTCGCTGCAGATTGGATGTATCAGCGTCGCCCGTTTCAACCCCGACGGTGTTCAACGCGAGAGGCCATCAGCCATGTCGAATCCACTGTGCGCGACACGATCCGTGCCGACGCCCGCAGTGCGTCCGGCTGATAGTTTCTCGATCATGTTGAACGACAATGGCAAAGTCATCGATTGCACGACGGCAGGAGGCCGAGCGCGCGCGGGTTGAAGCCTATGAGCTGACGCTGCGCCGCGCGGCACGGCCGACGCGGCCGCCGCCGGATCTGCACAACGCGATCCGCGAGGCGGGGCGTGGCTTCGAAGCCGACATCATCCGGGATCCCGAGAGCTGGAAGCCGCAGCTCAAGACGCGCGATGCCGCGCGCCTGCGGCTGGCGGCGGCGCGGCATCTGTTCGCGCGCTATCCCGTGCCTTCGCATCTGGAGCAGATCTGGATCGAGGCGTCGGGGCTCGGCCACGACGAGATCGTCCGTCGCAAGCGCTGGTACATCGCGGCAGCCGGTGGCGGCTCGCTGTACAAGGCTGGCGCGTCGGCGTTCCTGTCGCGAAAGGAGGTTCACGGCTTCCTCCATCCTTTCGGGCAGGTCGACTTCGACGAGGCGATCTGGCAGGCGATCGCGCGGTCCTACACGGGCGATCCGGCGATCGTGTCGCGGATCACCCGGTCCCGGATCGCGCGGACGCCGCGCGGCGAGCACGCGTTCTGGCGCGAGGCGGCGCAGTTCTTCTGCGCGCAGCCGACCACCGTCGAGGAGATCGACGATCTCTGCGACTACATCGCCGATCGTCGCCGGCGCGAGCGGGCGTTCAGCCTCAAGGGCCGCTCGCTCGCGGCGCTGCGCCGGCTGGCGCGGGAATGGCATCGCGATCTCGCGGTGATCGCCCGCATCGAGGCGGCGCGCCGGCGTGCCGAGATGGCGCGTCACCGTTCGGCAGCGCAGGCGGCGGAGCTTGCGGCGCATTGGCCGGGCGCGCAACTCGCGGACTGGTCGTGGAGTCCGTCGGCCAAGGCCTTCGCCAAGCGTGACGAATATGTGATCACGCAGCTGCGGACCGCGGAGGACCTCGTCGCTGAGTCCAGGGCCATGCGTCACTGCGTGTCGAGCTACGCGACGAGGTGCATCGCCGGCCATTCCTCGATCTGGTCGCTGCGGCATCGCCATGGCGGCGCGGCGCAGCGGCTGCTGACGATCGAGCTCGATCAGCAGCGTCGCGCGGTGCAGGTGCGTGGCTTCGCCAACCGCGTGGCTCACGCCGGTGAGCGCAAGGTGCTGGAGCGCTGGGCCAAGGCGCGCGGCATCGACCTGCCGGAGACATGATCTGCGTCGCCCGTTCCGGGCGGCGCAGGTCGTGCGCGCCAGTCAATGCGCGTCGATCGCATCCGCCTTGGCGCCGCCGGCGACGGAATAGCGCATCGGCACCTTGCGGGTCTTGAGGAACGCCTCCAGGGTCTCGCCGCGGAAGGCTGCGTAGACCTCCGGGTTGGAGACGCCGATCACCGCGGCCATCTTCTCCAGCACGAAGAAGCTGACGCCCCGCCTGATCATCTCGATCCAGCGGCGGTTCTTGATGAGCTCGCGCTCCTCGCCCGTGAGCTCGTACTCGTCCGCGAGCGCGTCGAATTCCTCAACAAATCTCTTGCGATGCGCGGGGATCACGAGCCGGTGCAGGAAGTCGTTGATGCGGAAATTGGCCTGGCTGCGGCGATGCGTGAACGGATAGGTGCCAGCCAGCGTCTCGGCGCCCGCGAGCTCGTGTCCGATATGCGCGCGATAGGCCGCGACCTCCTGCGGATCCGGCGTGCCGCCGAGATCCTCGAACACCAGGGTCGCGATGTTGGTCACCGACGGCGCGTAGGTCTGCCTGTGCACGAGCCTCACCTTGTCCGACAGCGCACCACGCATGATCAGCCACATGATCACCTCGGCGCCTTCCATGCCCCCCTTGACCGCATAATCGGCGATCCGCATCGCAGTGAGCCGCTCCGGGTCCTTTTCCAGCAGATCGAGGAATTCGTTGTCCCAGTCCTCGTTGAGAAAGCCGGCACGCTCGCCATGCACCTGGTGCGACAGCCCGCCGGTGGCGAAGATGGCGACTTTCAGATCCTCCGGATAGCTCTCGATCGCCTTGCGCAGCGTCTTGCCCAGCTTCCACATCCGCTTCGCATTGGGGATCGGCAGCTGCAGCACGCCGACCTGAAGCGGCACCACGCGGCCCGGCCACGGGCCGCTGGCATCGCCCATCATCGACAGCGGCGACAGCAGGCCGTGATCGACCGGCTTGCCCTGGAAGAACGACATGTCGAACTCGTCGGCGACCATCGCCATCGCAATGTGCTGTGACAGGCCGAGATGCCCCTTCGCCGGCGGCACGTCGCGCGGTCCGCCGCCCTCGTCGGCCGCGACATAGCGGTCGTCGATGCCGAGCGCGAACGCCGAGTAGTGATCGAAGAAGAACGAGGTGATGTGATCATTGTAGATCATGAACAGGACGTCGATGTCCTTGCGCTTCACCCAGTCGCGCACCGCCGCGAAGCCGTCGAAGATCGGCTTCCAGGCCGGGTCGCTCTGCTTGTTGGTGTCGAGTGCGAAGCCGATGGTGGGCGAGTGCGATGCGCCGATGCCGCCGATGATCCGGGCCATGTGTCCCTCCGCGAAATGGGCCGCGGCTGACTGTCACCCGCGGCCGCGCCGAGGCCGACCTTACGAAGTTTCCCATGCTAGACAATCATGCTAACATGCACGGATCGTTTCTCTCGATGAACGAGAGCCCTAGGATGAAATGGCGGATCGAGGACATTCCGGTGTTCCATGCGGTGGTGGCGACCGGCGGCATGACCGGTGCCGCGCGGTCGCTGGGCATGCCGAAATCCTCGGTCAGCAAATCGGTCGCCCGACTCGAGCAGGATCTCGGCATCCGGCTGTTCGACCGCAACTCGCGGCGCGTCCGGGTGACCCGCGAGGGCGAGCTGTTCTTCCAGCAATGTCAGAAGATCCTGGACCAGGTCTCGGAGGCCGACGCGGTCATGACCGGGCTCTCCGGCGTCCCCAGCGGCCGGCTCTCGGTGGCGCTGCCGCCGGCGTTCTGCGAGGAGATCCTGGCGCCGCAACTCGCCGAATTCCACCGCCGCTATCCCCGGATCGAGCTCGACGTCGAGGCGACGACGCGCGCGATCGACATGCTGGCCGACCGCTTCGACATCGCGGTCGTGGTCGGCGTGCAGGAGAATTCCGAGCTGGCGCAAAAGGTGCTGATCGGCGGCCGCCTGATCTGGGTGACCAGCCCCGCTTATCTCGCCGCGCACGACATCGGCGAGGACGTCCGCGCGCTTGAGCGCCATCTCATGATCTGCGAGCGCCGCTACGGCGACCGCACCCTGGTGATCAAGCAGCATGGTCATCTCGTCCGCTTCGACGTCGGGGCGCATGTCGCCCGCATCAACAATCCGCTGGCGGTGCGCCGCGCCGTCGCCCACGGCGCCGGCATTTCCTTTCTGCCGGAGCACTATTGCGTCGAGCTGCTCGGCGAGGGCCGGCTGGTCGAGATCGGCAGGGGGGTCGTGTTCGACACCCGCGCCGCGCAGCTCACCGCGATCTTTCCGAGCCGCAAGCTGATCTCCTCGCGCGCCCGCGCCTTCCTCGATTTTCTCGAGGAGATCTGCAGCTCGTCCGCGCGCGGTTGAGCGGGCTGCTGCCAAAACGTCACATGACAGGCCCCGGAAAGAGGTCTAAGACGCGCGGCTCTTGAGTTGACCTCTTACGAGAGCCGCCATGAATCTGCGCCAGCAATGGGAAGATCAGGCCGCCCAGTGGCTCGCCTGGGCGAGGGCGCCAGGCCATGACAGCTTCTGGCGTCATCATCGCGAGCAGTTCACCAGCCTGCTGCCGGGGCCGGGTGCGCTGACGCTCGACATCGGCTGCGGCGAGGGCCGGTTGTCGCGTCATCTCAACGCCTCGGGGCACAGGGTGATCGGCATCGACGCTTCGCCCTCGCTGATCGCGGCGGCGCGCGCCGCCGATCCCGCCATCTCCGTCGTGCGCGCCGATGCGGCATCGCTGCCGCTGGCCGATGCCTGCGCAGATCTCGCGATCGCCTTCATGTCGCTGCAGGACGTCGATGCGATGCCGGCCGCAGTGCGCGAGGCGGCGCGAGTGCTGAGGCCCGGCGGCCGGCTGTGCATGGCGATCGTCCATCCGCTCAATTCGGCCGGCCGCTTCGCCAGCCTGGCGCCGGACGCGCCGTTCGTGATCCAGGGGAGCTACCTGGACTCCTTCAACTACAGCGATCCGATGGAGCGCGACGGCTTCAGCATCATCTTTCACAGCGCGCATCGTCCTCTGCAGCGCTATTTTGCGGCGTTGGAGGAGGCGGGCTTCCTGATCGAGGCGCTGCGCGAGCCGTCGATCCCCGAAGCGGCGATCTCCCGCGACAGCAGCCGGCGCTGGCTGCGCCTGCCGCTGTTCCTCCATCTGCGCTGCCTGCGCCCGTAGGGCCGGAACGCCGCGACGCGCTCCGGCTTCGCGCGGGCGTCACCCGCGCCGGGCCGCCTCGATTGCTGCAACGTCGATCTTCTTCATCGTCATCATCGCGCCGAAGACGCGCTTGGCGGCGGCGCCGCCTTCTGTCATCGCATCGGTGAGCGCGCGCGGCGTGATCTGCCAGGAGATGCCCCATTTGTCCTTGCACCAGCCGCACTGGCTTTCCTGGCCACCATTGCCGACGATGGCAGTCCAATAGCGGTCCGTCTCCGCTTGATCATCGGTGGCGATCTGGAACGAGAAGGATTCGTTGTGGGTGAACGCAGGTCCGCCATTGAGGCCGAGACAGGGGATGCCGCAGACGGTGAATTCCACCGTGAGCACGTCGCCAGCCTTGCCGGAAGGGTAGTCACCAGGCGCGCGATGGACTGCCGTCACTTTGCTGTCCGGAAACAGCTCGGCATAGAAGCGCGCGGCGGCCTCTGCGTCCTTGTCGAACCACAGACAGATCGTGTTCTTGGGCTTTGCCATGGCAGGGCTTCCTTCCATTTCAGTGCAGGCCGCGCGCTGGTTCACGACGCGGCGCTCGGGGTTGTGATCGCGCCGGCTCGTCGCGATCCGGCTTGATCCAAGGACGCAGCCGCCGGCCGCGATCCGACATCATGATCTGCCTTGGACGAACTTTTTGTGGCCGGCCTGCGCGGCGGATTCTTCATCACGCAGCAGTTGTAGCCGGGGTGCGGCCCTGTCGTGTAGGCTCGCGGGGGGATCGACCGGGGAGTGGGGGTGGTGAGATGAGCGTCACGCGTGCCGCGCGCCGGGGTGTGTTCACCCTGCTGGCATTGGTGGTCCTCAGCGGCCACCGCGCCGAAGCCGCGTTCGACTACGCCCGCTACAAGGAGGCCGGTCTCGACGACCTTCTGGCGCTGCCGCGCCCGGCCAAGGGTGTCGACATCAAGACGGGTGCGCCGTTCAAGCTCGAGGTCATCCTCGCGAGTGCCGGGGGTCCATGTCAGACGGGGTTCTTGAAGAAGTCGATGGCGATGTCGGGCTTCGACCAGGTCGAGAAGCTCGGCGTCTCGAATTGCATCACGGTGCGTTCGTCCAAGGGGCGGGAGCTCAAGGTTTTCGTGCAGGACATCGTTTATGGCTTCCTGCCGCGCGAGCTGAAGGTCGGCGGCAAGCTGACGCTCTATGCCGTCCACATCTACACCTCCGCCGAGGGACCCGGACTGCTGGTCAACGAATTCCAGACGGTGCAGCCAGCCGCGCCGGCTCAGCAGCAGCCGTCCGAAGCCGGAATGGCCTCGTGCGGCTGCTGGTCGCTGCGCGATCATCCCGGTATCGATGTCGACGCCGGGACGGAGGGGGCACCGATCGGGGTGATGGAGGATGGCGTCGTGGTCAAGGTGGAGGCGGCCGATCAGGCGCCCGCTGACCTTCCGCTTGTCGGCGGCTGCGGGCGCTACGTCGTGCTCAAGCACAGCTATCCGAACGGCGCCGTCCTCTTCACCCGTTATGCCCATCTCGGTCGTCTGGTCGATGGCAAAGGCGAGATGCCGGCCGTCGGCGCGCGCTTCAAGCGCGGCGAGAAGATCGCCGAGGCCGGCCCCGGCAAGATCATGCATTTCGAGTTGCGGCCCGTTGCGCAAGGCAACGCGACGGTGGATTCCGGGTGGACTAAGCAATACGACGGGATTGCCGACATGGAGTGGTCACGCTACGAGCCGGTGGATCCGAGGAAGTTCGATCCCGACGCCTTTGGCGGTCTGGGCAAGCGTGGGAAGTAGGCGTCGACATGGTGAAGACTGGGGGCCGCATTCAAGCGGTGCTTGTGGGGATCGCCGCGGCGATGCTGACGGGGTGGCTCTCGCCATCGGCGCATGCACAATCGGCGCCGCGACCGGCGTCGCCGCCGCCGGCACGTCCGGCGCCCTCACCACCGGCGCCAGCCGTTCCTGCCGATCTGAAGGACTTGCGCGGCGAATGGAAGCGCGCCGGCGCCGGCTTCGGCTGCGTCGTGACCCCGCCGCGCGAGCTGTCACAGGAGCTGTTGCTCGCAGTCATGGCGCGCGCCTGCATGCGGCTGGGCCCGCTGGTGGTCGGCGACGGTGCTGACACGGCGACCGCTGCGCTCGGGCAGCCCCACCGCACCTTGAAGCAGGCGCAGGACAAGGTCGCCTGGATCTACTTCGTCGGCCAGCGCGAGCACTATCCTTATTTCGTGGTCACCGTGGCCGCCGATAAGATCGTCGCGCTGCAGGTCACCGGCGACGGCACCACGACGGCTCCGGGCTACGAGCTCAGCAGCGTCGGTCTCGGCGCCCCCACCGACGATCTGGTGAAGGTGTTCGGCCAGCCCAACCATTTCGAGCCGAGCGAATTGAAGGGCGTCGAGCTCTGGACCTATCCGCCGCATGCGTTCTCCTTCGAGCTCAAGGGCGGACGGGTGATGTCGATCCGTGTTGGGAAGTCGTGATCCGGCTCCACTGATTGCGCAGCGAAGCCGGATTTGCGCATCGCGGTGCGCTAGCCGCCGGGCGACTTTGGCGGTTCCGCGCCGCCGTGAGCGGCCTGCTCGGCGCCATGGGATGACGGCGGAACAGCCTCTGACGCTGCCGGCGCCTGATCCGTCTTGGCGCCTGAGGTCTCGGCCTTCTTAACGTTGTCATCAGGGCTCTTGGCGTCTGCGCCCTTGTTGTCCGAACTCTTATTGTTCGAGCTGTTGTCGTTCGAGCTCTTGGCGTCCGGCGCCTTGTCCGGTTTCGGCGGCTCGATCAATGCCGCGCGCGTGGCCTGCACGACCGGCGCGGCGGCGTCGGCGTTGACATGGAAGAGATAGTCCTCCGCCGACCGCGTGAACAGATAGCCCCCACCGGCGTCCTTCTTGTAGCGATAGGTCAGCGCGCTTCCATCGGTCCGCTTCAGCGTGACGGTGACGTCGGGCGCATCCGTCTGCGCCAGCGCCGCCTTGCCCTTGCCGCGCACGTTATCGAAGGGGGGATGCGCCATCGCGCTGACCAGGGCGTCGATCTTGTCGGGCCGCGGCTTCTCGTCCTTGCCGAGCCCCGCCAGCGTGAACTTGCCGTCCTTGCCATCGATGGTGACGTCGCCGACATTGACGCTGGCGATCTTGTCGCGCGGCGTGTCCAGCATGTCGTGCTGCATCCAGGCGCTGGGCTCCGCGCCGATGTCGTAGGTTGCCAGCTCGACGGCAAAGACCGGAGAGGCATCGCCGGCCCGCACATGCACCTGGCGATACGCCGGCGAGGTCCCGACCAGGAGCTCACCGACCCGGCTGCCGCCGCTCGTCAGCACCACGCGGCGCTCATGAACCTTTTCGGTGACCTTGAAGCGCTCGGCTGCGGCCTCGGTCTTCGCGATCGGCCAGCCCTTCTTCAGGCCGGCGATGCGGTCGAGCAGGCCATTGACCTTCGTCGTGTCGGCGGGAAAGTCGGCCAAGGCGGGGATCACCCATTTGCCGTCCTTGCGCGCGAGGGTGACGGTGTGGCCGGCATCGTCGTCGATCGCGACCTGATCGACCTTGGCCGGCGCGAACGCGACCAGCGGCTCCTTGGCGTCGAACGCGGCATGATCGGAACGGTTGACCGCGAAGGTGAGAGCCAGCGCGAGCTGGCCACCCAGCAGCGCCGTGAGCAGGATGGGAAGCCCTTTCATGTCTGCGCCTCCGCGATGCCGAGCATGTTGAGATATCTCCGTTGGGCGCCGAGCCGCAGCGCGCGACGCACGATGTAGACGAGGGCGAGCCCTGCGAGCGCGAGCGCATAGTTCAGGTATTCCCAGAACATCTGGCCGCCGCTCTGCATCGGCGCGAGCGTGCGCGAGAACTGGCCGCCGCGGCTGCGCAGCGCCAGCAGCCCGCGGTCCTCCAGCGACCAGTCGACCAGGTTCTGGGCGAAGTCGAGCGGCGCCAGGTATTGCGTGCGGTCGACGCTGGAGGCGAGCTGCAGCACGTCGTCCGACAGGAACGTGCCCGAGCCGATCACGATCAGCCGCGCGCTTTCGGGCGAGCGGGAGATCACGCCGGTGATGCTGGGCTTGGCATCGGCAGCCGCCGTCTTTGCCGCGTCATCGGGCTTCGCGTCGGGTTTGGGCTCGGCAGCGTCCTTGGCGAGAGGCGATGGCTTGCCGGCGAAGAACGACGTGAACTCGCCCTCCATCATGGCCCCGAGCAGCTGGCGCCCCTGCTTCTCGGCAGGAGGGAAGCCGGTGTCGGGATGCGCCTTGAAGTCCGGCACGACGTTGGTCGTCTTGGCGGTCCATGAATGCGGCGAGCTCTGGATCAGATCCACGATCTTGCGCTTCTTGCCGACCTTGTCGGCATCGATCGTCAGCGGCGAGGCCCAGGACAGCGTCAGCTGCTGGGTGCCGGCCGAGGGCGCCGCGCCCTGCGCCAGCCCGTCGCTGCGGATGTCGGCGAAGAACGGGTAGTCCATCAGCCGGATCTGCCGCACCTTGATGCCGCCGCCGACGTCGCGTTCGCTCGGAATCGGGAACGAGGCGTTCTGGCGGTCGAGCACCATGCTGTCGCCGACCTTCACGCCTTGGAACGCCAGCCAGTCTTCGAGGCCGGACGGCGTCTTGGTCACGTCGAGATTGCCGCGCAGCGACGGCTGATAGGGCGAGGTGGCGACGATCACGGTGCCGCCCTTCATCAGGAACTGATCGACGGCGAACAGCTGCTTCTGGTCGAGCTGCTGCGGCGAGGCGACGAACAGGATGTCGGCGCGCTCGGGAACGCGTCCGTCCTTCAGCTGGGTGGCGTCGACGAGCGTGTTCTCCTGCAGCTTCTGCTGCAGCAGATCGAACGACGGCCCACTGCTGCCGGGGATGCCGAGCTGCGGCATCGGCTGCTGCGCCGGCGGGGTGTACAGCGCGACGGTGCGCAGCGCGCCGGGCGTGAAGCGCTTCAGCTCGGCGTCGATGTTGCGCTTCAAGCCGTCCTTGTCGAGCTGCTCCGGCAGCTGGATCTGCTCGGTCTTGTCGCCGCTCTTCAGGATCAAATGGAACCAGAAGCGTTTCGGGTTGAGCAGGCCGACCGAAAGCGGCTCGAGGCCGTATTCGTCCTGCAGGGTCTTGGCGATCTGGCCGCCATTCGCGTCGGGATCGACGATCTTCGCGTCGAGCTTGCCCGGCGTCTTGCTCTGGTAGTCCTTGATCAGCTCCTGCAGCGCGGTCTTCAGCTTGGCGAGCGGCTCGGGCAGGTTCTTGGCCGAGATGTAAGCCTCGAGCGTCACCGGCTGCGGCAGGCCGGCCAGCACGTCGCCGGAGCCGCGATAGCCGTTCAGCACCTTCTTGATCGCGCGGGTGATCGTGTATTCGGGATTGCGCAGATTGACGTCGAGCTCGCTGTCGCCGTCACCGCGCTCCTTGACCTCGATGAGGTCGCGGAAACCGAGCGTCGTATACTCATCGCCATATTTGACGAGGATGTTGAAGTAGGAGTTGGTCACCGACGCCTGATACTTGCTCGAGGTCTGGAACGGCACCGGCTGGATGCCGTACTGCTTGTTGGCTTCCGCCTCGAGGGCTGCGTTCTGCATCGGGTCGACGAACTCGACCCGGACCTTGCCTTGTCCTGCGATCTCGTACTCCTTCAGGAGATCGCGCAGCCGCGGCACCAGCGGCGCCAGCAGCGGGTGGGTCTGGGCGCTGAAATAGCCGCGGATCAGCAGCGGCTCCTGCAACTGGCCGAGATAGCTCCTTGTCTCGTCCGAGATCGAGTAGATGTGCCCCGCGGTGAGATCGGCCCGTGCGGCCGGGAGCTGGCCGAGCCACAGGTTGACGGCGACGAGATTGGCCACCGTGAGCGCGGCCACCATGCGCCAGCGCCGGTGCTGCGGCGCGCGGCCCTGCGACGACCAGCGCAGGCTCTCCAGGACATAGAGATTGAGCACCAAGAAGACGCCGAAGATGCTGAGATAGTAATAGAGATCGCGCAGGTCGATCACGCCGCGGGCGATCGACTCGAAGCGCGACCCGGCCCCGAGCTGCCGCAGCAGCTCACCGCCTTCGTTGCCGGTGAGCGAGGTCAGCGTGTTGGAGCCGAGCAGATAGAACGCGCCACAGATCAGGGTGGAGACGATCAGGCTGATGACCTGGTTGTCGGAGCGGGCGCTGACGAACAGGCCGATCGAGATGTAGGCGGAGGCGAGGGCCAGCGCGGCGAGATAGCCGCCGACCACCGGTCCCCAGTCGAGCCGGCCGATCATGGATACCGTGATCGGGAGCGGCAGCGTCAGCGCCAGCGCGATCGCAACCAAAGCGAGGCAGGCGAGGAACTTGCCGAGCACCAGCTGCAGCGGCGCGACCGGCGAGGTCAGCAGGAACTCCAGCGTGCCGGCGCGCCGTTCCTCGCTCCACATTCGCATCGTGATGGCCGACACGATGAAGATCATCAGCACCGGCATCCATTCGAACAGCGGCCGGACGTCGGCGATGTTGCGGGCGAAGAAGCGGTCGACCCAGAAGAACAGGAACAGGGTGACGGCGAGGAACGCGGCCATGAAGATGAAGGCCGCAGGCGAGGCGAAGAAGACGGCCAGCTCCTTGCGAGCGACACGAAGAACGTTATGCATGCAGGGCCTCCGGGGTCGGCGCGCCGGCGCCGGTGATGTCGGCAAACAGGGTTTCGAGATCGCGCTGTTCGGGATGCAGGGCGAACAGATCGAGCTTGTTGTCGGTGATGACGCGGGCGACGGCCGGCGCCACGGCGCTCGCCGCGTGGCCATTGAGGTTGAGAGCATAGGCATGGCCGGGCTCGGCGGCGGTCAGCCGCTCCACGCTGGTCACGAGGCCAAGCCCCGTGACCAGCCGCTCGACGAGGTCCGGCGGCCCGCTGGTCACAAGACGCAACCGGCCAGGACCGCCGAGATCGCTCATCCTTGTGTCGAGCGCCAGCCGGCCGCGGTTGATCACCAGCACGCGCTCGCACACGGCGCGGACCTCCTGGAGAATGTGGGTCGACAGAATCACGGTCGCGGTCTTTGCGAGATCCCTGATCAGTCCGCGCATCTGGGCGATCTGCGACGGATCGAGGCCGTTGGTCGGCTCGTCGAGGATCACGATCTTCGGCTTGTGCAGGATCGCCTGTGCGACGCCGGTGCGCTGCCGGTAGCCGCGCGACAGGCTCGCGATCGGCGCGGTGGCCTTTTCCGCAAGACCGGTGGCGGCGATGGCATCGCGCAGCGCCTGCGCTCGGGCGCCCGGCGGGATTCCTCTCAGCTCCGCTGCGTAGTCGAGGAATTCGACCACCGTCATTTCCGGATAGAGCGGGCAATTCTCGGGCAGGTAGCCGATCAGCGCCTGCGCCTGCCGGCGCTGCTTGCCGATGTCATGGCCATGAATGGTCGCCGTGCCGGCAGTCGGCTCGAGGAAGCCCGTCAGCATTTTCATGATCGTGGTCTTGCCGGCCCCGTTGTGCCCGAGCAGGCCGACGATCTCGCCGTCGCCGACCTCAAAGGAGACGTCGTCGACGGCGGCGAATGACCCGTATTGGCGGGTCAGGTGTTCGGCGGAGATCATGTGACGTGTCGCTCCTGAGTTGGCCGTCGCGGCGCCGGATCCTGATCGACATGCAGGATCGATCACCGGCGGCACGCGCGTCGGATGCAGCTGAGAGGATCGGGCCGACCGAACCGGCGGTCGTCGGCATGGAAGCTGAGAGATCGGGCGCGCCGAGCGCGGCGGTTCAGAGCGGCCCGGCCTGTGCGATGGAGGGAGTCATCATCCGGAAGAGCACATCGTGCGACGAAGCCTTGTGCAGCACCTTGGGAGGTCGTGAAGCGTTTGTTTCCCGCCGTTCTGTTGGTTGCGGCTAACTAATCGAACGCGATCAGATGAATCAAGCGGGGGCAGCCGCTCTGGATCGATCACGACCGGTCAATTGGATGTGAGCGGGCAAGGGCGTGAGCTCGCGCTGCAGCCGCAGCCTGGCATGCTCCTCCGGGGCGCGCATGGGGCTGTCCGGTCCCTCGCGGAGATCGAGGGCATCCGGCGGTGATCGCCCTGCAGCAAATAAATGAGATTGCGCTTTTTCAGAAATCATGCTTATATGCCGGCAACCCGCCTCGAGCAGAGGGACGTACGCGTCGTCACGAACGTTGAGGTGGGCTGCGATGGACGTGACGGCTGCGCCAGACGAGTGCAGTCGTGACGGACGGCGAAGTCGTGTGGTCCTGGCCTCTCGACGCTGAGGTCTGCGCAAAGCGCCACAAGCGCGTTGTCGCAAAATGGGGGCAAGAACGCCGATCCCCAGGGAGAGCACGAAGGACACCGTAAAACCATCGCGCGGGGAAGGCCGGGTCTATCCGGCTGTACCTGTGGTACCTGCCGCCTGCATTCTTTTGAGCAGGCGGGCCACGGGCCTCAGCCGAGGTCCGGCCTTCCTCGCGCCCTCTCGTTGTTCAGAGGGGCATGACGAATGCATCACTCGGGCGCTGCGCGCCGCGGGGAGCACGCGCTCGCCTCACATTCGGTGTCGTCCCGGACAAGCGCGCCACGGCGCGCGCCGATCCAGGACCCCATAACCACAGCGAGAAGTTCGAGGCACGATGGCCGACCGATCTCGCCTCACCCCGAGGGCCGGTGGTTATGGGGCTCGGCTCAAGGCCGGGACGACACCGAATTTGTCGCGCGGTCCGGGCAGCTATGAGCAGCCGTGACTTTGCAGTACGTCCGCGATCCCGTATCCAGCAGCGACAACACAAGGAGGAAACCACCATGACCAGGACCGCCGCTGAGATCGAAGACGACCGCCAGATCCGCGAACTGCTGCAGAACTGGGCGATCTGGCGTGATGCCGGCGACTGGGAGCGCTTCCGCACGGTGTGGCATCCGGACGGGCGGATGATGGCGACGTGGACGCAGGGCACCGGCGACGAGTTCATCGAGATCAGCAAGGCGGCCTGGGCGAAGGGCGTCAACATCCTGCACTTCCTCGGCGGCATCTCCGTCGACCTTGCCGGCCCGCGCGCGATCTCCCAGACCAAGATGACGATCTCACAGCGGGCCGAGGTCGAAGGCGTCGTGTGCGACGTGCTCTGCACCGGCCGCTTCTACGACTTCCTCGAGAAGCGCGCGGGCAAATGGGGCATCGTGCTGCGCCAGCCGATCTACGAGAAGGATCGCATGGACCCGGTGACGCCCGGCGCGGTGCCGGCGCTGGATCGCGCGCTGCTGGAGCAGTTTCCCGTGGGGTATCGGCATCTCGCCTATCTGCAGACGCGCATCGGCTACACGGTGAAGCGCGACATGCCCGGGCTGAAGGGGCCGGAGGTCGAAGCGCTCTATGCACGCGGCGCCGCGTGGCTTCGGGGCGAGGGGCTGTGATCATCGACCCCTGCCTCGCCGGTGCCGCGCTCCGAACGGGACAGCTCTCGCCAAGGGGGGCTGATCCGGAGGATCTCTGGGGCCGTTACCGAGCGGGTGAGTCTTTTTCGGAGTGCGCAGCGAGGAATCAGCGCAAGTGCTTGAATCGGAAAGGATTCTCTGTCAGCCTTGTTCCTTGGAGTGGAACCGTCGTGCGGCTATTGTATACAGGATTGGCAATTTTCTGCCGGTATAAGGCGAAACTTGCGCATCCTGGCTGGTTGCTGTATACAATGATCAGCTAGAAGTATACTGCCACGAGGACACGCCATGGCCGCTTCTTTTCCGATGAATGCCTGGTACGCCGCGGCCTGGGACGCCGAGGTCAAGCAGGCCCTGTTGCCGCGGACGATCTGCGGCAAGCACGTCGTGATGTTTCGCAAGGCCGACGGCACCATCGCCGCGCTCGAAGATGCCTGCTGGCACCGGCTGGTGCCGCTGTCCAAGGGCCGGCTGGAAGGCGACACCGTCGTTTGCGGCTATCACGGCTTGAAATTCAGCCCGCAGGGCCGCTGCACCTTCATGCCGTCGCAGGAGACCATCAACCCCTCGGCCTGCGTACGTGCCTATCCGGCGGTTGAGCGGCATCGGTTCATCTGGCTGTGGATGGGCGATCCGGCGCTGGCCGATCCGGCCGTTATTCCCGACATGCACTGGAATCACGATCCGGCCTGGGCGGGCGATGGCAAGACCATCCACGTCAAATGCGACTACCGGCTGGTGGTCGACAATCTGATGGATCTCACGCACGAGACCTTCGTGCACGGCTCGTCGATCGGCAACGACGCGGTGGCGGAAGCGCCGTTCGACGTCACCCATGGCGAGCGCACCGCGACCGTGACGCGCTGGATGCGCGGCATCGAGCCGCCGCCGTTCTGGGCGAAGCAGCTCGGCAAGCCCGGTCTGGTGGACCGCTGGCAGATCATCCGCTTCGAAGCGCCGTGCACGGTGACGATCGACGTCGGCGTTGCACCGGCCGGCACGGGCGCGCCGGAGGGTGACCGCTCGCAGGGCGTGAACGGCATGGTGCTCAACACCATCACGCCGGAGACCGACAAGACCTGCCATTATTTCTGGGCGTTCGCCCGCAACTACCAGCTCTCCGAGCAGCGGCTGACGACGGAGATCCGCGAGGGCGTGTCGGGCATCTTCCGCGAAGACGAGCTGATCCTGGAAGCGCAGCAGCGCGCGATGGACGAGAATCCGGGACGCGTGTTCTACAACCTCAACATCGATGCAGGCGCAATGTGGGCACGGCGGATCATCGATCGGATGATCGCGCGCGAAACGCCGCTGCGTGAAGCCGCGGAGTAGAATGGAATGGCCGAGCGTGACAGCGAGCGTTCGATCTCGCAGACCGTACGTGCGCAGCTCACCTTGCGCGACCTGATCCTCACCGGCGGCTTGCGCCCCGGCGAGCGCATCTCCGAGCTGCAGGCGGTGGAGGCCGCCGGCGTCTCGCGCACGCCGGTGCGCATGGCGTTGGTGCGGCTCGAGGAGGAGGGGCTGCTGGAGGCCATTCCGTCCGGCGGCTTCATGGTGAAATCGTTCTCCGAGCGCGACGTGCTCGACTCCATCGAGGTGCGCGGCACGATGGAAGGACTGGCGGCGCGGCTCGCCGCCGAGCGCGGCGTGTCCGTGCGCGACACCGAGCCGATGCGCGAGTGCCTCGCCCAGATCGACGAGCTGATCGCGCCGGCCGAGCTCTCGTTCGACGGGTTCTCGGCCTATGTGGCGCTGAACGCGCGCTTTCATGCCCTGCTGGCCGAACTGTCGCGCAGCCCGCCGGTGATCCGCCAGGTCGACCGCGCCAGCGCGCTGCCGTTCGCCTCGCCGAGCGGCTTCGTGATGGCGCAATCGGCGCTGCCGGAGGCGCGTCACATCCTGGTGGTCGCGCAGGAGCATCACCGCATCGTCATCGATGCGATCGAGAACCGCGAGGGCGCCCGCGCCGAGAGCATCATGCGCGAGCATGCCCGGCTGGCGGCCCGCAACCTGCGGCTCGCCGTGAAGGCGCGTGGTCCGATGGACCTGGTGCCTGCGGCGGTGCTGATCAAGACGCAAATCAACGGCTGAGGAGGCGATCATGCGTTTCCAGGACAATTGGTCGCCTGCGACCCTGGTCTCGACACGCGACCTTGCGCCGGGCATCCGCGAATTCATCCTGCGGCCCGACGGCTATGTCTGCGCGCCCTATGCGGTCGGCAGCCACATCAAGGTCGGCGTCCTCGCCGCCGGCCAGCCCGATGTCCGCTCCTATTCGCTGGTCGGCGAGGCGGACCCGCGTGGCTACCGGATCGCCGTGCGCTTCGCCGAGGATTCCCGCGGCGGGTCGCGCTATCTGTGGTCGCTGCAGCCCGGCGCCCGGCTGGACGTGGCGAGCCCGACCTCGCTGCTGCAGGTCGATTGGCAGTATCAGCATTATTGTCTGGTCGCCGGCGGCATCGGCATCACGCCGCTGGTCGGAGCAGCGCACGCGCTGCTGCGCAAGACGCCGAACGTCTCGCTGCACTATGCGGTGCGATCGCGCGGTGATGCGGCCTATGTCGATGAGCTCGCGGCGCTGCTCGGCGACCGTCTCACGGTGTATGCCGCGGATCAGTCGCAGCGGCTGGACCTGTCCGATCTTTTTTCGAGTCTGCCGTCCGGAGCAGCCGTGCTGTTCTGCGGACCGATGCGGATGCTGGATGCCGCGCGCAGCGCGTGGGCGGCGTGCGGCCGCGTGCCGGCCGATCTCAGCTATGAAACGTTCGGATCGAGCGGCCGGCTGTCGACCGAGCCGTTCAAGGTCCGGCTGCGCGACAGCGGCGAGGAGATCGTTGTGCCGCGCGACCGCTCGATGCTCGACGTGCTGAATGCCGCCGGCCACGAGGTCATGGCGGATTGCCGGCGCGGCGAGTGCGGCGTCTGCGCGGTTGACGTGGTCGAAGTCGAGGGCGAGATCGATCATCGCGACGTGTTCTTCAGCGCCGAGCAGAAGCACGACAGCCGCAAGCTCTGCGCCTGCGTTTCACGCGCCCACGGCGTGGTCACGATCGACACGCTGGAACGGGCCGACGCGCTGTGAGCGCGCCGCCGGCTATTTGTCGGCGAGGCTGACCGGCACCGCCGACGGCGGCTTGCCTGAGGACTTACGGCCGCTCTGCTGCGCTGCGACGGCCGCGCGTGCGGCCTTCAGGCGTGCATCCGTCTCCTTGTCGGCCAACAGCGCGTCGGTGAGGTTCGCTTCGGCGGTGTACGCCGCCTCGGCCGCGGCCTTGGCCGCCGCGATGTTGGCTGCGGTGGGATTGGCCTTCGCCAGCGCCTCCGCCGCGTCGCGGTCGGAAATGGCCTTCTCGTTGGCGGCCAGCGCGGCATCGAGATTGGCGTCGGCGACCGTCTCGGCAGCATCGGCAGCCGCCAACGTCGCCGCGGCGGGACTGAGCGGCGGTCGGGGGCGCAATGGTTTCGCTACCGCCTGCGGCTTGACGGCCTGAGCCTGCGGCGGGAGCGCGGGCCGAGAGGATGGTGGCAGTGCCGTTGGCTGCTGGATGGGAGGCGGCTGGAGTGATGGCATGGTCGGCACAAGCCCGATCGGCACCATCCGCGCAAACGAGCTGCGCGCGTCGCGCATCAGGCCGCCCATGATGTCGTCGAGCGGGTCGGCCATCGCGGTCCCGCTCACCGCTGCGCCGGCAAGCATGCCGATCGCGGCGGCGACGTTCCTCGACGTGATGCAGACGGCCATCGGAGCCTCCCTCGCGACGAAATCGGGCCAGCCGACCCCCCCCCCGGCGCTCACCGCCTGCCTTATTCCGGAAATGGGTTTGCAGGGTGGCGCCATCGTGGAGCGTCGCGCCCGACATGCGCCGTATCTGCCATATTGGGCTTTCAGGCGAGCTCCTCGCGCACCCGCGCCGCCGCCGCGCACATCGCCTTCAATTTCCCGAAGGCGGTCGCACGCGGCAGATATTTCATGCCACAGTCGGGCGCCACGACCAGCCGCTCGGGCGCCACCACTTTCAGGCCGTTGCGGATGCGCTCGGCCACGACAGCGATCGGCTCGATCTCGGGATCGCCGAGATCGAGGACGCCGAGCACGATGGTCTTGGTCGAGAGATCTCTGAGAACGCCGAGGTCGAGCCGCGGCTGCGCCGCCTCGATCGCGATCTGCGCAGCGTGGCAATCGGCAAGCTCGGCCAGGAACGCATATCCGCTCGGCTTGCTGGAGCCCGGCACGATGGCGGCATAACCGAAGCAGACGTGAACGATGGTGGGCACCGTAATATGATCCAGAGCCCGGTTGATCGCCTTGACGGCATAGCGCCGCGCCGCCTGCGGATTGTTGCGGACCCAGGGCTCGTCGAGCTGGATGACGTCGGCGCCGGCGCGTTGCAGGTCGCGGGCCTCGGCATTGACGACCTCGGCGAAAGCCATCGCGAGCGCCTCGTCGTCGCCGTAGAAGTCGTCCTGGGCCTGCTGGCTCAATGTGAACGGCCCGGGCAGGGTGATCTTGGCGGCACGCCGGGTGTTACGGCGGAGGAACTCCATGTCGCGCAGCTCGACCGGCTGCGTCCGCCGGATCGGACCGACGACGCGCGGCACTGGCGTCTTGATCCCGGACGGCGAGATGATGATGGCGGGATTGTCGGCATCGACGCCGTCGAGCGCGGTCGCGAACCGGTTGGAGTAGCTTTCGCGCCGGATCTCGCCATCCGACACGATGTCGATCCCCGCCTGTTCCATGTCGTGGATCGCGACGATGGTCGCGTCGTCCTGGGCGTCGTCGAGCAGCGGCCGGGGAATGCGCCACATGCCCTGCATGCGAATGCGGGGAACGGATTTCGAGAGCATTGCGCGATCGACCAGCCAATCCGGCTGCGGGTAGCTTCCGACCACGGTGGTCGGGAGGAGATGTCGAGGCATATTCACGCAATGGCCCTCCCGCGGGTCCGACTCAACCTTGGGTACGATGGCAGACGATAATTCGGTGTCAGAATGCAACCTAGCGTTTTGTTCGTCTTCGGATCGTCATGGAAATAATTCGTATTTTCTGCAGTTTATCAGTTCAACATTCGTCACGAGGCGGCATCACCGATGCAACACATCCTGACCCTCAACTCCGGCTCATCCTCGATCAAATTCGCCTTGTTCGAGGAAGATGCCGTCCTTGTCGAGACCGTGCATGGCCAGATCGAGGGGCTTGGCCGTAACGCGCCGCATCTCGAAGCAAAGCTGAGGGGCGCTCCGCTGGCCGATGAACGCCTGGATGCAGCGAGCGCCGCCGATCACGAAGCGGCTCTCGGCGTCGTGCTCGAGGTCCTGCAGCGCGCCATCGGCCGCACCGAAGTCGACGCCGTCGGTCACCGCGTCGTTCATGGCGGGCTCGCATTCACGCGGCCGATCGTCGTCAATGACGATGTTCTGAATGATCTGCAAAAGCTCATTCCGCTGGCGCCGCTGCACCAGCCTCACAATCTCTCTGGTGTCCGCGCCGCACATCGCGCCTTTCCTGGCGCCATGCAGGTCGCATGTTTCGATACCGCGTTCCATCGCTCGCACCCCTGGGTTAACGACACCTACGCCTTGCCGCGCGAGTTCTACGATCAGGGCGTCCGCCGCTACGGCTTTCACGGCCTGTCCTATGAATACGTCGTGTCGCGATTGAAGGAGATCGCTCCGCTCGACGAGAAGGGCCGGGTGGTCGTGATGCATCTCGGCAACGGCGCCTCGATGTGTGCGATCCGGGATGGGCAGAGCATCGGTTCGTCGATGGGCTTCACGGCACTCGACGGTCTGCCGATGGGCACGCGCTGCGGTCAGCTCGACCCTGGCGTCGTTCTCTATCTGCTTGAGGAGAAGCGCATGACGGCCGAGGCGGTCACCGATCTCCTCTACAATCACTCGGGCCTCAAGGGATTGTCGGGGTTGTCGCAGGACATGCGCGAACTGGAGGCCGCCGGCACGACGGAGGCGCGGCAGGCGATCGACTACTTCGTCGACCGCATCAGGCGCGAGCTCGGCGCCATGGCCGCGATCCTCTCTGGCATCGACGCGGTGGTGTTCTGCGGCGGGATCGGCGAGCATGCATGGCGCATTCGCGAGCGCGTCTGCCAGGGATTCGAGTGGCTCGGGATCGCGTTGGACGAAAGCCGCAACCGCGCGAGCCATTCCTTGATCTCTTCGGACCAGTCGCGGGTGCGTGTGCGGGTGGTCAATACCGATGAAGAGATGATGATCGCACGGCACGCCGCGCGGCTGCTGAAGCAGTCATGACTGAGATGGCCGACCAGACCTGCTGATTTGCCGCTTGCATGCGCCGGCTTTTGGTATCATCGAGGATGAAACAACAACAAGGCCGGTGGGGAAGCGATGGAAGGCAGCGCAGCGTTGCGTGAGACGGACCTGGAGTTCGACTATATCGTGGTCGGTGCCGGCTCGGCCGGGTGCGTTCTCGCCAACAGGCTCAGCAGTGACGGCAAGCACACGGTGCTGCTGCTCGAGGCCGGTCCGAAGGACACCAACATCTGGATCCACGTTCCGCTCGGCTACGGCAAGCTGTTCAAGGAAAAGACCGTCAACTGGATGTACCAGACCGAGCCGGAGCCGGGGCTCGACGGCCGCTCGGTGTTTCAGCCGCGCGGCAAGGTGCTCGGCGGCTCCAGCTCGATCAACGGCCTGCTCTATGTGCGCGGTCAGCACGAGGACTACGACCGCTGGCGGCAGCGCGGCAATGTCGGCTGGGGCTATGACGACGTGCTGCCCTATTTCAAGCGGGCGGAAAATCAGTCCCGCGGCGCCGACGACTATCATGGCATCGACGGCCCGCTGCCGGTGTCCGACTGGCGGCACGAGGACCCCTTGTCTGAAGCCTTCGTGAAGGCGGCGGTCGAGGCCGGGTTGCCCTTCAATGGCGACTTCAATGGTGCGAGCCAGGAGGGCGCGGGGTTCTTCCAGACGACGACCCGGCGCGGCCGTCGCGCCAGCACCGCGGCCTCCTACCTGCGGCCGGCGCTCGGTCGCAGCAACCTGCACGTCGAGACCGACGCGCTGGCCCAGCGGATCGTGTTCGAGGGACGCCGGGCCGGCGGCGTCACGTTCAGCCAGCGCGGCCGGATGCGGACGGCCCGCGCCCGCAGGGAGATCCTGGTGTCGAGCGGCGCCTACAACTCGCCGCAACTGCTGCAGCTGTCCGGGGTCGGTCCGGCCGAGCTGTTGAAGCAGCATGGTCTCGACGTGGTCCTCGATGCGCCCGGTGTCGGGAGTGACCTGCAGGACCATCTGCAGGTGCGTATCGTGATGCGCTGCAGCCAGCGCATCACGCTCAACGACATCGTCAACAATCCGGTGCGCAAGGTGCTGGCTGGCGCACGCTATGCGGCCTTCCGCAACGGTCCGCTGACGATCGCGGCGGGGACGGCCGGCGCATTCTTCAAGACCGATCCGCGGCTTGCGAGCCCGGACATCCAGATCCACTTCATCCCGTTCTCGACCGACAAGATGGGCGAGAAGCTGCACACCTTCTCCGGCTTCACCGCCTCGGTCTGCCAGCTTAGGCCCGAAAGCCGCGGTTCGCTGCGGATCAGGAGCGCGGATCCGACGGTGCCGCCGGAAATCCGCATCAATTATCTCGCCAGTGAAACCGACCGGCGGGCCAACGTCGATGGCCTCCGGATCCTGCGGAAAATCCTGGCGGCACCGGCGCTGAAGCCGTATGTCTCGGGTGAAGCCTATCCGGGGTCCAAGATCGTGAGCGATGACGACATCCTGGCCTATTGCCGGCAGACCGGCAGCACGATCTACCATCCGACCTCGACCTGCCGGATGGGGACCGATGCTGTCGCCGTGGTCGATCAGCGCCTGCGCGTGCGCGGCATCGACGGCCTGCGCGTGGTCGATGCCTCGATCATGCCGGACCTGGTTTCGGGCAACACCAACGCGCCGGTCATCATGATCGCGGAGAAGGCCTCCGACATGATCTTGCAGGACGCGCGCTGACGCAGGAATGAGTTCGTGACACGTTTCCGGATCGGCACCCGCAAGAGCACGATGGCCTTGGCGCAGACGGAGGAGATCGCCCGCCGGCTGCAGGCCGCGATTCCGTCGCTCGACATCGAGATCGTCAAGTTCGAGACGACGGGCGATTCCGACCAGACCAGCAAGCTGCTCACCCATGGCGGCAAGGGCGGGGCGTTCGTGGCCGAGATCCGCCGCGCCATGCTGGATGGCAGGCTGCATGCAGCAATGCATTCGCTGAAGGACATGCCGGGCAACGAGGAAACGCCGGGGCTGGTGGTTGCGGCGCTGCTGTCGCGCGATCCGCCGGGCGACGTGCTGGTGCTGCGGCGGGGGCTGTCGCTGGACGAATTCCGCAACGATGGCGGCCGGGGCTTCAAGATCGGCACCAATGCCGTGCGCCGGGCCGCCTATGCGCGACGACTGTTTCCGCAGGCCGAGCTGATCCATTTTCGCGGCGCGGCCGATACCCGCATCCGCAAGCTCGACAATGGCGAGCTGCAGAAGCTGCCGGACGGCGGCGCCGTGGGGCCGGCTGATGCGCTGATCATGGCGCGCTCCGGGCTGGAGCGGGTCGGCCTGTCCGACCGCGCCTCCTATGACTTCCCGGTCGCCGACATGCTGCCGGCGGTCGGGCAGGGCATCGTCGCCGTCGAATGCCCAGCCTCCGACTGGGACACGCGGCGCATCCTGGCGACCATCGACGATGCGGCGGCGCGGACCTGCGCCGACGCCGAGCGCGAGGTGCTGTGGGTGCTCAACGGTCACTGCAACTCGCCGATCGCTGGCTTTTCGACCATCGACGGCGGTCAGCTGACGCTGACCGCCTCGGTGCTCGACGAGGATGGCGGCCACTTCATCGAGGCGCAGCGCTCGGCGCCGGCGGATCGTCCGCGCGAGCTCGGCCGGGCGGTCGGGCTCGATCTGCTTGCCAACGGCGCGGCGGAGCTGATCGAGCGCAGCCGGCCGCGCTAGCAAGTCATCCCTTGTAGGCGCGGACCCGCGCCAGCATCTGCTCCACATGGGCGATCGGGGTTTCCGGCAGAATGCCGTGGCCGAGGTTGAAGATGTGGCGGCCGCCGGAATAGCTCGCCAGCACGTCGTCGACCGCCTGGTCGAGCGCCGCGCCGCCGGTGATCAGTGCCAGCGGATCGAGATTGCCCTGCACCGCGACCTTGCTCTGCACCTTTTCGCGCACGAGGCCCGGCTCCGCGGTCCAGTCGATGCTGACGGCATCGATTCCGGTTTCGGCGACATAGCCGGGCAGCAATGCACCGGCCCCGCGCGGAAAACCGATGATCTTCGCATCCG
This sequence comes from Bradyrhizobium sp. HKCCYLRH3073, assembly GCF_051167995.1. Lineage (NCBI taxonomy): Bacteria > Pseudomonadati > Pseudomonadota > Alphaproteobacteria > Hyphomicrobiales > Nitrobacteraceae > Bradyrhizobium > Bradyrhizobium sp. HKCCYLRH3073. Next base: position 242,811 of record NZ_JBNPUD010000001.1, read on the forward strand.
GACGTACCTTGCGGACGCCCTCGACGATGCGCCGTGTCGGCGCGACGGACCAGCGCGCGAACTCGCGCGGCGACAGCACGCCGGCCCAGGTGTCGAAGATCTGCAGCGCGTCGGCGCCGGCCTCCAGCTGCTTCAGGAGATAGGCGATCGAGCTTTCGACCAGCGCATCGATGATTCTGCCGAACGCATCGGGATGCCGATAGGCGAGCAGCCGCGCTGGCGCCTGATCAGGCGTGCCTTGGCCTGCGACCATGTAGGTCGCGACCGTCCATGGGGCGCCGCAGAAGCCGATCAGCGCGGTGCTCCGCGGCAGCTCGGCCCGCACCCTGCGCAGCGCCTCGAACACCGCTTCCAGCTTCGACAAATCGGCCTTCGCCGACAGCGTCGCGATCTTGTCCGGCGTATCGAGCGGGTCCAGCCGCGGGCCTTCGCCGATTTCGAAGCGGACGCTGCGGCCGAGCGCGTGCGGGATCACCAGAATGTCGGAAAAGATGATCGCCGCATCGAAGCCGAAGCGCCGGATCGGCTGCAGCGTGACTTCGGCCGCGAGTTCGGGATTGAAGCAGAGGTCGAGAAAGCCGCCGGCCTTGGCGCGGACCTCGCGGTACTCCGGCAAATAGCGGCCGGCCTGCCGCATCATCCAGATCGGGGGCACGCTCTGCCGCCGTCCGGCCAGCACGTCGATGAAGGGCTTGTTCACGGCAGTCTCACTCACGCTCGGGCTCCGCAACTTTCGGGAACAGTTTACCGTCCGTGATACATGCCCACGCGGTTCCGGCCAAGGTGATATCGACGCGGAAGCGGCGGGAGATACGAGCGCCATTGCGGTCGCCGGCCGCCACATCTCGCGGAACACGTCTTTCGCCACTGCGTTGTCGTTCCACAGGGAGATTGACCATGGCTGAGAAATTCAATCCTGCGCCCCACGACAAGCACGCGGTCGATCCGCGCGAGGCCGCGCGTCTCGATCGTGAGACGGCCACGCAACTCGACAAGGGACTGATGGATACGTTCCCGGCATCGGATCCGGTGAGCCTGCAACAGCCCTCGACGACCCGAGCGAAGGACGACGACGTCGACCACGATCCGGCGCATGCGTCATCGTTGTGGGACAAGGTGCGATCGGTGTTCGCCTGTTGAACTAACAAGCGGGACGCCGCTTGCGACCGCGGATTTCTCGGTGTGGCTCCGTATTTGTACGGGAGCAGCCGTAGTCTTACGGGCCGCTGAGGACACCTTCGGAGCAGCCGCATTTCAGAGTTAAATAAGATGTCCATGGGAACCTCGGCGCGTCCGGAGAGTCCCGCGGAATGGACGTTGGTGCGACCAGAGTTGATCGAGGCCGCCTGCCCATGTGGGCGGCTGGCGTGCTTGCGCTCGTGTCGGTCGCCATTCTCGCTTTCAGCATCTGGGGCGAATGGACCTCCCGCCAGGCGGAGGTGCGAAATGCCGAAACCGATCTCAGCAATCTCGCTCATTCGCTCACCCAGCACGTCGAGGACACATTCGAGCTTGCGGATTCGCTGTTGCGCGGCGTCGTCGCCGCCCTCGAAACCGATGACGGCAAGCCCGGCGCGATCACCCGACTGCAGACGATCCTGAAGGCGAGGAAGCCCAATCTCGGGCGCATCCGCGGCATCTTCGCGTATGGCGAAAACGGCGACTGGCTCGCGACCACCGAGGACGTCACGCTCACCAACTACAACAATGCCGATCGCGACTACTTCGCGCACCACAGGGTTTCCGCCGATCGTTCGCTGCTGATCGGTCGCCCGGTGCAGAGCAGGGCTGGCGGCCAGTGGGTCATTACCCTGTCGCGGCGCTGGAATCACGCGGATGGCCGGTTCGGCGGCGTCGTGCTGGCAACCATCGACGTTGCCTATTTTGCTCAGTTCTACCGTCAGTTTGCGGTCGGTCGTCAGGGCACGATCAGCCTGATGAGCCGCGATGGGGCCGTCCTCGCCGACAATGCGGAGCCCGACGCTCAGACGGTTGGGCGCCCCATCCTCGAAGCGATTCCCTATCATCCTGCGTCGGGGACGCTGCATTTCCGGCGGCTCGGCGAAACGTCCGACCGCATCGGGTTCTATCAGCACGCGCAGCGCTATCCGTTCCTCATTCTGGTGACGCGCACGGAGGCTGAGGTCCTGGCCGAATGGAAGCGTGATGCGCTCATTCGGCTCACGGTGCTGGTCTGTCTGGTCGCGCTCGTCATTGCGATCGGCATCTTCCTCGCGAAGCAGTTGCTGCAGCGCCAGCAGCTCGCCGCGGCGCTGGCCGCCAAGGAAGAAAACTTCCGGCTGCTCGCCGAAGGCTCCAGCGACATCGTGACGCGGATCGAGCTGGACGAATGCATCGGCTACGTTTCGCCCTCGACCATGCGCGTGCTGGGCTGGCATCCGTCGCAGCTCTTGGGCAAGCGCGCGCTCTCCGGCGTGCATCCGCTCGATCGCCCGCAGTTGCAGGAGATCCTCGATCAGCTCAGGCGAGGGGCCGTCGACGAAGCCCGTGCCACCTATCGCATGCGCCGCCGCGACAAGTCGGAGATCTGGGTCGAGGCCACGATCCGCGCCACCCGTCAGCCGGATGGTGCGCTCGACGGCTTCGTCGCGGTCACCCGCGACGTGACCCAGCAGAAGACGCTGCAGGGCCGGCTCGAGACACTGGCCATCGAGGACGGCCTCACCGGGCTCGCCAACCGCCGCCGGTTCGACGAGCGGCTGCTGGAGGAGTGGGGCAGGGCCTACCGCGACAAGACCTCGCTGGCGCTGCTGATGATCGACATCGACCACTTCAAGGCCTTCAACGACGCCTATGGCCATCCGGCCGGCGACGAGTGCTTGCACACCGTGGCCGGCATTCTCGCCGACGAGGCGCAGCGCAGCTCGGATCTGGCCGCCCGCTACGGCGGCGAGGAGTTCGCCATCCTGCTGCCGAACACCGATGCCGGGGGCTGCGCCAGGCTCGGCGAGCGGATCAGGCGGGCACTGCACGAGGCCCGCATCGTCCACGATCACAACCCGGCGGGAATCGTCACCGCGAGCATCGGCGGTGCGGTGTGCCGGCCGGGTTTCGAACGCTCCGCCGGCCCGGCCTCGCTGATCGAGGCGGCCGACCGCGCGCTCTATGCCGCGAAGGACGCCGGCCGCGACCGCCTGATCATGGCCGGCGAGGTGGTCGACCTGCCCGCCGGCAAGGCGCCGGCGACCGTCCCGGCGTGAGATCGCCGCCTGCTCAGTAGTGCGGCGGCGGCTCATTGCGCGGCCCCTCGGTATTGCCTTGCGCCTCCTCGAGCCGCTCCACCAGCAGGGCGACCTGTCGCTTCAGCGCATCGATCTCGCGCCACTGCGCGGTGATGGTCTGGTTCAGCGTCTCGATCGTGTCGTCCTGAAACGTCAGGCGCATCTCCAGCGTGTCGATCCGATCGCCGAGCTGCGCGTTGGATTGCTCAGAGCTGTTCATCGCGTGCGCCCCCCGGAACGGCATTGATCGTGGCCTCGCTGTGCTCCCGCAGCCCGTGACCGAGCGCCACCCGTTCGTCGAACACGAAACAGCCGCCGCGCCAGCGGCTCTCGGATTCCGGGGTCTCCTCGAGATATTTCAGGATGCCCCCCTTGAGGTGGTAGACCTCGGAAAAGCCGCGCGCCAGCAGCAGCGCGCTCGCCTTCTCGCAGCGGATGCCGCCGGTGCAGAACATCGCGATCCGCTTGTGCCTGGCAGGATCGAGCGCGCGTGCGGCAAAATCCTTGAACTGCCCGAAGCTCTGCAGGCCCGGATCGATTGCGCCCTCGAACGTGCCCATCGCCACCTCGAACGCATTGCGGGTGTCGAGCACGACGGTATCGGGCGCTGCGATCAGCGCGTTCCAATCGGCGGGACTGACATAGGTCCCGACCTGGCGGGTCGGATCGGCGGCGGGATCGCCGAGCGTCACGATCTCCCGCTTCAGCCGCACCTTGAGGCGCCGGAACGGCATGGCGGTGGCGCGCGAGTATTTCAGCTCCAGATTGTCCAGCCGGCCGGCGAACAGCATTCCGTCGCGAAACTCGCCGACGAGGGCGGCAATTGCCGGCTCGGTCCCGGCCACGGTGCCGTTGATGCCCTCCTCGGCCAGCAGGACGCTGCCCTTGATGCCGCGTTCGGCGCAAAAGGCGTGGAGCGGCGCACGCAGGTCGCGAAAATCCGGCAGGGCGACGAACTGATAGAAGGCGGCGACGGCGAGGGGCATGCGGCCGTTTACCAGCAGAGCTGACCATAGAAAAGCTGGTATCCCCGGGCATTGCCGAGCCCGGAAGGAATGTGCGATGTAGCCGGCCAGCACTGGTATTCCAACCACCACACGATCACGCAGCGAGCAACGATGAGAAGCTTCCATTTCCCCGGCAGGTCGACGGTCCACGCCCAGAACGGAATGATCGCGACATCGCACCCGCAGGCGGCGCTGGCCGGGATCGAGGTGCTGCGGGCCGGCGGCACCGCGGCCGATGCGGCGGTGGCAGCCTGCGCCCTGCTCGGAGTGATCGAGCCGCAATCGACCGGTATCGGCGGCGACTGCTTCGCCCTGGTCCAGCCCAGGGGCGAGGGCCGGATCATGGCCTATAACGGCTCGGGCCGGGCGCCTGCCGCCGCGACCGTGGACTGGTACCTCGAGCGCAAGATCCATTCGGTGCCGCTGACCTCCGCCCACGCCGTCTCCGTGCCCGGTGCCATCGATGCCTGGGCGCGCATCCTGCACGACCATGGCCGGCTCGGCCTCGACCGGCTGCTGCAGCCGGCGATCCGCGCCGCCGAGGACGGCTATGTGGTGGCGCCGCGGGTGGCCTTCGACTGGAACAACCAGTTCGAGAAGCTCAAGAACGGCACCAACACCGCGCGCTACTTCCTGCCGCGCGGCAAGGCGGCGGCGGTCGGCGACGTGATCCGCCAGCCGGAGCTGGCGCAGACGCTGCGCGTGATCGCCAAGGAGGGGGCGAAGGGCTTCTACACCGGCGCGGTCGCCGAGGACATGGTGCAGACGCTGCGCGGCATCGGCGGCCTGCACACCCTGGAGGACTTCGCCAATCACCAGACCGAGGTGACCTCGCCGATCGGCACCACCTACAAGGATCACGACGTCTGGCAGTGCCCGCCGAACGGCCCGGGCATCACCATGCTGGTGATGCTCAACATTCTTTCCCGCTTCGACCTCACGCGGATCGATCCGCTCAGCGTCGAGCGCTTCCACCTCGAGGCCGAGGCCGCGCGCATCGCCTACATGATGCGCGAGCAGCATATCGGCGACCCCGCGCACATGACCACCGAGGTCGCGAGCATCCTCGCCAAGGAGTTCGCCGACGAGTACATCTCGCAGATCAGCCTCGACAAGCTGCTCGATCTGCCGAACGTCGCGCCGCCGATGAATCCGGAGACGGTCTACATCACCGTCGTCGACCGCGACCGCAACGTCTGCTCCTTCATCAACTCGATCGCGCATTCGTTCGGCTCGGCCATCGTCTCCAACGAGACCGGCGTGCTGCTGCAGAACCGCGCCGGCGGCTTCCGCATCCAGCCCGGTCATCCGAACTGCATCGGTCCGGGCAAGCGTCCGCTGCACACCATCATCCCGGCGCTCGCCACCAAGGCCGGCCGCGCCCAGATGTCGTTCGGCGTGATGGGCGGCCAGTATCAGCCGGTCGGCCAGACCCACGTGCTGACCAACATCCTCGATTATGGCTGCGACGTGCAGGAAGCGATCGATATGGCGCGCGGCCTGCATTACGAGGGCGTCTATCAGCTCGAGGACGGCGTGCCGGCCGATGTCGTCGAAGGCTTGCAGAAGATCGGCCACAAGACCACCAAGGTGGTGTCGCCGCTCGGCGGCGGCCAGGCGATCTGGATCGACTGGGACAAGGGCACGCTCACCGGCGGCTCCGACCCGCGCAAGGACGGCTGCGCGCTGGGATATTGAGGCGGGCGCGTTCTCGCGGACTATCTCACCATCACTGCGCTTGGGCCCTGTCGTGTCCACACATTCCGCTGTCGTCCCGGCCTTGAGCCGGGACCCATACCCCCAGGGAGCGGTTTGAGGCAGGCTGGCAATTGGCTTTTTGCCCATCACGTCTGCTGCGGCGCAAGGGTCCCGGATCGGAGCCGCGACGCGCTGGCGCGCGTCACGGCTTGTCCGGGACGACAGCGGTGGGTTTGGCGGATTTACAATTCAAACAGCCATCGAGTTGAAGACATGAGGACGTGATCTCGCGGCGAGACTCGCCCGAGGTCTGCACTTGGTCGTCCCTCGCAATCATGCAGAGGGCGCAGGGAATGCCGGGTGAAGGCCTCACCCATGGCCCGCCTGCGAAAAAAATGCAGGCGGCAGGTACCACAGGCAAAGCCGAACACTCCGGCATTCCCTGCGCGACGGTCTTCACGCTTATACGCAGTCTCCCTGGTGCGCCGGGCTTGTTGGCCACCATGCCGCGACGATGCTTGCACATCGCGCGGGTGACACCAGCGTCGGGGTGTCAGGACGCTGCGACTTCACGTCCGCAAGATATCGTTCGTCCGCATCCTCGTCGAAGAGAATGCTGCGATCTCTCGCGGCCATCGCACCCCGCCTCGCGTGTCGTGACGATCGCGCGCTACGCCCCTCTGCGGTGAGGCGGGATGCGCGGAGATAATCATGATTTCCGATTATTGGCAATAGGATTATTTTTTTCGGAAGCAGATGCCGGGCTGGTCAGCCGCTCCCGCTTGGGCTAAACCGCGGCTCCCGTGAACGAGCAGAGGCGGTCTGGAGCATGCGGCGTCCGATGAACAGAAGAGTTGCGCTGATGATGGCGGCATCGGCCGCGGCCGGTGGCGTGCTGGGCTCCCGCGCGGTCTCGGCACAGACCAGTTCCGCCCAACCGACAGGAAAGACCATGACCACTCCCTCCGGACTGCAGATCATCGACACCAAGGAAGGCACCGGCGCGACGCCGACGCGCGGTCAGACCTGCGTGATGCATTATACGGGCTGGCTCTATGAGAACGGCCAGAAGGGCAAGAAATTCGACTCGTCTGTGGATCGCAACGAGCCGTTCGAATTCCCGATCGGCATGAAGCGCGTGATCGCCGGCTGGGACGAGGGCGTCGCCACCATGAAGGTCGGCGGCAAGCGCACGCTGATCATTCCGCCCGAGCTCGGCTATGGCGCACGCGGTGCAGGCGGCGTGATTCCGCCGAACGCGACCTTGATGTTCGACGTCGAACTGCTGGGCGTGAAGTAGGTCTGGGCGAGTGACGGCGGTTCGGTCAGCAAGCGTGCTGTGCGATACAGCGTCCTCTCCCCCAAGGCGAAGCTGAGCTTCGCCAGGGTGGGAGAGGACATCACCGGCCCATCCGCGAACGCTATAGGGTGAGGGGTATTCTTCGGCGAGCGATGCTCGGGGAGAGATACCCCTCACCCGACGAAGCTTGTGGGGACTGTCCTGCATGCCCTCTCCCACAAGGGGAGAGGGCGCATTCATAGGCGCCGGTTGGGACGCCGATAGTTGCTATTCGTCGTCAACTAACAACGGCGCGAAGACCGGCCCGCGAGGGGCCGGTCTTGTTAGTTTCTGGAGATCGTCATCGCGCGACCTCAGCGACCGCGCCGATCCTGCTCAGAGGTTCTTGTTCGCAGCGCCGGCGGCGGTGTTCACCGCGTCCTTGGTCGCCTGCTTGGCATCGCCCAGCGCCTGCTGGCCCTTGCCCTTCACTTCCTGGATCGCGCCTTCGCCCTGCAGACGGTCGTTGCCGGTGGCTTCGCCGATGCCCTGCTTGGCCTTGCCGATCGCCTCGTTGGCGACGCCCTTGATCTTGTCGGTGGTGGCACCCATGATTTCGTCCTCCGTTGTTCGTGTGAACTCCACCGACCCAACGCACCCAATGCAGAAATGTTCGCGCGGAACTGCGAATAGCTTCGTTGCGGTATTTCGGCTAAGAACTGTCGGTTCCCTCGAACCGACGAAATCCCGAGAAGAAAATCATGTCAGGCTCTCACGATCACGCGCACGGCCATTCCCACGATCACGGCGACGAGCGCTGGAAGCACGACGGCGTCCGCGTCATTCCGGGTCATCAGCTCGATGGCAACGTGCCGTCGACACCGGGCATGGACCGCAAGGCCGCGATCAACTTCGCGCGCGTCGGCGCGCAGAAATTGTGGGCCGGCACCGTCACGATCCGGCCGGACGCCAAGACCGGCGCGCATCATCACGGCCATCTCGAAAGCGTGATCTACGTCGTCAAGGGCAAGGCGCGGATGCGCTGGGGCGATCGGCTGCAATTCACCGCGGAGGCCGGCCCCGGCGACTTCATCTTCGTGCCGCCCTATGTGCCGCACCAGGAGATCAACGCCAGCCCGGACGAAGTGCTGGAATGCGTGCTGGTGCGCAGCGACGGCGAGGCGGTCGCGATCAACATCGACATCGAGCCGGTCGAGAAGCCGGAGACGGTGCTGTGGATCGATCCGGTGCACCGCGATCCCGCCGAGTCGAAGCCGTAGCCATCAAGGAAATGGCGGAGCCGTCTCGCGACGGCTCCGCCGGGCAGGGAGTGGCTATACCGCCCTCCCTCTCACACGCGAAGCAGGGGCGACTGTCGCGCGTGTGTCTCGCGGTTCGTTGTCTCGAGCCGCAGTTCGGATGAATGCCGATCAGGCCGCCTCGTCGGCGCGGCGCCAGACCGGAAACGGATCCGACAGCCGCGCCCATGCGGCGACATCTATCGCAGGCTTCCCCGGCAGCAGGCAGGCGTCGAGCCGCGCGCTCAGGCCCGCCTCATCCATGTTGCTGCCGATGAACACGATCTCCTGGCGGCGGTCGCCATAGACCTCGTCCCAGCGCCCGAGCATGCGCGTGCGCCAGTCGAGGTCCTCGGGCCACAATTTCTGCGGCACCGCAGCCCACCAGAAGCCGAGCGCGCTGGTGCGGACGATGGCGCCGGCCTGGCTGATCTCTCCGAGCCATTGCGGCCGGGTCGCCAGCCAGAAATGGCCCTTGGCGCGGATCACGCCCGGCCAGGATTCGCGCAGGAACCGGTCGAAGCGGGCCGGAATGAACGGCCGCCGGGCGCGGTAGACGAAGCTCGTCACGCCATAGGCCTCGGTCTCCGGCGCATGGTCGGCGAAGCCGTAGAGCTCGCTGTACCAGAGCGGGTGCTGCTGGGCGCGGTCGAAGTCGAAGCGCCCGGTCGCAAGCACGCGCTCCAGCGGCACACGGCCCTGGTTGGTCTCGATGATGTCGGCGTCCGGATTGAGCGCGCGAATGATCTTGCGCGCGGCGTCGCGCTGATCGCCGCTGGCATCGTCGACCTTGTTGAGCACGATCACGTCGGCGAACTCGATCTGCTCACCAGCAGATCGACCAGCGCGCGCCGATCGCCGTCGAACTGGTCGCCGCGGTCAGTCAGGAAGTCGGACGACGAATAGTCCTTGAGCAGGTTGACCGCGTCGACCACCGTCACCATCGTGTCGAGGCGCGCGACATCCGACAGGCTCATGCCATGCTCGTCGCGGAAGTCGAAGGTCGCCGCCACCGGCAGCGGCTCTGAAATGCCGGTGGCCTCGATCACGAGATAGTCGAAACGACCGCTCTCGGCCAGCGTGCGGACTTCCTTCAGCAGGTCGTCGCGCAGGGTGCAGCAGATGCAGCCATTGGTCATCTCGACCAGTTGCTCATCCGTCCGTGACAGATTGGCACCGCCATCGCGAACGAGGTCCGCATCGATGTTCACCTCGCTCATGTCGTTGACGATCACCGCCACCTTCAGACCCTGGCGGTTGTTCAGGACGTGGTTCAGCAAAGTGGTCTTCCCAGCCCCGAGGAAGCCGGACAAGACCGTGACGGGGAGTTTGCGCATCGAGATCGAACAGCCTCTTCAGGGGAAGGGGTCGGTGCCGGCGAACGGGCATGCGGCCTCAATCGTTATGTTATAACATAACGTCATCTCAAGTCGCGCTGGGTGTCAAGGGAGAGTGGGTGACAAAGATGTGAGAGGCGTGATGACGTGGGATCTTGCCGCGGGCGGTGGACGCGCGGGGGAGGCGTCGGCCTCAAGGAGAGCAGAGCAGGTTCGGTGTGCTTTAGAATCGCCGGGAAACCGATCCGCTTGAGCGATGTTGCAGGAGCGACGCTGCAAGAACAACGCTGCAAGAACAACGACTGGTGCGCTCCCTCTCCCCGTTCTTACGGGGAGAGGGTCGGGGTGAGGGGCAGCCACACAAGAAGTCTTAGTTGTTAGGTCCGTTCTTTCTTGGCGTGAGGACGTTCGTGATGTGATCCGAATCTCTGTGATTCAGGTGAGACGGGTGGAGGCTATGGACTCAAACCGCTCGTGCGGCTGCCACTCACCCCACCCCTCTCCCCGTGAAGAACGGGGAGAGGGGGCGCACCGTCATTGCGGCTGGAGCGTGCCTCATATGCAGCAAGCTACTTCGACAAAAACGCCGTGCCGGCCGGGCCGCTGGTCGCCGACATCGACAGCGCGCCGGGCGCGATCGCCCAGTTGGTCTGGTTGAGGATCAGCGTGTTGAACACCATCGTGACGCTGTTGCTGCTCATGGTCGAGACCGAGTTGATGGTGACGTTGCGGCTCGGCAGGTACATCAGGCCGGTGTAGGACGAGCTGCTGGTGCCGTTGATCGGCAGGTTCGTCGTCGACAGGCCTGACGGCTCGTACATCAGGATGTTGGCGTAGGTGCCGCTGGTCGGCGCCGACAGCGTCGCATTGACGTTGCCGTTGAAGGTGAGCGTCGCGTTCTGGTCGACGAGGTAGAAGGTGACGCCGCTGCCCGTCACCGTCCACCCCGAGTTGAAGGTCATCGCGCCGCCCTTGATGATGTAAAGGCCGGGATTGAGCGTCAGCGTGCCGGAGCCGTTGAAATTGGTCGCGCCGCAATACACGCCGGGGCTGAGCGTGACCGAGCCGGGATCATAGACCTTGTTGTTGGTGGTGCACGCGCCCACCGTGACGACGGGCAGCTTGCCGGCGAAGGGATCGGCGATCGCGGCGCAGCCGGTCTCGGCCGGCGGGGTGACGCCGCCGTTCTTGGTGATGTTGGTGCCCTTGATGCAGATGCGCTTGACGTTGAGCGTGGCGTTGAACATCGCCGCCGGGCTCTGCGTCGACAGCACGTGAACCTCGCAGCTCGGCGCATTGAGCTGGGCGCCGGAATTCACCAGCAACGATTGCGCGTTGATGGTGCTGACCAGCAGGATGCAGACCGGCGACCTGGCCTGCGCACCGGCTTTCGCCGTAGCGGACGCCGTCACGCCGAGCGACGTCGTGCCCATGACATTGAGGAACGAGGTCTTCACCGTGGTCGTCGCGGTGCCCGACAGCGAGCCGTCGCCGTTGGGCGTGAAGGTCGCCGACGTGCCGGTGCCGAACCGGCCCTTGAAGCTGCCCGAGAACACCGCGCTCGCGGTCGAGACCTGCTGCGCGCTGGCCTGGGTCACGCCGGCGAGGACCGCGGCATCGACCGACTTCTGGAGTTGCGCCTTGGTGTCGCTGGACTTGGCGAAATCGACGGCGGCGCCGACCGACACCAGGATGGGGATGATGGTGATGGCGAAGATCATGCTGATCTGGCCGTCCTTCGCGCGGCCAAATCTCCATGCCAGATCGCGAAGTGTCTTCGACGAAATCGATACGGTCATGTGCAACGCTTCCTGCTGATGGCTGTCCGAGGCTCGACGCCGGCGGATGCGAGCCCGTGCTGCAAGGAAGTGGCGGCCAGACATTACCGCATGCTGAATCCGGTTCCGTAAAGGAACCCTGCGACGTCGTTGCGGAAGCCGAAGGTTATCAGTGTATTTGCCGGATCATCGAGAGGTGCTTGTTCGCACCACTCACTGGTAGTAGCCGCGCGAATTGCTTGTATTCGGCGGTGGCCGCTTGTGAGTTGCAGGTCGTTTGAATTGCTCTTGCCGGTTAGTGTCCGCTAAGCGCGCGAGCGCCAGATCCGGGGCGAGAGAACGAGGCAGCAAACGAGTGCGTAGGCGACGAGCGACAGCGTGACCATCGCGGCGAGCGAGGCCATGCCGCCGCCGAGCATGACGATAGCGACATAGCCGCCGCCCGCCGCGATCAGCACGCGCAGGGCGGAGCCGACGAACGGCCACAGCACGTGCCCCGCGCCTTGGCCGGCAAAAGCCAGCACGAAGCCGAAGCCGAGCGCGGCGTAGGCCGGCGCTACGGTGCGCAGATAGGTCGCGCCCTCGCGCACAACCTCGGCGTCGCGGCTGAACAGGCCGAGCCAGAGCGGCGGATGCAGCGCCACGATCACGCCGATGGTCCCGACCAGCGCCGCGCCCGCCAGGGCGCTGATCCAGGCGATGCGGCGCGCACGGCCGCGCTGTCCGGCGCCGACATTGATGCCGACCATGGTCAGGGTGGCCGTGCACAGTCCGAACAGGATCGGGATCATGATGTAGTCGAGCCGCGAGGCGATGCCGTAGGCGGCGAGCTCGGAGGTGCCGAAGCGGCCGGCGAGCGCGGTCACCAGGATGACGGTGAGATTGACCATGACCGCGTTCAGCGCGGTCGGCAGTCCGACCCTCAGGATGTCGGCGAACAGCCGGGCCTGCAGCGGCGCAACGCGTACATGCAGGCTGGAGCGGCCGGAGGCCATATAGCGCACCAGCACCAGCATGGCGCCGCAGTAATACAGGCCGAAGGCGATGCCCGCGCCGGCAATGCCGAGCCCCGGCAGCGGGCCGAGGCCGAAGATCAGCAGCGGCGAGGCGGGGATCATGACCAGCGCGCCGACCAGGGTGACCAGCGCCGGCACCCGCACATTGCCGGCGCCGCGCAGCGCCGCCGCCTGCAGGTTGACGATCCACACCGGGATGGCGCCGGCGAACAGATAGTTGGAGTAGCGCAGCGCCGCCTCCAGCGCGCCTGCGCGTCCGCCGAGCGCATGGTACAGGGCCGGGCCGAGCAGGGCGGTCGCGAGCGTGAACAGGCCGCCGGCGATCACCGCCAGCACGATCGCATGGAACGCGATGGCATCGGCATCGGCGTTGTGCCCGGCGCCGACGGCGCGCGCCACCGCCGAGGAGACGCCGCTGCCGATGCCGCCATTGGACATCATCGTCATCAGCATGAAGATCGGGAACACCAGCGCGACGCCGGCCAGCGCATCAGTGCCGAGGAAGCCGACGTAGTAGGCCTCGGCGACGTTGACCGCGGTCTGCGCCACCAGCACCGTCATGGTCGGCAGCGCCAGCCGGAACAGCGTCGGCAGCACCGGGCCGGAGAGCAATGCCGTGCGGACCGATTCGGCCTTGGCGCGCGACGGAGCCGGGGCCGGCGTGACAAGCGGCGTTGGCGCCTCCGGAGCTGCCGTGCCGCTACGCCGGGCCTCGCTGGTCGCCTGGGTGGAAACGTCCATCGGATCTCCGCGCGCCTGGCGAGCCGTTGCATTGAAATGACGATCATCATTCCATAGGTCCGCCGCCGGGCGCGGGTCAAGGCGACGCGGGCGCAGGCCGATCATGAAAATTTGGCGGAGCAGGGTGATCCGCTGCGCCGGGGCGGCCCGCTAGTAATGGACGCGCAGGCCGATGCCGCCGTGGATGGTGTTGCCGACCGGCTGCGGGCCGAGCGTGCCGTTGACGAACAGGTCGGCGATCCAGCCCTGCGGCAGGCGGAAGCCGAGCCGGCCGCCATATTCGAACCAGCCCTGGTTGCCCATGGTCGGCGTCACCGTGCCGTTGCCGGTGACGGTGGCGACGATGCCGGAGCTGGTCGCGAACGACTGGACGTAGCCGCCATTGATGTTGGCCTCGATGCTCGTGCCGAACAGGTGGGTCCACTGGCCGCCGACCTTGACCAGGCTGGTGCGGTCGGTGCCGCCGGCGATCGTCGCGTCGAACGGGTTGAAGGCTACCGTGGGATCGCGATAGCCGGCGACGTGCTGCCACAATTGCCACAGCTCGACCGAGGCCGCGAGCTCGTCGCGCGGCGAGAACCGGCTGATCCAGCCGGCGCGGCCATAGACCGCGTAGTTCGATGCCGTGGTGGTGCCGTCCACCGTGACGTTGCCGAGGCTCGTCGCATAGCTGCGGCCGTAGCGCACGCGCTCATAGGGCGTCAGGATCGTGCCGACGTCGAAGAACGGCCGCGACGAGCCCCAGTCGGCGAAGTCGTAGCGCAGCGCAAAGGCGCCGATCGGCGCAGACGTCACGTGATAGCCGTTCTCGTCGTAGTGCGTGTAGGCGAGGCCGGCGAGCAGCGCCAGATTGCTGGTGAGCTGCTTGCGGCCATGGATGCCCGCCGAGAACGAGCCGGCCGAGCCGAACGCGCTGACGCAGTCGCTGCAGTTGACCTGCTCGTTGACGCCGAGCAGCACCAGCCCGAGCACGCGGTTGGTGATCATCTGGTTGAAGCGCTGGTCGGCGAGGCCGTTGATCGCGTTGGCGCTGTTTCCCGCGCCGGTGGGCGACGGCGACGGGGTCGGCGTGCTCGAGGGCGAGGGCGTCGGCGTCGGACTGGCGGTCGACGTCGGCGTGGCCGACGGCGTCGGCGTCGCGGTGGGCGAGGAGGTCGGAGACGGCGACGGGGTCGGGCACGGCGCCGCCGCGAAGTTGTCCACCCCGCAATTGCTCTGCGCGGCGGCCGGCGCGGCTTGCAGGGCGAGCGCGAGCAGCCCGCCGGCGATGGCCGTCATCAGGAGAGCAAGCTGACCGCGTCGCGTCCTCATCGTCATCGCCCGCACAGGATGCCGGTGAAATCCTGCGGCGGCGCATTGCTGGCGAGATCGGTGACCGTGCAGAGGCCCGATGTCGACGCGCAGCTCGCCGCAAAGCTCCAGGACGGATTGCTGGTCTTCTTGATCGTGCTCCTGCCGTTGCCGGTTGCGGTGATGATGGCCGTGTCGCCGGGCTGGGTCAGCTCGAGGCATTGGAAGGTGAGGGTGCAGACCCGCGAAGCGCCTTCCTGCAGCACGACCATGGTCTGGCCGCGCTGCGAGCGGATGTCGAGGATGGTGCCGCGCACGCCGATGGTCGCGAGTGGCGTGTTGATCTTGTAGGCGGTCTTCTCGGAATGGCCGGTGACGAAGCGGAACGCGCCGGTGCCGAGCCGGATCGCGATGTCGCGATAGCTGGTCTCGTCGTTGAAGACGGTGCGGTCGAGCGTCAGGGTGGCGTTGGCGCCGAGCGAGAGATTGGTGCTGTCGATCATGACGAGCCGCGCGGCGCTGTCATTGCCGGTGCGCACGGTCTCGTTGCGCACGACGCCGTCGCCGACATTGATCGGGCTGCTCGACGCGCCTGCAACGCGCAGCACGTCCTTCTGCACCAGCACGGCTTCGCCGATGCGGCCGTCGGCGCTCGCGCCGCCCGCGACGCCCAGCAGGGCGGCGGCCGAGATCGCAGCGACACAGGTTCGGCGACGCAGGCTCATATCCACACCGAAGGTCGTTCCCTGCTCAATCTAGCCGAAGACGGCGCGCGGGGTTGTTGTAAAATGGGCACAAGTTTGCCTCGATGACCGTTCGGTGGTTAGTTGCCGTCACCGTGGGATCAGTTCAACGCGGAGGCCCATGAAGGTATCTGCTGCTCGCCGGGATGACGACGAAGATGACGGCGAGGTTGCGCAGGATGGCGCTCTGTCGGTCCGCCGCGGCGTGATGACGGCGTTGCTGATCTTCGCGATCGCGCACGTCGTGCTGATGATCGGGCTCGCTTCTCCGCCGAAATTCGTCTTCGACGAGGTGCATTACGTGCCGGCGGCGCGGCAGATGCTGGGACTGGGGCCGGCGACGCCGCAGCTCAACCCGATGCATCCGCCGCTCGCCAAGGAGCTGATCGCGCTGTCGATCAGGACGTTCGGCGACAATGCCTTCGCATGGCGCTATCCCGGTACCGTGCTCGGCGGGCTCGCCGTCGCCGCGATCTATCTGTGCGGCCTGGCGCTGTTCGCGGCGCAATGGCCCGCCATCGCGGCGGCGCTGCTCGCGGCCTTCAACCAGATGCTGTTCGTCCAGGCGCGCATCGCGATGCTCGACATCGGCGCGCTCGCCTTCAGCCTGCTCGGGATCGCGGCGTTCCTGTTTTCGTTCAGGCAGCGCCGGCCGCAGGTCGTGTTCGCGCTGGCGGGGGCGCTGTTCGGCCTTGCGATCGCCTGCAAATGGAGCGGGCTGTTTCCGCTCTTGACGGCGCTTCTCATCGTCGGTCTCATCAAGCTGTTGCAGCATTGGCAGACCTCGTTCGGCGATGGCGAGCCGACCGACTGGTATCGGCCCGAGCAATGGCCGCAACTGAGCTGGCTGCAGATCGTGCTGTGCCTCGTCGCGATGCCTACTGTCTGCTATCTCGCGACCTTCGTCCCGCTGCACGGCCTGTCCGTCATGGGCATCTTCGAGGCGCAGCGGCGCATCTTCGCCGACAGCGTCACCACGGCGATCGCCGGCCACACCTATATGAGCGCGTGGCCGACCTGGCCGCTGCTGGTCCGTCCGGTCTGGTTCCTGTTCGACAAGAATGGTGACACCGACATCGCCGCCGTGGTGCTGCTCGGCAATCCGCTGGTGCTGTGGCCGGCGCTGGCCGCGCTCGCGATCTGCGCCCGGGATTTCATCGCGACGCGCAGCGCGACGGCGTTCCTTATCCTGGCGTTCTATCTCGGCTGCTATCTGCCCTGGGCGCTGCTGCCGCGCGCGCTAAGCTTCATCTACTACTACCTGCCGTCGGCGACGCTGGCGAGCCTCGCGCTCGTCCATGCGCTGCGACGCTGGCCGCGCTGGGTGCTGGTGAGCTATGTCGCCGTCGCGATCCTCGGCTTCGTCGCGATGCTGCCGATCAGCGCCGCCTTCATCGGCACGACGATGCAGACCTTCACCCGGCTGATGCTGTTCCAGAGCTGGATCTGAACGCGGACAAAAAGCGCCCCGCCCGCCAGGGACCGTAAGCAGGCGGGGCGATGCGCGGCGGAGCGCTCACTTCGCCGCGGTTTTGGTGTCCATGTTGACGACCTGGACCCGCCGGTTGAGCGGATCGGCCGGGTTGGCCGCGTCCTTGAGCTTGGTCTTGCCGTAGCCGACCGTGACGAGGTCCTGGCCGGGGAGGGCGAACTTCTCGACCAGATAGCGCTTGATGGTGTCGGCGCGGCGCTCCGAGAGATCCTGGTTGAAGCCGTCGCTGCCGATGCCGTCGGTATGGCCGGCGACCACGAAGGTCGAGCCCTTCAGGTTCGGATCGGACAGCGCCTTGCCAAGCTCCTGCACGGCCGGCATCGAGGCCTTGCTGATGTCGGCCGAATTGTAGTCGAACTGGATCTCGAGATCGATCTTGGGCTTGGTCGCCGCGATCTCGGCGATCAGTTCGCGCTCGCCGAGCGACAGCGAGCGGGTCTTGCGGTTGCGCATGCTGTCGATGAAGGCCGCTTGCTTCGCCTGCGTCGCCGTGTCGGCCTGCGGGTTCGCCTGCGGTCCGATCGAGATGCCGCGCGTCACGGCCTTCGGCTTCAGCGCGTTGAGGATCTTGTCGGCCGACACGGCCTCGCCGGCGAGAGCGGTGCCTGCGCCGATCGCCAGCATCGCGGAGAACGCCGCCGCCTGAACTGCAAAACGTCCAAAATATGGGGTCATCGTCGTTATCCTCGGGTCGTCATGCCCTATGGCCATTGGATGCGTGAACGATAGAACGGGTTCAAAGCGTCCAATGTGATCGACGTCACGTTGTCGGGCCGGGCGGCCGTCGAGGGGCGAAGCGAGCGGTCCGCGGGACGCGCCGCGCGCTGCCGCAAAGCGATCGGCAGCTGGCCGGTCCGCGAACAACAAATCGGCCAGATGCGGTTCTACCGGATAGCGCTCGCCAGGAAAAAATCGCAAACCTAAGGGACGCGAACGGCGAGTGGATTCGTAGTCAAGAAACGCGAACAGAAAAGCAGAGCCGTGTTCAACCCATCGCACAGGCGCGACTATCAGTCCCATCGGGCGAGCAGCCAGGATCAGGCGGGATCGTCCGGTTCCATGTCGACGCTGATTGGAGCAGGGATCATTGCCGCATCGATCCTGCTGTCGACGCTGTTCACGGCCGTCGGCAACCGCTATGTCGGCCTGGAAAGTCCCTCCGAGGATACGGCCTGGCTGGTCGACCGCCTGACCGGCCGCATCTACAAATGCCGTGCGCCCGATCCCGGCCGCGCCAGCTGCAAGGCCGAGATCGCCACCGGCAGCATTCCGGACAAGTCCAAGCCTTGAGGTTCCGCAAGGGGTTCCCGTCGGCCTGATTCGCCGTTGCGGGAGCGGGGGCGAATCTCGCACCATTGCGCGGCATGCCCGCCGTTTCCACGCCCATCCCGCTCTCCAAGCCGCAGGCGCGCCGCATCTGGCTGCGCGCGCAGCGCCTCGATGCCGAGGCACCGTTCGGCGCGGGCCCGGAGGCGGTCGCCGCCGCCATCGCCCATCTCGGCTATGTGCAGATCGACACCATCAACGTGATCGAGCGCTGCCACCACCACATCCTGTTCAGCCGCATTCCCGCCTATCGCCGCGCCGATCTCAGGCAGGCGCAGAGCGCAGACAAGACCGTGTTCGAATATTGGACCCACGCGCTGTCCTATATTCCGGTGCAGGACTTCCGCTACTTCGTTCCGGCGATGCGCCGCCATCGCCGCGAGGGCCATCGCTGGCTCACCACCGTGAAGCCGGAGGATACGCGCAAGGTCATGCGGCTGATCCGCCAAGGCGGCGCGCTGACGATCCGCGACATCGACGACGACGTGCTGCGCGAGAAGGACCACGCCTGGGCCAGCCGCAAGCCGTCGAAGCGCGCGCTGCAGCTCGGCTTCTACGAGGGCGTGCTGACGGTGTCGGGCCGCGACGGCATGCTCAAGACCTACGACCTCACCACCCGGCATTTCGGCTGGGAACGGCTGCCGAAGGGCGCCAGCGATCGCGAGATCGCGGCCTATCTGCTCGACCGCGGCTTGCGCGCGCAAGGCGTCGTCAGCCTCGATTCGCTCTGCCATCTCAATGCCCCCAGCAAGGCCGCGGTGCGCCGGGTGATCGATGCCAGGGTCAGGCGCGGCACGCTTGTGCCGGTGGCGCTGGACGGCGCCGGCAAGCAGGAGCACTGGGCGACGCCAGCAGCGTTGGACGAGCCGGTTGAAATCGATCCGGCGCGCGTGCACATCCTGTCGCCGTTCGATCCGCTGATCATCCAGCGCAAGCGGACGCAGGCGATCTTCGACTACGATCATCGCTTCGAGGCCTATGTCCCGAAGGACAAGCGCCTGTTCGGCTATTTCGCGCTGCCCGTCCTGGTCGGGGACGAGATCGTCGCCGCGCTCGACCTCAAGACCGACCGCCAGAACGGCAAGCTCCTGATGCAGAAATGGAGCTGGGTCGGCCACGGCAAGGCCGCGCGTGGCGAGCCGCGCAAGGCGCTGAAGCGGCAGATCGAGGACGAGTTGCACCGGTTCCAGCGCTTTCAACTTGGAGACTGACCGCTGCGCCGGAGAGTCCCGTCGTGCTCTTGATTTGGAAACGAATGTTTCCTAAAAGAAGGAATGACGCGGTCACGAACGAATTCATCCGAGCGCCGCGGCCCCGGTCGGCCGCGCGAGTTCGATATGGACACTGCACTGAACAGGGCCCTGGTGGTCTTCAGCGAGCGCGGCTACCACGGCGCGTCGCTGGCCGAATTGCGCGCTGCCATGAAGCTCACCACCGGAAGCCTCTACAAGGCCTTCGCGGACAAGCACGCGATCTTTCTGGCGACGCTCGATCACTACATCGCGCGCCGCGACCGGCAGCTTCGCGACTGCCTCGATTCGCACCACAGCGGACGCGACAAGCTCGAGGCCTTGCTGCAGTTCTACGCGGAATCCGCCAGCGATAGCGAAGGCCGGCGCGGCTGCCTCGTCGTCACCAGCGCGACCGAGCTCGCTACCCTGGATGCGGAGGCTGCCGCCAAGGTCCGGGGGGCGTTGCGCCGGGTCGAGACCTTGTTGCGCGATCTGATCAAGTTGGGACAGGCCGACGGATCGATCCGGCCGGCGCTCGACCCGGACGCCGTCGCGGGCGCTCTCTTCTGCGTGATCCAAGGGCTGCGGGTGGTTGGCAAGACGGGGCGTGCAAGGAGCGAGATGATGAGCGTCGCAAATCAGGCCGCGGCGTTGCTCGCATGATGTCGTGCCGAAATAGGAAACGTTTGTTCTAAAATAGGAGAGTGATCAATGCCCGAGTTGATGAACGCCATCCCTGCCAAAACTCCACCGCGGCTGGTCGCGGCGGAGCCGTTCAGTCGCGCCGAGCCGTCGCTGCCGGGATTCACCCATCGCTTCGAAACCGTCGACGGCGTCCGGCTGCACTATGTCAGCGGTGGCCCGCCGGCTGGCGATGTCGTGGTGCTGCTCGCCGGCTTTCCCGAAAGCTGGTTTGCCTGGCGCAAGGTCATGCCGCTGCTCGGGTCGCGGTATCGGGTCATTGCCGTCGATGTCCCAGGGCAGGGTGACTTGGACCGGCCGGCCGACGGCTACGACACGCAGGCCCTGGCGACGGCGGTGCATCGCCTGCTGCAGCAACTCGGCCTCACCAGTTATCATCTGGTGGGGCACGATATCGGCGCGTGGGTGGCCTATCCCTATGCGGCCTTGTTCGAAGCCGAGGTGCGCAGCCTGGCCCTGCTCGATGCAGGAATTCCCGGCGTCACCTTGCCCGAGGCGTTGCCGTTCGCGCCAGACCGCGCGTGGCGCACCTGGCACTTCGCGTTCCACGCCGTCGCGGATCTCCCGGAGATGCTGATCCATGGCCGCGAACGCGACTATCTCGCCTGGTTCCTGCGGCGGAAAGGTGCCAATCCCCAAGCCTTCTCCGAAAGCGATCTCGACGAATACGCCCGGGTGCTGACCAAGGCCGGCGGCTTGCGCGCCGGGCTCGCCTATTATCGTGCCGCCGCACTGTCCGCGCTCCAGAATCGCGAGCTGAAAGCCCGGGGCAGGCTGAAGCCGCCGGTGCTGGCCGTCGACGCCGACCAGGGATCGATCGTGGACATGGCCGCGCCGCTCAGGGAGGTCGCTGATCAAGTGGAGGGCATCACCATCTCCTCGTGCGGCCACTACATTCCGGAAGAGCAGCCTGCCGTTCTGGCCGAGGAGCTGGACGCCTTCTTCAGCCGCATCGGTACCGCGCCGAGCTGAGCTCTCGCGCGATGTCGCAGCTTGCCGTCGGCAAACCTATGCCGAAGCAGGCCGCATCGCGATCCGGTCGATCCAGACGCCGATGAGGATGCCGACCACATAGGCGGCAATGTTCCACAGTGAGAAGATGCGGCCGAGCAGCAGCGCGCCCGCCAGCGTCAGGCGAAAGCTGTCGAGCCAGGGCGTGTGGATCAGCCTGAAGGCTTCGACGATGGCGGCGATGGCGAGCGCGAGGCCGGCGATCTGCCCCACCGCCATTCGCGGCAGCAGCGCGACGAGCAGCATATAGACCATCGTCGCCCAGAGCACGGAGCCGCCATACTTGACGATCAAGGCGGGAAGGCCGAGGCCGGGACCGTGGAAACGCAGGCCGAGCCCGAGCGCGATCACGATCAGCGCCGTCGCGAGCGCTCGTGCTGCGCGGCGGCGCCTGTCAGCGCGGGCGAGCATCCCGGGTGACGAGAGCGTCATGCGCGTGCCGCGCCCCCGCGATGCGCCGACGGGCTGTGGGGTTTCAGGTTTTCCGATTGACTTGCCACGACCGATGCTCAACACCGCCCATCAACTACCAATGTCTGCAATGCTCCCGGGAGGAGATCGATGAGTCCGTCCGCCACCACCCCGGCCGCGCCTGGCCGCTCCGACATCGAGGCCGCGACCATCCGCGCCATCTCCTGGCGGCTGATCCCGTTCCTGGTGCTGGCCTATTTCTTCTCGTATCTGGATCGCGTCAATCTCGGCTTCGCCGCGCTGACCATGAACGCCGAGCTGAAGTTCTCGCCGCTGGTGTTCGCCTGGGGCGCCGGCATCTTCTTCATTGGCTATTTCATCTTCGAGGTGCCGAGCAATCTGGCGCTGGAGAAGTTCGGCGC
Source organism: Bradyrhizobium sp. HKCCYLRH3073 (assembly GCF_051167995.1). NCBI lineage: Bacteria > Pseudomonadati > Pseudomonadota > Alphaproteobacteria > Hyphomicrobiales > Nitrobacteraceae > Bradyrhizobium > Bradyrhizobium sp. HKCCYLRH3073. The sequence goes on from NZ_JBNPUD010000001.1 coordinate 264,836, forward strand.
CAGCCGCTGGATCGCGCGCATCATGGTGACCTGGGGCATCATCTCGGCGCTGATGGCGCTGGTCTCGGGCCCGTGGAGCTTCTACACGCTGCGCTTCCTGCTCGGCGTCGCCGAGGCCGGATTCTTCCCGGGCATCATCCTCTATCTCACTTACTGGTATCCCGCGCAGTATCGCGCGCGCTTCCTCGCCGCCTTCGCGGTTGCCGTGCCGATTTCGACCGTGATCGGCGCGCCTGTGTCGGGCCTGCTGCTCGGCATGCACGGCTTGATGGGACTGCAGGGCTGGCAGTGGCTGTTCATCATCGAGGGCATCCCCTCGGTCATCCTCGGCGTGGTCACCTGGTTCTACCTGACCGACCGGCCCGAACATGCAACCTGGCTGTCGGCGGAGCAGAAGGCCTGGCTCGCGGCAAGGCTCGAGGCCGAGACGGCGGCGAAGCAGGCCGCCGGACACATGACGCTCGGCGAGGCGCTGTCGTCGCCCAAGGTGATCGTGCTCAGCCTGATCTATTTCGGCTTCGTCGGCGCGCTCTACGGCATGCAGTTCTGGCTGCCGCAGATCGTCAAGGCGTTCGGACTGACCAATGTGCAGACCGGCTTCGTCACCGCGATTCCCTATGCGTTCGGCACCGTGGCGATGATCCTGTGGGCGCGGCATTCGGATGCGACGCGCGAGCGCGTCGTGCACGTCGGTGCGCCACTGATCCTGATCGCGGTGGCGCTGGCGGCATCGAGCATGATCGGCGATCCCACGCTCACCATGGTCGCGCTGACGGTTGCCGCGATCGGCGTGTTCTGCGTGTTCGGCGTGTTCTGGACCTTGCCCACGGCGTGGCTGTCGGGCACGGCCGCCGCCGGCGCCATCGCGCTGATCAACTCGATCGGCAATCTCGCCGGTTTCGGCGGCCCCTATCTGGTCGGCTGGATCAAGGACACCACCGGCTCCACCACCCATGGCCTGCTCGCATTGTCGGTGCTGCCGCTGATCGCCGGGCTGCTGGTGTTCTTCGGCGGCCATGAGAGCAAGGTCGAATTCGCAGGCCAGGCGGCGGCGGAATAGCGACCGCACAATCGGCTGACGATTGCAGACCTGAAACCGCCCATCGGCTGAGTGCGACGAAGGGCCCGGTCTCGACCGGGCTCTTTGTTGTCGTTGCCCCAGCAAGGGCACGTGCGCTCCGCGGGGTGAGGCGGGTGCGATCCGCGGCGGCCGTGCGGACGTTCGTTGAGAGGCTGCATCAGCCACGTCATTCCGGGGCGGTCGCGCAGCGACCGAACCCGGAATCTCGAGATGATGAGGATCGTGCCAACCACCTCGGGATTCCGGGTTCGACCGCTGGCGCGGTCGCCCCGGAATGACGGGAGTCCCCGACAGGCTGCCTGCCGATGGACTGAGCACCTGCGGCAACGTGTCCAGATGTTCACGAAGTCATGATCACTGACGAATATTGACAATCGTCACTCGACATTCGACACTTGCTCGCAACTGCAGCGAGGGTGCCCCATGTTGATCCGCCTGATTTTCGCGAGCTATTCCAAGCTGTTGACCGGTCTTGCGCTGGCCACCATGGCCGTCGCCCTGGCCGGGTGCAATGAAACCGTCGCCCAGAAGGCCGAACCGATCAGGCCGGTGTTGGTCGCGCCCGTGCATTACGAGGCCGAGACGCCGGAGCGCAGCTTCGTCGGCACCATCCGGCCGCGCATCGAGGCCGATATCGGCTTCCGCGTCGCCGGCAAGGTCGCCAAGCGCCTGGTCGAGGTCGGCCAGACTGTCGATGTCGGCCAGCCGCTGGCCACGCTCGACGAGGTCGACCTGAAGCTCCAGGCCGAGCAGGCTGAAGCCGAATTCCGCGCTGCCACCGGCGTGCTGGCGCAGGCGTCCGCCGCCGAGACCCGCGCCAAGGAGCTGCGGGCCAAGGGCTGGACCACGGATGCCCAGATGGACCAGGCCAGGGCGTCCGCCGACGAGGCGAGGGCACGGCTCAACCGTGCCGAACGCTCGGTCGAACTGACCCGCAACTCGCTGTCCTACGCGACGCTGGTTGCGGATGCGCGCGGCGTGGTCACCGCGAGCATGATCGAGCCGGGCGTGGTGGTTGCCGCCGGCCAGGCCGCGATCCGTGTCGCGCGCTTCGCCGAGAAGGAGGCGGTGGTCGCGATCCCGGAGACGCTGCTCGAACGCGCCAAGACCGGCAGCGCCTACGTCACGCTGTGGTCGAACGCCGACAAGAAATATGCGGCCAAGCTGCGCGAGATCGCGCCGGCCGCCGATCCCGCCACGCGCACCTATCTCGCCAAGTTCTCGCTGCCGGACGCCGGCGAGGCCGTCTCGCTCGGCATGACCGCGACCTTGACGCTCGCCGATCCCGCCACCACCCGCGTCGCGCGGCTGCCGCTGTCGGCGCTGTTCAGCGAGGGCCGCGATCCGTCGCTCTATGTGGTCAACGACAAGGGCGAGGTGACGCTGAAGCCGGTGAAGGTGAAGGCCTATGACAGCAAGGACGTGCTGGTCACCTCGGGCGTCGACGAGGGTGAGAAGGTCGTGGCGCTCGGCGTGCAGAAGATCGACCCCGCGCAGAGAGTGCGCATCGTGTCGGCGCTGACGTTCTGATGGCATGATGGCCTCATGGTTCGAGACGCGCGGCGACGCCGCGCTCCTCACCATGAGGGGCTAGATCCTCATCCTGAGGAGGCGTGAAAGCGCCGTCTCGAGGGATTGAGGCCACCGAAGCGTGAAGCAACTAGGTCCTCATCGGAGAGCACCCATGAAGCGGTTCAACCTGTCGGCCTGGGCGGTCAATCATCCGCCGCTGGTGCTGTTCCTGATCATTGCGCTCGGCGTCGCCGGCTTCTTCTCCTATCAGAAGCTCGGCCGCGCCGAAGATCCGTTCTTCACCGTCAAGGTCGTCAACGTCTCGGTGATGTGGCCGGGCGCGACCGCCGTGGAGATGCAGAGCCAGGTCGCCGACCCCATCGAGAAGAAGCTGCAGGAGCTGCCTTATTTCGAGAAGGTGCAGACCTATTCGAAGCCGGCCTTCACCGCGATGCAGGTGACCTTCCGCGATTCGACGCCGCCGAAGGAGGTGCCGCATCTGTTCTACCTGATCCGCAAGAAGCTCGACGACGTGCAGTCCTCGCTGCCGTCGGGCATCGTCGGTCCGTTCGTCAATGACGAGTTCTCCGACGTCGATTCGATCCTGTTCATGATGACCGGCGACGGCGCCGACTATGCGCAATTGAAGAAGACCGCCGAAGGTCTGCGCCAGCGCCTGCTGAAGGTCGCCGGCGTCACCAAGGTCAATCTCTACGGCACCCAGGACGAGCGCATCTATGTCGAGTTCAGCCATGCCAAGCTCGCCACGCTCGGCATCACGCCGCAGGCGCTGTTCGATTCGCTTGCCAAGCAGAACAATGTGACACCGGCCGGCACGGTCGAGACCTCGTCGCAGCGGGTGCCGCTGCGTGTCACCGGCGCGCTCGATGGCGCCAAGGCGGTGGCGGAGACGCCGGTCGAAAGCAATGGTCGGGTGTTCCGGCTCGGCGACATCGCCACCGTCACCCACGGCTACGTCGATCCGCCGAGCTTCAAGGTGCGGCAGGAGGGCAAGCCCGCGCTCGGCATCGGCGTCGTCACCGCCAAGGAAGCCAACATCCTGGAGCTCGGCAAGGAGGTCCACGCCGCGGCCGACGACTTCATGAAGGCCGTGCCGCAGGGCATCGAGATTGAGCAGATCGCCGACCAGCCCAAGGTGGTCGAGCACGCCGTCAGCGAGTTCGTGCACTCGTTCGTCGAGGCGCTGGTGATCGTGCTGTTCGTGTCGTTCCTGGCGCTGGGATGGCGCACGGGCATCGTCGTGGCGCTGTCGGTGCCGCTGGTGCTGGGGCTCGTCTTCATCGTCATGAACATCATGGGGCTGAACCTGCACCGCATTTCGCTTGGTGCCCTCATCATTGCGCTCGGCCTTCTGGTCGACGATGCCATCATCGCGGTCGAGATGATGGTGGTGAAGATGGAGCAGGGCTGGGACCGGATGCGCGCGGCGTCGTTTGCGTGGGAGTCCACCGCGTTCCCGATGCTGACCGGCACCCTGGTCACGGCCGCGGGCTTCCTGCCGATCGGCTTCGCCAATTCCGCGGTCGGCGAATACGCCGGCAGCATCTTCTGGATCGTCGCCATCGCGCTGGTCGCGTCGTGGTTCGTCGCCGTGATCTTCACGCCCTATATCGGCGTCAAGCTGCTGCCGGACATGAAGGCCCATCACGGCCATGACGAGCACGCGATCTATGAGACGCGCATGTATCGCGGCCTGCGCCGGGTGATCCGCTGGTGCGTCGATCACCGCATCACCACCGTCGCCGCGACGGTCGGAGTGTTCGCGGCATCGATCGTCGCCTTCGGCCACGTCCAGCAGCAGTTCTTCCCGCTGTCGGAACGCCCCGAGCTGTTCCTGCAGTTGCGCCTGCCGGAGGGCACCGCGTTCGGTGTCACCGAGAAGGCGGCGCGCGAGGCCGAGGCGCTGCTGAAGGACGACAAGGACATCGAGACCTACACCGCCTATGTCGGGCAGGGCTCGCCGCGCTTCTGGCTCGGCCTCAACCCGCAACTGCCGAACGAGGCCTTCGCCGAGATCGTGATCGTCGCAAAGGACGTCGCCGCGCGCGAGCGCATCAAGGCCAAGATCGAGACCGCGGCCGCGAACGGCGAGCTGAACGAAGCGCGCGTCCGCGTCGATCGCTTCAATTTCGGTCCGCCGGTCGGCTTCCCCGTCCAGTTCCGCGTCATTGGCCCGGATGCGGCCAAGGTGCGCGAGATCGCCCATCAGGTGCGTGACGTCATGCGCCAGAACCCGAATGTCAGGGATCCGCAGCTCGACTGGAACGAGCAGTCGCCTTACCTCAAGCTGGTCGTCGACCAGGATCGTGCCCGTGCGCTCGGCCTGACCCCGCAGGACGTGTCGCAGTCGCTGGCCATGCTGATCTCCGGCGTGCAGGTCACGACCATCCGTGACGGCATCGAGAAGGTCGGCGTCGTCGCGCGTGCGGCGCCGTCCGAGCGGCTCGATCTCGCCCATGTCGGCGACCTCACCATCACCTCGAAGAACGGCGTGGCGGTGCCGCTGCAGCAGATCGCCAAGATCGAATATTCCCACGAGGAGCCGATCCTGTGGCGGCGCAACCGCGACATGGCGATCACGGTGCGCGCCGACGTGGCGGATGGCGTGCAGGCGCCTGATGTCACCAACCAGATCTCGCCGAAACTGCAGGACATCCGCAATCATCTCGAGCCGGCCTACCGGATCGAGGCGGGCGGTGCGTTCGAGGAATCCGCCAAGGGCAATGCGTCGATCTTCGTGCTGTTTCCGCTGATGGTCATCGTGATGCTGACCCTGCTGATGGTGCAGCTGCAGAGCTTCTCGCGGCTGATCCTGGTGTTCCTGACGGCGCCGCTCGGCATCGTCGGCGCCTCGCTCGGGCTGAACGTCGCCAACGCGCCGTTCGGCTTCGTGGCGCTGCTCGGCCTGATCGCGCTGGCCGGCATGATCATGCGCAACGCGGTGATCCTGGTCGATCAGATCGAGACGGACGTCGCCCATGGCCTGACCCGCAAGGAGGCGATCATCGAGGCCACGGTGCGCCGCGCCCGCCCCGTGGTGTTGACCGCGCTGGCGGCGATCCTGGCCATGATCCCGCTGTCGCGCTCGGCGTTCTGGGGTCCGATGGCAATCACCATCATGGGCGGGTTGTTCGTTGCAACCTTCCTGACGCTGCTGTACTTGCCTGGATTGTATGCCTTATGGTTCCGCAAGAGTCTGGACGAGCGCGGAGCAAGAGACCCGGATCATTCCGCAGCGCAGCACGTTGACGTGCCGAGGCCTTCGCTTCCTCTGGCCGAGGCCGCCGAATGAAGGATCAACAAGATCGCAGGCATGATGACCCTGGTTTCCGACCATATCGAATCCGACACGCACGAGCGCATTCTCGTCGTTGCTGAGCGCCTGTTTCGACAGATCGGCTACCAGAAGACGACCGTCGCCGACATCGCCAAGGAGCTCCGCATGAGCCCGGCGAATGTCTACCGGTTCTTCGACTCGAAGAAGGCGATCCACCGGGGGGTCGCCCGCACGCTGATGGCCCAGGTCGAGGCGGCCGCCATCGCGATCGCGGAGCGGCCCGGTCCGGCGGCACCGCGGCTGCGCGAGCTGCTCGGCACGATCCATCGCATGAACACCGAGCGCTATGTCGGCGACAACAAGCTGCACGAGATGGTCGCGGTGGCGATGGAGGAGAGCTGGGACGTCTGCGAGGCGCACATGCTGCTGATCACCGAGATCATCGGCCGCGTGATCGGGCAGGGCGCGGCGTCCGGCGAATTCGCGGTCACCGACCTGACGCTGGCGGCAAAATGTGCGACGACCGCGATGATGCGCTTCTTCCATCCGCAGATGATCGCGCAATGCGCGACCAAGCCGGGCCCGACGATCGACGAGATGATCGATTTCGTGCTGGCAGGGCTTGGTTCCAGGGGCGCTGCGGTCTAGGTTGCAGTCATTCCGGGGCGATGCGAAGCATCGAACCCGGGATCTCGAGATTCTGGGTTCGCCTCTTCCGATCAAAGTGGCTTCGCCATTTTTGTCGCGCGAGGCGCCCCGGAATGACTGCTGCTTAGGAGACGACGGCGTGATCGAACGCGACTTGCATTTCTACGAACCGAAGAACGGCCACGGCCTGCGCCACGATCCCTTCAACGCCATCGTCGCGCCGCGTCCGATCGGCTGGATCTCGTCGCGTGATCCGGATCGACACGTCAACCTTGCGCCCTATAGCTTTTTCAATGCGTTCAACTACACGCCGCCGATCATCGGCTTCTCCTCGACGCAGTGGAAGGACTCGGTCGCCAACATCCAGGACACCGGCGAGTTCGTCTGGAACCTGGTGACGCGCGACCTTGCGACGCAGATGAATGCGACCGCCGCGCATGTCGCGCGCGAGGTCGACGAGTTCAAGCTCGCGGGCGTGACGCCGGTCGCTTGCAAGTTCGTCAACGTGCCGCGGGTCGGCGAAAGCCCCGTCGCGTTCGAATGCAAGGTGACGCAGATCATCCAGCTGCAGGGCGCCGACGGCACCAAGGCCCAGGCCTGGCTGACGCTCGGCGAGGTGGTCGGCGTGCATATCGACAAGACGCTGATCAAGGACGGTGTCTACCAGACAGCGCTCGCGCATCCGATCGTCCGCGCCGGCCGTCGCGGCGACTATTTCGAGATCATGCAGGAGGCGATGTTCGAAATGGCGAGGCCGGACTGACGGCCCTGCTTGGCGCCTTCTTGAACGCTCCCGCAATTGGAGACCATCCGACGTGACCGAAGCGACCGCCCATGCCGCGCCGACCGAGCCCCGCGGCGATCTCTGCATCCGCACGCTGGCGATGCCGGCGGACACCAACGCCAATGGCGACATCTTCGGCGGCTGGCTGCTCAGCCAGATGGACGTCGGCGGCGGCGTGTTCGCCGCCAAGGTCGCGAAGTCGCGCACGGTGACGGTCGCGATCGAGGCGATGAACTTCCGCAAGGCGGTCTATGTCGGCGATCTCGTTTCGGTCTACGCACATCTCGTCCGCGTCGGCCGGACGTCGATGACGGTGCGTCTCGAAGCCTGGGTGCTGCGCCGGAAAGAGGAGCAGCCGATCCTCGTCACCGACGGCAATTTCACCTATGTCTCGATCGACGACGGCGGCCGGCCGCAGCCGATCCAGCGTGATGGCGTGATCGCGACCTGATCACATTCGCGGTCGGCGGCCGCAAATAACCTCCGTTAATGCGCGGCATATGCCGCTCGCTCGGCATAGGAACCGGCATCCGGCGATGCGCGTTCATTCGAGCACGTTCGCGCGGCGTCTGCGCCGATCACTCTCGCGCGATCTACGTCCGGTCCACAGGGCAGGCGTCTTTACGATGTTTGCAAGTTCTGGTTGCTTGGATGCGCGTTGCCGCGTCTCTGCCGTATTGCGCGCTTCGAGTGGCGCGCCGGACGGACAGCAATCATGGCAGTCCGTTTCCGACCAACAAGGCAAAAAATGCCAGCCGGAAAAAATTGCCGGCACAGGGGAAATGGTGGGGGCATGTTGCGCGAACAGGGTGGGAGGAAGTCCATGTCGGACGTCGACGAGAAACTGACCTTGCAGGTGCTGAAGAAGCTGCAGCAGCGGCTCCTCCATGCCGAGCGCAGGATTGGCGTCTACGAGCATCAGCTCAGCGCGTTTCGTGAACATCACGTCGAGGTGCTGAGGGATCTGCGCACGATCTATCAGTTGCTCGGTCGGCATCAGCACTGTCTCGGCGGAGCCGATGCATCGCTGCACAAGGCGACGCTCGTCCCGGATGATCCGCACTGATTCGGCAAGGCGTCACGGCGTGAGGGCGTGCAGCGCAGCCAACATAACATCCACACAATTTCCTGTTGGCATTCACGTCGGAATAGCCGGGGCTCCCTGCACGGAACATTCGTCATGGAGCTCGGTTATACGCCCCGGAATGAACGACGGGATTGCGCAATGTCCGAAACCTATATCATCGAGGTCAGCTCCCAGGCGGCGGGGATCGTCATCCGTGACCGCGGCGGCTTTCGCTTCTTCGCGGCGTCCCATCGCTTCAATGCCCTCGAGGGCCAGGTGTTTCGCAATGCCCGCGAAGCCGAACGCGCCGCGATTCGGCTCGTGACCGGTGAGCTGAGCGCAGCCGCCTGAGCGAGCTCGGCGCACGTGGACGTAGGCCGGACCAAGGCCGCGTCTGAGCTGCTCCGGGGCGGCCGATTGCTGCGATGCGCCCAATGCTTCGCCGATTGACGCTTGACTCGATCAGCATCACCATGGTGCAGCTTGTCCTGAAAGCTTGCCATGGCCGTCCTGTCCCAACGCCAGACCGACATCCTCAACATCGCCCGCGCCTCCGGCCGCGTCATGGTGGAGGATCTCGCGCGCCGCTTCGAGGTCTCGGCCCAGACCATCCGCAAGGATCTCAACGATCTGTGCGAGCAGCGCGCGCTGACGCGCATCCATGGCGGGGCCATCATCGCCTCCGGGGTCGAGAATCTCGCCTACGAGGCGCGGCGCTTCGTCGCTGCGGACGAGAAGAAGGCGATCGGTGCGGTTGCAGCCGCGCGGATTCCGAACGGCTCCTCTCTGTTCATCAATATCGGCACCACGACGGAGGAGGTGGCGAGCGCGCTGTCGTCGCACCAGGACCTGCTCGTCATCACCAACAATCTCAACGTCGCGATGCTGCTCTATCCGCATCCGCGCATCGAGGTGATCGTGGCCGGCGGCACCGTGCGGCGCTCGGACGGCGGCGTCATCGGATCGACCGCGACGCAACTGATCGGCCAGTTCAAGGTCGACTACGCGATCATCGGCGCGTCCGCGATCGACGAGGAGGGCGCGCTGCTCGACTTCGACTATCGCGAGGTCCAGGTTGCGCAAGCCATCATCGCCAATGCCCGCAGCGTGATGCTGGTCGCCGATTCCACCAAGCTCCACCGCAGCGCGCCGGTGCGCATCGCCCATCTCAGCCAGATCCAGACCTTCGTCACCGACCGCCCCCTGCCGGACGGACTGGCGAGCCTCTGCCATAGCCGCGGCATCGAGGTGGTCTCGGCGATGCCCGCCGACGATGCCGACGACGCCGCAGAGGCAACCGAAACGGCGGGGTCCGCCGTGCTCCGCCGCGCCTGACTTTCCGCCACTCTCGCAGGCTCCTTGATCCCGGTTTGGGCAGCTTTTGCCCAACCGCGGCCCAACATGCGAATTTCGATTTGCTTTCACTTTCGTTTGTGTTTAACTCGAAACCGAAAGTGAAATCGCCGCAGTCAAGGCGATTGCCGGGGGATGCGTCTGTTGGAGCGGATCTACGACCTCGCCATTGTCGGAGGCGGCGTGAACGGTTGCGGCATCGCGCGCGATGCGGCCGGACGCGGAAATTCCGTTTTCCTGTGTGAAATGAACGATCTGGCGAGCGGGACCTCGTCCTGGTCGACCAAGCTCGTGCATGGCGGCCTGCGCTATCTCGAATATTACGAGTTCCGGCTGGTCCGCGAGGCGCTGATCGAGCGCGAAATCCTGTGGCAGATCGCGCCCCATATCATCCGTCCGCTGCGCTTCGTGCTGCCGCATCATTCGGGGCTGCGCCCGGCCTGGCTGCTGCGCCTCGGCCTGTTCCTCTATGACCATCTCGGCGGCCGCAAGCTGCTGCCGGCGACGCGGTCGGTGAACCTGCGCAGCGACGAGGTCGGCCGCCCCTTGATCCCCGGGCGCTACAGCAAGGGCTTCGAATATTCCGACTGCTTCGTCGACGATGCGCGCCTGGTCGTGCTGACCGCGCGGGATGCTGCCGATCGCGGCGCCGTCATCCGCACCCGCACGCGTGCGACCGAGATCCGTCAGGATGGCAGCCACTGGCTGGTCACGACCGAGAACACCCAGACCGGCGAGCGCGAGACCATCAAGGCGCGGGCGCTGGTCAATGCCGCCGGTCCCTGGGTCGAGCAGGTGCTGGCGACCGGCGCCGGCGTCAATGCGAAAGCGAAAGTGCGGCTGGTGCAGGGCTCGCACATCGTGGTGCGCAAGCTCTACGATCACGACCGCGCCTACATCTTCCAGAACGCCGACGGCCGCATCATCTTCGCCATTCCCTATCAGCAGGATTTCACGCTGATCGGCACCACCGATCGCGACTATCAGGGCGATCCGGCCAAGGTGAAGGCGACCGACGAGGAGATCGCCTATCTCTGCGCCGCGCTCGGGGAATATCTCGCCAAGCCGGTGACGCCGGCCGACGTTGTGTGGAGCTATTCCGGCGTGCGGCCGCTCTATGATGACGGCGCCAGCGAGGCCAAGGCAGCGACCCGCGACTACGTATTCGAGCTCGATACGCCCGGCGGCTTGCCGCTGCTGTCGATCTATGGTGGCAAGATCACCACCTACCGGCGCCTGTCGGAAGAGGCGCTGGAGCGTCTTGCGCCCTATCTGAAAGGGGGCGAGGCGGAGGAAGGCTGGACCGGCAAATCGCCGCTGCCCGGCGGCGACATGAAGGTCTCGGCCGTCGGTCCGTTGATTGCGGATCTCCGCAAGACCTATCCGTTCCTGTCGGATGCACATGCGAAGCGCATCGCCCTTGCCTACGGCACGCGGGCTGCGGCCATGCTCGCCGGTGCGACATCTTTGGCCGATCTCGGCCAGGACTTCGGTGGCACCTTGACGGAGCGTGAAGTCAGGTACCTGATGACGGACGAGTGGGCGTTGACGGCCGAGGACATCGTGTGGCGTCGATCGAAGCTGGGGTTGCGGATGTCGGCGGCTGAGATCGCCGCCCTCGAGGCGTGGATCACAGCCAATCGCGAGCGCTCCACCTTGCCGGCGCGTGAGGCGGGAGGACGCGCATGAGCGTCACGCTCGATCACGTCTCCCGAATTGTCGACGGCGTGACCACCATTCGCGACGTCTCGCTGACCTTGCAGCGCGGCACGCTGAGCGTGCTGCTCGGGCCGACGCTGTCCGGCAAGACCTCGATCATGCGGCTGCTCGCCGGCCTCGACAAGCCGACCACCGGCCGCGTGCTGGTCGACGGCAAGGACGTCACCGGCGCCGATGTGCGGCAGCGCTCGGTCGCGATGGTCTATCAGCAATTCATCAACTATCCCTCGCTGACGGTCTATGAGAACATCGCCTCGCCGCTGCGCGTGCAGGGCAAGTCGCGCCAGGAAATCGAGAAGCGCGTGGCGGAAGCGGCGCGGCTGCTCCGGCTCGAGCCCTATCTGAAGCGCACGCCGCTGCAGCTCTCCGGCGGCCAGCAGCAGCGCACCGCGATCGCGCGCGCCCTGGTCAAGGGGGCCGACCTCGTGTTGCTGGACGAGCCGCTCGCCAATCTCGATTACAAGCTGCGCGAGGAGCTGCGCACCGAGCTGCCGCGCATTTTCGAAGCCTCGGGCGCGATCTTCGTCTACGCCACCACCGAGCCGTCGGAGGCGCTGCTGCTCGGCGGCCGCACCATCTGCATGTGGGAAGGGCAGGCGCTGCAGGCCGGCGATACCGCGGCCGTGTATCGCCGACCCGATACCTTGCGTGTCGGCCAGGTGTTCTCGGACCCGCCGATGAACACGGTCGAGATCCAGAAGCGCGGCGAGAGCGTGGAGTATGCCGGCGGGGTCAAGGCGCCGGCGGTCGGCCTCTATGCCGATCTGTCCGATGGCGCCTACCGCGTGGGCTTCCGCCCGCATCAGCTCGGGCTTGGCAAAGGCGACGGCAGCCACGGCCGCCATGCCTTTCCCGCGATCGTCTCGGTCACCGAGATCACGGGATCGGAGAGCTTCGTGCATCTGACGCGCGACGGCATGAACTGGGTCGCCGTGCTGCACGGCGTCCATGAATATGAGCCCGGCGAGATCCTCGACGCGGTGCTCGATCCGTCCAATGTGTTCGTGTTCGACGCCGGCGACCGCCTGGTCGCCGCGCCGGCGATCTGAGGGAGATGCCGCATGGCCCGCATTGACCTCGTCGATCTCGCCCACGCCTACAACGGCAACAGCGGCGATATCGAGAGCTACGCGCTGAAGCCGGTGACGATGACCTGGCGCCAGGGCGGCGCCTATGCGCTGCTCGGCCCGTCCGGCTGCGGCAAGACCACCTTGCTCAACCTGATCTCGGGCATTCTGACGCCCTCGCACGGCAAGATCCTGTTCGACGGCACCGACATCACCAAAGCCTCGACGCGCGAGCGCAATATCGCGCAGGTGTTCCAGTTCCCGGTGATCTACGACACGATGACGGTCGGCGAGAACCTCGCCTTTCCGCTCAAGAACCGCGGCGTGCCCAAGGCCGAGATCGACAAGCGCGTCGCCGAGATCGCGCGTCTCCTCGATCTGACTCCGGACCTCAACCGCAAGGCGACACGGCTCACCGCCGACGCCAAGCAGAAGATCTCGCTCGGCCGCGGCCTGGTGCGCTCCGATGTCGCCGCCGTCTTGTTCGACGAGCCGCTGACCGTGATCGATCCCGAGCTGAAATGGCAGCTGCGTTCGAAACTGAAGGCGCTGCATCGTGAGCTCGACCTGACGATGATCTACGTCACCCACGACCAGACCGAGGCGCTGACCTTCGCCGACACCGTCGTCGTCATGCATGACGGCCGCGTGGTGCAGAGCGGCACGCCGGCAGAGCTGTTCGACAAGCCGGCGCATACCTTCGTCGGCTACTTCATCGGCTCGCCGGGCATGAACATCCTCTCCGCCGAGGTGAAGGGACGCGAGGCCCGCATCGACGGTCACACGCTGACGCTGTCGCGCAGCTACGACGCGCTGCCGGCCGGAGCCAAGATCGAGATCGGCGTCCGTCCGGAATTCGTCGATGTCGCGCAGCCCGGACCCGGCCTGCTCGATGCCAATATCGAGCGCGTCGACGATCTCGGCCGCATCCGCTTCGCGCGCGTCCGTGTCGGCGACGTCAAGTTCGCCGCGCGACTGCCGGCCGGCTTCTCGCCGCAGGGCTCCGCGATCGGGCTGAAGTTCAATCCAGCCTATGTCCACGTCTATGCCGACAGCCGTCTCGTCGAGGGAGCCTGAGTGATGGACAAGACCATCAACAACAAGGCCTGGTTCCTGGTGCTGCCGGTGTTCCTGCTGGTGGCGTTCTCCGCCATTCTGCCGCTGATGACGGTGGTGAACTATTCGATGCAGGACACCTTCGGCAACAACCAGTTCTTCTGGAACGGTGTCGGCTGGTTCAAGGAGCTGCTCGATCCCTCGACCGATCTCGGCGGCCGCTTCCTCGCCTCGCTGTGGCGCAACCTGATCTTTTCCGGCGCAATTCTCGCCATCGAGGTCCCGCTCGGCATCGTGATCGCGCTGGCGATGCCGCGGCAGGGCTGGACCGTGGCGTTCGCACTGGTCGTGCTGGCATTGCCGCTGTTGATTCCGTGGAACGTTGTCGGAACCATCTGGCAGATCTTCGGTCGTCCCGACATCGGCCTGCTCGGCTATGTGCTCAACGCCATCGGCCTCGACTACAACTACGTCTCCAACGAGGCTGACGCCTGGTTCACCGTCATCCTGATGGATGTCTGGCACTGGACCAGCCTGGTGGCGCTCCTATGCTACTCCGGCCTCAAATCGATCCCGGACGCCTACTACCAGGCGGCCCAGATCGACGGCGCCTCGCGCTGGGCGGTGTTCACCGCGATCCAGCTGCCGAAGATGCACCGCGTGCTGCTGATCGCCGTGCTGCTGCGCTTCATGGACAGCTTCATGATCTATACCGAGCCGTTCGTGGTCACCGGCGGCGGCCCGGGCAATTCCACCACCTTCATCTCGATCGAGCTGGTCAAGATCGCGCTCGGCCAGTTCGACCTCGGCAAGGCCGCGGCGCTGTCGCTGGTCTACAATCTGATCATCCTGATCGTCTGCTGGGTGTTTTACACCATCATGACCAATGCCGGCGCCGAGCGCCGGCCGGTGGAAGGGGGCGCGTGATGAACACGATTCCGGGCCGCCGAATCATCATCTCGCTGTTCCTGGTCTTCCTGCTGTTGCCGATCTATTGGCTCGTCAACATGAGCTTCAAGACCAACACCGAGATCGTCTCGACCATGACGCTGTGGCCGCATCAGCCGACCATCGCCAACTACATGCGCATCTTCACCGACGAGAGCTGGTATTCCGGCTACATCAACTCGTTGAAATACGTCGTCATCAACACGGTGATCTCGATTGCCGTAGCGCTGCCGGCGGCCTACGCCTTTGCGCGCTACCGCTTCCTCGGCGACAAGCATCTGTTCTTCTGGCTGCTGTCGAACCGCATGGCGCCGGCCGCGGTCTATGCGCTGCCGTTCTTCAATCTCTACTCGGCGATCGGGCTATTCGATACGCCCTGGGCGGTGGCGCTGGCCCATTGCATCTTCAACATCCCGCTCGCGGTCTGGATTCTCGAGGGCTTCGTCTCGTCCGTGCCGCGCGAGATCGACGAGACGGCGTTTCTGGACGGCTACTCGTTTCCGCGCTTCTTCATCAAGATCCTGGTGCCGCTGATCGCCAGCGGCATCGGCGTGGCGGCGTTCTTCTGCTTCATGTTCTCCTGGGTCGAACTCCTGCTGGCGCGCACGCTGACGGCGACCGAAGCCAAGCCGATCTCGGCGATCATGACGCGAACAGTGTCTGCCGCCGGCATGGACTGGGGCCTGCTCGCCGCCGCCGGCGTGCTGACCATCATCCCCGGCGCGCTCGTGATCTGGTTCGTCCGCAACTACATCGCGCGCGGCTTCGCGCTGGGACGGGTGTGATGATGATTTCATGTCGCCGCAGTCTCCGCTCCACCTCTCCCGCCTGCGGGGGAGGTCGCGTCGCATCGTCAGATGCGATGCGGGTGGGGACCTCTGTCCTCTCGGGCAGTTCGACTCGCGGCGCCCCCACCCCAACCCTCCCCCGCAAGCGGGGGAGGGGGGCCGCTACCGCCTGGAGTCACTGAGCCATGGACAACATCGCATGGATGGCATGGACCCTGCCGACAGCAATCTTCTTCGCCGCGCTGGCCTGCACGCTGGTCGTCATGACCTGGCTCGCGGCCCGCTACCCCGAGGCCGAGCGGGTCGGAGTGCTGCGCATTCCGACCACGCGCGGCGATCGTCTGTTCATCTCGCTGATCTTGGCGGCGATCATCCATCTTGCCTGGATCGGCCTGGTCGGCACCGACACGATTACGACCTTGCCGATCGGCGAGGAAGGGTTTGAGGTTTCGAGCCTGTGGCTCGCAACCGCAATTTCGCTTGCGTCCGCCGTTGCGATCTTTCGCACCGTCTGACGCAAGTGAAAAGGGGCAGATCCGGGGGCAACCCGGACCTGGAATATTGTCGCTCAAGGAGGAAAGCATGCGACACTTGAAGCCTAGGAAGCATCACTTGACCAAGGCCCGCTACCTCGCGATGACCAGCGCCGCAGCGCTGTTTGCCGCGGGCATGACGATGTCCGTTCCGGCAAAGGCCGACGAGGCCGCCGCAAAGAAGTGGATCGACAGCGAGTTCCAGCCGTCGACGCTCTCGAAGGACGACCAGATGAAGGAAATGCAGTGGTTCATGAAGGCCGCTGAACCCTTCAAGGGCATGGAGATCAACGTTGTCTCCGAGACGCTGACAACCCACGAATACGAGTCCAAGACTCTGGCAAAGGCGTTCGAAGAGATCACCGGCATCAAGGTCAAGCACGACATCATCCAGGAAGGTGACGTCGTCGAGAAGATCCAGACCCAGATGCAGTCCGGCAAGAATGTCTATGACGGCTGGATCAACGACTCCGATTTCATCGGCACCCACTTCCGCTACGGCCAGGCCGTCGACCTGACGGACTGGATGGCGAAGGACGCCAAGGACGTCACCGATCCGATGCTCGACGTCAACGACTTCATCGGCAAGTCCTTCACCACCGCGCCCAACGGCCATTTGTATCAGCTGCCCGACCAGCAGTTCGCCAACCTGTATTGGTTCCGCTACGACTGGTTCACCAACCCGGACTACAAGGCCAAGTTCAAGGCCAAGTATGGCTACGACCTCGGCGTGCCGGTGAACTGGTCGGCCTACGAGGACATCGCCGAGTTCTTCACCAACGACATCAAGGAGATCAACGGCGTCCGAGTCTATGGCCACATGGACTACGGCAAGAAGGATCCCTCGCTCGGCTGGCGTTTCACCGACGCCTGGCTGTCGATGGCCGGTAACGGCGACAAGGGCCTCCCGAACGGCCTGCCGGTCGACGAATGGGGCATCCGCATGGAAGGTTGCCGTCCGGTCGGCTCCTCGGTCGAGCGCGGCGGCGACGTCAACGGACCTGCCGCAGTCTATTCGATCGTCAAGTATCTCGACTGGATGAAGAAGTATGCTCCGCCGCAGGCCCAGGGCATGACCTTCTCGGAATCCGGCCCGGTGCCGTCGCAGGGCAACATCGCTCAGCAGATCTTCTGGTACACCGCCTTCACCGCCGACATGGTCAAGCCCGGCCTGCCGGTGATGAACGCCGACGGAACGCCGAAGTGGCGCATGGCTCCGTCGCCGCACGGCTCCTACTGGAAGGACGGCATGAAGCTCGGCTATCAGGACGTGGGATCGTTGACGCTCCTGAAGTCCACGCCGGTCGATCGCCGCAAGGCGGCCTGGCTCTATCTGCAGTTCATCGTCTCGAAGACGGTGTCCTTGAAGAAGAGCCATGTCGGTCTGACCTTCATCCGTGAATCGGACATCTGGGACAAGTCGTTCACCGAGCGCGCGCCGAAGCTCGGCGGCCTGATCGAGTTCTACCGCTCGCCCGCGCGCGTGCAGTGGACCCCGACCGGCAACAACGTGCCCGACTATCCGAAGCTCGCGCAGCTGTGGTGGCAGAACATCGGCGATGCGTCGTCCGGTGCGAAGACGCCGCAGCAGGCGATGGACGCACTCGCAGCCGCGCAGGACTCCGTGCTCGAGCGTCTTGAGAAGTCCAAGGTCCAGGGCGATTGCGGGCCGAAGCTGAACAAGAAGGAGTCGGCCGAGTACTGGTTCAACAAGTCGGCCAAGGACGGCAACATCGCTCCGCAGCGCAAGCTCGCGAACGAGAAGCCGAAGGGCGAGACGATCGACTACGACACGCTGATCAAGTCGTGGCCGGCGTCGCCTCCGAAGCGCGCCGAGGCGAAATAGCAACCTCTCCTTCGGACGACCGGCGACAGGTCGGTCGTCCCCGGGGAGTTTGGAAGGCCGGGAGCAATCCCGGCCTTCTTCTTTTTCGTTGACTTGTTCGGTCGTGCGAGTTCGGATCTGGATGCCAGTGGCCCGGATGAGACCGGGTCGAGCTCTGGAATTTGCGATGCGCATGATCTTTCGCTGCGACCCCGTCCTTGCGGATCACCTGCTGCGACCGGTGCCGGCCCGAACCATGCTGCCGGAATGGTTGCGCCAGATGCCGGCCTCGGCGCATTCGGAGCTTCACGGGCGCGACATCCGCACGGTCAAGCAGTGTCCCCCCTTCGTCGACGCGATGGCCTATGGCGTGACGATTCTGCTGCCCTGCGACGTCAGGGTCGAGCGCGGCGCATTCGCCTGGGAATGGGACATTCCGGCGCCGGCGACCAAGGGACATCCGCGTGCGCCATTGAGCTTTCATGTCGCGGCCCAATTGGCCGGTGCGCCGTTTGCGTCCGACAAGCAGGCGGCCATCAAGTTCAATTCCTTCTGGACGATCGAGTGCGAAGCCGGGTGGTCGCTGTTCGCGACGCATCCGATCAACCGCGAGGACCTGCCGTTCCGGACCCTGTCGGGCCTGGTCGATGCGGATCGATTCCACGACGGCGGCATCAATTTTCCGGCGCTCTGGCTCGATCCAGATTTCACCGGCATCCTGGCCAGGGGAACGCCCGTGGCGCAATGCTTTGCAGTATTGCGCGAGCCGCCGCAGCTCGTGTTCGAGCCGCTCGACGACGCGCAGCGGGAGACGTATGCCGGGACGGTCGCCGAGGTGCTCGCGACACCAAACGTGTACCGCAAGAAATTTCGCGCACGCCGCGGCCGCCTAACCAGCTGAGTTCAGGGCGCACTTCAACGCGGCAGGGTCGATCCAAAGTCGGCCATGCGGAGCCGAGGTGAGCGCCATGGCGATGGCACCGAACATCTGTGGGCGAAGCCGATAGGCACAAGCATAGGCCTGCATTGCCGCGTCGGGGTCGCCGCTCTCCTGCAGGACGATGCCGAGATTGAGCGCCGCTTCGGCGTGATCCGGCCTTATCGCCAGTACGCGGCGATAGGCTGCGGCAGCTCCCGCGAGATCCGCAACATCCTGTCGCACGAGGCCGAGATCGAACCAGACCGAGGCCGGCGCGGCCGGGTTGGCTGCGCGTTCGAGAACGGTCCGTGCCGTATCGAAGTCGCCGTTCTCCCAGGAAAGACGTCCGAGCCGCGCTAGCGCTTCGTCGTGCTCCGGCATGACCTTGAGAATCGCCAGCCAAGCTGCCCGCGCCTGGGCTGCCATTCCTGCCTGATCGAGAATGCGAGCTTTTTCGATGAAGACCTCGCGGCGGGGTGACAGCGCGATGGCGCGGTCGACATGGGCGAGCGCGCGCTCGAAATCCTTCCCCACCCGCGCGATGCGCGCCGCAAGCAGCCGAGCTGCGACATGGTCCGGCCGGCGGGCCAGACTGGCCTCGATGCGCAACCGTGCTGCGGCGTTGTCCTCGACCGCGAACAGCACTGCGGCAAGCAGATGGCTCAACATCGGTTCGTCTGGACTTTGCTTCAAGCCCGTTTCGCACAGCCGTCGCGCCTCTGCCGCGCGCCCTGCGTTGAAGGCGGCCGTGGCGCGGCGTGCGATCTCTTCGGTGGTCTCGCTCATATTCACGATCATATACGGTCGGGCCGGACAACTGAACTCGGGTGCCGGCTCCGGACTCATCGTCCGCGGTGATGCGAGCGGTGCCCTCGCCGGCTCGAGCTGGGCGAACTTGAGGCCGATGCGCACCACCGTAGCGCAGCAACCGCTCGCGCCCGTTCCATCCGGGAATTCTTCCCATCGGCCTGGGGACATATTCCATGAGGCAAGTGTCTTGAAGCTGCCGAGAACAGGCGGCACTCTCGGCTTGCGAACAGTGCAGCCGTTCCATTGCAGCTCTGCCCGGGTATCAAAACCAAGAGCCCTCCGGGGAGAACGGTGGACGGCAGGGGGCTCCGCGGCTGCATCGAGGACCCCCAAGGTCCCTTACAGGGAGTACGGCCATGGATCAGGCGCACATCGCCAATATCGCGAGCACGCTGCCGGAGGCGTTGTCGCCCTGGACCATGTTCATGCAGGCCGACATCGTCGTGAAGTCGGTGATGATCGGCTTGGCGTTGGCCTCGGTGGCAACCTGGACGGTGCTGGTCGTCAAGACCATTCAGCTCCGCTCGGCGCTGCGCACGGCCCGCGGCGCGCTCGGCATCACCATGGCGGCCCGCTCCTTGGCCGATGCGACAGGACGCATTTCGGCCGATGAGGGTGTGGTCGGCCGACTTCTCGCCCTGGCCGACGACGAGATCGACAAGTCGCGCGGCCTGCCTGCCGACGGCATCAAGGAGCGTGTCTCCTGGCAGTTCGAGCGGATCGAGGCGGCGGCGGTGGCGCGCATCGGCCGCGGCATCGGCATTCTCGCCACCGTCGGCGCCGTCGGCCCGTTCGTCGGCCTGTTCGGCACGGTCTGGGGCATCATGAACAGCTTCATCGGCATCTCGCATGCGCATACGACCAACCTCGCGGTGGTGGCGCCGGGCATCGCGGAAGCGCTGCTCGCGACCGCCTTCGGCCTCGCCGCCGCGATTCCCGCGGTCGTGATCTACAACCTGTTCGCGCGCGCCACCGGCGGCTATCGCGCCGTCATCGCCGATGCATCGGTGGCGGTGATGCGGCTGCTCAGCCGCGATCTCGACCGGCAGCATGCGGGGCCCGCCGAGGCGCGGCGCAGCACCATCCGCGCGGTCGAGGCGCCGATGCTGTCGATCGCCAATCCGGCGGAGTGAGCCATGGCCGTCAAGCTCGCCCGGCGCACCGACGAGTTCGAGGAGACGCACGACATCAACGTGACGCCGTTCATCGACGTCATGCTGGTGCTCCTGATCATCTTCATGGTCGCCGCGCCGCTCGCCACGGTCGACGTCCCGGTCAACCTGCCGGCGATCTCGGCCGAGCCGCAGCCGCGCGCGGAGACGCCGGTCTTCGTCACCTTCAAGGCCGACCGCTCGCTCGCCGTCGGCGACCAGAGCGTGGCGCAGGCCGACATCGCCGCCTCGCTCGATGCCGCCACCAAGTCCGATCATGAGCAGCGCGTGCTGCTGCGCGCCGATCAGACGCTGCCCTATGGCGAGGTGATGGCGCTGATGAACACGTTGCGCCGCGCCGGCTATACCAAGGTCGCTCTCGTCGCACTGGAAGACCGGGGCGCGCAGTGAGCGTCCTGACGCTCGATCCGTTCGAACACGAGCAGCGCCGTGAGCGGACGCTGTGGACCATCGCCGCGCTGGTGGTGGCCGCGCTGCATGTCGGGCTCGCCGTCGGCTATCTGCTGCTGCGCCCCGCGCCGCAGGGGCGTGCCCAGGCGCCGGCCTTCGACGTCGTGTTCACCCCGGCGGTGGTGAGCGAGCCGGCGCCGACGGCGCAGGATGCGCCGCAGGCCGAGCCAACGCCGCCGGAGGAAGAGCCGGCGAAGGACGAGCCGGTCGCGCGCGAGGCCGTTGCTGAGCCTGTCCCGCCGGCCCCCTCCGAGCCGGAGCCGCAGGTCATGGCGCAGCCGGAGCCGGTGCCGGATGTCATTCCCTCGCCGGAGCCCGCGCCGCAGGTCGCCCTCGCGCCCGAGCCGCCGCGTGCGGACGATGTCGTTCTGCCGCCGCCACCACCACCGAAACCGATCGAGGCGAAGCCGCCGGAGCCGAAGCCCGTTCCCATGCCCGAGCGTGTCGAGCGCAAGCCGGTCGAGAAGAAGGAAACGAAGAAGGCCGAGAGGAAGTCCGCGCCGCCGAAGCCGGCTGCGGCGCCGGCGGCCCGGCCTTCACGTGTCGCGTCGGCGCCCAATCCCGGCGAGGACAGCGTCGGGGCGCGCGAGGGCCAGGCCAGTTGGAACGCCGAGGTGGTGGCGCAGATCCGCCGCGCCGCGGCCTATCCCTCCGACGGCAATGGCGCGAGCGGCACCGTCATGCTGAACGTCGTGATCGATCGTAACGGACGTCTGCTGTCGCGACGGCTCGCCGGCAGCTCGGGCTCGCCGGCGCTGGACCGCGCGGCGATGGGCATCATCGAACGCGCCGCGCCGTTTCCGCGTTTTCCGCCGGCGATGGCTCAGGCGCAGGTCTCGCGCACGGTGCCGCTGCATCTGAGGCCGCGCTGAACGCGGCGCCATCCGGAGCTACGTCCGATGGCGCTCCGTCCCGCTATTTGCTGCACTCGGTCAGATCCGTATCGCGCACGACGAACTGCGCGCCTTCCTTGAGCTCGATGTTCTTGGCGACGCAGGTGCGGCCGCCCTTTTCGGACAGCTTGATGTCGTAGCGGCCGGACTTCACGCCGACCAAGGTCATGCGCTCGTTGTGGTCGACCTCGCCCTCGTCGTCGTTCTTGCACTGGTCGGCGCCCCAGGTCTTGGTGCCCGCGGCCGCCAGGTACATCTTCACGATGGTCTGGCCGGTGCGATTGAGAAAGCGCGGGCCGTCCTCGGCGGACGCGGCGGAGCCGGCCAGCATGAGAAGCGCGCAGGCGGTGACGAGGCGACGCATGACGAGTGTCCTTTTCTTATGATTGGTCACGGGATGAAGGCGCGCGGATCAGAAATCCTTGCCGATGCTGGTCTTGACGGCGAGGCCACGCGAGGCGTTGGTCAGGCCGTAGCCGAGGCCGAAGCTGAGCTCGAAGCCCTTGAAGCGGGTGTCGGCGACTGCGTAGAGCGTCTGCATCTGCTGATTCCAGGGCAGGATGTAGCCGAACGGTCCGAGATTGGAGAAATGCTCGATGCCGACGGTCCAGCGGTCGCTGAGGCGCTTGACGAAGCGCACCGACGGCTCGAACGCCGAGCCGGCGCCGTCGATGCCGAAGGTCATGTTGGCGTTGAAGATGAGCTGATAGTCGTTGGGCAGGTTGACGCCGATGATCGGCGTGAACATCTGCGCCACCCGCGGCGTGGCCTCCTGCACGAAGCGCGGCGCGCCGGGCTGGCCGGCGCCGGCCTTGTTGGCGACCCACAGATCGGGCGTCAGGCCGCCCTGCGGCGCCAGGATGGTGCGTGACACCAGGCCGAGGAAGACGGTGCGCTCGAGCCGGTCGCCCTGGATGAAGGTCTGGCGAATGGTGACGCCGCCGGACTGGAATGAATAGCCGGGCACGCCGTTGTCCATCACGTTGCCCAGCGCCATCGGCACATTGGTGCGGGCAAAGGCGTAGGGCGAGGTCAACGCGATCTCGTACCATTCGGTCGGCGAGTAGCCGATCTCGGTCTCGCCGGTGACCGCACGCTGCGGCACGCGGCGTCCGCCGTTCTGTTGCGGATTGAAGGTGGTCAGATAGCCGAAGCGCTGCTCGACCTGGAAATGTCCGGGCGAGGCCGGGTCATTGCCCTGGATCTCCTCGGCCGCTGCACCGAAGGGCGCGAGCACGAGAGCACCGGCAGCCATGTACAATCGCGATCGTCTTCTTGCACTCCTGGCGATGCCGTTCGGCTGCATGTCCCCGCGCTCCCTTCAACTGATGAGCTAGCGAGTCGGCGGGGCGAAAACATGCGGGCCTGTCGGCTGAAAGATGACGCGATCGGGAAACGATCAGTCGTTGAATGCCGCATTTGCTCCGGCCTTTCCTGTTTCGGTGAGGAATAGGGATGTTTTGGCAAGTCGAACGGGACATTTTGACCGAGACAATATGGCGGCCATTTCGCGAGTGAATCTCAACACGGTGATGAATGTGGCGTGTTGCAAACACATTGAGGTCATAGAGCGAGGAAAACATCGGTTGCAGCATGCATTGCTGATCGCCGGATCAGCCAGAGAATGGACACGCCCGTGCTTCACACACCCGGTCATCGCCGCCGCTTGTCCGCTCAGCCGATGCCGCTCGGGCTGATAGTCGCGCTCCTCCTGTCCACGCTGCTGCCGGACGGACGCGCCTTCGCGGAG
The DNA here is from genome assembly GCF_051167995.1 of Bradyrhizobium sp. HKCCYLRH3073. NCBI lineage: Bacteria > Pseudomonadati > Pseudomonadota > Alphaproteobacteria > Hyphomicrobiales > Nitrobacteraceae > Bradyrhizobium > Bradyrhizobium sp. HKCCYLRH3073. The sequence continues at coordinate 288,508 of NZ_JBNPUD010000001.1, forward strand.
GAGACGCTGCGGGACCAGTTGGAAGCCTGGTGGAGTCAAACCCACGCCGGCAAGAGAAGTCAGGTTGGGCAAGCCCAACACGCGTTGTCGGGGAGCGATGCCAAGACCGCAAGGCATGTCGCCAAGCGCAGACGCCACGTCGCCAACGCCCGGGCCGAGGCGGAGGGAGGCACCTTCGACCACGATAGCGGTCCGCGTCGCGACCGTCCGGGGAGATATTTCCTGCACGGACCGAGGTTCTAGTCCCGGCGCTCTTGCGGGAATTTCCCTGGCGTCGCGTTCTTGCACTTGCGAAATGACAGGGCCTCCCATACGTCAAAGCGATGTGTGGCGCGTTGCCGATGAAACCAGCGACGCTCGCATACGTTGTTTTCGTGCCCTTCATCGCCGCCCCTCGGACGGCGGAGACAAAGGATCAATTCGATGAATTGGAAACTGATGATGACAGCCGCTGCCGTCGGCATGGCCGCGATCGTCGGCACGTCGACGATGGCTGTCAGTGCACCGGCCCCTTCCAAGCTGCTGACCGCGATCGACCCCGACAAGGACGGCACCGCCGACATGAGCGAGGTCCGCACGGCCGCCGGCGCGCTGTTCGATCGTCTCGATCGCGACCATGACGGCACGCTCGACGCCAAGGAGCTGCGCGGCCGCGTTTCGGCCAAGGATCTCAAGGCCGCGGATCCGGACAATGACGGCACGCTGACCAAGGACGAGTATCTCGCGCTGGTGGAAGGCCGCTTCAAGGCGGCCGATCCTGACAACGACGGCACGCTCGATTCGAAAGAGCTGAAGTCGGTCGCCAAGCTGCTGAAGTGAGGCGCCGTCCGTATCGGACGCGACCAGGACATGGACTCACGGGGCCTGCGACGGGAGACCGTCGCAGGCCCCTCGCGTTTCAGCTCGGGCGGGACATTTCCACTGCGAGACGAACCAGGTCGGGCAGGCTGCGGGCCCCGAGCTTCTGCCGCAGCCGGTAGGTCAGGTTGATGACGGTCTTGTAGCTGATGCCGAGATGGTCGGCGATCGCCTGATAGGATTTCGCCTCGGCCAGCAGCGCCAGCGCCTGGCGCTCGCGCGGGGTCAGCGCAGGGGCAGCCATGCCGTCGGGGTCGGCGCGGAGCAGGGCGATGCGGGTGGCGAGCTGCGGATCGAGATAGGTGCCGCCGGCGCGCACCTGCTCCAACGCCTTGGGCAGCTCGTGCGGCGGCGCGTCCTTCAGCAGATAGCCGCTGGCGCCGGCGTCGATCGCCGAGCGGACGATGCGCGGATCGGCATGCATGCTGAAGACCAGGATCCGGGCGCGGGGATCGTGCGACCGCATGCGTTCGATCAGACGGATGCCGCCGAGCTCCTGCCCGTGCAGACGCAGATCGACGATCGCGACGTCCGGCCGGTCGCGGACATAGGCGTCGTACCCGCTGTCGGCATCGTGTGCCTCGGACAGCGAGCGGATCCCGGCTTCGTTCAGCAGCCAGCGGCAGGCCGTGATCACGACCGGGTGGTCATCGACGAGGAGAACGCGATACATCCGACGTCGTCTTGCCCCTATGGCGCCGACGGCGCCGATGCTTCCCTCTACCAATGAGTTCCCTTGCAAACCAGGATCGGGTGCAACAGTGCGGCCGAGTCTGGGAGAGAGCCCGGCGAATTGATCTCCACTTTCCGGATCCGGGAAGATTGTCCCTAGGGGCCGAAGAATATTGCCCGTTGCGACGAACTGGACGGCTGTTTACGAATGTTAAGGTTCGTAAACGGGTAAATCGACCAGTTCTGGTGCGGGTGGGGCTCAGGGGCGTGGGCTGTTGCCGGAACCGGTCGACAAGAAACTGGGGGACGTCTTGACCAGACTGTCGGCGCTGAAGAGCGCGTTTCTCGCGACGTGTGCGTTGCTGCCCACGGCTGCGTTCGCGCAGCAAACCCTGCAGACCATCGAGGTGGTCGGCGTCTCGCCCGTTCAGGGCAGCGAGATCGCGAAGGACAAGATTCCATCCAATGTCGAAACCATCGGGGCGCGGGAGCTCGACCACAGCCGTGCGCCGACGCTGCTCGACGGCATCCTGCAATCGGTGCCCGGGGTCTCGCTCAGCGACCAGACCGGCAACGCGTTTCAGCGCGACCTGAACTACCGCGGCCAGACCGCCTCGCCGGTGCTCGGGACGCCGCAGGGCATCGCCGTCTACCAGAACGGCACCCGCATCAACGAGGCCTTCGGCGACGTCGTCAACTGGGACCTGATCCCGGAAATGGCGATCGCGCGCATGACCCTGATGCCGAACAATCCGCTGTTCGGCCTCAACGCCACCGGCGGCGCGCTCTCGATCGAGATGAAGAACGGCTTCAACTACCAGGGCGGCGAAGCGCAGCTGTTCGGCGGCTCGTTCGGCCGGATCCAGTCGGGCGCGCAATACGGCTGGAACAATGGCACCTATTCGACATACATTGCCGCGGAAGGCGCCTATGACCGCGGCTGGCGCGACTATTCGTCGGCCTCGCAGATCCGGCGCATGTATGCCGATTTCGGCGCGCGCGGCGACAACACCGAATTCCACCTCTCCTTCACCGGCGCCGACAACAAGCTCGGCTCGGTCGCGGCGACGCCGATCGAGATGCTGAATCAGCGCTGGTCCAGCGTCTACACCTGGCCGCAGTCGCTGCGCCTGCAGATGCAGATGGTGCAGGCCAGCATGAAGTGGGCGCCCACCGACACGCTGTCGGTCCAGGCCAACGGCTACTACCGCAACTACAAGTCCTCGCGTGTTGACGGCAACGGCACCGAGGTCGAGGACGGGGGTGGCGTGTTCGTCCTTCAGGACGCCGCAGGCACCCCGTGGGACATCAACCGCAACGGTCCGATTGCCAACACGCTCGCCGCCGACACGGCGCTGGGCCAGATCGACCGCAACACCGTCAAGACCGACAGCTATGGCGGCTCGCTGCAGGCGACCTCGACCACGCAGCTCTTCGGCCATGACAACCATTTCGTCGTCGGCGCCAGCGTCGATCACGGCAATACCAACTTCCAGGCCACCTCCGAGCTCGGCACCATCGACAACAATCTGTTCGTCACCGGCCTCGGCGTCTACGTCGATCAGCCCAATGCCGGCCTCGCCCCGGTCAACCTGAACGCCAAGAACACCTATCTCGGCGTCTACGCGACCAACACCTTCGACATCACCTCGCAGCTCGCCGTGACGGCCGGCGGCCGCTTCAACTGGGCGCAGATCAATCTGCGCGACCAGACCGGCTTCGCGCCGCTGCTGAACAGCAACAACAACTTCCAGCGCTTCAACCCGGTGGTCGGCCTGACCTACAAGATCACGCCTGATATGACCGCTTACGCCGGCTACTCCGAGGCCAACCGCGCGCCGACGCCGCTCGAGCTCGGCTGCTCCGATCCGGCCAATCCCTGCCTGATCGACAACTTCCTGATCGCCGATCCGCCGCTCAAGCAGGTGGTGTCGCGCACCGTCGAAGGCGGCCTGCGCGGCGAGATCTCCGGCGGCCGCTCGGCCTACGCCGCCGATCCGCCGGCCTACCGCAAGGCGCCGATCAAGTCGGTGGCGGTCGATGATGGCTGGCGGCTGCGCTGGGGGCTCAGCCTGTTCCGGACCGAGAATTCCGACGACATCCTGCAAGTGGTCGATCCGCTCAACCCGGTGCGCGGCTACTTCAAGAACGCCGGCACCACCCTGCGCCAGGGTGTCGAGGCCAAGGTGGACCTGACCTGGAACCGCTGGACCGCCTACGCCAACTACACCTTCATCGACGCCACATTCCGCAGCGCCTTCGACGTCAACGATCCGTTCCTCCGGGTGCCGGTCGGCGTCGTCTCCGGCAACCACATTCCCGGCATTCCGGCGCATCGCCTGAAGCTCGGCGCCGAATATGCCGTGACCGACGCCTGGAAGGTCGGCGCCAGCGTCAACTATGTCGGCAGCCAGTACCTGTTGCACGACGAAACCAACGTCTATCCGAAGGTTCCGGCCTACTGGGTCGTGAACGTCAACACGTCCTATCAGGTGACCAAGAACGTCGAGGTGTTCGGCCTGATCCAGAACCTTTTCAACCAGCGCTACTACTCGGCGGGCACCGTGTTCGACCCTGCCGGCTTCAACACCGCCGGCGGCGGAACGGCGTTCGCGTTGAACGATCCCCGCAGCATGGTGCCGGGAATGCCGCTCGCGGCCTATGCCGGCATCCGGGCGAAGTTCTGAGCCTCAGCCACGGACGACCAGCGACGCATAGGCGCATCCGCGCCGCGCCACGGCAGCCCCCACCGTGGCAAGAAGGCCGGGAGAAATCCCGGCCTTTTCATTTGCTGGTCGGGGTCTTGCAGGTGCCGGAACCGCGAGCGCGGAGTTCATCTCTGCGATGTCCTTCGCGGTGGAGCGGTCTGCCGTCCTCGTCGTCAAGTTTCAGACCTGGCGGGAGAGCGGTGCTTCAAGCGAAGCCGCTTATGATGATTAATCGAATTACTATGGGACTAATTCCGCTGTTAGCTGGACAATGTCCCGTGCGTTCATAGAAAAGTTCGCCTTGCTGGTTCCTGCCAACGTTTCGATGCAATCGGTCATCAACAAGAAGCCGTGTATTGCGTAACGTGGGGCGTCAGGTGAAATCAAAAAGCAAAAAGCGCAGCGAGGCGGCTGCCGCTAGTTTCGTGTTGTTGTCGACATGGATGGTCGTCGGCGAGGCAAGGGCCGAGTGCACGACGCCGGGTGTCACGGTCACCTGCAGCGGGAGCATCTCCTCCGCGATCACCGTGTACGACGCCGCTGCGGCGACGGCGACGCCCTCGAGCGGCAGCAATTCTTATACGCCGGCGAACCCGGTCTTTCCAGCGACCGGCTACAATCCCAACCCTCCCACGACGATCGTCACGCTGGACTCCACGGCCGTTCGCAATCTCACCACCAACACCCAGACCGGCCTGGCCGACCGCGGCATGATCGCGGCCAATTTCTCCAATGCTGAGGACCCGGCCGTCAACAACGTCACCATCAACAACGCCGGCTGGCTCAGTCTCACCACCAGCCAGCTCAGCGCCGGCCGGCTTCACGTCATCGTCGCTGACAGCCAGGTCAACAGGTTCACCGTCAACAACACCGGGACGCTGGCCGTCACCCAGAATTTTTTCGGTGCGTTCGATCCCACCAAGCTGGGCGTCTCGATCGGCGCTACGGCAACAGGCCGTTACAACGGTACCAACCTTGCGGTCATCTCGGCGCTGTATTCCGACGACAACACCAACAGCTTCGTGGTGAACAATCGCGCCGGCGGCACCATCTCGGCGACCGGCAACTATGCCGCCGCCTATTACGGCCGGGCCGACACCACCATCACCAACTCCGGCACCATCGCCAACACGAGCTGGACGGCAGCAAGCCGCTTCTATAACGGTCACTGGGCCATCGGCGCCTTTGCCGGCGCGGAGTTCGATACCATCCCCGGCAGCAATCCGGATTCGCCGCTCTACAAGTTCGACTCCGCGGGCAATGTGACGGTGACGGAGACCAAGGCGCTGACGCTGACCAACAACGCCGGCGGTGTGATCAAGGGCGACATCCTGGCGCTCGATACCAATCCGCTGACCACCGCCGCCGGTCTCGCCGCAGGATCGACCTTCCCGCTGACCGGCAGCGGCTCGAACTCGGGCCCGCGTGACAGCGTCATCGCCAATGCCGGCCTGATCCAGGGCAACCTCTATCTCGGCTCCGGCGAGCACGACATCACCAACAGCGGCACGATCTCGGGATCGATCTCGGTCGACCAGAGCGCCTCGCGCGGCTCCTTTGCCAAGGCGACCGCGGGGACCATCGCCGGCACCTATAGCAGTTCCGGCTCGGGCACGGATGCCAACGGCAACGCCTGTCCGACGGCCGGCACCAACACCACGGATCCGCTCTGCGCCGCCAGCACCAACCAGGCGGCGACGTTTTTCGGCGCCCGCACATTCAATCTGGTCAACACGGGCACGCTCGGTGGCGACATCACCATCAACGATCAGGATGGCGCGACGAACGCCATCCTGCTCAAGGGCACCGGCTTCAGCGGCAACGTCGTGGCGCAGAACGGCCTCGGCAGCAATTCGCTGACGCTCGACGGCGTGACAAGCCTCGCCAGCATCGTCAATTTCGGCATGCTGGACCTGATGAAGTCGCAGGTCACCGTGAGCGGCGGGGCCGGCGTGCAGCTCGTCGATAGTGCGGTGCTGCGGACCACGATCTTCGGACCCGGCGGCACCGCGGCGGCGCCGTCGAGCAGGATCGGCAACATCACGGGCACGGTGACCTTCGCGGGCGCGGGCACGGTCGCGCCGACGCTTCAGGGCATCGTGCGCCATGGCGATGTCTACCGCGTCGCGACGGCGGTGTCGGCGACGCCGCTCGACGTCGATTTCTCCAGCGCCTTGGTCGGCTTCACGGCCGATACGTCCACCGGGGCTCTGCTGCTGAATGCATCCGTGCGGTCGCCCGCGACCATCGCCGGCATCTCGCCCTCCAGCCTCGCCGCGCTGAATGGATTGCTTGGCTACAGCGGCAGCAACGCGCAGGTGCAGGCGCTCGGCGGCGCGGTGCAGAGCCTCGGCACCGACAGGGAGGTGCGCAGCGCCGGCGATCAGTTGCGTCCGTTCGTGAACGGCGCCCAGGTCCAGGTGCCGCTCAGCACCGCATCGCTGTTCCAGAACCAGATCGACAACCGGCTGACGGCCGCGGCCGCATCGCCCAATTCGCGCGTCGCCTCGGCGTTCGCCGACGACACCGATCCGCTCACCTCGATGCTGATGGCCTTCAATGCGACCAAGGCCCGTCCGACGGTGAAGGCAGCGCTGGCTCCGGCCATCGCGCCCGAACCGGAACGCACGGTGTGGGGCAGCCTGATCGGCACCAATGCGTCGCAGCGCGACGTGGCCGGTGTTGCCGGCTACAGCGGCAATACCGGGGGGCTCGTTGCCGGCATCGATCAGCGGATCGATGGCGCCTTCCGCGTCGGTGCCGCGTTCGGCTATGCCACCAGCGCGATGGACGATCGGACCGCCGCCGGCGATGCGGTCGGGATGCAGCACTATCAGGGCACGGTGTACGGTGCCTATGTCCAGCCGTCCTGGTACGTCAACGGCTCCGCCGGCGTCGCGCTGGTCGACTACACCACCACGCGCCGCATCAACTTCGCGGGCTTCACCGATACCGCCTCCGGCAGCCACAAGGGGTGGCTGACGCTGCTCCGCGGTGAATTCGGTCTGCCCGTGAAGGTGGATCAGGCCGTGCTGACGCCGTTTGCCGGCGTGACCTATGCCCGCCTCGATCAGCAGGCCTACACCGAGACCAGCACCGCAGGTGCTGCGCTCGCGATCGCCAGGCAGACCACCAATTCGGTGCGCTCGAACCTCGGCCTCCGCGCCTCGGTTCCGTTGCTGGTGACCTCGACCTACGGCTTCGGCCTGGAGACGCTGGCGGCATGGCGGCACGAGTTCGGCAACACCGCGCAGAACGTGACCGCAAGCTTCGCCGGCGGCGGCGCGACCTTCTTCGCCGCCGGACCGTCGCCCGAACGCAACCTGGCCGAGCTGGGCGCCGCGCTCAAGCTGGTGGCATTCGGCGAGCGTCAGTCGATCTCGCTGGGCTACAACGCCGTGGTCGGCAGCCAGTATCTCGAGCAGTCGGCGGTGCTGAAGGTGCGGGCGGAGTTCTGAAGAGTCCGCCTTTGGCAGAGCCTGCGAAGCACGACGTCGAAGAGGCCGGGAGCAATCCCGGCCTTTTTGTCGCTGCATCGTCGCAGCGCGCGGCGCGACGCGTCTCCGCTGCCGTAGGGTGAACAAAGGCGCGCGCGACACTGCATGCCGCGAGCTGAACTCCATCGCGCACCGTGCCCACCATTCCCTCCGGTTGCGCGGGTGCACGGTGGGCACGCGACGCCTGCGGGGCGGCCGCTTTGCCCACCCTACGCAGCCTGCATGAATCGTCGAGGGGCCTGCTCACGCCGGGTCTCGGGCAATTATCCCGCTGGCCTCGTGAGCGGGATCGTTGCCTGCTCTTGGAATTTACGAAGCATCGCGATTAGTTGCTGCCGGCCTCCGTCAACTACGAACTTCCGCCACAGAAGCCGACCAGCTATTGCGCATCGTATCGAGCAGCGAGGTGTGCACATGAGTCGTAGATCTTCAAGCCTTGTATCGATCGTCTCATTATTGGTGGATGCCGTTCGCCGGCCCCACGTCCGCCGTTGGGCACGAGCGACGATCTCGGTCGCGACTCTCGCCGGCGGTATAGGTGCGCATTCTCTGCTGCTTGGCGATGCGACGGCGCGCGATCTCGACGGGCGTTATGCCAATTCTCCGCTCAAGGGCTGGTTCGAGAGTTTGCGTTCGGGCAGGGGGCCGTGCTGCTCGGATGCGGATGGCACCGCGCTCTCGGACACGGATTGGGACACGAAGGATGGCCGCTACCGTGTCCGCATTGAAGGCCAATGGTGGACCGTGCCGGAAGAGGCCGTGGTGACTGAGCCCAATCGCGCGGGCCGGACGATGGTATGGCCCGTGTATTATCGCGAGCTGAATACGGGCCTGCGCATCGATGTGCGCTGCTTCCTGCCGGGCAGCATGATGTAGGTGGGGATGTGCTGGATCGCAGGGCTGGAGGGTGGGCAAAGGCGCGCAAGCGACATGCTGCGTCAGACGCGGTCTCTTGCGCGCCGTGCCCACCATTCCCTCCGCTTGCGCGGATGCACGGTGGGCACGCGCCGCCTGGCGGCAGCGCTTTGCCCACCCTACGAGATGACGATTACTCCGCCGCTTGCGCCGCTTTCAGCGTCGGATAGTCGGTGTAGCCCTTTTCGCCGCCGCCATAGAGGGTGGCGCGGTCGAGCTCGTTGAGAGCTGCGCCCGTCTTGAGCCGCTCGACCAGGTCGGGATTGGCGATGAACGGCCGACCGAAGGCGATCAGGTCGGCCGCGTTGGCATCGAGCTGCTTGTTCGCGAGCGCGAGGTCATAGCCGTTGTTGGCGATGTAGGTGCCGTTGAAGCGCTTGCGCAGCGAGGCGTAGTCGAACGGTGCAACGTCGCGCGGGCCGCCGGTCGCCCCCTCGATCACGTGGATGTAGACCAGATTCAGTGCCGCGAGCTGGTCGACGATGTAGTCGAACAGCGCCTGCGGATTGGAATCCGAGATGTCGTTGGCCGGCGTCACCGGCGACAGACGGATGCCGGTCTTGTCGGCGCCGATCGCCTCCGAGACGGCCTTGGCGACCTCGAGCATCAGCTTTGCGCGGTTCTCGATCGAGCCGCCATAGGCGTCGGTGCGCTTGTTGGCGCCGTCCTTGGCGAACTGGTCGAGCAGATAGCCGTTGGCGCCGTGGATCTCGACGCCGTCGAAGCCGGCCTCGACGGCCTTCAATGCGGCCTGCTTGAATGCCGCGACGATGCCGGGAATTTCGCCGAGCTCGAGCGCGCGCGGCGCTGAGACGTCGGTGAAGGCGCCGCCGACGAAGGTCTTGGTCTTGGCGGCAACGGCCGAGGGCGCGACCGGCGCGCCTCCGTTCGGCTGCAGCGAGACATGGGAGATGCGGCCGACATGCCAGAGCTGCATGAAGATGCGGCCGCCCTTGGCGTGCACCGCGTCGGTCACCTTGCGCCAGCCGGCGATCTGCGCCTTGGAATAGATGCCGGGCGTGTCCTGATAGCCCTGACCCTGCTGCGAGACCTGGCTGGCCTCGGAGATCAGGAGGCCGGCCGAGGCGCGCTGGGCGTAGTACTCGGCCGTCAGCGGACCAGCGGCGAGGCCTTCAACGGCGCGGTTGCGTGTCAGCGGCGCCATCACGACACGATTGGCGAGGGTGATCGGACCGAGCTGGTACGGCTCGAACAGTTTGGATGCACTCATCGGGGTCTTTCCAGGAGGGAGGAGGAGGGGGTTCAGGTCAGTTGTGCATTGCCGCGAACAGCGCAATGCCGGGAGGTATCCGTCCGGCGCAGACGAGCCGCGCGATGGAGCGGCCGCGACTGGCCGTCCGCTGGACAGCCTGTCGCAGTCCACGAAAGGGGATCAGGCCACGCCCAGGAAGTCCCGCTTGCCGATGTCGACGCCGTTGTGGCGGAGAATGCCGTGAGCGATCGCAGCGTGGAAATAGAAGTTGGGAAACGAGACGCGGTTAACGAAGTCCTGCCCCTTCAGGGTCAGGGTGGTGTTGGGCCCGCTGGGAAAGGTCACGTCGCGGCCATCGGCCCCGTCGAACTGCGCCGGCGTGAACGCCTTGAGGTAATCGACGGTCTTGGCGAGCCGCTGGCGGAGCTCGGCGAATGTCGTCTCGGTGTCGGGCGTGCTGGGGATCTCGCTGTGGGACAGCCGCGCGCACCCCTTGGCGGCGAAGTCGCAGGCGAGCTGGATCTGCTTGGAGAGCGGCAGCATGTCCGGATACAGGCGTGCGCCGAGCAGCACCTCGGGGGCGATCTTCCTGGCTTCGCAATGGGCCTCGGCCTTGCTGAGCAGGCCGGACAGGCTGCCGAGGATCTGGAGGTAGGCCGGGACGGTCGAATCGTAGAAGGACATGTGATGCTCTCTCTTGGCAGGAGACGTCGCGACGAAAGCGCGCGCCCTCGGAGATGGGGCGGCGTTCAAGAGAATGCAACTGCATGTTTCCGGTTTTTCCGGGCGCTGGCGGATTGCTGCCCTACCGTTCCCGGCATATCACCTCGTCTATGCGAGCTGGCCGTCGCCGGCGTTCTCAGCGATTTTCGATGTCGCGGCAAATAGGCGGTCGCCACTGCTGTCGCACGACTGGCATCCATCAGGCGCATGCCTTCCAGTATGAGGATTTCGCCAAGCCGTGGACGCAACGCCGGATCGAGGTCGTGGAGAATTTCGAGCGGGACACCGGCCTGAAGGCGTATAAGGCTTGGATGGACAAGAAGGACCGGCACCCGTACTGAGGCAGGCACGACGGCGACGGCTCATTTCGGCTGAGTTGCCGACCATGCTCGGGATGGAGATCATTGTGACAAGCCGACGGGCTCGAGTTGTCCGTCAGCTCCCGCTTTTGTGTCCGGAGCGATCATCTCGCGGTCCAATTCCAAGGTGATAGATTGGAATTGGGAGGAGCGGACGATGGTCGCATGACATCGGAGGACACGCATGATCCGTTCCGGAGCTTTGATCGCCATCCTGCCGTGCAATGATCTCGATGCCTCGGAGCGGTTCTACAATCGGCTCGGCTTTGCGCGCCCGGACAGCGACAGGCCGGCTCCGGGTGAGCCCGACACCTATCGCATGCTGTCGAATCCGCAAGGTGGATCTCTGCACCTGACGGACGCGGTCGAGGGATGGCTGACGCCGGGCCGAAACCCCTTTGGACTCTACCTCTATGTCGAGGATGTCGACGCCGCGGCGCGGGAGTTTCAGCAAACGCCCGAAGACAAGCCGTGGGGGATGTACGAGTTCGCGCTATCCGACCCGGATGAAACCTTGGTCCGTGTCGGCTGGCCAACGCGGCTGCGCGCCGGGTCGTAAGAGGTCATCGACTCGTTTGGGCTCTTACGCGCCACGCGCGGGCGTCGCCCGCCGATGTGCGCTCACCGCGTCGCTGTCGTTGAAGCCGGTGCCGCCTGCGCCCGCGGCGTGTTTCCACGCATCCGCGTGAGCAGCTCTGCCGTGGGCCAGGAGTCGGCCGGCAGCCCCAGCCGCAGCTGCATCGTCTTGACCGCGGTGCGACTCTGCTGTCCCAGCACGCCGTCGACCTTGCCGACGTCGAAGCCGGCCTTCACCAGCAGCTGCTGCAGCTCCTTGATCTCGTTGAACGGCAGTTGCGCCACGGGGCCGGCGGGCTTGCGCATCGGCGGCGCGCCGGCGATGCGGGCGGCGAGGTAGCCGGCCGTGGTCGAATAGATCAGCGAGTTGTTCCATTCGGTATAAGCGGCGAAGTTGGCATAGGCCAGGAACGCCGGGCCGTTGCGGCCCATCGGCAGCAGCACCGAGCCTTCGAGCGCATCGTTCGGCAGCGGCCGGCCATCGGCATAGGTCACGCCGAGGGCGGTCCATTTGCTGCGCGGCGCCTTGACGGTGAGGTCGGCCTGCTCCCAGGGAAACGTCTGCGGCACGCGGATCTCCTCCAGCCACGGCTCGCCGCGGCGCCATTTCAGTCCGGTCGCGATGTAGTTGGCGGTCGAGCCGATCACGTCGGGCGCGCTGCGCAGGAGATCGCGGCGGCCGTCGCCGTCATAGTCGACGGCATAGGTGACGTAGTGGGTCGGCAGGAACTGGGTCTGGCCGAGCTCGCCAGCCCAGGAGCCGATCATCTCTGACGGCGTGAGATCGCCGCGGTCGATGACCTTCAATGCGGCGATGGTCTCGTTCTGGAAGCGCTCGCTGCGGCGGCAGTCATAGGCCAGCGACACCAGTGACGGCAGCACCGGCAAATTGCCCATGTTGGCGCCGAAATCGCTCTCCAGACCCCAGAACGCGGCGATGACCGCCGGGGGCACGCCATACTCCTTCTCGGCGCGCGCGAACGCTGCCGCGTGCGCCTTGATGTGCTGCTGGCCGTTCTGCATCCGGTAGGGCGCGGCCATCCGGCCGGCGAACTCGGTGAACAATTGACCGAACACGCGCTGGCCGCGGTCGCGGTTGACGATGCCCTGGTTGTAGGTGAGGTAGGGCGAGGCGGCCGCGATCGCGCGCTGCGACACGCCTTCGGCAATGGCACGCTGCTTCAGCTCGGCGAGAAACCGGTCGAAGCTCTGGCCGTTATGGCAGGCCGCGGCGCGCATCGATGGCGCCGGCTTGGGACGCGGTGTGGTCGCCTCCGGCGCCATTTGCGCCGACGCGCTGACAACCAGCATGAACGAGGTTGCGAGCGCGCTGAAGGTGACGCGCAAGGCAGTCGAAGAGCTTCGCATCCGGTCTCACCGATGGCTGTCTAATTCCTTGTCCATCCATCGATATCCGATACGGAGGGAAAGGAAAAGGCGAGGGGGAAGCGAATGGTGGAAAGGGGCGAATGGCGAATAGGGAGTAGCGAATAGGGGATGAGTAAGCCCCCATTCGCTACTCGCCCTCTTCACCCAACCTTCGCCAGCGCCGCCTGGGCCTCGCTCTGGATCCGCTTGAGATGCTCGGCGTCGCGAAAACTCTCGGCATAGAGCTTGTTGACGTCCTCGGTGCCGGAGGGGCGCGCCGCGAACCAGCCGTAGTCGGTCTCGACCTTGATGCCGCCGAACGACTGGCCGTTGCCCGGCGCCTTCGTATGCACCACGCGAACGGGATCGCCCGCGAGTTCCTTCAGGTTCAGCTTCTCCGGGGTCAGCGCCTTCAGCGCCGCCTTCTGCGGAGGCGAGGCCGGCACGTCGATGCGCTCATAGACCGGCGCGCCGAGCTCTGCCGTCAGCTCCTTGTAGAGCTCGCTCGGATCGCGGCCGCGCCTGGCCATGATCTCGGCGGCGAGCAGCCCGAGGATCAGGCCGTCCTTGTCGGTGGTCCACACCGTGCCGTCGCGCTTCAGGAACGAAGCGCCCGCGCTCTCCTCGCCGGCGAAGCCGAAGCTTCCGGAGCCGAGCCCTTCGACGAACCATTTGAAGCCGACCGGCGTCTCCACCAGCTTGCGGCCGAGCTTCTGCGCGACGCGGTCGATCAGAGAGCTCGACACGATGGTCTTGCCGATGGCGGCGTCGCTGCGCCAGTCGGGCCGGTGCGCGAACAGATAGGAGATCGCGGTCGCCAGATAGTGGTTCGGATTCATCAGCCCGCCCGAGCGCGTGACGATGCCATGGCGGTCGGCGTCGGTGTCGTTGGCAAACGCGACGTCGAAGCGCTCGCGCATGCCGATCAGGCTCGCCATCGCATAGGGCGACGAGCAGTCCATGCGGATCTTGCCGTCCCAGTCCGCGGTCATGAACCGGAAGGTCGGATCGACGAGATCGTTGACGATGGTGGCATTGAGGCCGTAGCGCTCGATGATCGGCGCCCAATAGGCAATCGCCGCGCCGCCGAGCGGATCGATGCCGATCTTGATGCCGGCGGACTTGACGGCTTCGAGATCGACGGTGTTGGCGAGATCGGCGACATAGGGCGTGATGTAGTCGTGGGTGTGAACCGAGCCGCGCTGCTTGGCCTGGCTGTAGCTGATGCGCGATACGCCATCGAGGTCGTTGGCCAGATACACGTTGGCCTGCCGCTCGATCTCGGCCGTCGCGTCGGTGTCGGCGGGGCCGCCATGCGGCGGATTGTATTTGTAGCCGCCATCCTCCGGCGGATTGTGCGACGGCGTGATGACGACGCCGTCGGCGAGATGCGCCGTGCGGCCCTTGTTGTAGGAGATGATGGCGTGCGAGATCACCGGTGTCGGCGTGTAGCCGCCGTCCTTGTCGACCATCACCTCGACGCCATTCGCGCCGAACACTTCGAGCGCGCTGGCCAGCGCGGGCTCGGCCAGCGCGTGGGTGTCGATGCCGACGAAGAGGGGGCCGTCGAGGCCCTGCTGGCGGCGGTAGTCGCAGAGCGCCTGGCTGGTGGCGAGAATGTGGTTCTCGTTGAAGCCGGTCTTCAACGACGAGCCGCGATGCCCCGACGTGCCGAACGCGACGCGCTGGGTCGGCTCGTGCGGGTCGGGCTTCAGCGCATAATAGGCCGTGATCAGCCGCGGAATGTTGGCGAGCGCAGCATTGGCGATCGGCTTGCCGGCTGCGGGGTCTGTCTTGGCCATGAAGCATCCTTCGCAAGTTCGAGAAACATCTGCGGCGGCGCTTCGTTCCGCCGCGGCGGGCGCAGGGAACGCGGCGCGTCGCGACGAGCCTGCCGCAACATGGCGGCGCGCGGCGATCCGATCAACGGAATTCGTGCCGGGCGCAGCGTGCCGCACCGGCCGGCTGCGTCAATCCGTCAGCTCGTAGATCGGACGTTCCGGCCCGACCAGCTTGGCGGTGAAGCTCACGGAGCGGCCGGCGAGCGCCGTGAACCGCCCCGATCGCTGGCTGTGCCGAGGCCCAGACCCACGGCAACGCACACGGCAGATGCCGTGCTGTCGACATTCATTGGCCCATCCCCGCATGTCCGTGGTCCGCAAGCGCGCCCCTCAATCGCAGCCCCCGAAGATCGCTGTCCGTGAAGCCTATTTGATGTCGGCTGGGGGAATGCTTGAGTCGCGCGGTCGAGGCCGGCCAATGTCGCCGCCTTGTGCGCGCGACATTAACCACGCCTCACTGAGTCCGCGTGCCGGGACCGGCGCTTAAGCCTGAGTTTAACCGATGACCCTTGAAATAGCAGGCCAGAGCAGAGGCGCGTCTCGTGCGCGGGAGAGTCGTCAGGAGCGGAAAAGTGAGAGCGCTTTGTCTCGGCGCGTTGGCCGTCGTTTCAACCTTGGCGCTGGCCGGCTGCAGCCACCAGGTCACGCCGCAGGTGGCATCGTCTTGCGTCGATCTGAGCGGAAGGCCATGCGTGGACGGTCCCGTCGCCGACCAGTCGCCGCAATCATTGGAGCCTATCACCACGATCCACAAGCCTGCGGTCGCGCGCCGCGCGGCTCTGCAGCGCAAGCACGCCCGTGCCGCAAAGCGCCGGGTCAAGTCGCAAATCGTCACCGCCAAGCCGGCTGAGAAGCCGACTGAAAGGCCGGTTGACAAACCGATCGAGAAGCCGCTCGCGGCGCCGGCGCGAACGCCGCGGCCCGGTTCGCCTGCGCCGGCTGACGGAGCACCTTCGCCGGTGATCAAGACCCCCGCCGCCACGACGGACACGCCGAGTCCGGCCAAGGTCCAGAACGACGTCATGGTGGCTGCGGTGACGGTGGCCGCCGAGCTCGCCGAGCGGATGACCGCGCTGCGTGTCCCCGAAGGACCCGGCGAAAGTCCTCTCGTCGCTGTGCTGCTGGCGCGTCCCACCGTGCGTGGCGTAGGCGATCTCAGCGGCAAGGTGATCGCGATCGACGAGCGCTATGCCAAGTCCAACGCGAAGATCACCGCGGCCATGAATGCGGCCGGTGCGACGGAGGTGCTGCTGCTGGAAGGGCAGGCCACCGCGATCACCCGGTTGAACAATGGCGAGGTGAGCGCGGCCGTGGTGGCCCTGGTCTCGCCCGAGGCCGCGGAGGCGTTTCCGAAGATCGCGGGCTTTCGCCTGTTCTCTGTCGTCCTGAAGCCGTAGCTTCACGATGAGCATGAACATCTGCTTGGCACATGCCAAACCAGCACCTTCATGCAGTCATCCGGACAGATTGTTGCGGAGGCAAGTCGAAAGGCCCGGCGAAGGTTGCTGTCGAGGGCGCAATCTTGCGGAGGGAGGCTCCCACGTTCGGAGCCCGGCTCAAGCCTTCTTGGCGGCCTTCTTCGGCGCGGCCTTCTTCGGTGTGGGCTTGGCTGGATCGTTCCCGGCCGCCTTGCTCGTCGCCTTGCCGCCTTGCGGCTTGGCCGCCGCACCGTCGGCCTTCTTCTCCGGCTGCTTGGTCTCCGGCTTCCTGGGCAGCTCCGCGGCGGCGGCCTGGCGCATCGCGCGGGCGTAGCTGTCCGCGACGTTGTCGGCGGAGATCAGGAGCCGTCGGGCGGCGGCATTGGCCTGCTCGACCGCCTCGCGCGCGAGCAGCTTGAAGCGCTCCTTGGCGTCCTTGTCCTTGGCCTTGACGGCCATGCCGTTGAAGCGGTCCTTGCGCTTTTTCGCCGCGGCCAGAATGGCCTTGTTCTGCTGCTTGGCCAGTTGCCGGATCACGGCATCAAGATCGGCATCCGCCATCGTCGTCCCCAACTCCCCCAGAGAATCAGCGCGCCCCGGCGCTGCAAACCGCGCGGACTATGCAATCGGCGCAGCCGCTTTGCAATCGGGGTACCAGAGGAGGGGCGCCGCGCAGATCGGGCGGGCGGGCGGGCGGACGAGACCCGTCCGTCATTCGGTGTCGTGCCGGCCCACGAAAACCGTCCGCATGGCGGTCATGTCGCTTCGAGTGGTGCATCGACACCGCTTACGACAATCGGAAACGCAACGTAACGAATTCTCTGCAATTCCATCAATTCCAATGCAACGGTTGATCCGCAACATCTTCGGCAACATCACCGTGTTTGTTGGAGTGTGGCCGTGCTGGCCGGAAATAGATACCTCAGCCTATTGTCGCGGTTCCGTCGCGACCAGAGCGGCAATATCGCGATCATCTTCGCGCTTGCCCTGCTCCCGATCCTCGCCTTCGTCGGCTCGGCGATCGACTATTCGATGGCCGTGCGCGCCAAGGCGAAGCTGTCGGCTTCGATGGACGCCGCGATGCTGGCTGCGACCGGCTACACCGCCATGCGCGGCGCCGCGTCGGACGCCAAGACGGCGGCGACCAACATGTTCAACGGCCAGATGGCGGCGCATAATCTGGCGGCGGACTCGCTGAACATCGATATCAGCGATAGCGTCACGGCGCGGACCGTGACCGGCAGCGCCAGCGTGGTGGTCAAGACGGCCTTCATGCACATGTTCGGCTACCCGACCATGACGGTCTCGGCCTCGTCGTCGGCTTCGGCCTCGTTCCCGACCTACATGGACTTCTACGTTCTGCTCGACAATTCGCCGTCGCAGGGCCTCGGCGCAACCACGGCCGACATGACGACGCTGCAGAATGCGACCTCCGACAAGTGCGCCTTCGCCTGCCACGACACCTATACGTCGAGCACGAAGAAGACGCTGCAGACCAACAGCTATTATTCCATCGCCAAGAAGAAGGGCGTGACGATGCGGATCGACGTCGTCAGGTCGGCGACGCAGTCGCTCACGGACACCGCAACCGCCAGCCAGGTCGTCAGCAACCAGTACCGCATGGCGGTCTACAGCCTGGGCAGCGATTGCGGCTCGCTCGGCCTCACGACCATCGCCAGCCTGTCGTCGAGCATGTCGTCGGTGAAGTCGTCGGTCGGCGCGCTGGACCTGATGACGATCCCCTATAGCGGCTACAACAACGACATGTGCACCGATTACGACGGCGCGATGTCCGCCATGAACGGCGTGATCCCGACGCAGGGCGACGGCTCGTCGACCAAGCCGCAGAAATGGCTGTTCTTCGTCGCCGACGGCGTCGCCGACTACTCCTACCCGACGACGTGCAGCAAGACCGTGCTCTCCGGCGGACGCTGCCAGGAGCCGCTGAACACCACCACCTGCACCTCCCTGAAGGCGCGCGGCATCAAGATCGCGGTGCTCTACACCACCTATCTCGCGATCACCAACAACAGCTGGTACACGACCTACATCGCCCCGTGGCGCAGCGACATCGGCAACATCATGAAGTCTTGCGCCAGTCCCGGCTACTACTACGAGGTGGATTCCAGCGGCAGCATCGGCGCCGCATTGACCGCTCTGTTCCAGCAGGCGATCGCCTCGGCGCATCTGACCAAGTAGCCCGGGCTCACGCCTCGGAGGCCGGCAGCTTGACGAGCCGCTCGATCGTGGTGCGATCGTTGAGCACGGCGAGCGTTTCGCGGCGGGAGAGGAAGTCGATCGCGTCGCTGAAGCAGGCCGCGTCGGCAATCCTGGCCTTCGCCGTCGTCAGCTCGACATCGATGTCGCCCGGCTCGCGCCGCCGCGGCATGGGCAGGGCATCGACGTGCTGCCGCCGCAGCTCGGCATTCCGCTGCAGCGCGACCAGCGCGGCCTCGCGGCGAGGCTCGCGCTCACCGGCAAGCTCCCGCGCCCGGATCAGCACGCGCGGCGGCGTCCGGTCCTCGGGCGTCACGAACAGGCCGGCGCCGGCGCTACGGCCGCCCGTCAGAACGCCGATCGGAATCGACAGCACGAGGCCGGCGATGACCGGCGACATCCAGGCGAGCAGGGGCAGCGACACCGCATAGGCGCTGGCAGCCATTGCGAGGCCGCACAGGGTGGGCAGCGCGAACTTTCGGTAGATCTCGTGCCGGCTCACGCCGCCGTCGCTGCGGCGCTGCACCTGCCAGCCGGCGTCACGCCCGAGCAGGATCTCGATCACGGCGATCGACTGGAAGATCATCATCGATGGCGCGATCAGCGCCGCCAGCACGGTCTCCGCCAACACCGCGACGCAGAGGCGCAGCCCGCCGCCGAAGCCGCGGCGCCGCGCCGGCGTGAACAAGGTCGCGAGGCAGGCGAGCAGCTTCGGCACCATCAAGAGCCCGAGGGTCGCGGCAAAGACCTGGGCGGCGAGCACCGGATCCTGCGCCGGCCAGCTCGGGAACAGCGCAAAGCCTTTCGGGAAATATTCCGGACGGACGAAATTGGCCTGCAGCGAAATCAGGATGCCGAGCACGAGGAACGTGAACCAGAGCGGCGCGGTGATGTAGGCGCCGATGCCGATCAACAGGTGCATCCGCGACACCCAGTGCAGGCCGCGCGCCGGCAGCACCGCCAGATGCTGCAGATTGCCCTGGCACCAGCGCCGGTCGCGCGCGGCGTGATCGATCAGCGATGGCGGCACTTCCTCGTAGCTGCCGTCGAGGTCGACCGTCATGTAGATTCCCCAGCCGGCGCGGCGCATCAGCGCGGCCTCGATAAAGTCGTGGCTGAGAATATGCCCGCCGAATGGTTTTCGCCCGCGCAACTCCGGCAAGGCCGCGTCCTGCGCGAAGGCGGCGATGCGGATGATGGCGTTGTGGCCCCAGTAATTACCTTCCGCGCCGTACCACCAGGCATTGCCGGCGGCGATGACAGGTCCGTAGAGCCGGCCGGCGAATTGCTGCAATCGCGCGAACAGGCTGGTGCCGTTGACGATCACGGGCAGGGTCTGGATCAGCGCCGCCTGAGGGGCGTGCTCCATGGCATGCGCCAGCCGCACCACCGTCGCGCCGCTCATCAGGCTGTCGGCGTCGAGGATGATCATGTGATCATAGGCCGCGCCGAAGCGCCGCACCCACTCGGCGATGTTGCCGGCCTTGCGGGCGACATTGTCGGCGCGGTGCCGGTAGAACACGCGATCGGTGCCGCACGCCTCGCGCAGCGCCAGGAACGCGGCCTCCTCGCCGATCCAGATGTCGGGATCGGTGGTGTCGCTGAGCAGAAACCAGTCGAAGCGCTCGGCCTGGCCGGTCTCCGCCACGGACTCGATCATGGCGCGCAAGCGCACCATCACCGCGTGCGGCTCCTCGTTGTAGGTCGGCAGCAGCATCGCCGTGCGGCTCGAGAGCCCGGGCAGCGGACCTTCGACATCGATCGCGATCGTATCGCGGCGGCGCGCGAACATCGCGCAGAAGCCGGCCAGGGCCGACACGAAAGCAAAGGCGATCCAGGCGAGCAGGGTCGAGAACAGCACCAGCACCATGCCTTCCAGCACGGTCACGCCGCCGACCTCGACCACCTCGTACATCCTGGTGCAGCCGGCCAGCGTCAGCGCGGCCGTGCCGGCGAAGATCAGCATGCGTCGGAACGCGATGCGTGGCCCGCTCGTGATCGCCTGCGTCGCCGCCGGAACATGATGGAGCGGCGACGGCTGCATCGCGAGCGGCGCTTCTGGGGGCAGCAGGCCGTTGATCTCCGCGCGACGAGGCGCGCGCATCGTCTCTGCGGCTACGGCGTCCATCGGTAGATCCAGCTTTCGGAGACGAGCTTGTCGTTGGCGGTCAGCTCGGCGCGCAACTCGACCGGTGCGCCATTGACGGCGCATTGGAAGCTCAGCCGCCATCCGCCCGTCTCGGGATTGGGCTGCGTGACGATGTTGGTCACCTCGGCCTTGTCGGCGCTGACCACGCCCTTGACCTGCGCCGGATCGAGCCCTTTAAGGGCGTCGCCCTCGAGCTCCAGCACGAACAGCCGGCCTTCGCCGTGAACGCCGACGCCGGTGCGGGTGACGCGCGCCAGCGCGTGCGGCTTCGGCGCGTCCTGTCCCCAATGCAGGCGATAGGTCATGTTGTGCTCGCCCTTGGCGGCGAGCGGCGTCTTCGGCCGCCAGAATGCGGCGATGTTGTCGTGGATCTCCTGCTTGGTCGGAATCTCGAACAGCACCACGGCGCCTTCGCCCCAGTCGCCGATCGGCTCGATCCACAGGCTCGGCCGCCGTTCGAAATGCGATTCCAGATCCTGATAGGCGGCATAGCTGCGCTCGCGCTGCATCAGGCCGAAGCCGCGCGGATTGAGGTCGTTGAACACGCTGACTTGCAGGTCGCGCGGATTGCTCAAGGGACGCCACAGCTGCTCGCCCTTGCCGTTGAACATCGCAAGCCCGTCGGAATCATGCACCGCGGGTCGGAAGTCGTCGGCCTCGTTGCGGTCGTTGGGTCCGAAGAAGAACATGCTGGTCATCGGCGCCAGCCCGGCATGAGCGATCTCGACGCGCGGGTACAGCGAGGCCTCGACGTCGAACACGGTGGTCTCGCCGGGACGAATGGTGAAGCGGTAGGAACCGGTCGCGCTCTTGCTGTCGAGCAGCGCGTGCACCACCATCGCGGTGGCGCCCGGCGTCGGCTTCTCCAGCCAGAACGCCTTGAAGACGGGGAATTCCTCGCCCTTCGCCTCGCCGGTGTCGATGCAAAGTCCCCGCGCGGAGAGACCATAGATCTCACCCTTGGCCACCGCGCGAAAATAGCTCGCGCCGAGGAAGACGCAGACCTCGTCATAGTAGTCCGGCCGGTTCATCGGCGCATGGATGCGGAAGCCGGCGAAGCCGAGGTCGGCCGCCGGGAACGCCGCGACCTGCTGGCCGAATGCGAAGTCCTCGGGACGATAGGCCACGGGCCTGGCCTGTCCGTCCGCAACCTCGTAGATGTCGACCCGGTCCTTGTAGATCGAGCCGCGATGGAAGAACTGCGCCTGGAACGGCAGGTCGTCGCCGCGCCACAGCGCGTGGTCCGGCAGGAAGCGGATCGAACGATAGGCATCGTAGTCGAGCTTCGCCAGCGCGTCCGGCAGCTTGTCGTCCGGCGCGGCGAATGGCTTGGCCGCGAGGGCGCGTGCGAGGTCGCGCACGGTGGCTGCACTGAACGGCTGAGCCGCAGGCGGCGCTGCGGACGCGCTCCGCGCCAGGGACGCGGCGACCGGGATCGCAGCCGCAGATTGAATGAACTGACGGCGATTCAACTTATTCTCACTCTGTTGCGTGGAACTGCGGAGCAACCCTTCTGGAGGCCTGCGGTTCCACCGCAAGCCAACAAGAGGCGGCTTTGGAGTTCCGACCTGCTGAATGCGCCAACGGCGATCCGTCCGGCGCGTGCAGAGCATGTGCGCGGCGTTCTGAACGCAGCGTGAGCGACGGTCCCGCGTGACGGACATGGAGCCGAGACGTGAGCATTCGACCTGCTCGCGTCAGCCACAGCAATTTTGCTTCTCGTGTCTTACGCCGGAAGGTGCGGGGCTACATCCAGGGCTGGGATCTTCCACGTCCTGACTCGCACTCGGCGGCTGCCGCAATGCCGACGATGGGTGCGCTCCTGCAACACGATTATTGATCCATCGCAACAAGGAGTCGTGCCGGGACTCTACGAATCGATTGGTCTGCGGCGACCGATCAAGGCACGAAAAGGGACCATGATTGGTGACCCGAAAGGACGTCGAAGTCGGTCTAGCACTCCGCGCCGAGTTCATGCACCGAATCGAGCGAACGCCGGCGACAAAAATCTTACCGACTCCCGGGTCGGCAATGCCGCACCACGATCACCTGGAAGGGATTTGAATGCTTCGATTGCGTGCGCTGAACGCTCCGACGCCCTTTCTTTTTTTCACTGGCAAGGGCGGTGTAGGCAAGACGTCGCTCGCTTGTGCGACCGCCATCAGTCTCGCGGACCGTGGATTGCGTGTTCTTCTGGTCAGCACCGATCCTGCGTCGAACCTCGACGAGATGTTGGAAGTTGAACTAACTGACAGCCCGGTGCCGGTGCCGAACGCGGCAAGGCTCTTCGCGATGAATATCGACCCTGAGGCCGCAGCCGAGAGCTACCGAGCTCGCGTGCTCGAACAGCTCGAGCCCACGGTGACGGATCAGGAGAGATCGACCATACGCGAGCAGCTTTCCGGCGCATGCACCACCGAGATTGCCGCATTCGACGAGTTCGTCGGATTGCTGGACGGGGACAGAGCGGGTTACGACCATATCATCTTCGATACGGCCCCGACCGGCCACACCTTGCGGCTTCTGAGCCTGCCGAAGGCTTGGACCGGTTTCCTGAAGGACAACGACCGCGGAGCATCGTGCCTCGGCCCACATTCGGGTTTGAAGATGCAGGAGGATCGTTTTCGACAAGCGCTTCAAGCGCTGGGCGATCCTCGGCGGACGACCGTGGTCCTGGTGACCCGCGCCGACCGGAGTGCAATCCGGGAGGCGGCGCGAACGTCGAGCGAACTTGATGCACTCAACCTCTCCAATCAGACACTCGTCGTGAACGGACGCTTTCACGCCACTGACCCTGCCGACGCGGTCGCAAGCGCACTCGAGCGGGATCAGGATGAGGCGCTCGCCTCGATGCCGGATTCGCTGCGAAAGCTGCCGCGGGACGACGTCCCATTGGTTGGGTTCGACATTGTGGGTCTCGCGGCGCTCAGGGCCGTGTTGTCGTCGTCCAGTCCACGGCTTGAGACGTCGACTGGCGAGCAAGTCGGAGTGCCGGTCGGCCTGCAGGGCCTCGACCGTTTGGTCGATGACATTGCTCACCGCAATAGCGGCCTCATCATGGTCATGGGCAAGGGCGGCGTCGGGAAGACGACGGTTGCCGCTGCCATCGCTGTCGGCCTTGCGAGACGCGGACATGCCGTCCATCTCAGCACGACCGATCCAGCGGCCCACGTCACGGATGTCGTTGATGCCGCGATGCCCGGGCTGACGGTGGATCGGATCGATCCTCGGCGCGAGACGGAGCGCTATGTCGCGAAGATACTGGCGAGCCGTGGCCGCGACCTGGATGAGCAGGGCAAGGCGCTCCTGCTTGAGGACCTGGCTTCGCCCTGCACGGAGGAAGTCGCCGTTTTCCATGCCTTCTCGCACGTGGTTGCGGAAGCCCGGAGCGCCTTTGTGGTGCTCGATACGGCGCCGACCGGTCATACTCTGCTCCTGCTCGATGCGACCGGGGCCTATCATCGCCAGATGACGAGCCAATTGGAGCCGAGCGCCGCTGGCCGGCTGATCACGCCGCTGATGCGATTGCAGGATTCCAGCTACACGCAGATCATCCTGGTGACCCTGCCGGAAACGACGCCCGTTTCGGAGGCCGCCGCTCTCCAAGAGGACCTGCGGCGCGCCGGCATCGAGCCGTTCGGTTGGGTGATCAACAAATGCCTCGCCGCCTCCGGAACTCGCGATCCCCTGCTGCAAGCGCGGATTGCCAGAGAGCGGACCCAGATCGCTCGTGTTCAGGACGGCTTGGCCAAGCGCGCTTTCATCATGGGGTGGCGAAGCAGGCCTCCTGTCGGCATCGAGGAGCTGGAGGCCTTATCGATACCGAGTTCTTGATCACGTTCAGCTCCAGCGCGATCTGGTCTCCTCCCCTCGCGTCTCTTGTTACGCGACCCCCGCCCGCCCGTCGGGCAAATCGGCCGCGCATATTTGTTGGATTTGCGGCGCGCGCTACCGGCTCATGGCCTGTCGAGCTGTCAATTCCGTGTGCGCCGATGGACTGATTTCGTCAGCGAGTTCAGCTGGATCACTCGTGTCCAGTCCTATCGGCAAAAATATTGCTGTTTCCATTTTTCAGAATTTGATGTTCACTCCGCTTGTCCCGCCTCGATCTGAGGGGCGTTTCGCGGTCGTCACGAGCGTTGGGTGCGGGATGCGATGGGCGTATCGAACTGCAGCGCGAGCGATCGTGCCGACGAACGGTTCGATGCGCACGGTCAAGCCGTGTGGTCCTGATCTCCCGGTGCTGAGATCAAGTTTGCGCCTGCGATGGCGCTGATGACAGGGGCAAGACAGCCGGTCCCTGGGGAGAGCACGGAGTAAGCCGTAAAGCCATCGCGCGGGGAAGGCCGGGATGTCCCAGCCGAACCTGTGGTTCCTGCCCCGTGCATTTTTTCCGCACGGGGGCCATGGGGGCGGCGAGCTCCCGGTCTTCCCTGCGCCCTCTGTGTTCAAAGTGGGCAAACTAACAGAAAAGCTCGGGCGCAGATGCGCCGCGAGGAGGTGACTGCATGTCTCTCCGCACCGGATATCCGAGCTTCACGTGTCTCCGCGTGACGTGTGCTCGCGTCCGTGCGTTGTTTTTTCAGTGTCATTGCGAGAGCGGGGCTACACACTCCGCCCCCGGAATGACGGAGGCGAGAGTGGAGCCCTCACAACTCCCTCGCATTGCTGAACGCGAACGAGCTGACGCGCCGGGTGGTCTCATCCAAAATCAGCGTCCGCGTGATCGGCGGCTCGGCGCGCTGGGCGCAGTTCTCGCGCTCGCAGAGACGGCAGTTGACCCCGATCGGGGTGCCCTCGGCCGTCTCGAGATCCATGCCGGCGGCGTAGACGAGGCGCGACGCGTGGCGGATCTCGCAGCCCAGGCCGATCGCGAAGCGTGGCTGCGGCAGCGGATGCGGCGCCACCGGCCGGCGGACCATCTGGGCAATCGAGAAATAGCGCGAGCCGTCGGGCAGCTCGATGATCTGCTTCAGCAGCCGGTCCGGCGTGTCGAAGGTCGAGTGCACGTTCCACAGCGGGCAGGTGCCGCCGAACTTGGAGAACGGGAAGGTGCCCGACGAGAAGCGCTTGGAGACGTTGCCGGCATTGTCGACGCGCAGCATGAAGAACGGAATGCCGCGCGCGTTCGGGCGCGACAGCGTGGTGAGGCGGTGACAGACCTGCTCGAAGCCGGTGTTGAAGCGCTGCGCCAGCACGTTGATGTCGTAGCTGAGCGCCTCGGCAGCAGTGAGGAACGGTGCGTAGGGCATCATCACGGCGGCGGCGAAATAGCTCGCGAGTGTCATGCGGTAGAGCCGGCGCGAGGTGTCGTCGAGCGCGCCGGCGCGGCCGATGATGATCTCGAACTGTGGGAGGCATTCGGCCATGCCGAGTTGGACTGCGAGCTGGAAGGTGCGGCCGGGCCCGTCGACCAGCTCGGAGATCAGCAGCTGACGCCGATGGCGGTCGTAGCGGCGCAAGGTCTCGCGCATGACGTCGACCGGCATCACACGGGTCTGCACCGAATGTTTTTCGCGCAGCCGCGCGGCGAGCGCGGCATAGAGTCCTTCGGCCGGGACGTCGAGCGCGTCGCGCAAGGCTTCGGCCTGCTGCTCGAGCTCGGCGAAATAATTGCGGTTGGCCTCGATCAGGTCGCGCACCCGCTCGATCGGGTTGGCTTCGAAGCGGGCGCCGTCGTTGCGGTCGGCCATCTGCGCCGCCACCAGGGTCTCGCCGCGCCGGGCCTCGGCGTAGGCCGCGTACAGCCGCTGCAGCGCATGGGTGACGCCGGGGCAGAGCTCGGCAAGGTCGCGCAGCTCCTGCTTGGGCAGCTCGATCTGCCGGAACAGCGGATCGGAGAAGATCTCGTTGAGCTCGGCGAAGAAGCGGTCCTCGTCCGCGGTGGCGAGATCGCGCAGATCGAGATCATAGGCCTCGGCCAGCCGCAGCAGGATCTGGGCCGAGACCGGGCGCTGGTTGCGCTCGATCAGGTTGACATAGCTCGGCGAGATGCCGAGGCCCTCGGCGAGCTGGGTCTGGGACAGCCCGAGCTGCTGGCGGATGCGCCGGAAGCGGGGCCCGACGAACAGCTTCTTTCCGGACTCACCGGGCATCGCGATCCCCTCATGGCCGACCGGCCTTCGGATTGTGACAAAATTGACAAAATGACATTTATGACAAGTGATGATGTTACATGACATCACCATTCGAAAACAAGGCCTCTATACGAAGCTGCCGGTTTCGCGTTTATCTCCTGTCACGCAATTCGCAATGCACTGTCAAAGTTGTGACGGTTGAAGGAGGGTCTCATGACCAGCAATTTCTGGGTGATCGGCGGCGAGTTCGGCTCGATGAATTTCCACAAGCTGGTGGAAGGCTCGGCCCAGGTGAAGGGTCCGTTCAAGTCGCGCAAGGAGGCCGAGGACTGCTGGCGCGAGGTGTCCGAGGAGAACCGCCACAAGGCCGGCGTCCGCTTCTCGATCGTCGAGGAGCCGCAGCGCGCTCCGGCGGCCTGATCGCCGGAAGGAATGCATTGCCGGGTATTTGAATAAGCTCGAGGAAAGAGCCCAAGGACGGGGCGGTCTCAGCCGGGTCATGCCGGAGGAGGCCGCCCACGTCCGTTTCGTGGTTACGCCAGCGTGCTTATAACCCATTGAAGATGAAAGGGGATTGCAGAATACTGGGTTACTGCTACGTTAACACGGTGGGAACCTGGCGAAACCAGGGCCGAACCGTGAAAGCGTGACCGATGTCCGAGGCCGCCGACAGCAGCACTGAAGCCCGCCCCGTGCGCCTGCGCGAGGCGCTGCGCCAGGCCCGGATCGAGGCCGCAGACCGAACGGGCGTGGTGGTCGACCTGCGCGACGCCGAGGTGGCGCGGCTCGAAATTCTCAACGACGCGCTGGACCCGCTGTTCGCGGAGATCCCGAGCCAGCTCGATCTGTTCGATCGCGGCATCAGCCAGGGCGAGACGCCGCGGCTGTGGATCGACGTCGTCGCCCACGTCGTGATGGGGCGTGACAAGCGGCAGTATCGCTTCGTGCAGGACACCCGAAACGGCCGCGTCGTGCTCGCCGAGTCGCACGACATCGCGGCGATCGTGAAGGCCGTCACCGACTACGTCGCCCGCCGCATGGTCGAGCGCGAGCGCGCCTTCAGCGTCGCAAGGGCTCAGGCGAAGACGAGCGCCGAGGCGCCGCGGCGGCGCGGTGGGGTCTGGCCGTTCGTGCTCGGCTTCGTGCTCGGCGCGCTGTCGCTGTTCGGCGTCGCATTCTATGCGAGCCTACAGCAGATCTGACGGCGTGGCCGCGCCTCAAAGCAGGCGGACCTCGCGGATCTCGCGCACCCGCAGCGCCTCGTTGACCGCGCGCACGGTCATGTCGCAGCGCCAGTGATTGCCGTCGCTGCTGATGGCGAACATGTTGTAGGCCGCGGCGGGATAGTGGCCATGCGCCATCGACGACGCCGAGGGCACGCCGACGACCGGGATCTTGCGCTCCGGGCCGTCGATCCAGATCGTCGAATGCACGTGGTCGTGGCCGTGCAGGATCAGCTCGACGCCGTGGCGCGCGAGCAGCGCGATCAGCTTCCCGGCGTCGGTCAGCCGCTTCATCCGGTGGGCCGAGCGCAGCGGATGATGCACCAGCAGCACGCGGAACAGCTGCTCGTGGGCCAGCGATTCGAGCATCTGCTCCAGCGCGGCGAGCTGTGCGCTGCCGAGCCGTCCCGTCGCCATGAACGGCGCCGACGGCACGGCCGAGGACAGGCTGATCAACGCGAGCGGCCCGCGCCGGCGCAGCGACGGGAACGTAGCCGGTCCCTCGGCATCGCCGCCGAAATAGTCGGCAAAGCTCTCGGCGAAGCGCAGCCGCGTCGAGCGCACATAGGCGTCGTGATTGCCGGGAATCGCGGTGACCTTGTCCGGCGGCCCCACCGTCCGCAGCCAGGCCTGGGCGAGCGGGAATTCGGATTCGAGGGCGAAATTGACCAGATCGCCGGTGACGGCGATCTGGTCCGGCATCTGCGCATGCAGATCGGAGATGAGCAGATCGAGGATGTCGCGGCGGTGATATTTGTAGCGATTGCGCGTCCAGTTGAGATAGCCGAGTGCGCGCTTGCCGGCGAGCTCCGACAGGCGCGGCTTGTGCTGGGGGGCGAGGTGCGGGTCGGACAGGTGGGCGAGGGTGAAGGCAGCCATTACGCCCCTCGGTGCCGATGGCGGATGCAGGCGCGCCCAGCAGATGTCATCTCGTGCTATCCCTCGTGATGCCCCGGCTCTCATGACAAGCCCCGCCTGCGAGCGCAAGAACAACCAGGACGACGACAGCGATGACGACACATCTGAGCCGGCTGCGGATCCGGTTCGAGCCGGTGCTCCGGCGCGGCTTCCACCTCTATTGGCGCTTCGCCCGCGGCATGACGCTGGGCGTCCGCGGCGTGGTGCTGGATGCCGAGAACCGCGTGTTCCTGGTCCGGCATGGCTATGTCTCGGGCTGGCACCTGCCGGGCGGCGGCGTCGAGGTCGGCGAGACATTCATCGAGGCGCTGACGCGGGAGCTGTTCGAGGAGGGCCGGATCGCGCTCGAAGGCGAGCCGGAGCTGCACGGCATCTTCCTCAACAGCCACGTCTCGCCGCGCGACCACGTTGCCGTCTTCGTTATCAAAAGGTTCACGCAGGACCGGCCGCCGGAGCCGAACCTCGAAATCGTGGAGACCGGCTTCTTCGCACCGGACGCGCTGCCGGAGGGAACCACGCTCGGCACGCAATCCCGCCTGCGGGAGGTGCTGGACGGCGTTAAGGTCATTCCCACCTGGCAGCCGGAACAGCGCGTTGTCGCCGGATCATTATGAATTTCTGCACCGAATGAGGGCAGTCTCCCGTCCCTGGGGGAGAGGGGTCGATGAGTTCACCTTCGATGCGGATCGCCGTGCTGGTGCCCTGCTACAATGAGGAGGCCGCGGTCGCCACCGTGGTCCGCGATTTCAAGCAGGCGCTGCCGACGGCCACCGTCTACGTCTATGACAACAATTCCAAGGACCGCACCATCGAGGTCGCGCGCGCGGCCGGCGCCGAGGTGCGCAGCGAGCGGCGGCAGGGCAAGGGCCACGTCGTCCGGCGCATGTTCGCCGATGTCGATGCCGACATCTACGTGCTGGTCGATGGTGACGCGACCTATGACGCGCCGAGCGCGCCCGGCATGATCGCGCGTCTCGTGAGCGAGCGGCTCGACATGGTGGTGGGCCTGCGGGTCGACCAGGAGCAGGCCGCCTACCGCATGGGCCATCGCACCGGCAACTGGATGCTGACGAGCTTCCTTGCCGAGGTGTTCGGCCAGGCCTTCAAGGACATCCTGTCCGGCTACCGCGTGTTCTCGCGCCGCTTCGTCAAATCCTTCCCCGTCCTCTCCGACGGATTCGAGATCGAGACCGAGCTGACCGTGCATGCGCTGGAGCTGGCGCTGCCGGTCGCCGAGCTCGCGACGCCATACTACGCGCGGCCCGAAGGCTCTGTCTCCAAGCTCAACACCTGGCGCGACGGCTTCCGCATCCTCGGCACGATCCTGAAGCTCTATCGTTCGGAGAAGCCGCTGCGCTTCTTCAGTGCGATCGGCATCTTCCTCGCGCTGGTCTCGATCGGCTTCGCGATTCCCATCTTCGTCACCTATATCGAGACCGGGCTGGTGCCGCGGCTGCCGACCGCGGTGCTGTCGATGGGCCTGATGATCATGGCGCTGCTGTCGGCCTCCTCGGGCCTCGTGCTCGACACCGTCACACGCGGCCGCCGCGAGATGAAGCTTCTGGCGTACCTGTCACACGCCCCGATCGAGGGCTGATGCGGGCGAGAGCTTGTGTCCATCCGCCGTTCCGGTCATGGTTCGGGCGTCACCGTCCCGAACGAGAACACCGCCTCCATGCCCATCCTGAACAGCATCGCCGCGCTCACCGACGACATGGCCGCCTGGCGCCATGATTTCCATGAACATCCCGAGCTGATGTACGAGGTGCACCGCACCGCCGGCATCGTCGCCGAGCGCTTGCGCGAATTCGGTTGTGACGAGGTGGTGACCGGCATCGGACGCACCGGCGTGGTCGGTGTCATCCGCGGCCGTCGGACCAGCTCAGGTCGCACCATCGGCCTGCGCGCCGACATGGACGCGCTGCCGATCGAGGAAGCCTCGGGCGTGCCCTACGCGTCGAAGACGCCGGGCCTGATGCATGCCTGCGGCCATGACGGCCATACCGCGATGCTGCTGGGGGCCGCCAAGCATCTCGCGGACACGCGCAATTTCGACGGCACGGCGATCGTGATCTTCCAGCCGGCCGAGGAGGGCGGCGCCGGCGGCAAGGCGATGGTCGACGACGGGCTGATGACCCGCTGGGGCATCCAGGAGGTCTACGGCCTGCACAACGCGCCGGGCGTGCCCGAAGGCGTCTTCGCGCTGCGGCCGGGCCCGATGCTGGCGTCGTCGGACCAGCTCGAGATCACCGTCCGCGGCAAGGGCGGGCATGCCGGTGCCGGGGTCCACAAGGCGGTCGACAGCGTGCTGATCGCCGCGCACATCATCACCGCGCTGCAGTCGATCGTGTCGCGCAACGTCGATCCGATCAAGTCGGCGGTCATCTCGATCTGCGTCGTCGAGGCCGGCACGGCGATGAACGTCATTCCGGAGACCGTCGAACTGAAGGGGACCGTGCGCACGCTCGATCCCGAGGTGCAGGACCTGGTGGAGCGCCGTATTGCCGAGGTCGCCGACGGCATCGCCCGCACCTATGGCGGTGAGGCGACGACGAAATACACGCGGCTCTACCCGATTACGATGAACCATGCGCGCGAGACCGGGGTCGCCGCCGATGTCGCCCGCGACGTCGTCGGTGCGGAGCGGGTGGTCGACAATGCGCCGCCGCTGATGGGCGCCGAGGACTTCGCCTTCATGCTGCAGGCCCGCCCCGGCGCCTTCGTCTTCCTCGGCATGGGCGACGGCAAGGACTGCCACCATCCGGCCTATCGTTTCAACGACAACATCCTCGGCCATGGCGCCTCCTATTGGGTGCGGCTGGTCGAGAAGACGATGCCGGCAGATTGATGCCGGTGGCGCGGCTTTAGCTGCGAGCCGTCGCCTGCAATGACCGTTGGCGCCAATGCCGCGGGCTGCAGCCGGTCCAGCGCGAGAACGCGCGGGAGAAGGCTGAGGCTTCGGAATAGCCGAGCAGGAAGGCGACGTCGCCGAGCGGCAGATGCGCTTGGCGCAGATAGTGGCGGGCGAGGTCGAGCCGCGTCGCCTCGACCAGGTCGGAGAAGGTGGCGCCGAACTCGGCAAGCCGGCGCTGCAACGTCCACGACGTTGTCGACAGCGCATCGGCGACCTCCTCGAGATGAAGCGCGCCGGCCGACAACCGCCGCCGGATCTCGCCACGGACCAGATCGAGGAACGCCGGCGTGCCGCAGGAGCCGGCGACACCGGCAAGATCCGTCGTCAGCCGCTGCAGGCGTGGAAGATCCGCCCCCGGCATCGCCCGGTCCAGGCCGCGATCGCGAAACACCAGCGCATTGGTGCCTTGCGACCAGCCGACGTCGGCATCGAAGGCTGCCTCATGATCGCGCCAGGCCGCCGGCCGGGCGTGTTCGAACAGCACCATGTCAGGCGCCCAGCCCGATGGCAGGCACGCACGGAAGACGTTCGCGAACATGCCCATGGTCAATTCGGCATCCTGCCGGCGATCGACGATCGAGCCGTCGAGAATGCGATATTCGAGCCGCAGCAAGCCGTCGTGGCGCGTCAGGCGGGTTTCGGTCGCCTGCTGATGCCAGGGAAACCACAGCGCGAGATGCTCGATCGCCGAGCCCAGCGTCGGCGCCGCCAGCGCGATCTCGCCGATCAGGCCGAGCATCCGCGGCTGGTAGCGTTGGCCGAACCAAAGGCCGAAATTGTCGTTGCCGGTCTCCTGTGCGGCGTCTTCCATCATCGCGACATAGTCGGCGAGGTCGAGCGCGCGGCGGGTCTCGCCGAGGCAGCTGGCATCGATGCCGATCCGCTCGAACACCGCTTCCGGACGGCCGCCTGTCTGGGCGATGAAATCAGCGACGCCGGTGGCCGCGGCGGCCAGAATGTTGCGGCTCCGATCGCGCGGATGCTGGCTTTCGGCTGTCGGATGTTGTGCCATGAAATCCTCACCTTTGAGGAAATGCGCCGTTGTTTCACACCTCGTAGTTATGCAAGCCACGTGCCTGCCGGAGCGGCCATTCATGACCCCTCCGCGCAAGCACATGGCGCCGAGGGTCCTCGATCGAGACTGTCGCGATCCGGCCGGATCAGTCGGCCATGGCGCGGGCTTCGGTCAAGGCGATGTCGAGCAGGCTGTCGTTCGCCGCCATGCTGCGCTTGCCGGCGGTCAGACGATAGAGCAGCAGGCCGGCCGCGAACAGCACCACGAAGGCCGCGAACACCTGCAGATTGAACCAAATCATCGTGAGCAGCGAGAGCGTCGCACAGACCAGCGCCACGGCCGGAAGCACGGGATAGATTGGCGCCTTGAACGGCCTGATGAGATGGGGCTCGGTGGCCCGCAGGCGGAAGAGGGCGGCCATGCTCATGATGTACATCACGAGCGCGCCGAATACGCTCATCGTCACGATGTTCGCCGTCAGCGTCTGTCCGGCGAACTGGATGAGCTCGTCGGAGTAGATCGCGGCGATGCCGATCACGCCGCCGGCAAGGATGGCCCAATGCGGCGTGCGGCAGGTCGGGTGCAGCGCGGCGAGCTTGGCCGGCAGGAAGCCGGCGCGCGACAGCGCGAAGATCTGCCGCGAGTAGCCCATGATGATGCCGTGGAACGAGGCGATCAGTCCGAACAGGCCGATCCACACCAGCATGTGCAGCCAGCCGGAGTTCTCGCCGACCACGATCTTCATCGCCTGCGGCAGCGGATCATTGATGTTGGCGAGCTTCGACCAGTCGCCGACGCCGCCGGCCATGATCATGGTGCCGAAGGCGAGCACGACGAGCGTCAGAATCCCCGCGATGTAGGCGAGCGGAATCGTCTTGGTCGGATTCTTGGTCTCTTCCGCGGCCATGGCGGCGCCTTCGATCGCCAGGAAGAACCAGATCGCGAACGGGATCGCGGCGACGATGCCGCCGATGCTCGCCAGCGAGAACGAATTCTCGCCGGCCCAGCCGTTGGCGGCGAAATTGGCGAAGGAGAAGCCGGGCGACACGACGCCCATGAACACCAGGAGCTCGGCGATCGCCAGCACGGTGACGAACAGCTCGAATGTTGCGGCGATCGATACGCCTGCGATGTTGAGGGCCATGAACACCAGATATGCGCCGAGCGCGGCGGTCTTGGGCGACAGCGCCGGAAACTGGACGTTGAGATAGGCGCCGATGGCGAGCGCGATGGCAGGCGGTGCGAACACGAACTCGATCAGCGTCGCGAAGCCGGCGACGAAGCCGCCGAGCGGGCCGAAGGCTCGGTAGGAATAGGCAAACGGACCGCCGGCATGGGGGATTGCGGTGGTGAGCTCGGTGAAGGAGAAGATGAAGGTCGTATACATCACCGCGATGAAGATCGTGGTGATGAGGAAGCCGAGCGTGCCGGCCTTGTCCCAGCCGTAGCTCCAGCCGAAATACTCGCCGGAGATCACCAGCCCGACCGCGATGCCCCACAGATGGAGTCCGGTCAGGCTCTTTGAAAGCGTCGGCTTGGCCTCGTCACTCATGTCCATTCGCTCCTGTCGGCTTGTGATGGGTGATTTGTGTTGTTGGTTGTGTCGTCGCGATCGCGGCGTCCGGCGCCGCCTCCTTGAGGCCGATGCCGGTGACGCCGATCCGCAGCGCCTCGCGCACCAGCCAGGCCAGCTTGTCGGCGGCGCGCTCGGCGGAGAGCCCGTGGCCGTGAATGTTGGACATGCAGTTGCGGGCGCTGTCGCGCAGGCCCGGGGCCGGGTGCAGCGTCAGATACACACCGAGGGAATCCGCGGCCGACAGGCCCGGACGCTCGCCGATCAG
The DNA here is from genome assembly GCF_051167995.1 of Bradyrhizobium sp. HKCCYLRH3073. Lineage (NCBI taxonomy): Bacteria > Pseudomonadati > Pseudomonadota > Alphaproteobacteria > Hyphomicrobiales > Nitrobacteraceae > Bradyrhizobium > Bradyrhizobium sp. HKCCYLRH3073. The sequence goes on from NZ_JBNPUD010000001.1 coordinate 323,010, forward strand.
GACCGCCACGAGCCGGGCGCGCATCGCGGCACCGACATCGTCACCCAGCGCCACGCGCGCCTGCGAAGCCAGCACGATCGGTCCGATGGACAGGCCCGTCAGACGAGCCTCGGTGGCGATCACGACAGCGGCGGCATGGCTTTCGACCGCATCCGCCGACAGCCCGTCAGCAATGATGAAGACGAGATCGTATGGGCCTGATGGCAGCCGCGACGCTTCGCCCGTGGCGAGACGGCGGCCAAGATCTGGCCGGCGCAGATAGCTGGCGCGGTCCGGCGCTGCGCTCGCGACCTTGATCACCTCGCGCGGCGCGAGCGCGCCGGCGATGCCGTCGAAATCGACCTTGCCCCATACGGCATCGCGCGCGCGCGCATGCGCCATCTGGAATTCCAGCTTCGCCGCCGTCGGAAGCCCGTCGCCGGCGCGGCCAAGCGCGACGCGGGCACGCGTCATCCTGCGGAGCAGGTCGAACGGATCGTCCCTCATGCCCGCGCCCCCTGGCCGATCAGCCGGGCTACGGAAGGCGCGCTGCCCGGCAATGGCGGCACGCGGCCGCTGTGGTCGAGGAGACCCATCCGCGCTAGCCACGCCTCGAACTCCGGCGCCGGGCGGCGGCCGAGCAGATGCCGCAGCCGCATCACGTCGTGATGCGACAGGCTCTGATAGTTGAGCATGATGTCGTCGGCGCCGGGCACCGCGATCAGGAAGTTGACGTTCGCCGCCGCAAGCAGCAGCGCCAGGTCGTCCATGTCGTCCTGATCGGCTTCGGCATGGTTGGTGTAGCAGACATCGCAGCCCATCGGCACGCCGAGCAGCTTGGCGCAGAAATGATCCTCGAGGCCGGCGCGGATGATCTCCTTCGCGTCGTAGAGATATTCAGGACCGATGAAGCCGACGACGGTGTTGACCAGCAGTGGCGAGAAGGCGCGTGCGACGGCATAGGCGCGGGCCTCGACGGTCTGCTGATCGAGGCCGTGATGCGCATCGGCGGACAGGGCCGCGCCTTGGCCGGTCTCGAAATACATGACGTTGTTGCCGACCGTGCCGCGCTTCAGTGACAAGGCTGCGTCATGGGCCTCGGCCAGCAGCTTCAGGGTCACACCGAAGCCGGCATTGGCCGCCTCGGTGCCGGCGATCGACTGGAAGACGAGATCGAGCGGCGCGCCTTTCTCGATCGCCTGGATCGAGGTCGTGACGTGGCTCAGCACGCAGGACTGCGTCGGCACCTCGAATTTGAGCCTGAGATCATCGAGCATCGTGAGCAGGCGGATGCAGGCCTCGACATTGTCGGTCGCGGGATTGATGCCGATCACGGCATCGCCCATGCCGAACAGCAGGCCGTCGAGCGTGCCGGCGGCGATCGCCTGGGGATCGTCGGTCGGATCGTTCGGCTGCAGCCGCGACGACAGCCGCCCCTCCAGGCCGATCGTGGAGCGGAAGCGGGTCACGACCCGGCATTTGGCGGCGACGGCGACGAGATCGCCATTGCCGCAGAGCTTGGAGACCGCGGCCACCATCTCCGGCGTCAGTCCCGGCGCGAGGGCGGCCAGCCGGCCGGCATCCGCCTCCCAGGACATCAGCCATTCGCGCAATTCGCCGACGGTCAGCGATGCGACGGGCGCGAATGCGGCGGCATCGTGGCTGTCGAGGATGAGGCGCGTGACCTCGTCGCTCTCATAGGGAATCAGCGGCTCGTCGAGGAAACGCCGCAGCGGCACGTCGGCGAGCGCCATCCGCGCCGCAACCCGCCGCGCGGCACTGTCGGCTGCGATGCCAGCCAGCTCATCGCCGGACCGGCGCGGCGAGGCGCAGGCCAGCAGCGTCTTGAGATCATCGAACACATGAGTTTCGCCGCGATGGCGCGACCTGAACGCACCCGTCATCTTCGACCTGCTGCTCGTGCTGCGTCAGAGCGGTCCAAGCGGCCGCGACGGCGACCACAACGCTCATGACCTGGGACAGGTTAAGCGAGGGCAGCTCCGGAAACTTGACATCTTAGCACAATCTTCGATCACGCCGCGCGAGTGCTCAGAAAATTAGCATCGGTGCCCGCCGGAGCGGGCGAATGCTGTCAACACGTGGACGGCCCGCCCATGGACCGCGCCGCTCCAGAATGCTATCTCGCCACCCCACATGAGTGACCTGTCCATTACGATCTCCGCCGAAAAGCCGGGCGACGCGCAGGCGATCGAGCGGCTGCATGAGCGCACCTTCGGCCCCGGCCGCTTCGTGCTGAGCGCCTACCGCTTACGCGAGCATGTCGATCATCTGCTCGCATTGTCGTTCACCGCTCATATCGGCACTTTGCTGGTCGGCTCGGTGCGGCAACTGCCGATCTGCGTCGGCGACACCAAGGCGCTGATGCTCGGGCCGCTGACGGTCGAGCCGCCGTTCCGCAAGCACGGCATCGGCCGCATGCTGATGGAGCGTTCGGTCGCGGACGCGCGGGCGCAGGGCCACCGCTTGATACTGCTGGTGGGGGACGCGGCCTACTACACGCGCGTCGGCTTCAAGCCGGTGCCGAAGGGCAGGGCGATCATGCCGGGACCGGTGGACTACAACCGGCTGTTGGTGAACGAGCTGATCGAGGGCGCGTTCGAGGGCGTCGAGGGCGCGATCCGGCCCGATTGGGATTACGCGAAGTAGGTCGAGAGGAAGCTCGCACGGCGTGCACGGTGCGCTCCCTCTCCCCGTTCTTCACGGGGAGAGGGTTGGGGTGAGGGGCAGCCACACGCACAAACCTCGCGGAGAGTCCCCCTCACCCGGATTGCATCTGGCGATGCAATCCGACCTCTCCCCGCAAGCGGGGCGAGGTGAGGACCTCGCACTCAAAACTTCAGATTGGCGAAGATCCGCACGCCGATGCCGGGCAGCAGCACCTCGTCCTTGGTGTAGGACACGGAGTTGCGGATCTTCTCGTTCAACAGATTGTTGCCGACCATGCCGACCAGCATCTCGCGCGCGCCGAACATGTTCGGGTTGAGCTTGGTCCGGTAGCTGACCTCGGCCTTGAGCAGGTTGTAGCCTGGCGTCGGCGTCTCCGCGATCGGCGCGATATCGTTCTGCGCGAAGGCGTGCAGCAGATTGATGCGGGTCAGCCAGTTGGCGTCGCGCCAGAACAGGCCGCCGCCGACGCGCATCGGCGGAATCCGCGGCACATTGGTGCCGTCCGCGAAGGTGGCGCGGACGACGTCGAACTGGTTCTCGATGCCCCAGATGCCGGTGCCGAGCGGAGCGACATCGAACTGGCTCTGGAACTCGGCGCCGCGGAACAGCGCGTTGCGCTGCGAATAGACCGCCTGGTTCAGCTCCGTGCCTGTCGTGCCGCACGACGCGAAATCGCCGTCGCACATCACCCCGGTCAGCCGCCGATAGATGAAGTTGCTGAACTGCGTGTAGTAGGCGGTGGCCTCGAAGCGGAAAGGGCCGGTCGCCTTGCGCAGTCCGGCCTCGACGGTTTTGGCCGTCTCGATGGTCAGGTTCGGATTGCCGATGTCGAAGGTTGCGGTCGCATCATGGCCGCCGCGCGAGAACAGCTCGGCTGGCTTCGGCGCGCGCTCGACATATTGCGCGGTGACGCTCGCCACGAGATCGCCCGGCAGGTTCTGCAACAGGCCGACGCTCGCGCTCTTCGGCGTGTACGACGGATTGCGGGCGATGTTGGCCTGTGGCGTGCCGTCCGGCAGATAGTCGACCGGGAAGTTCGGCGTGGAGCCGTTCAATGAGACGTGCTCGATGCGGGCTGCGACCTGTGCCTTGGTCGCCGGTGTGAAGGCGAACTCGTTGAAGACGTAGCCGGCGACGCGGTTGTTGGTGTTGGGGCCGAACAGTCCGTTGAACACCGAGCCGGGATTGTCGGGGCTCGGCGCATTCAGCTCCTGGTGTCCGGCCTGCACGCCGTAGGCGGTCGTGAGCGTCGCGAAGCGCAGATTGACGGGCATCATCTGCATCTCGACGCGCGCTTCCTGCTCGCGGTTGGTGAAGGTCTGGCGCACGCCGTCGGTGGTGGGATCGGCGGGGTCGGCGAGACCGATCTCGTTGTGCCGATAGTCGGTTGCACCGGCCCAGAAGCGGATGGCATCGATCGCCGCGGAGTCCGGGCGGTACTCGCCCTTGGCGGTGATCTTGGTCTGGTGCGCGTCGATCCGGGTCCGGCTGTCGGCGCCGTCGATGCCGGGGATATGGTAGAGCGCATCGGTCTGCGTGATCGCAGCGCCGACGAAGCCGCCTGAGAAGAAGTAGCTGCCGCCGAGCGAGGCGCCATCGTTCTGCACGGCGGAGTTCGGCTGCCGGCCGTTCACCGGGCGGGTCTGGTCGAACAGATAGGGGTAGCCGGGAATGGAGTAGTCGCCGGTCTTGCGGCCGTAGGCATCGGCATGGACAGCGAAATTGCCGCCGCCGGCATCGAGCAGCACGCCGCCCTCGACGCCGCGATCGACCGAGCTGAACGAGGTGCGCGTTTCCGCGGTGACGCAAGGCGCGCTGCCCGCGGCTGGCGCGCTCGCCGGCAGGCCATAGGTCTGGAACGGCGCCGTCGCGCAGCTCGGCAGCGCGCTGGGAATGCGATTGTTGGTGGCGCTGACGACGCCGCCGATCGAAGTCGAGCCGTAGCGTAGCGCTGCGGGGCCGCGGACGACCTCGATCTGGTCGCTGGTGAGTGGATCGATCGGCACGAAATGATCTTCGCCGAGATCGGACGCACCGCCACCGCCGATGCCGTTCTCGACGATGCCGACGCGGTTGACGTCGAGGCCGCGGATGATCGGCCGGCTCGATGCGCCCGGCGCGAAGCTCGAGCCGGTGATGCCCGGCTTGGAATTCAGGAGATCGCCGAGCGTTGCCGCGCCGGAGCGGCGCAGCTCCTCATTCGGCACCACCGTGACGGTCGCGAACTGGTCGGTGATGATGGGCGTTACGCCCTGCTGCGGCGGGGGCGGCGCGGTCTGGGCCTCGCGCGCGGGCGCCGGCGTGCGTGGGCCGCTGCGCGCCACGCGCGCGGTGGGATTGGGCCGCGGCACCACCGGCTTGCGGGCACGGATCGGGCTCGGTGCGGTCACTGTGACCTCGGGCAGTTCGGCCGCCGGCTTCGCCGGATCGTCAGCGCGCGCGGGCGCACCCAAAACGCACAACAAGGCTGCGGCGCTGCAGCCCGACATCAAGGCTCTCGACAACATCTTTCAATTCCTGATCCTGATCAGGCGTCCCACGTCTTTCGTTGCTGGCGGGATGCGCCTGCCGTCGGGTTGCGACGGACCCATTCCTGCACGCGGCCGCCGTGCGCTCGCGCAGCGGGGCAGCGTTTCGAGCGGCTCAGATCAGGCGGTGGGAGGAGCGCGCGGCTGGAAGGCGGTGTCGACGACGACGGCCGCGACAGTGGCGGTGATCGCATCGGGCAGCCGGAATGCGACCGCTTCAGGAGGCGTCAGAACGGGCGCCGGTGACAGCAGGATCGACTGCGCCATCGCCATGACGGCGCAGATGGCGCAGCCGTCAGCGGATGGCTGCTGGTCGGGGTCCTGGCTTGCGGGAGAGGAGCCGGTATGGGCCTGCGCCGTCGTGAGACGGCCGCCGTCCAGCGCCTGCGCGGAGAGCCAATGAACGTGGCCGAACGCGAGCGCGAATTGCAGCACCAGCGCAAACAGCGCCAGCCGCGAGACATCCTTGATGTTCGCGCGAAACCAGCTCATCGCCAGCTCTGGCTCATGTAAATCGGCCTCATGTGAATAGGCCACCCCGTTCGGCTGGGAGGATGATCAGCCGTTGTTACAATGTAACATCGCAAGGGGGCTTCACACCTGTCAATCAGCGCACTGCGACGGCGGGTGGAATCCCCGTCGCTGTGCCCTTCGCGCCACGTCGCACGAGGCGGTGGCGCGTGCTCGTGTCGTTGTGTCAGCGACCCTCGCGCACCCAGGTGGCGGCGAGCGCGCCGAGCAGCAGCGACAGGCCGATCACGCCGGCGAACATCGGCAGCACGCCGACGCCCTTGACGACGCTGGCGTCGCGCATCCGCACGCCCATCCAGCCGTCGCCGCTGAACAGCGTCGATGACCTGACGGGGACGATGCGCGGCATGTCGATGCCGGATCCGTCGGCGATGCGGCGGGCGTCGCCGCCGGTGGCCTGTGCCAGCGGCTTCAGCGTCTCGGTGGTCGAAGTGACCTCGGAGAATTCCTTCGGATTGGTCGGGCCGACATTGATGAGCGCCTTCAAGGTGCCGTCCGTGGCCTGCCACAGGCCGAGCTCGTTGGCCGGCAAGGTCGCGCGCCATTCGCCGGGATCGCCCTGGCTCAACGTCAGCTCACGCGTCTGGCCGGACGGCGAGGTCACGGTGACCGGCGGCACGGTGTCGCCCATGGTCTGGCGGATGACGGCGAGATTCTTGCCCTGGATCTGGAGTCGCAGCGCCTCCTCATCCAGGTCAGGCTGCTGCATCAGCCAGTGCGACGTGCGTCGGAGCAGGTCGAGATGCGGACCGCCGCCCTCGTAGCCGCGCGCCCACAGCCAGATGTGGTCGGATAGCAGCAGCGCGACGCGGCCGGCGCCGAAGCGCGACAGCAGCAAGAGCGGCTTGCCGTCGGCGCCGGTCATCACCGGCGGGCTGACCGCATTGCGCGTCTCGACGGTGCGGAAGAAGCGGCTCCAGCGCGGCGGCTCGGAGCCCGAGCCTTCGAGGCCGCGCGTCACCGGATGCCGTTTGCCGGCGTCGGACAGATGCGCATAGAACGGCTTCTCGGTGACGCCGACCGGCTCGGCGGGCAGCACCGAGTCGAGCGGTGTGCGCCAGATGCTGGTGTTGGAGGCGTAGTCCGGGCCGGCCGAGACCAGCACCGCGCCGCCATTGCGCACGTAGCGCGCGATGTTGTCGAAATAGGCGACCGGCAGCACGCCCTGGCGGGCATAGCGGTCGAAGATGATCAGCTGGAATTCGTTGATCTTCTGCTGAAACAGCTCGCGGGTCGGAAACGCGATCAGCGACAGCTCGTTGATCGGGGTGCCGTCCTGCTTCTCCGGTGGCCGGAGGATCGTGAAGTGGACGAGATCGATGCTGGCGTCTGACTTCAACAGGTTGCGCCAGGTACGCTCGCCCGAATGCGGCTCGCCCGACACCAGCAGCACGCGCAGCTTGTCGCGGACGCCATCGATCGAGACCACCGCGCGGTTGTTGACGAGGGTCAGCTCGTTGTCGAGCGGCGAGGCTTCGATCTCGACGATGTTCTGACCTTCGTGCTTGACGTCGACGTCGACATTGGCAGCCTGGCCGCTGGTCAAGGTGCGCTCGCTGATGACCTCGCCGTCGCGGCGGATCACGACCTTCGCGCTGGCGCCCGCGATGCCCTGATCATCGAGCCGGAAGCTGATGGTCTGGGGCTGGCCGACGATGCCGAAACGAGGGGCCGCGGTGATCGCGACGCGGCGGTCACGCTCGGCCTTCTGGCCCGTGATCAGGGCCTGCAGCGGAGCCTGGAAGCCGAGCGCGGCGAGGTTGCCGGGAATGTCGTGCACGCGGCCATCAGTGATCATGAAGGCGCCCGCGACCCGATCGACGGGGACGTCCGACAGGGCCGATGTCAGCGCGCTGAACAGATGCGTGCCGTCGGTCTCGCCGTCCGCCTGGCCGGCATCGACCACGCGGACCTCGAGGCCCTTGATCTTCTTCAGGCTGTCGACCAGCGACTCCTGGGCCGCCTGGGTCTGCTTGTTGCGGTCACCGAAATTCTGGCTCGGGCTCTTGTCGACCACGACGGCGGCGACCGAGCTCAGCGGCTCGCGGTCCTCGCGCGTGAACTGCGGGTTGGCCAGCGCGAGCGCGATCAAGGCCAGCGCGGTGACGCGGATCCAGGCCGAACGCGAGCGGCCGAGCAACAGCAGCGCCGCGATGACGACGATCGCGCCGATCGCGAGCCACAGCACGATCGGCGGGACCAGAGGTGTGAACGCGATGCCGTAGTTCATGAGGCAAACTCGCAGTTGTCGTCATTCCCGGCCTCGTGCCGGGCATCCACGTCGCGCAGCGTGCGCCGCTGGTCGTGGATGGCCGGGGCAAGCCCGGCCATGACGGCTATGGGTTTGGCGCGACCTTCGCGCACAGCTAATTTCATTGCCCGAGCCGTTCGATCAGCGCCGGCGCGTGCACCTGATCAGCCTTGTAGTTGCCGGTCAGCGTGTACATCACGATGTTGACGCCGGCGCGGAAGGCGAATTCGCGCTGCCGCGGCTCGCCCGGAACCATCGGCAGCATGGCCTGGCCGTCGGGGCGGATGGCCCAGGCACCGGCCAGATCGTTGGAGGTGATGATGATCGGCGAGACACCGTCGCCGCCGCGCGCCGGGCGCGAGGCGCTGTCCTCGTCCTCGTCCTTCGGCAGCGCCTCGACCCAGGTCTGGCCTGTGGTGAAGCGGCCGGGGAAGTCGCGCAGCAGGTAGAACGTCTTGGTCAGCACGTGCTCGCGCGGCACCGGCTCGAGCTCGGGCACATCGAGCGACGACAGGATCTCGCGCAGCGACTGCATGCCCGGGGTCTGCTGCGCGCCGTTCTCGCCGGGGGGCGCCTCGACCGCGTCGCGGGTATCGAAGATCACCGTGCCGCCCTGCTTCATGTAGGCATCGATCTTGTTGATCGCGTCCTGCGGCGGCTTCGGCACGCCCGGCACGATCGGCCAGTAGATCAGCGGGAAGAAGGCAAGCTCGTCATGGGCGGGATCGACGCCGACGGGATCGCCGGCTTCGAGCGCGGTCCGCTGCGCCAGGAACAAGGTCAGTCCGGTCAGCCCGGCCTTGACGATGGAATCGACGTCGGCATTGCCGGTCACGACATAGGCAAGCCGCGTCTGCGACACCGCGCGCATCGCGAAATCATCGCTTGCCGCATCGGCGCGCGCGGTGGTCGGCATTGCGACGGCGAGCAGGGCGCCGGTTGCAAGCACCGCAAGCGCGATGGACGCGGGTGCCGCGCGTCGCCGCCGTGCGAGCGAGGCCAGCGCACCGCCGAGGAGAGCGACGATGACCGCGTCGATCAGGAAAAGCAGCAGCGCGGTCGACAGCAGGATGCCCCGGAGATCGCGCGGCTCGGCGGTGGTGTAGCTGGCGCGGTTGGCGCGCAGCGCCGACGTGTCGAGCTGAAGAATGCGATCGGCGGGGCTCAGCGTGTTCACTGCGGTGGGTCCCTCGGCTGGGCCATAGAATCCGGGCGGATGATCCAGCGAAGCCCGGTCGTTGAAATCGGCCGGCAGCGGCTTGGCGGTCGAAGGCGGCGGTCCGAAGGCGCCGAAGCCGTCGAGGATGTGCAGCGGTGCCAGCGTGGCCTTGGCGGTCTCGCCAGCGGGACCCGGTCCCGGCGTCGAGGTGTAGCCGGACATGTCGACGATGCGGCGGAGCATCTCGACCATCGCGCCGGACATCGGCAGATCGGACCAGCGCATGTCCGCGCTGACGTGGAACAGCGCGATCACGCCTTTGCCGCGATGCTCGCCGGTGACGAGCGGCGTGCCGTCCTCCAGCGATGCCCAGCTCTTGGTCGCCAGCACGGCGTCGGGCTCGGCGAGGACCTGGCGGTTGACGGTGACGTCCTTCGGCACAGTGATGCCGGCGAACGGGCCGTCGGCGGCGAACGCGGCCAGATGCTGCGGCTTCTCCCAGGTCAGGCTGCCGCCGAGCGTGCGGCCGCCGCGGCGCAGCTTCACCGGCACGAGATCGTCGTCGCCTTGCGCGAGGCGCGGTCCGGCGAAACGGACCAGCACGCCGCCGTTCTCGATCCAGCCATTGAGCCGGTCGCGCAGCTCCGGAGACAGCGTGCCGACATCGGCCATCACGATCATCGGCACCTTCTGGTCGAGGAATTGCGTGATGACCTGCTGCGGCGCACCGCGGTCGCCGAGCCGGAGATCGGCGAACGGCGACAGCGCGCGGGTGAGGTAGAAGGTCGGGGCGAGCAGCGGCTGCGCGGTGTCGCTGGTGGCGCCGGAGACGATGCCGACGGCGCGGCGGCGCCAGCGCTTGTCGAGCAGCTGTACGGCTCCAGCCGAGCGCTCGCCCGCGATCTCCAGCCGCGTGATGTCGTTGCGCAGCTCGACCGGCAGGTCGAAGCTCGCCTCGGCGTCGTGCGCGCCGGCGGCGAAGCTGAATTGTGCCTCGCCGAGCGGCGAGCCCTTGGCATCGAGCGCGCGGACGATGCCACCGGGAACGGAGAGATCGGCGCGCAGCACCTTCACCGTCATCTTGGCGGCGGCGTTCTCGGCACCGGCGAGCGCCAGCGGCGAGGGCGTGCCGCCTTCGAACACCGTCAGGCTGCGGTCGCCGATGGTCTTGGCGAGACCCGTCACGAACTCGCTGCCGCGGCCGGGATCGACGCCGTCGGAGAACCACATGATCTCGGCATCGCCGGTCGCCTTCAGGAAGCGATCGAGCTGCGGCAGCGCATCGGCGCGCTCGGTCGTGTAGGCCTTGGGCGCGATCTGGCGCAGCGCGACGCGCGCCGCGCCGGCCGGCATCAAGGTGAGGTCACGCGCGGGCTCCGACAGCGGCAGCAGCGCGACGCCGCGGCGGTCGGCATCGGCATTGGCGATGATCTCGTCGGCGGCCCTGATGCGGGTGTCCCAGCTCGCCGCCGCGCTCCAGCTGTCATCGAGCAGAAGCACCAGCGGCGCCTTGCTGCCGACGGCCTCGGTGCGCGGATTCCAGATCGGGCCGGCCGCGGCGAAGATCACCAGCGCCGCCGCGATCAGCCGCAGCAGGGTCAGCCACCACGGCGAGCGCGACGGTGTCTCTTCCTTGGGCGTGATGTCGAACAGGAGGCGGGTCGGCGGAAACTCGATCCGGCGCGGCCGCGGCGGCATCACCCGCAGCAGCCACCACAGCACCGGCAGGCTGACGAGGCCGGTCAGCAGCAGCGGTTCGGCGAACGACAGCGGCAGGCCCATCATGCGCCGAGCCCTCCGGGGCCAGCGCCCACTTTGACGCCGCCGCGCGCGCTACCTTTTGCCGTGGTCATGCCGGCATGCAGGAACAGCAGCAGCTCGGCGGCCGAGCGGCTGGTGGTGTGGGTGGTGAACAGCCAGTCGAGCTTGCCGGTCTCGGCGCGGATCTGGTCGCGGTGCAGCGCCACGCGGGCGACGTAGTCCTGCGCCCAGCTCTCGGCGCGGCCCGCGGTGATCACCTCGCCGCCTTCCGGCTCGACGAACTCGACACGGCCGGAATAGGGGAAGGTCTCCTCGGCGGGATCGACCACCTGGACCATCGTGCCGTGTGCGCCCGATGCGGACAGGCCGGCCAGCATGGTGCTGATCTCCGAGATCGGCGACCAGAAGTCGGACAGCACGACGATCTCGGCGAGCGCCGAGGGGACGAAGGAGGGCGGCAGGCTGGGCCGCGCCGTCTCATCGTGCAGCATCGCCTGCGCGATGCGGTCGATCACGTTGCGGCTCGCGGTCGGATTGATCAGGCCGGGAATGCCGACGCGTTCGCCGCCGGCGACCAGCAGCTCGGCCAGGGCGAAGGTCACGATCAGGGCGCGCTCGAGCTTGCTGTCGCGCGCGCCTTTCGACGCAAACGCCATCGAGGGCGAGCGGTCGGGCCAGATCCACACCGTGTGCGCCGCCTCCCATTCCTGCTCGCGGACGTAGAGATGATCGTCGCGCGCGGAGCGGCGCCAGTCGACGCGCTGCGACGGCTCGCCGGAAACGAAGCGGCGATATTGCCAGAAGCTTTCGCCGGAGCCGGCACGCCGCCGTCCATGCAGGCCGTGGATCACATTGGCGGCGATCTGGCGCGCTTCCAGCACGAGACGCGGCAGCGACGATGCCAGCGTCCGGCTTTCGCCATCGGCACGCCGTATCGCGAGAATTTCCTTGTCGGCGTGCCCCGTCGCTGCGGCCATCAGCCAATCCGGCTCTTCAGTTGTCGGATCACGTCCGGAATGGTGCGTCCCTCGGCGCGCGCCGGGAAGGTCAGCGCCATGCGGTGCTTGAGCACGGGCTCGGCGAGATCGAGCACGTCGTCGATCGAGGGCGCGAGGCGGCCGTCGAGCAGCGCACGGGCGCGCACCGCGAGCATCAGCGATTGGCTGGCGCGCGGACCCGGGCCCCAGGCGATCAGCTTGCCGGCATCGCCGGCCTCGGGACCGGGACGCGCCGAGCGGACCAGCGACAGGATCGCCTCGACCACGGAATCGCCGACCGGCAGGCGCCGCACCAGGCGCTGGGCCGCGATCAACGCATCGGCCGTCATCGCGCCCTTGGCGGCGCTCTCCTCGGCGCCGGTGGTCTCGAACAGGATGCGGCGCTCGGCGTCGCGATCCGGATAGTCGACGTCGATCTCCATCAGGAAGCGGTCCAGCTGCGCCTCGGGCAGCGGATAGGTTCCTTCCTGCTCGAGCGGATTCTGGGTCGCGAGCACGTGGAAGGGCTTGGGCAGGTCATGACGGGCGCCTGCAACGGTGATGTGCTGCTCCTGCATGGCTTGCAGCAAGGCCGACTGCGTGCGCGGGCTGGCGCGGTTGATCTCGTCCGCCATCAGGAGCTGCGCGAACACCGGGCCGGCGATGAAGCGGAACGAGCGCTTGCCGCCGGCGCTCTCGTCCAGCACCTCGGCGCCGAGGATGTCCGACGGCATCAGGTCCGGCGTGAACTGGATGCGCTTGGCATCGAGGCCGAGCGTGACGCCCAGGGTCTCGACCAGCTTGGTCTTGGCAAGGCCGGGGACGCCGATCAGCAGCGCGTGGCCGCCGGACAGGATGGTCACCAGCGTGTTCTCCACGACGCGGTCCTGGCCGAAGATGACGCTGGAAATCGCATCCTTTGCCGCTCGGATCTGGCCGGAGACCTGTTCGGCCGACCGGACGATCGCATCCTCGAGCTTCTCGGCACTCTCAGCCATTCCGTCGCTCCTTCTGCCCCGCATCTTCAACTTTCGGACGGACGTTCCGCTCCAGTTTGCCGGGGAAGCGGATGCCAATCTATGCGAAGGCGCTGTATTCGTTGAGTTAAACTATCCCCATATTATCGGCATTACGGGGTATTGACGGCATCACGTTATGGCGACCTTACATGACCTGCAGGGCCGCCAGGAACTTTTGCACAGCCGACGGCGATGGAATCTTGCACCAATCGTGCCAAGGTGGACGCAAACTCAAGGCAAACCATGGCGAAGCAAGGGCAGACCACCGACAACGCACTCGACACCGCCAACGGACTCGATCGGCTGACGTCGGCGGCAACGCAGGCTGGCACATCCGCAAGAGGACTGCCGCCGGTGCATTTGTGGAATCCGCCATTCTGCGGCGATCTCGACATGCGAATCGGCGGTGATGGTAGCTGGTACTACATGGGCACGCCAATCGGTCGGCCGGCGCTGGTGCGACTGTTCTCGACGATCCTCAAGCGCGAGGGTGATCGCTATTTCCTGGTCACGCCGGTGGAGAAGGTCGGCATCCGCGTCGATGATGTCCCCTTCACGGCCGTAGAAATGCGGACGGAGAGCGATGCGCGCGGGCCGTCGCTGCATTTCCGCACCAATGTCGACGACTGGGTCGGGTGCGATGCCGAGCACCGCCTGCGCTTCGAGCCCGGCGAGAGCGGCGGCCTGACGCCCTATCTGCATGTGCGAGCCGATCTCTGGGCCAAGGTGACGCGGGCGCTCTACTACGAGCTTGTTGACATGGGTGAGGAGCGGATGATCGATGGGCGTGTCATGTTCGGCGTGGGGTCCGGCGGCGCGTTCTTCCCCATGGCCGATGCAGAAGAGGTGAGGGCGCTTTGAACCAGCCCATGGTGAGGAACGGGGCCGCCGCTGTGCTCAATTCAGCGGATTTCTTCGCGCGGGGCCGCGCGCGGCTGGGCTTCGACGTTCCGCAGGCCCTGCTCGATCCCGATGTCATTCCGGCCAGCGGAGATTCCGGCACCGACCGCATGCTCGAGATCATCTCCCGCGAGCAGCCGATCCGCCCCGCGGCAGTGCTGATCCCGGTGGTCGACCATCCCGAGCCGACGGTCCTGTTGACCCAGCGCTCGCCGAACCTCTCGAGCCATGCCGGACAAATCGCCTTTCCCGGCGGCAAGATCGACGTCACCGATGCCTCGCCGCTCGATGCCGCCCTGCGCGAGGCCGAGGAGGAGGTCGGGCTCGACCGCAGCTTCGTCGACCCGATCGGCTATCTCGACGTCTACGGCACCGCGTTCGGCTTCCGCATCCTGCCCACGGTGGCGCGGGTGCGGCCCGGATTCACGCTCAAGATCAACGCCGGCGAGGTCGACGACGCCTTCGAGGTGCCGCTGGCCTTCCTGATGGACCCCGCCAATCATCAGCTGCATTCCAAGGAGTTTCGCGGCATGGAGCGCTCGTATTACGCGATGCCGTTCGCCGAGCGCTACATATGGGGCGCCACAGCCGGCATCCTTCGGGTCTTGTACGAACGGATATGTCGGCCATGATCCGTGGCGTGTTGACGGAAATCGGAATTTTCCTCATTCCTTTTGCGGTTTATGTGTTGTTCTTGCTCGCGACCAAATCGGGGCTGTTGGTGCCGGCCAGCTGGCCCTTTCATCTGATCACAAAATTGACGGTGGCGGCGCTGGTGTTGGTGATTGCAAGTCTGGTCCTGCTCGCCGAGTTCTCCGGCGCGCCGCCGCGTTCGACCTACGTCCCCGCTCATGTCGAGAACGGCAGGCTCGTTCCAGGGGTCGAGAAATGATCGACGCGCGGGTGCTGCACGCGCCCTGGCTCTCGTCCGGTCCCGCCGCGCGCGTGCTCGCGCTGCTCAATTGCGACGGAGAGGAGGCGCGGGTGGTCGGCGGCGCCGTGCGCAATGCGCTGCTCGGCATCGCCATCGGCGACATCGACATCGCGACCACGGCGCTGCCGGCGGAGGTGGTCCGGCGTGCCAAGGCGGCGTCGATCAAGAGCGTTCCGACCGGCATCGACCACGGCACCGTGACCCTCGTGCTCGAGGGGCATCCGTTCGAGGTCACGACGCTGCGCGAGGATACCGAGACCTTCGGCCGCAAGGCCAAAGTCGAGTTCGGCCGCGACTGGGTCGGCGACGCGCACCGGCGCGACTTCACCATCAACGCGCTCTCCGTCGGGCCGGACGGCGTGGTGCATGATCACGTCGGCGGTCTCGCCGACATCGCCCAACGCCGCGTGCGCTTCATCGGCGATCCCGCCCAGCGCATCGCCGAGGATTATCTGCGCATCCTGCGCTTCTTCCGCATCCATGCGGCATTCGGGCATGGCGCCCCTGATCGCGAGGGCTATCTGGCCTGCATCGCCGGCCGTGGCGGGCTTGCGACGCTGTCAGCCGAGCGCGTGCGCATGGAGATGCTGAAGCTGCTCGTCACCGACGGCGCGGTCGGCGCCGTCGCGGCGATGGCGGATGGCGGGTTGCTGACGGCGATCCTCGGCGGCGTCGCCTATCTCGGTCCGTTCGCCGCGATGATCGGCATCGAGCGCGAGCTGGAGCTGCCGCCGAGCGCGGTCCGCCGTCTTGCCGCGCTCGCGGTCGCCGTGACCGAGGATGCGCGCCGGCTCGGCGTCAGGCTGAAGCTCTCCAATGCCGAGACCAAGGCGCTCGACGGCATGGGCCATCGCTGGTGGCGGTTCGCTTCCGCCGACGAGGCGCGGGTCCGGCGTCTGCTGTATCGTCTCGGCGAGACCGTCTACCGCGACCGCCTGATGCTCGGCTGGGCGCGGGCGCGCGATCGCGGCGACCGGCGATGGCGCGAGCGTGCGCTGTTGCCGCAGCGCTTCACGCCGCCGAAATTGCCGTTGAAGGCGGCCGATTTCATCGCGCGCGGGGTTGCGGAGGGACCGCTTCTCGGTCATGTGCTCACCCTCGCAGAGGATGCCTGGTTGGCTGCGGACTTTCCGCTCGACGAGGCATCGCTGAACGCGATCGCCGACCAGGCGGCGGCGCGCGTCAATCGCGACGGACGTTCATGAATTTTCTGGCAGGCTTTGCCGACATCTCGCTCTCGCAACTCCTGCTCGTCGCCGCCGTCGCCCTGTTCGCTTCCATCATCGGCGGTCTTGCCGGCTACGGCACCGGCGCTCTCATGCCGCTCGTACTGGTGCCGATGGTCGGCGCCGAACCGGTAGTGCCGATCATCGCGATCTCCGCGATCCTCACCAACCTCAGCCGTGTCGTTGCCTATATCAGCCACGCCGACCGTGCGCGCGCCGGAATCGTCATCGCGGCGGCAGCGCTCACGACCGCGCTCGGCGCCTACGGCTACACGCGACTGACCAATGCCGGCGCGGCGTTCGTGATCGGCACGATGCTCATGATGAGCGTTCCGCTGCGGCGGATCCTGCGCAAGCGCGAGGTCCGGATCGGCAATGGCGGGCTTGCCGCCGGCGCGGTCGGTTATGGCGTGCTGGTCGGCGGCACCTCTGGTTCCGGCGTGATCCTGCTGTCGCTGCTGATGGCCGCCGGCCTCGAAGGCGCCGCGGTCATCGCCACCGATGCGATGATCTCGGTGGCGACGGGCGTCATCAAGATCTCGGTGTTCGGCCTCGCAGGCGTGGTCACGGCGCAGGTGCTGGCCTTCGCCCTGCTGATCGGCGCGGTCGCGGTGCCCGGCGCGTTCCTCGCCAAGGCCTTCGTTGCCCGCATGCCGGTGCACATCCACGCCGCCATCCTCGATGCCGCCGTGATCACCGGCGGCGGCGTGATGATCGCGTCGGCGCTGCGACACCTGCTGCCGGCGGAGTAGCTTTCCGGCGTCAGGCCACCTGCTGGCCCGTCTCCCGATCGGATGGCGTGATGGTGTCGGTCTCCGCACGTGCCACGATGGCATCGAGCGCGGCGACGGCCCGGTTCGTCACCTCGTCGATCGGCGGGACCATGCCGCCGGAGGCGAGCTCGACCCGGTTGCGGCCCTTGTGCTTGGCGCGGTACAGCGCGCCGTCGGCGACGCGCAGGATCTCCGTCAGGTCGAGGCCGGCCTCGGGATAGGCGGCGACGCCGACCGAGATCGTCACTCGCGGCAGCATGCCCTCGCCATAGCTGATGTTGAGCGCCTCGACGCGGGCGCGCAGCTCCTCCGCGCGCAGCGCGGCCTCCTCGATTCCGCAGTTCGGCAGCATGACGACGAACTCCTCGCCGCCGAGGCGGCAGGGCACGTCGTCGCCGCGGAACGTGGCCTTGAGGATCTCTCCGACATGGCGCAGCACGGTGTCGCCGGCTTCGTGACCGTGATTGTCGTTGAACGACTTGAAGTGGTCGATGTCCAAGGTCACCACGCTCAGCGGCGTCTGATTGCGCGCGGCGCGCAGCAGTTCGCGGCGTGCCGTCTCGATCAGATAGCGGCGATTGTTCAGCCCGGTCAGCGTATCGCGTAGCGACTGGTCACGCAGGCCTTCGCGCAGCTTCATGTTGGCGATGGCAATCGACAGGTGCTCGGCGCAGGCGAGCGCGAGGCGGGCCCGATCGGCGAAGCGCGCCTTGGCCTCGGCCGCGGTGTCGCGGTCGTCGAAATTGTAGGCGACGTGCAGCAGTCCGACAGTCTCGCCATGGGCCAGGATCGGGATGCAGCAGTAGTTCTCATTGGTCTCGTGGTGCACGTGGTCGCAGCGGAATTCGACCTCGCTCGTGCCATGGACGTAGACATGGCCGCGGCGCAGGCTCCAGCAATCGTCGGGGTGCAGGGTCCGGGTGGGCAGCGTGCCGTTCCATTCGGCGGCCAGTTCGAGCACGTCGCGGCTGTCGGCGTAGATGTAGAGCGCGCCCGTGCATTCCGGCATCAGTCCGCCGAGCACGGTCGAGATCATCCCGTAGAGCTCGCTCTCGGACTTGGCCGACTGCAGCCATTCGCTGAGCTCCGAGAGGGTTCGTGTCGCCGCGTTCAGGCGTTCGTTCTCGACCAGGCTCTTGCGGAACACGGCCAGCGCCCGCGCCATCATGCCGAGCTCGTTGCTGTGGCCGGCATAGGGAATCTCGGTCTGCAGCTCGCCCCTGGCGATCGCCTCCATGCTGCGGGTGATGCGGAAGATCGGCATCGAGACATCGTGGACGACGAACAGCAGCGTCGCCAGCCCGATCAGCACGCTGACGCCGTTGACCGACCACAGCACCAGGCGAAACACCTGGGCATCCAGCGTCGCGCTCTCGATCGCGCTGTCGGCGCGATGGTCGGCGAGCCTGATGCCGTGTCCGATTGCATCGACCACGGCCTGGAAGACCGGCGGCGTTTCGATGTTGACGACATGCTCCAGGCGGTCGCGGCTCGCCCCGACCTCCGGCTCGAGCATCACCGCCTGCTGCTTCTGGTACAGGTCCCATTTGTTGACGAACTCGTCGAACGCCATCTTCAACGGCGCGTCGGTGCCGATCGTGTCCTGGAAGCGCGCGATCTTCGCATCGACGTCGGTGGTGCGGCGTCTCAGCTCCTGCTCGGACGCGGCGCGTGGCTCGGCCGCGGTGGAGAGGGCTGCGCGGATCGCGACGAGATGGGTGTGGGCGATGCTGACGTTGAGATCACCCAGGGTGTGAATCTTCGGCAGCCGGTCGCGGTTGATGTTCTCGATCGCGTCCTGCAGCGCCGACAGCCGCATCGTCGCCATGACCGACACGCCGGCGAGGATCGCCAGCAGCAGGAAGACGGACGTCAGGAGCGAGTTCTTGATCGACACGCCCAGGGAGATCTGCGGCAGATTGAGAGCCATGACACCGACGCTGCTCGAACCGGCTTGCGATCGGTCGAAGCGGCGCGCAAGGACTGGCGCCTATTCCCCTCCAAGCCCCGCAGCGAATAGACGCTTGTGCGAATTTCGATTCGGTTACGGGCAGGCCGCAGGTCACCGGGGGAGGGCACGAACGGCGCGCGCGGTTAAAGGCGCGTGTCCCGTCAAGGTGAACGACGGGCTAACGCTCAGGCCGGCACCAGCTCGGTCAGCGAGCGGATGATGCGGTCGGGCTTGACGTCGGTGCCTTCGGGCAGGCCGTCGCCATGGACGTCGATCCAGATCGAGTAGATGCCGAGCCGCTGCGGCGCGACGATCTCCCATTCGAGATTGTCGCCGATCATCCAGGTGTCGTCCGGACCGACGCCGAGCCGCTCCATCGCGTGCCAATAGGCGCGCTCCTCGGGCTTGCCGAAGCCGTGCTCGCCCTCGATCTGGATGTGGTCGAAGCGATGCGCCAGCGCGAAGCGCTCGATCTTGGCGCGCTGCTGGCCGGCCTCGCCGTTGGTGACGAGCGCCAGCCTGACGCCGCGCGCCTTGAACGCGTCGATCGCCTCGTGGGCGCCGGGGAAGACGAACATCTGCTCGTCGCGGTAGGCGGTGAAGCGGTCGGCGATGCGGATCGCGAGCTCGGTCGGCGGGGCGGCGCCGGCGCTGGTCAGCGCCGCGAAGCCGCCCTTCACCACCTCCTGCCGCGCCTGGATCAGCTTCATCCGCCACTCCGCGCCCGCGACCGACCAGAAGCTGCGGGCCGAGGCCAGGATCGCGGCGGCCACGGCCTGCGGCGTATGCGGCGCGAGTTCGTCGGCGAACTCGGTGGCGACGATGTTCCAGGCGATCTCGGGACGGCCATAGGCCGACAGGATGGTGTCATCCATGTCGATCAGCATGGCGCGGGGCAGGGCGGCGGTCATAATGAGCTTACGGGTCAATCAAACAAGGGTTTCAGGGCCATTTCACTTCAGGCGGCATCGACGACAGAATGGACTCCACATTGCCACCGGTTTTCAGCCCAAATGTGGTGCCGCGGTCATAAAGCAGGTTGAATTCCACATAGCGGCCGCGCCGGATCAGCTGCTCCTCGCGGTCCGCCTCGGTCCAGGGGGCGGCAAAATTGCGCCGGACCAGCTCGGGATAGATGGCGAGAAAGGCGCGGCCGACGTCCTGGGTGAAGGCCAGGTCGGCCTCCCAGTCGCCGGAATCGTGATGGTCGTAGAAGATGCCGCCGATGCCGCGCGGCTCCTTGCGGTGGGGCAGGTAGAAGTACTCGTCGCACCAGCGCTTGTACTTGTCATAGGAGGCGACAGCCGCGTGTGCGTGGCAGGCACCTTTCATCGCGGCGTGGAAGGCGACCGTGTCAGAGTCCTCCTGGGTGCGGCGGCGGTCCAGCACCGGCGTCAGATCGGCGCCGCCGCCGAACCAGGCTTTTGTCGTGACGACGAAGCGCGTGTTCATGTGCACCGCCGGCACGTGCGGCGACCACAGATGCGCGATCAGCGAGATGCCGGAGGCCCAGAACCGCGGGTCTTCCGAGGCGCCGGGAATCTGGCTGCGGAATTCCGGGGCGAACTCGCCATGCACGGTCGAGCAGTGCACGCCGACCTTCTCGAACAGCCGGCCGTGCATCATGCTCATGACGCCGCCGCCGCCATGCCCGCCGCCATGGTCGGTGCGCTCCCACGGCGTGCGCACGAACCGGCTCGGTGCGCGCGGATAGAGCGCAGCCGGCGCCTCGTCCTCGAGCCGCTCGAACGCCGCGCAGATCTGGTCGCGCAGGCTCTCGAACCAGGCGCGGGCGCGGGCCTTGCGATCCTCGATGGCGGCGATGGTCATGGACGCTCCCCCCTGGCACATTGGCGGTCACCCCGCCGTCAAGAGTCCATGACAGCCGGAGGTGACAGTGCTGTTGTCGCTACGGTTCGGTCCTACCACAATCGATCAGGCCTGCGGACCGAAATAGGTGCAGGTCTCGCGGCAGCTGTCGCGGTGGACGCTGACCTTGGTGACATGGCCGATGGAGCGGACGCGCTCATAGATGAAGCGCGACAGGTTCTCCAGCGTCGGCAGCCCGATCGCCTCGATCTTGTTCAGGAACTTGTGGTCGAGCATGGTCTGGATCTCGCCCAGGCGCTGCGTCAGCACGCCGAAATCCACCACCATGCCGGTCTCGGGATTGGTCGCATCGCCCCGCACCGTCACCTCGGCGCGGAAGGAGTGGCCGTGGATCTCCTGGCTGGCTTCGCCGAGCGTCGTGATCGGCAGCGTATGCGCGGCCTCGAAGGTGAACGACTTGGTCAATTCCCACATCGTGTCAGTCACAATCCTATCTGATGCCGATCATCTTGTGCGTCTGCAGGCTGAGCCGCCATTGCGGATGATGCTGGCAGTAATCGATGGCGCGCGCCGTGTTCGCGGCCGCCTCGGGCCCGTCCATCGGCTGCAGCGAGAAGCGCTCGAAGGCGAGGCCGTCGAACCGCTCCGGCTCGGCTCCCTGCTGCGGATAGACCAGCTTCAGCTCGTGGCCCTGCCGCAGGTTCAGCTCGGCGCCGGCCTTCGGGCTGACGCAGATCCAGTCGATCCCGTCAGGCGGAATGAGCGTACCGTTGGTTTCGACCCCGACCGCGAAGCCGCGGGCGTGGAGCGCTTCGATCAGGTCGGCATCGACCTGCAGCAGCGGCTCCCCGCCGGTGAGGATCGTATAGCGGTCGGCCGCCCCGCCTGTCCATTGCCCGGCGATGGCCGCGGCCAGGTCGGCGGCATTGGCGTAACGGCCGCCTAGCGTGCCGTCGGTGCCGACGAAATCGGTGTCACAGAACCGGCACGTCGCGGTTGCGCGGTCGGCCTCGCGGCCGCTCCACAGGTTGCAGCCGGCGAAGCGGCAGAACACGGCGGCACGGCCCGCCTGGGCGCCTTCGCCCTGCAGGGTCATGAAGATTTCCTTCACCGCGTAGCTCACGCTCCGGCTCCTTGTGACTGCAATTGGACGAATTGTCCGGTCTGGCGCAGCGCCTCGCCGGTGGCGATCGCCGCCGCCATCGCCACGTTCAGCGAGCGCAGTCCGGGCTTGAGCGGAATCCGCAACCGCGCATCGGCCGCTGCCGCCACGCCGTCCGGCACGCCGGCGCTCTCGCGCCCGAGCAGCAGGATGTCGTCCGGCCGGTAGCTGACGTCGAGATAGCAGGTCGCGGCCCTGGTCGTCAGCAGCAGCAGGCGATGGCCCGCTCCGGACCGCCAGGCCTCGAACGCGCTCCAGGAATCGTGCCGCCGCCAATTCAGCTGGTCCAGATAGTCCATGCCGGCGCGGCGGAACTGGCGGTCGGACACCGGAAAGCCCGCCGGCTCGATGATGTGGGCCGCGAGCCCGAGGCAGGCGCAGAGGCGCAGAATCGTTCCGGTGTTCTGCGGAATGTCGGGCTGATAGAGCGCGATCTGCATGCGAATTGGTCTTAAGACTGAGGCTGAAAGTCCGCTTCGGAAGCGGGAATTGGTGCATGGCGTGCTGCAGGGCCGATAGCGGGCTTGCGCTCGTATCGCAAGGGTGCCAATAGAACGATTCTGGACGGCTTGTTCCCCAGGGGCGGTGGAGCGAGCCGTTTTCTGCCGCCGCGGGGGACGCGGGCGCCGGCAGGATCTCCCGGTCACGTGATCTCCCAGGTCGAGATCGTCAGACGTCGAGCGGGGCGGTTCCACCGGCTGCAACGAAGAAAGGGTTGGAATCGTGACAGCGTCTACTGCGGATCATCCGACACGCCGGGATTTTCTTTTCGTCGCCACGGGCGCTACCGCGGCAGTCGGCGGTGTGCTCGCCCTGTGGCCCTTCATCTCCCAGATGAACCCCGATGCCTCGACCATCGCGGCCGGTGCGCCGATCGAGGTCGATCTCGCGCCCGTCGCCGAAGGACAGGACATCAAGGTGTTCTGGCGCGGCAAGCCGATCTACATCTCCCACCGCACCAAGAAGCAGGTCGAGGAAGTGCGCGCGGTGCCGGTGTCGAGCCTGCCGGATCCGGCGACCGACCAGTCCCGCACCAAGGACGGCCACGAGCAGTGGCTGGTCGTGATCGGCATCTGCACCCATCTCGGCTGCATCCCGATCGCGCATGAAGGCAATTACGACGGCTTCTTCTGCCCGTGCCACGGCTCGCAGTACGACGCTTCCGGCCGCGTGCGCCAGGGACCGGCGCCGCTCAACCTTCCCGTCCCGCCCTATCAGTTCGTTTCCGACACCAAGATCCAGATCGGCTGAGCAGACGTTTGTCTTGAGCTCACGCTCGATCGTGCAAGATAATTTCTTCAGGAACGCATCATGAGTGGACCTTCTGACTACCAGCCGAGCCACCCCGCCTTGAAGTGGCTCGAGCAACGACTTCCGATCATCGGCCTGGTCCACTCGTCCTTCGTTGCCTATCCGACGCCGCGGAACCTGAACTACTGGTGGACGTTCGGCGCCATCCTTTCGATCATGCTGGGCGTGCAGATCGTCACCGGCGTCATCCTGGCGATGCACTACACGCCGCACGCCGACATGGCCTTCAAGTCGGTCGAGCTGATCGTGCGCGACGTGAACTACGGCTGGCTGCTGCGCAACATGCATGCCTCCGGCGCGTCGATGTTTTTCCTTGCCGTCTACATCCACATGTTCCGCGGCCTGTATTACGGGTCATACAAGGCGCCGCGCGAGGTGCTCTGGATCCTCGGCGTCATCATTTATCTCCTGATGATGGCGACGGGCTTCATGGGCTACGTGCTGCCGTGGGGCCAGATGAGCTTCTGGGGCGCCACCGTCATCACCAATTTGTTCTCGGCGGTGCCCTATTTCGGCGAGAGCATCGTGACCCTGCTGTGGGGCGGCTACTCCGTCGGCAATCCCACCCTGAACCGCTTCTTCGCGCTCCACTACCTGCTGCCGTTCCTGATCGCCGGCGTGGTCGTGCTGCACGTCTGGGCGCTGCACGTGGTTGGCCAGAACAATCCGGCCGGCGTCGAGCCGAAGACCGAGAAGGACATGGTGCCGTTCACGCCCTATGCCACGATCAAGGACTTCTTCGGCGTCGCCTGCTTCCTGATCTTCTATTCCTGGTTCATCTTCTACATGCCGAACTATCTCGGCGACGCCGACAACTACATCCCGGCCAACCCGGCGGTGACCCCGGCGCACATCGTGCCCGAATGGTACTACCTGCCGTTCTACGCCATCCTGCGCTCGGTGCCGAACAAGCTCGCCGGCGTGATCTCGATGTTCGCGGCGATCATCGTGCTGGTGTTCCTGCCCTGGCTCGACTCGGCCAAGACCCGCTCGAACAAGTACCGTCCGCTCGGCAAGCAGTTCTTCTGGATCTTTGTCGTCGTCTGCGTCGGCCTCGGCTATCTCGGCGCGCAGCCGCCGGAGGGCGTCTACGTCGTGCTCGGCCGTATCCTGACCGTGCTGTACTTCGCCTACTTCCTGATCGTGCTGCCGCTGCTCGCCCGCATCGAGCGCCCGCGGCCGCTGCCGAACTCGATCGCCGACGACGTGCTGGCGAAGTCCGGCCGCAAGGTGGTGGCCTCGGCCGCGATTGCGCTGGTCGCCGCGGTGTCGCTGCTCGCTGGCAGCATGGGCGATGCCCGTGCCAGCGAAGGCCAGGAGAACCCGCCGTCGGTGAAGTGGTCGTTTGCAGGTCCGTTCGGCACCTTCGATCGCGGCGCCGTGCAGCGCGGCCTGAAGATCTACAAGGAAGTCTGCTCGAACTGCCATTCGCTGAACTATGTGGCGTTCCGCAATCTGGCCGAGCCTGGCGGCCCGGGCTACTCGCCAGCCCAGGCGGCCGCGTTCGCCGCCGAGTACAAGATCAAGGACGGTCCGAACGACGCCGGCGACATGTTCGAGCGCCCGGGCCGTCCCGCCGACTACTTCCCGGCGCCGTTCCCGAACGAGCAGGCGGCCCGTGCGGCCAATGGCGGTGCGGCGCCGCCGGACCTGTCGCTGATCGCCAAGGCGCGCTCCTACAAGCGCGGCTTCCCCTGGTTCCTGATCGACTTCTTCACCCAGTTCCAGGAGCAGGGCCCGAACTACGTCAACGCACTGCTGCAGGGCTATGAAGAGACCCCGCCGCACGGCGTGACCATCCCGGACGGCTCGTACTACAACAAGTACTTCCCCGGCCACGCGATCAAGATGCCGCCGCCGCTGTCCGACGGCCAGGTGACGTTCGACGACGGCTCGCCGGCCACCGTGAAGCAGTATGCCCACGACGTCGCGACCTTCCTGATGTGGACCGCCGAGCCGCACATGGAAGCACGCAAGCGCCTCGGCTATCAGGTGTTCATCTTCCTGATCATCTTCGCCGGGCTGATGTACTTCACCAAGAAGCGGGTCTGGGCTGCCGCGCATTGAGTGGAGCGCGAGCCATCGCCGCATGCGATTGAAAAAGCCCCCTCTGGGGGCTTTTTTCTTTTGGCCGCTCTGGCCGTCGTAGCGTTGACGAGGCGCGGCAGAGGAGGGGACGCAATGACGTCATTGTTGGCCTTCGCAGGCGCCGCCGTGCTCGAGATCGGCGGCTGCTTTGCGTTCTGGGCTTGGCTGCGGCTCGGCCATTCGCCGCTATGGCTGTTGCCGGGGATGGTCGCGCTTGCCGGCTTCGCCTATCTGCTGACCCTCGCCGACAGCCCGCTCGCCGGCCGCGCCTACGCCGCCTATGGCGGCATCTACATCACGTCGGCGCTGCTGTGGGGCTGGCTGGTCGAAGATCATCGCCCCGATCTGTGGGACGCCGCCGGCGCCCTGATCTGCCTCGCCGGCATGGCCGTGATCCTGTTCGCGCCACGGTCGCTGCCTGTGTAGCGCGGCGACCCGTGGCCGAGCGTGGCGACATCCGGCTACGAAGGCGGTCACGTTGAAGCGAACCCGATCCCCTCCCGTCGCGCCGGACGCGCATTTGCGGTAAACCGCATTCCCAACGTCCCAAACAGAAATTGCGGAGGACCATCATGGGCACACTCATCAGCTTCAAGCGCCCCGACGGCCAGGAGGCCAAGGGCTATCTCGCCAAGGCGGCGCAGGGCAATGCGCCGGGCGTCGTCGTCATCCAGGAATGGTGGGGCCTGCAGGATCAGATCAAGGGCATGTGCGACCGGTTCGCGCTGGCCGGCTTCAACGCGCTGGCGCCGGATCTCTACAAGGGCACGGTGGTGCCGTATCACGACACGGATGCGGCAGGCCGCGAGATGAACTCGCTCGATTTCATGGACGCGACCACGCAGACGGTGCGCGGCGCCGCGCAATATCTCGCCCGTAACGGCGCCAAGGTCGGCCTCACCGGCTTCTGTCTCGGCGGCGCGGTGACGATCATCGGCGCCACCCGGATCGCTGAGCTGACCGCGGGCGTCGTGTTCTACGGCATTCCGCCGGAGCAGGCAGCCAAGCCCGCCGACGTCAAGATTCCGCTGCAGGCCCATTTCGCCAACAAGGACGATTGGTGCACGCCGGCGCTGGTGGACGGCTTCGAGGCGGCGATGAAGGCCGCCGGCAAGTCGCTCGAGCTCTACCGCTACGACGCCGAGCATGCCTTCGTGAACGAGCAGCGCATGACCGTGCACGACCGCGCGGCCGCCGAGCTCGCCTGGGGCCGCGCCACGGCGTTCTTCCACAAGCATCTCGGCTGAGCTGAGGGCAGGGGCGCACCGGTCCGAAGCGGTGCCGCGCGGACTTTACACCGCGCGGACGGCCTTGATCTCGGCCGACGTCTGTTCGGCCTCGTCGCGGGACGAGGCGTCCTCGGTCGGCTCCAAGGGACGGGCGGGATCGATGCTGGTCGCCGCGTCGGCGGAGCGCCGTCGACGCTTCGTCCTCTTCGCCTGCGCTTCCAGGAAGCAATCGAGCAGCGTCTGCTGCTTCGGAAGCGCATGCGACACAGAAGGCTGTTTGCCGCGAGCCATGTTAACCAAGGTAATTCAATATGGTTAACCAATCATTGCCATACTATGGCAGATAGACAACAGGTGTTGCCCTCACGCACGGTCAAGTTATGTAACTTTTTGCGGTTGTGACAACCGCCGATCGACAGGAGAGGCCTCATGCACGCGCGCAACATGAGGTTGTGACGGGCCGCACAGCCGCCGGCTGCAGCCTTCCGCCGCCTGGCGCTGCGAGGTTTCCGCGAATCACCGTTGTTTCGCCGGGATATGAGCGTTGATCATGTTCGAAACGCGCCGCTTCGTTCGATGTTCGAATTCGCCGCGTCTCGTCGCCGGTTGCGTCGCAGAAACAATCTGAGGTAGCATTCCCCGATCCCTCTGCTGATGGAGAAAGCCGTGCGTGTGGCCTTTGCGCTGGCCGGGCTGGGCGGCTTGAACGCCCATGGCGCCGGCTTCCTCGATACGGCCCGCGCCTGGGGCGTGACGCCGGATCTCGTCACCGCGACATCCGGCCAGATCCTGGTGCTGTCGGCGTGGCTTCAGGGTCTCGATCTGCGCAACGAGCTGATGTCCTCCGACCGCCACCGGGATCCGGCGTCGCAGTTGCGCACGGTGATGTTCGGCTATCCCGGGGTGTTCCGTCCCGCCTATGCCGAGGCGCTGGCGCGCCTCGTCTCCTGGCCGGATTGGCGCGACGGCCCGTTCAACGCCCTCGCCGACCGGCTGTGGCCGGCGCAGCAATATGTCCCGGTGCGCAGCGAGGCCGACTTCGCGCACGCGGCGGAGACGCTCAACGCCACGCCGATCGGCGTCGTGTTCAACACCTATGATCCCGAGACCGGCACCGGCTATCTCTACGGCAACGAGGCGGCGCGGGCGCTGCTGCCGTCGGAGAAGTCGGTTCCCAATGCTCATGCCGTCAAGGCGCGGCAATCGGCGGCGAAGCGCGACCTGCGCTACGCCTCCGAGGTGATGGCCGAGCGCGCCATCCGCCCGATCACGCCGGAGGCGGTCAAGGCCGCGCTATGGTTGTCGCTCTACGGCTTCACCAAGCTGCCGCAGGGACAGATGGACGGCGCCTATCACCGTGGCAGCATCATCTCCGAGCTACACGGTTTCGACCGCGTCTTCGCCGTCCGCCCGCTCGCCCAGGGGTGGCAGGGCCAGGCGCCGGCCAACTGGTTCGAGGTGCAGGACTGGACCACCGAGATGTGGTTCTCGGTCGGCTACAAAGCCGAGGTCGATGCGCTCAAGCGCATCAACGACCTGATCGCGAGCGGCGCCATCACCGATCCCAAATACAAGACCGTGGAGCTGGTCGAGATCCAGCCGGAGACGCCGGCCGGCTATTTCAACTACTTCGTCGAGCGCGGCGAGGTGTATGAGAACGCGGTGGTGGCGACGGAGATGAAGTTCGCGGAGCTCGGGCTGGTGAAGCCGGGGACGTGAGCGGTCGGCATTCGGTCAGGGCCGCCGCCGCGCGATGCGGCAGCGGCCGCGATGGCCGTGGTCAGCCTGCGGTGATGGCTCCCACAAGCGCTTCGTTGGTCATCGGCCTGCCGTGCAGATTCCAGGTGCCGTCGACGGCATGGACGCCGTTGGACCAGATCCGGTCCCTCGCCAGCGCCCCGCCGGAGAGGTCATGCAGAATGTCGGTGGCTTCGCCGAAGAACGCCGTCTGGATGTCGTGGCTGGCGAGCGCAAAGGACGGCGTCTTGGTCTCGATCCAGGCTCCGTCGACAGGCGTGCCACCGGCGAAGGTCTGGCCCTTCGGCAGGATGTTCAGATGGGCCGTGACGTTCGCCGTCATGATCCTGTTTCCCGCGAGACCATGATGTCTCAGGAACGCTTCCGTGATCCGCGCGACGGCGATCGGCGCCTTGTCGGCAGCGATGACGCCTTCGGTGAGTGTGAGACTGATCGGCATGAGTCCTCCTGTGCCCGCGCTATGGCGGTTGTCCGGGGAATGGCGGCCATTATATAACGACCGTGATGTATTAATAGAATAACGATCGTTATGAGTCAATCATGAAATAACGATCGCTATGAGAGGCGCCAGATGCGGTATCAGGCCGAACATAAGCTGGAAGCAAAGGCAAAACTGTTGGAGGCCGCAGGCCGCGGATTTCGCCGGCTCGGCTATGGCGGGATCGGCGTCGATGGTCTGGCCAAGGAGGCCGGGGTCACCTCCGGCGCATTCTACGGTCATTTCAAGTCGAAGGACGCCGCGTTCGAATCCGCCGCCTTGGCCGGACTCGAGGAACTCAGAGCCGGCATTGCAGCCCTTCAGGCGGAGCAGGGCGCCTGCTGGGCCGAGACGTTCGTCGCCTTCTATCTCGGTGAGCGCCTCACTTGCGCGCTGGATGCGAGCTGCGGCCTGCAGAGCCTGACCCCGGACGTCACGCGCGCCAGCGCGGCCATCAAGGCCAGCTACGGCGCGGCGCTCGAACGGGTCGCCCGGCAGATCGCGAAAGGGTTGCAGGGAAAGACCGACGAGGCGCGGCTGCAAAAGGCCTGGGCATTGATGGCGCTTCTCTCGGGCGGCGTGACCATGGCGCGCAGCGTCGCCTCACCCGAAGCCCGCGACGCCATCGCCGCCCATCTCAAGCAAGCCGCGCGCGGGCTGCTATAGGGCAATTGCCGCGCGAGTACTCAGCTTCGCAAGTTGTGAGTTGCCGCTCGCCCAACAGCGGTGAGCCCCGCTCCCTGCAAGGGGCACTCCAGGGCAGGGCTGTCGCATTGGAGATGCGGAGCTATCCCAGCGAACTATCCTGCCGACTAGTTGCTCCGTCATGCCCGGGCTTGTCCCGGGCATCCACATCGTTCTCAGCATGCCGGACGACGTGGATGGCCGGGACAAGCCCGGCCATGACGAGGTGGAGAAAGACGCGCACACGTAAGCGCCACCCCCACCTGTGTCCCCGCCGCCCCTTGACCCCGCCCGCCGCCCGTGGTCAGTTCCGCCGCATGAGCACCCTTGTCCGCCCAGCCCGTCTCTGGTGGCGCACCTTGTAAGAGGTGGCCGGTGCGATTTGTTTGACATTCGATCGCAGAGGGGCCGCCACGCAGCGGCGGCTTCCGGTTGGTCCTGTGTGGCGTTTCCTCGGCAAATTCCGTAAGAGGACGCCCAAGAGGACCCCATGAACAGGACCGTTTTCGCCCTTCCGGCCCGCAGCGACTACCGCACCTCCAGCGGGCTCGCGATCACGCGCGCCGTCGAGCAGTTTTCCGGCAATGCCAGCCGGCTCGACGACCTGATCGACCTGCTCGACCGCCGCCGCGGCGTGGTGCTGTCCTCGGGCACGACCGTGCCCGGCCGCTACGAGAGTTTTGACCTCGGCTTCGCCGACCCACCGCTGGTGCTGGAAACCAAGGGCGCCGACTTCACCCTGCAGGCGCTCAACCGCCGCGGCGAGGTGCTGATCGCGTTCCTGAAGGACACGTTGCGCGAGCCCTGCGTGGTCATTACTGCGGCTTCGCCGGCGCGGCTGGCCGGACACATCGTCCGCGGGCCTGCCCCGGTCGAGGAGGACCAACGCACCCGCCGCGCCAGCGTGATGTCGCTGGTGCGGGCGATGATCGCCGCGCTGTCCGCCAATGACGATCCGCTGCTCGGCCTGTTCGGCGCCTTCGCCTACGACCTCGTCTTCCAGATCGAGGACCTCGTGCAGAAGCGGCCGCGCGAAAAGGACCAGCGCGACATCGTGCTCTACGTGCCCGATCGCCTCCTGGCCTATGACCGCGCCACCGGCCGCGGCGTCGTGCTGTCTTATGATTTCTCCTGGAACGGCCAGTCGACATCAGGCCTGCCGCGCGACACCGACGCCAGCGTCTATCTGAAGGAGCCGCGCCAGGGCTTTGCCGACCACGCGCCGGGCGAGTACCAGGCCACGGTCGAGAAGGCCCGCGCCGCCTTTGCCCGCGGCGACCTGTTCGAGGCGGTGCCCGGCCAGTTGTTTGCCGAGCCGTGCGAGCGCTCGCCGGCGGAAGTGTTCCAGCGGCTCTGCCGGATCAACCCGTCGCCCTATGGCGCGCTGATGAATCTCGGCGACGGCGAGTTCCTGGTGTCGGCGTCGCCCGAGATGTTCGTCCGCTCCGACGGCCGCCGCGTCGAGACCTGCCCGATCTCCGGCACCATCGCGCGCGGCCGCGACGCCATCGGCGATGCCGAGCAGATCCGTCAGCTCCTGAACTCGGAGAAGGACGAGTTCGAGCTCAACATGTGCACCGACGTCGACCGCAACGACAAGGCGCGCATCTGCGTGCCCGGCACCATCAAGGTGCTGGCGCGCCGCCAGATCGAGACCTACTCGAAGCTGTTCCACACCGTCGACCACGTCGAGGGCATGCTGCGGCCGGGCTTCGACGCGCTCGACGCGTTCCTGACCCACGCCTGGGCCGTCACCGTGACCGGCGCGCCAAAGCTGTGGGCGATGCAGTTCGTCGAGGACAATGAGCGCTCGCCGCGGCGCTGGTACGCCGGCGCGATCGGCGCCGTGAATTTCGACGGCTCGATCAACACCGGCCTCACCATCCGCACCATCCGCATGAAGGACGGGCTCGCCGAGGTGCGCGTTGGCGCCACCTGTTTGTTCGATTCGGACCCCGCGGCCGAGGATCGCGAGTGCCAGGTCAAGGCGGCGGCGCTGTTCCAGGCGCTGCGCGGCGATCCGCCGAAGCCGCTGTCGTCGACGGCGCCGGACGCGACAGGCTCCGGCAAGAACGTGCTGCTGATCGATCATGACGACTCGTTCGTGCACATGCTGGCCGACTATTTCCGCCAGGTCGGCGCCAACGTCACGGTGGTGCGTTATGTCCATGCACTGAAGATGCTGGCCGAGCGCAGCTGGGATCTGATCGTGCTGTCGCCGGGGCCGGGCCGTCCCGAGGACTTCAAGATCTCGACCACCATCGATGCCGCGCTTCGAAAGAAGCTGCCGATCTTCGGCGTCTGTCTCGGCGTGCAGGCGATGGGTGAGTATTTCGGTGGCCGTCTCGGCCAGCTCGCCCAGCCCGCGCATGGAAGGCCCTCGCGGGTCCAGGTGCGCGGCGGCCGCCTGATGCAGGGGCTGCCGAATGAGATCGTGATCGGCCGCTATCACTCGCTGTTCGTCGAGCGCGACAGCATGCCCGAGGTGCTGACGGTGACGGCGGCAACCGAGGACGGCGTGGCGATGGCGATCGAGCACAAGACGCTGCCGGTCGGCGGCGTGCAGTTCCATCCGGAATCGCTGATGTCGCTCGGCGATGCCGTCGGTTTGCGGATCGTGGAGAATGCATTCCGGCTGAAGCAGCCGGCGTAACAGGTGGTCGCCGTCATCGCGAGGAGCGTAGCGACGAAGCGATCCAGAGTTGTTTTCGCGGCCCTGGATTGCTTCGCTTCGCTCGCAATGACGAATTCCTCGCGGTCACGGCAAAACAAGGTAGCGAGAGCACGATGACGTTCGATCTGGACATCAAGAACACGGTCCGCACCATTCCGGACTATCCGAAGCCCGGCATCCTGTTCCGGGACATCACGACGCTGTTGGCGGACGCGCGCGCGTTCCGCCGCGCGGTGGACGAGCTGGTGCATCCCTGGGCCGGATCGAAGATCGACAAGGTCGCCGGCATCGAGGCCCGCGGCTTCATCCTCGGCGGCGCGGTCGCGCATCAGCTCTCGGCCGGGTTCGTGCCGATCCGCAAGAAGGGCAAGCTGCCGCACAAGACGGTCAGCATGTCCTACGCGCTGGAATACGGCACCGACGAGATGGAGATGCATGTCGACGCGGTGCAGCCCGGCGAGCGCGTGATCCTGGTCGACGACCTCATCGCCACCGGCGGCACGGCCGAGGGCGCGGTGAAGCTGCTGCGCCAGATCGGCGCGACCGTGGTGGCGGCCTGCTTCATCATCGACCTGCCGGATCTCGGCGGCGCCGCCAAGCTGCGCGCGCTCGACGTGCCCGTGCGCACGCTGATCTCGTTCGAAGGGCACTGAAACGCGCGCGGCGGCGTCAGGACCGCTGCATCAGGAGCTCGTTCTCGATCTCGCGCAGCGCATAATAGTTGCGCCGGATCCATTGATAGAGCTCGGTGGAGGGGTCCTTCTCCTGGCGCAGATAGCCGGTGAAGGAGAACGAGAAGCGCTCGATGTAGGTTCGGAGGAAGGCGGGCAGGGCGGCAATGCGCAGATGCTTGCTGCGGCTGTAGAGGTCGGGGAGCTCCTCGCGCAGCACGTGGTCGTTCTCGACCACGATCAGCTGTGCCTTCGGGATCTGCCGCCGCAGGGCGTCATAGGCGCGCATCGAGACGCGGTCGCCCTCGGCGCAGTACAGCACGATCGGGACCACGTTCCGCCGTGCGGCCTCCTTCAAAAAGCCGATCTGTTCGGACATTTTGAAGAACTCGTCGAACGAGTAGTAGCCGAGGTCGATCACCTTGGGGATACCGTCGTTGAGGATCACCCGGTCCATCAATTGGATTTTGCCGTAGGTGTCCTCGATCGTCGCGGTTTCCGTGATCTGCGGCAGGAAGTCGAGCAGCGACGGCTCGCGCAGGGTGACGTCGAAGGCGAGCACTTGGCCGTTCTTGAGCAGCAGGAACTCGCTCAGGACCCGCGCAAGCAGCGTCTTCCCGGA
Organism: Bradyrhizobium sp. HKCCYLRH3073; assembly: GCF_051167995.1. Taxonomy (NCBI): domain Bacteria; kingdom Pseudomonadati; phylum Pseudomonadota; class Alphaproteobacteria; order Hyphomicrobiales; family Nitrobacteraceae; genus Bradyrhizobium; species Bradyrhizobium sp. HKCCYLRH3073. Next base: position 356,194 of record NZ_JBNPUD010000001.1, read on the forward strand.
TTGCGGCCGGGGCGAGCAGACGATGTAGACGGGCGTCGCGGGCATCCGACCTATATCAGGTCAAATGCGGTTGCGATAAAGTCCCATCAGTCACGGGAATGCTATTTTTCCCCGGCCGGCCGCGGCGCCGCCGCCTTGGTCGAGCCGACGATGTCGGTCAGCTTGATCCGGTCGTACTCGCTCCAGACATTGGCGAGCCAATGCCGGACATAGCCGCGCAGCACGAAGGAGTAGTTGGCGGCCTCGTCGCGCGGCCCCTTGTTGGCGACGAATTTGAGGAACGGCACCGACGCCACCTCGACCTGCTCGAACGCCATCTCGTTGAGCTTCGGGATGGTGAGCTCGGTCGCGTCCTTGATGCGGTGGAAGTAGGAATTGTAGGTCGACTGGTCCCACTCGAAGAAGCTGGTGTTGTTGATGAAGTTCTTCACCAGGAAATATTTCGCCCCGATCATGTAGCTCGCGGTCTCGGCGATCTCGTCGAGCGAGGCGATCGACGAGCCCAGGATGTGGAACACCGCGAAGGTGATCTGGCCGGAGCGGGCGGCGTCGAGGAAGCCGATGTCGCGCAAGGCGGCCAGTGTCGGCGACATCAGGCCGGCGCGGACGTCGATCACGGTCACTGACGGCGCCACCGCGCTCAGCGTGTCGAAGATCTTCATCTGGTCCGGCGTCGAATTCATGTCGACGATCTCGGTGATCTCCGGGTGGAAGCGCTTCAGGGTGCCGCGCGGATGCTCGGTGTCGAACGCCCGGGTGGGGACGTTGTTGGCGCTGAAATAATCGAGCAACGTCCGCGACACCGTGGTCTTGCCGACCCCGCCCTTGTCCGCGCCCACCACAACCACTGCCGGTTTCGCCATGGAAAGTCCTTCAGCCCTGAGGCCGGCCAGGGGGCCGGCGCATTGCATTCTGCTTTGGGCGCGAACATGGCAGAAACGCTGGAGAATTCAAATTCATTGCAGCACGGGATCGGGGAAATTTGCGCGTTCGCCGTCACAGGCCGGAGCAATCGGAGGCATTCCGGTCCAAACGTTCGAGCCAGCGAGGAAACACTTGCAAGAGATTGGCAGGACGATTGCCCGCCGCACGGGATTGGCGTCCGAATCCCGCTGCGAGGGCGACGTCTAGTGCCGTCCCCAGGGACCGGTCGCGGGGGTGGTCCAAGGTCCCTCGGGAGCGGCCTGTCCCTGGCCGGCCGGCGTGGCCGGGCCATCGGCCTGGCCCCAGGGACCGCCGGACGGCAGCGGTGGCGGCGCATCGCCGTCTGTCGTTTCGGTGCCGGTGTCGTCCGGCTGTGCCTCGTCCGTGGGCAGTGCCAGCGGGCCCGGATCGTGGCCGCCGGCGAACTTGATCAGCGCCTGGACCCGGGCATCGACGGGAGGGTGGGTGGCGAACAGGTCGGCAAAGCCCTCGCGCGGATTGTCGACGCACAACTCCATGACGGCGGAGGTGGCGCCGGGCAGCTCGCCGCGCCCTTCGATCTTGCGCAGAGCGCTGATCATGGCGTCCGGATTCTTGGTCAACTCGACCGACCCGGCATCGGCTAGGTATTCGCGGGTGCGCGACAGCGCCAGCTTGACCACCTGGGACAACAGCCAGGCCACCACGATCAGCACGACCGCGATGATCACGACGATGATGGCCCCTCCGCCGGAGCCCTTGCGGTCGGAGTCGGATGAGGAGGAGGACGACGACGAGCGGCCCCAGCCGCCGCCCCAGCTCATATTGGTGAACAGGCGGAAGAACAATTCGCCGAAGAAGCCGACGACGCCGGCGATGATGACGGCCACGACCATCAGCTGCACGTCGCCGTTGCGGATATGGGTGAGTTCGTGACCCAGCACCGCCTCGATCTCCTTGTCATCGAGCGCAGCGAGCAGGCCGGTCGTGACGGTGACGGCGTATTGCCGCTGATTGAGGCCGGTGGCGAAGGCATTCAGCGCCGGGCTGTCCATGATCTTCAGCTTCGGCATGGTGATGCCGCGCGAGATGCAGAGATTTTCGAGCAGATTGTACAGCCGCGGCTGCTCCTGACGGGTGACCGCGGTGCCGCCGGTCACGGCGTCGATCATCGTCTGGTGGAAGAAATAGGCGATCACGATCCAGGCCGCCGCGCCGATCGTGGCCCACGGCAGCGCCTTGATCAGGTCGCTTGTGGCAGCGTTCATGTAATAGGCGACGCTGCCATTGCCGTTGATCATGACCTCCGCGATCAGCGCGCCGGCGAACACCAGCACATAGATCAGCAGGAACAGGCCGCCGAGCAGCAGCACCGAACGGGTCTTGTTCGATGCGATGTGGGTGTAGAGACCGTAGGCGGCCATGGCGTCGGACCCTTCAGCGCGGAAGGCGCGGGATCAGAACTTGACGCTCGGCGCGGCCTCGACGTCGGCCCGGCTGGCGCCGAGATCGAAGAACTCCTTGCGGGTGAAGCCGAAGGTGCCGGCGAACAGTGCGGCGGGCATCTGCTGGATGCCGGTGTTGTATTCCTGCACAGCGTTGTTGAAGAAGCGGCGGCTGGCGGCGATCTTGTTCTCGATGTCGGACAGCTCGCTGGCGAGCTGCTGGAAGTTGGCATTGGCCTTCAGATCCGGATAGGCCTCGGACAGCGCGATCAGCCGGCCGAGCGCACCGGAGAGCTGGCCTTCGGCCGCCGAGACCTGGGCCGGTCCCTGCGCCGACATGGCCGCATTGCGGGCCTTGATCACCTCATCCAGCGTACCGCGCTCATGCGCGGCATAGCCCTTCACGGTCTCGACCAGGTTCGGAATCAGATCGTGGCGCTGCTTGAGCTGGACGTCGATGTCGGCAAAGGCCTGGCCGACCCGCTGGCTGAGGGCGACCAGCCGGTTGTAGGCGCCAAGGGCGAACAGCACGAGAATGACGATGATGCCGAGGACGATCCAGCCGGACATGACGGGCTCCGAGGGAGGGGGCGGGAGAACGAGGCGGCCGACACGCGACGGCGCCGCCGGTCCGCAGGTGGACCGGCGTGCATTGGTCGCATCAGGGGGGATGCCCGTTCAAGTCGCTTTGGCCTGACCGGTCCGTTCGATGGGCGCCCAGGTGGCCGAATTGGCGCCGGAGGCAACGACGCGCAGGGCTCAATAGGGACGGGCGATCCGCCATTGCTGCGTGGGGTCGTTGCCCTTGATATCGCCGGGGGCGCTGTCGAGCTGCGAGGTGTAGAGCGGGCGGTAGCGATAAGCCCACATCTTCTTGCCGTCGCTGCGGGTGATGACGGTGAAATCGCCGGTCGCGACCGCGTTGTCGGGCGCCGCCAGCGGGGGGCGCTTCTGGGCACAGTCGCCGTCGCAGGTCGATTTGGTCCCGGTCGTGTCGCGCTCGGTATAGTACAACGTCATGCCTTTCGGGTCCGTCAGAACCGGCCCGTTCTTGCCGATGATCGCCCTGGCCGGCGGGCCTTCCTGCTTGGGAGCCGGCGGCGGCGCCGAGGACTCGCCGCCATGGCCGCCCGCGAAGGCGGTTCCTGCCGAAGCCAGCAGCATCGCAGCGATCGTCATCGTCCTGAACATCGAAATGCATTCCCTTGTGAGCAGCGCATGTCAGCGCCCGTTGCAGCTCACCGTAGCAAACGCGGATTTCTCGCCGGTTTCGCGAAATCGCGAAAATGAGAGACAAACTCGACCTGTCGTTAACCATCGGCGGCCGGGCAGGTATTCAGTGGCGCGGCGGCGGCTCGACGCCGTCGCCCCAGTCCCAGCGCCGGGCCGCGGCGAAGGCGGGCTTGTCACGGCGCGGGATGCTGACGACGCGGGCAGCGCCATCCGCCTGGCACAGCTTCGCGGCTGTCGCGACCTTGGTGACCGACGGCGGCGCGAGCACGCGTGCGGCGGGCTGATGCGTTGCTGGCTTGCGCGTGAGGGCAATGAAGCTGAACTTCTCGTCCTCGAACGGGACGTCGGCGCCCTTCAGCTCGCGATGCGCCCGGGACCGCGCCAGCCGCTGCGCGAAATGGCACCAGTCCGGTGCGACCAGCGGGCAGGGCGCTGCGTGCGGGCAGGGCGCTACGACATGAGCGCCGGCTGCGATCAGGCGGTCACGCGCTGCGAGGATGCGCTGATAGCCGGCGGGCGTGCCGGGCTCGACGATAAGCAGCGTATCACCGGTCGTCGCCCACAGCGCGTCCACGATCGCAGGGCGATCGGCGTCCGTCAGTTCGCCGATCATGTAGCTGGCGATGACGAGATCGGCACTTCCGGCACGATCGAGCAGCGCTCGCGCCGGTCCCAGCGCATAGGAGAGGTCGCGGAGGCGCATCGTGTCGTCAGCGAGCGTCAGCGCCAGCCCGCGCAACGCTGCATTGGAATCGACGGCGTTGAACGAGGTCAGCGGCGGAAACGCTTCCGCCGCAGCAAAGCTCGCGGTCGCCGGCCCGGCACCGACGTCCAGCAGCGAGGCCGGTGCGAAGTCCGGGCAGGCCTGCATCACGGCGTTCAGGCTGGCTGCGACGGCCGCATAGGTCGCCGGCATCCGCACGGTGGCATAGGCGATGGCGTCGGCGTCGCTCGTGATCGTTCCGGAATTGCCGCCGCTGCGATAGGCGGCCGAGATGCGGGCCGCTCGGGCGGCTGCATCCTGCCGCGACTGCCCGTGCAGCCTGGCTTCGAGAGCGGCCTTGAGCGCGGCGGGCAGATCGGGAGAGATCATCCTCCTCTCCATGCGTCATCCCGGGCGCCGCGCGAGCGGCGGTCCGGAATGAGGAAGCACGATCACGCCACCTGCTGGTCGAGGATCTTCACGGCCTCGTCGAGCGCGACCGAGACGAGCTGCGACACGCCGCGCTCGGCCATGGTGACGCCGAACAGCCGGTTCATGCGTGCCATGGTGATCGGGTTGTGGGTGATGATGATGAAGCGGGTCTCGGTCGAGCCCTTCATCTCGTGCAGCAGGTTGCAGAAGCGTTCGACGTTGTGGTCGTCGAGCGGCGCGTCGACCTCGTCCAGCACGCAGATCGGCGAGGGGTTGGTCAGGAACACCGCGAAGATCAGCGCCATCGCCGTCAGCGCCTGCTCGCCGCCCGACAGCAGCGACAGCGTCTGCGGCTTCTTGCCCGGCGGCTTGGCGATGATCTCGAGGCCGGCCTCGAGCGGATCGTCGCTCTCGATCAAATGCAGCGCCGCCTCGCCGCCGCCGAACAGCTCGGTGAACAGGCGCTTGAAGTGGTCGTTGACGGTCTCGAACGAGGATTGCAGGCGCTCGCGCGCCTCCTTGTTCAGGCTCTGGATGCCCTGGCGCAGCCGCTTGATGGCTTCGACCAGGTCGTCGCGCTCGGTGGTCAGCGCGGTGTGCGAGCCCTCGACCTCGGTCAGCTCCTCCTCGGCGCGCAGGTTGACGGCGCCCAGCCGCTCACGGTCGCGGCGCAGCTTCTCCAGGGTCTCTTCGATCTCGTGCAGCGGCGGCAGTTGCGTGTCCGGGCCGATCTCGGCCATCGCCGCGACCGCCTGCGGTTCGCATTCGAGCATGTCGTGGATCTCGCGCTCGACGTCGCCGATGCGGCGCTTGGCGCTCTCCAGCCGCTCCTCGGCACGGGCCGCGGCCTCGCGCGACTTGGACAACGCTTCCAGCGACGCCTTGGCGGCCCGATCGGTGTCGCCCATCGCGGTCTCGGCCTCGGCCAGCGCGTCGGCCGCGACCTGGCGCTCCTCCTCGGCAATCGCAAGCTCGTCGATCAGCGCGCTGCGCTTCTCGGCAAAGATCTCCGGCGCGTTGTCGAGCTCGGCGCGCTCGTCCCGGACCTCGGCGATGCGCGCCTCGATGGTGGCGATCTGCGAGCCGGCGCCGCGGATGCGGTTGAACCAGTCGTTGCGCTCGCTGATGATCGCCTGCACGCGGCGATCGGCGAGCTCGGCCTCGCGGGCCAGCGCCTGGGCCTCGGCGCGCACCTGCGCGGCGGCGCGGCGCTTGGTCTCGATCTCGGCGCGCACGGCGGCCAGCCGGCCGTCGGCCTCGGTGGTCGCCGGCAGCTCCTCGATCGCCTCCAGCGCATTCTGGTGCAGCTCGGCGATCTCGGCGCGGTCGTGGGCGAGACGCGTGGACGCCTCGACCAGCGCCGATTTGCGCGCCGAATGGCGGTTGATTTCGCGCTCGGCGTTGGCGTGGCGCTCGCGCGCCGAGTTCACCTCGCGCTGCGCGGCGCGCCAGGCTTCGCGCGCGGCGCTCTCGGCGGCGGTCGCAGCCTTCACCTCGGCCTCGGCGCTCTCCAGCGCCTGGCGCTTGTTCGTGGCGTCGATGCGCGCCTGCTCCAGCTCGGCCTCGATGTCGATCAGGCGGGCGCGCTCGGCGAGCCGGCGGGCCGCGCCGGTCGGCGCGTGCGCGGCGGCAATGAAGCCGTCCCAGCGCCAGACGTCGCCTTCCGGCGACACGAGCCGCTGGCCGGTCCGCAGCTGCGACACCAGCTGCGCGCCGCGATCGCGCGACACCACGCCGATCTGGGCGAGACGACGCGACAGCTCCGGCGGCGCCTGCACATAGGCGGCGAGCGGTTCGACGCCGTCGGGCAATGCGGGGTCGGTGACCTCGGCGCCGGCGACGGTCCAGTGCATCGGCGCGGAGGCATCGACGGGCGCGTCGAGATCGTCGCCGAGCACGGCGCCGAGCGCCTTCTCATATCCCTTGGCGACGGTGACGCCGTCGATGATCGGCGGCCACAGATTCTTGGTCTCGCTGTTGACCATCTTGGAGATGGTGCGCGCCTCGGTCTCGAGCCGCTGCACGCGTTTCTCGGCTTCGGCGAGCGGGGCGCGCGAGGCTTCGAGCTTCTGCCGCGCATTGGCCTGCGCGGCCTCGTTGGTCTGCACAGCGGCCTCGGCCTGCGCCTCGGATTCCTCGGCCGCTTCGAGCGAAGCGGCGAGCGTGTCGAGATCGCCGAGATGGGCGGTCTCCTGCGCCAGACGCTCCTCGTCGGCGCGGACATTGGCGATGTCCTGGTCGAGCCTGGCGAGACGGTCGCGATGGCTGCGGACGTTGGCCTCGAGCTGGTTGCGGCGGGCGGTGAGATCGGCGAGCTGCGTCGTCAGCTCGGTGAACTGGCGCTCGGTCTCGGACAGAAGCGCCTCGGCCTCGGCGACGCGCTCGTCGACGCCGCTGCGCATCTCGACGCGCGCCTTGATCTCTTCCTTCAGCTCCGCATCTTCAGTTTCAAGACGTTGCAGCGCGACCTGCGCATCCTGGTTCTGCTGCTGCTCGCGCGCGACGTCGGCGGTGAGCTGCATCAGGCGGCGGTCGAGCTCGCCGACGCGCTCCTTGGCGCGCACCTCCTCGCGGTCGAGCAGATCGCGGGCGTTCTTCAGCCGCTGCATCGTCGCGGCGGCGCGGGCCTCGGCCTCGCGCAGCGCCGGCAGATGCGACGAGCGGATGGCCTGGATGCGGGCGGATTCTGCCTGCTCGCGGGTCCGCTCCGCCATCTCGCGCACGGCGACATCGTGCACATGCGCGGCGTCGTTGAGGTCGGCATGCGCGCCCATCCAGCGCAGATGATAGAGCGTCGCTTCGGCCTTGCGCACCTTGGCGGCGACCTCGCGATAGCGGATCGCCTGCCGCGCCTGCTTGCGCAGGCCTTCCATCTGGCCGGAGAGCTGGCCGATGACGTCCTCGACGCGCAGCAGATTGGTCTCGGCCGCCTTCAGCCGCAGCTCGGCCTCGTGGCGGCGCGCATGCAGGCCGGCGACGCCGGCGGCGTCTTCCAGCACGCGGCGGCGCTGCTCGGGCTTGGCCTGGATGATTTCGCCGATCTTGCCTTGGTGGACGAGGGCCGGGGAGCGAGCGCCGGTGGCGGCGTCGGCGAACAGGATCTGCACGTCGCGGGCGCGCACGTCGCGGCCGTTGATGCGATACACCGAGCCGGCCTCGCGCTCGATGCGGCGCGAGATCTCGAGAATGTCGCGGTCGTTCACGGCGGCGGGCGCGGTGCGATCGCTGTTGTCGATCGTCATCACCACTTCGGCGTGGTTGCGCGAGGGCCGCGTGTTCGAGCCGGAGAAGATCACGGCGTCCATGTCGGCCGCGCGCAGCGATTTGTGCGAGGTCTCGCCCATCGCCCAGCGCAGCGCCTCGACCAGATTCGACTTGCCGCAGCCGTTCGGACCGACGACGCCGGTGAGACCGGGTTCGATCACGAAGTCAGTCGGTTCGACGAACGTCTTGAAACCGTGAAGACGAAGACGCGTGAGTTTCATGCACAGATTCTCTGTTGGCGGGAGACGAATCTCCCAACCCCGACAATACCATGGAAGGCAATGTCAATGTGGACTGAGTCGCCTTTGCGCCCCATTCTAGGGGCCGGACAATGGCGATGGCCGCCCGCGAGGGCAACCCGGCGGCCCCGCTTTTCCAAGGCTTTCTCGCGGCGAACGGCCCACGAATCAGAAGCGGCCCCACGAAGGGGCCGCGCTGTGTCTTGTCGGACTCAGTCTCTCGAATCAGCTCTTCAGAAGCGGGTTGATCTTCTTCTGAAACTCCTCGATCGAAGCCTCGCCCTTGATCTTCTCGCCGTTGATGAAGAAGGTCGGCGTCGAATCGACCTTGAGAATGTCGCTCGCGTATTTCTGGTCGGCGGCGATCTTGTCGAGCAGCGCCTGGTCCTTGAGGCAGGCCTCGACCTGCTGCTGGCTGAGGCCGGCCTGCTTGCCGATCCGCGTCAGGGTCTCGGTGGTGTTCTTGACCACCCAGTCGTTCTGCGAACGGAACAGCATGTCGGTGACGGCAAAATACTTCTGTGCGTCGCCATTGGCGATGCAGCGCGTCAGCATCGAGCCCGCGGCGGCTTTGATGTCGAGCGGGAACTCGCGGAAGATGTAGCGGATCTTGCCGGTATCGATGTATTCGGCCTTCAGCTTCGGGAACACGGTGGCGTTGAACGCCGCGCAATGCGGGCAGGTCATGGAGGCGTATTCGGTGATGGTCACCGCGGCGTCTGCCGGCCCGATCGCCATGTCGGGCAAGGACTGGGGCTTGGCGACATCGGCGGCGCTCTGCGCCATCGCGTCCGAGATCAGCCGCAGCGGGGACAGGCCCGCCAGGGCGGCGAGGCCGGTCAGCGACAAGGCTGCGGTGAAGGCGCGGCGGGAAATGATCAAGGCTCTGCTCCGAAATGGGCGCATCTCGCGCCTGAAACACTCGTGACGTGCCTTTTCGCTAGCTTGAAACCCAGTTGGAGGCAATGCCGGCGCTCAAGCCGGGATCAAACGGCGAACGTCAATTTCGCTTGATGGCCGCGCCCAGCCGGGCCAGCGCGTCACGCAGCGCGTCGTCCTCGATCGCGGTCAGGGTCTGCGCGACTTTCGCCACCGTCTTCGGATCGGGCGGGGCCGGGCGGCGCTTCACCGGCGGCCGGGTCAACGGGCCCTGGCGCAGCGCCAGCTTGCCGACGGCATGCCAGCCGAAGAAGCGGTTGACCCGCTCCAGGATCACATCCGAGGAATGCTGGATCTCCAGCGCCATCGGCCCCTCGACGCGCAGGATCAAGGTGGCCGGCTCCTGCGGCTGGCCCTCGACCGGCCGCGGCCATTGCATCTTCAACGGCTGGGCATGCTCGGCGATGTCGCGGCCCGCGATCTCCGGCCAGCGTGTCACGAGTTCACGTGCGGCAAACCCCTGCTTGGCATAGGCGGCCGTCAGCACGTCGCCCATCATCAGCGAGAGAGGCTTTGCGGTGAGGCGGCCGGGCTTTGCCATGATCAATGCTCGCAACGGCGCGGGCGTCAGGCCGCACGCGGCCGGATGGCCTTCAGGTCCGGCGCAATCTCGCGGCGCCGCTGCATGAGATCATAATCCATCTGGAGACCGAGGAAAAAGCCCTCCGAGATCCGGAAATAACGGGCAAGGCGCAGGTCGGTGTCGGCAGTGATGTCGCGCTTGCCCAGCACGATTTCATTGATCCGCCGGGGCGGCACGTGAACGGCACGCGCCAGCGCGTTCTGGCTCAGCCCCATCGGCTTGAGGAACTCTTCCAGCAGGATTTCGCCGGGATGGGGATTGTGCAGCAGGTTGCTTCTAGCGGTGGTAGTCGACGATTTCGACATGCGCCGGTCCTCTATCATCCCAGACGAAGCAAATTCGCCATTGATCGTTGATCCTGATCGAATGCTGGCCGACGCGGTCAGCCTTCAAGGCTTCGAGACGGTTGCCCGGCGGCATGCGGAGATCGTCGAGAACCCGCGCCTGATTCAAAAGACGAAGTTTGCGAAGCGCGACATCCTGGATGTCGGACGGCAATCTCCGGCTCCGTCGGCCGCTCCATATCAGCTCCGTCTCGCGATCCGCGAAGCTCTGGATCATCCGGAACTTATAACGCGGGACGTTATAGAATGCGAGCGCATTCTATTTGGCTCTGCCACGAGTTGGGGACTTCCGGATCAGGGTTCTGGTCTCGTTGCTCGTTTCCTCGTATGGAGGAGGGGTGGCTCAACTCAAGGCTTCTCGCAAACATGATATCGCTGTCGGGGAAGCAGGGCGTCCCGCACAGCTTCTCGCCTGGTACGACCGCCATCGCCGGCGGCTGCCATGGCGTGCGCCAGCCGGACAGCGCTCCGATCCGTATCGGGTCTGGTTGTCGGAGATCATGCTGCAGCAGACCACGGTGAAGGCGGTCGGGCCGTATTTCGAGAAGTTTGTCGCCCGCTGGCCTGATGTCACTGCGCTCGGCAGCGCCGATCTCGACGACGTGCTGCGGATGTGGGCGGGGCTCGGCTATTATTCGCGGGCGCGCAACCTGCATGCCTGCGCCGTCACCGTGATGCGCGAGCATGACGGCGCCTTCCCGGACACGGAGGAGGGCTTGCGCGCGCTGCCCGGCATCGGTCCCTATACTGCCGCGGCCATCGCCGCGATCGCGTTCGATCGCCTGACCATGCCGGTCGACGGCAACATCGAGCGCGTCGTCTCGCGGCTATTCGCCGTGGAGGAGGCATTGCCGCAGGCCAAGCCGCAGATCCAGGCGCTAGCCGCCACCTTGCTCGGACCGTCCCGCGCCGGCGACAGCGCGCAGGCGCTGATGGACCTCGGCGCCACCATCTGCACGCCGAAGAAGCCGGCCTGCGCGCTGTGCCCGCTGAACGACGACTGCGCAGCGCGCGAGCGCGGTGACCAGGAGACGTTCCCGCGCAAAGGCGCCAAGAAGACCGGCGCGCTGCGGCGTGGCGCCGCCTTCGTCGTCGTCAGGGGCGATGAGCTGCTGGTGCGCTCGCGTCCCTCGAAGGGCCTGCTCGGCGGGATGACCGAGGTCCCCGGCTCGGAGTGGCGCGCCGGCCAGGACGACGCCGACGCGCTGGCGCAGGCGCCAGAGTTGGCCGGTGTGAAAGGCTGGCACCGCAAGCTCGGCGTCGTCACACATGTCTTCACGCATTTTCCGCTGGAGCTCGTGGTCTACGCGGCCCGCGTGCCGGCCCGCACGCGCGCGCCAGACGGCATGCGCTGGGTGCCGATCGCGACGCTCGACGGCGAGGCGCTGCCCAACGTGATGCGCAAGGTGGTGGCGCATGGGTTGGGTGATTGAGGATGCGTCTGTGACGGAGGCTGAAGAACCCGGCTAGCTGACGTAGAGTGGGCAAAGGTGCGCATCACCACAGCTCGCCACGGCCGCGCTGTTTCGCGCGCCGTGCCCATCGTTTGGCTCTGGGTGCGCGGTGACGCGGTGGGCACGCTGCCGCCCTGGCGGGCGGCTGCTTTGTTCACCCTACCTGATCTCGGCCGATCGCGACGCTCGTCCGCCGCGCCCATGGCGGCCCTCGTAGCTACCCGATCAATCGAATCTGGACCCTGGACGGAGCGTCCTTGAGCACGCTGGCCGCAGTCGCGCCAAAGGTTGCCTTGAAGGCGTGGCTGAAATGGCTGGAGCTCGCAAAGCCTGCATCGAGGGCCGCCGACGTGATGGAGTCGCCGCCTCCCACACGCTCCACAGCGTGCCGGAAACGAATCCAAATCCTGAACGTCCTCAATGGCACCCCAATCTCTTGGACGAACAGATGCTGCAGGCGGCTGGGGGAAAGGTCGACTCGCCGGGCCAGTTCCTGGATCGAGTGATTGCGGGCGATGTCAGCCCTTATGATAGACACGATATGTTCGACCCGCGCATCGACTCGTGGTGGACGCGGTTCGATCCCCAATGCCTGCTCAGCCGCGAAATCGAAATCGTCGAAGCGTAGTCTATGACCGGCCTGATGCAACGCGTAGAGATTCCGCACAGCGACGATAAGCGAGCTTTCGACGTCAGGGGCCAGTGAGCTTAGGCCACATCCCTGATGGGGCGAGAGGCGCCGATAGTAAGGATCGTCAGGATCGTTGTATATCACGGCGACCGGCGCCCCGCTTGGATCAAGGGTATGCGACAAGCCTGCGGGGACGATGGCCGTAAGGCAGGTCAGGCTTTCCCCGGCCATTGTGGTGCCGATCCGCAGAGGCCCCTGAAGCGCCACCAGGCAGACCGATATTGGATGCCGGTGCAGCGGCAGCGCACCTGGACGCCCGATGAACATCATTCGCTGAGGCCAGAGGCACAACAAAGCTCTCTCGTCGAAGTTGGTAGCCGATTCTGGCAAGCGACCATTCCTCCACACGTCTATGCTGCGAGAAGATCACGCCGACGCAATCCAGCGACCTGGGCGCGCAAGCTTTTGTCGTACGCGGCGTCCATAGCGGAAAGATCTGTTTGGGGAAATGATGTCCAACTCTCTCTTGATTGCGACTGTTGAGTTGTGGCGGCTTCTTGCCGTGGCCGGCATCTGGAAATGCCGCCTACACGGTACAGCCCGCTTGCAACACGCACCCGGTCAGCCTCGGCCAGACTAAGAGACGACGGTCCGTGTCACGCGCGCCGCGCCCGGCACGCGAGAGACCCCCTCAGCGATTGCGCCCCCGTGCCGCGGACCACACGTCCTCGGCCGATGGAGCGCCGCGCCGTCACACAAAACGCCCCACCGCAGCCTCTCCCATACTCCGGAGCACCAGATGATCCTCACCGCCCCCTACGACCCCAACAACATCTTTGGCCGAATCCTTCGCGGCGAAGTCCCCGCCGCCAAGGTCTGGGAGGATGATCACGTCCTCGCGTTCATGGACGCCTTTCCGCAGTCAGAGGGGCACATCCTGGTGATCTCGAAGACCTCGACCTCCCGCACCCTGCTGGACGTGGAGCCGGACGTGCTCGCTCGGATGGCCGTAGCCACCCGACGCACCGCCCGGGCCGTGGTCAAGGCGCTCGCACCCGAGGGTTTCCTGATCGTGCAGTTGAACGGGGCTGCCAGCGGTCAGACCGTCTTCCACCTGCATTTCCATATCATACCTCGCTGGGCTGACGTGCCGATGAAGGGCCACGGGGAGGCGCCGATGGGTAAACCAGAAACCCTGCTCGCCCTCGCCGACCGCATCGCCGCTGCGCTCGATTGACCGCAGCCCGGCATGCGGTCCGCTGTCGCTCAAATGCCAATCGGAATAGCTCGGATGTGGCAGCACGAAGACGATGTGGTCATGCCTTGCGGCGACGGGCCGTCGCCCTGCGGGGTCTCACCGGAGGCTTCAAGCACTGGGAGCTTGTCCGAAGTCCTGCTCAGCAACGGCACCTGGGAAGCTCAGCAAGGATTCTCACATGTTTCGTTCACTTAGCATTGTCATCACCGGGGGAGCGACAGGCCTGGGCTTTGCGATAGCGAACGCGCTTACCCCTCAAGGCGCTCGGCTGACGCTCCTCTCGCGGCGGACCGATAATCTGGACCTCGCGGCTCACGAACTTCGTCGGCGACACGCCGGCGCCGATATCGAGGTTCAGGCCGTCGATGTTGGCGATCCAATTGCGACGTTCCAGGCCATCGGGGAGGTTGCTCGGCGCCGTGGACAGATTGACATGGTGTTCAACAATGCCGGCGTGATGCGCGAAGGGCGGTTCGAGACCCTCACCGACAATGATTTCCGGGACGTGATGCAAACCAATTTCTTTGGTGCGGTGAACGTCACCAGGGCTGCTTTACCCCATCTGGGGGCCACTGGCGGGCGGTTGATCAACATAGCATCGATCGCCGGTTTGACCGGCATTTTCGGTTTCACCGCCTATGGATCTGCGAAACATGCCTTGGTCGGCTTCACCGAATGCCTGCACTACGAGCTGCTGCGCCAAGGTATCAAGGTTCATCTCGTCTGCCCGGGAGAGTTCGAGACGCCGATGGTCGCGGAGCTCGATTCCTATCGGACACCGGAGAACCGAAGACATACGCTGACCATCCCGAGAACTCCCTTGGACCTCGTGGTTGCGGATACATTGCGGGGAATCCAGCGCGATCGGCATTTCATCGTTCCGGGTGGGCGTGCCCGGCTGGCCGTCCTCGGCCTTCGGCTCTTCCCATCGATTGCGCGTAGGCTTGGCGCGCGCATGGTCGCGAAGCTTGAGCGGAAGCGCCGGCGTGAGGGGCCCGGGTGAGAGAGAGCGGATTCACGCCTCGAACAACGACCTGGATCAGCGCCCGGCAGCCGCGCCTGGACAGCGCTCGGCGATGGCGACTTCGGCTGCTGACACAGGGCTGGCAGCAGCGGACATTTAGAACTTGGGCGCACCGAGGAGGCACCCATGATCGCAACCGCAATCGACACGCTCGCTTCGCCGCCCTGCGCCGTGTTGCTCGGCTGGCGGCTGATCGACGGCCGCCCGGCTGAGGGCTGGATCAAGATCGGCTTCGACGGCAAGCCGGAGTTCTGCAACCCGGCCGGATTCATCCAGGGTGGCATCCTCGCATCGATGCTCGACGATACGATGGGACCTGCGGTCTTCATCAAGACCGAGGGCCGGCTCTACACGGCGACCGTCAGCATGACCGTCAACTTTCTTGCGCCGGCAAAACCTGGACCGATCGTCGGCGAGGCGCGGGTGCTCCAACTCGGCAAGACGATAGCCTTCATGGAGGCACGCCTCACTGGCGATGCCGGTGTATTGCTCGCCACCGCAAGCGCGAGTGCACGGCTGGTCGAGGCGACGAAGGCGCTCGCCAAATAACCTCAAGCTTGCCGGACACGCAGGACGTTCCGAGATATCTTGCTCCGGCGACCGTACCGACACGCTCCGCCGTCGTTCCGGCGAACGCCGGCATCCATGCCCCCAGGGAGCGGATTGGAGAGTTACAGAGCTACGGTGACGCTGCATAAAACCTGCTCCGACGAGCGGGAGGCGACGAGGCAACTGCAGCGGGCCAACCCTGGCAGTCATCCAGACGCAAGTTCCGTTTTTCAGAATTCCTCTTGACTCTCCCCCCAAATCAGGTGTCTTATCCACCCGTTCCGTCCCGGCAGGAGGGGCGTACGCGTCGTCACGACACGCGGGGCGGGATGCGGTGGCTGCGACGGCGTCGTCCGACGAACGACGTCGACCGGTCTCGTGCAACGCTGCGTCGGCTCGCCGGCGTGAAGCGGGTGCGGGGTCTTTCGCGGACGTTGAAATCGTGTGGTCCTGGCATCCCGGTGCTGATGCCAAGCGGGCGGTGATGATGATCCGCCGGTGACGGGGGCAAGACAGCCGGTCCCCGGGGAGATCACGTATAAGACGGAAGCCCATCGCGCAGGGAATGCCGGATGACCGGCTGGACCTGTGGTGACTGCCGCCTGCTTTCTTTGTTGCAGGCGGGCCATGGGTTGCGGCCAGCACCCGGCATTCCCTGCGCCCTCCTCTTTGCGAGGGTCCTTCTCGGCAACAGCTCGGGCGCTTCGCGCCGCGAGACGGCGAGGTCGCGTCTGTCGTGTTTCGCCATCGATCGACAGGAACACTGTTTCTCAATGGCAGGGGCGTGCCTGACTCGCATAGCCAGACATCCGATCCGCGCCGATGGACCCTGCGTCGCGTCGCCTGGAACGATCATTCTGCAAGCAACCGCCGATGCTGCGCCAAGTTTCGCGACTGCAGCGCTGAATCCTTTCGCTTGGCTTGTCTTTTACGTTGCGACTGCATTGCAGATGTAGATAATCTTAGATTGTGTTTGATGGTCGTGCTCTTTGAGCGCGCAGACCTGTTCCGAGCTGCTGCTCCTCACCCTGAGGAGCCCGCCGCAGGCGGGCGTCTCGAAGGGCGAGGCCACCCTGGGGCCTCACGGTTCTCCCGGCGATGCGTAGCATCGTCCGGAGACGGCGCTGAGCGCTTCCTCACCATGAGGGTTGAGCGCGGAAACCGGTGCTGCACATGACCATGAGCGGCGTGCTCATCGAGAACGGGCGTGCTGATCGAGAAGGGGAAAGCGTCGGCACCTTGTTGAAGTGACAACATCATGATCGGCAGCTCGGACCAACGCGAGCAAGGAATAAGATCGATTTGGGGAGGCAAAGATGACAAAGCTAACAGGATTTTCACGTCGTTCGATGCTGGGCCTTGGCGCTGCGGCCGGGCTGTACGGTCTCACGAGTCCCGTCCTGGCCAAGGGGCCGTTCCTGAACACGCAGGCGCCGACGTTCTTCCGCTTCAAGCTCGGCTCGGCCGAGGCCACCATCATCTCCGACGGCGTGCTGCCGCTCGGCGATCCCCATGCGGCGTTCCTCGGCATTTCTCCCGGTGATCTCGATGGAATGCTGACGAGCAACTTTCTGCCGACAGGCGCCGCGACCCTCGAGCAGAACATCCTGGTGCTCAACACGGGAGACAAGATCATCATCTTCGACAACGGCATGGGTGTCTCGAAGCTGTTCGGCGACACCACCGGCAAGATGCTGATGACCTTGAAGCAGGCGGGCATCGAGGCCAAGGACGTCGATGCGCTGGTCATGACGCATGCCCATATCGATCATTGCGGCGGCGTCATCGGCCCGGACGGCAAGCCGAGCTTCCCCAATGCCGAGCTGTTCATCTCCGAAGCCGACTTCACCTTCTGGACCGACGAGGCCAAGGTCGGCCCCAACTACAAGGCGTTCTACGAGCAGGCGGTGCGCAATCTCGTGCCTGTCAAGGACCGCATCACCTTCTTCAAGGACGGCCAGGAGTTCCTGCCGGGCGTCCAGGCGATGTTCACGCCGGGCCACACCGTCGGGCATACGATCTTCCTGATCCAGTCGGGCAAGGATCAGCTCGCCTATATCGGCGACATCTCCCATCATCCGGTGCTGCTGATCGAAAAGCCGCTGATCGAGTTCGCCTATGACACCGACCCGAAGCAGGCCGCCAAGACCCGCGTCCGCGTGCTCGACATGCTCGCCGCCAACCGGACGCG
This sequence comes from Bradyrhizobium sp. HKCCYLRH3073, assembly GCF_051167995.1. Lineage (NCBI taxonomy): Bacteria > Pseudomonadati > Pseudomonadota > Alphaproteobacteria > Hyphomicrobiales > Nitrobacteraceae > Bradyrhizobium > Bradyrhizobium sp. HKCCYLRH3073. The sequence continues at coordinate 373,386 of NZ_JBNPUD010000001.1, forward strand.
GATTCTCGGTTATCACTTTCCATGGCCGGGCATCGGGCACATCGGCAAGGCCGGTGACGGCTTCCGCTACTTCCCGACGGCGGTCCACACGATGGATGTGGCGCCGCTGTGACCTGAGGCCGCCTTGCCGTTTGCCCGACCGCCGGCGCATGCTGGCTGCGCAGACGTATTCCTTCGACAGCGGGATGGACGGCCGATGCGGCCGCCGCTAGGTTCGCGTCTCGTCTTGTCAGGGATCACCATGCTCAAGCTCTATGTGGCGCCAGGCACCTGCGCGCTCGCTTCACACATCGCGCTGGCCGAGACCGGCGCCGACTACGTCGCCGAGAAGCTCAGCTTCAAGACCAACCAGCAGAACAGCCCGGACTATCTCGCGATCAATCCCAAGGGGCGCGTTCCGGCGCTGGTGACCGAGCAGGGGGTTCTGACCGAGACGCCGGCGATGCTCGCCTATATCGCGCAGCGCTTCCCGGAGGCTCGTCTTGCACCGCTCGACGATGTCTTCGCCTTCGCGGAGGTGCAGTCCTTCACCAGCTATCTCTGCTCGACGGTCCACATCGCCCACGCGCACAAGATGCGCGGCTATCGCTGGGCGACCGAAGACTCCTCTTTCGCCGACATGAAGAAGAAGGTGCCGGAGACGATGGGTGCCTGCTTCGCGCTGATCGAGCAGAAGATGTTGCGCGGTCCCTGGGTGATGGGCGAGCAGTACACGATCTGCGATCCCTATCTGTTCACGATCGCGCAATGGCTCGAGGGCGACGGCGTCGACATCAACGCCTTCCCGAAGGTCGCGGCTCATTTCAAGCGCATGGCTGAACGGCCGGCGGTGAAGAAGGCGCTTGCCGAGGTCTCGGCCTGAGGAATGCCAAGGCCCCCGGGGATGCCAGAAAAAACGTCGCTTGGAGCGGGAACTCACCCGTTCCAGTGACGTTGCATGAGGCCGTGGCGCGCCGTGCGGCCCCATCTCCTTTTTCTGAGCCCCTTGATGTCGCTGGCTGCCATTTCCGATGATCCAATTCCCGCTGACGGCACCGAGGGCATTCGCGACAGATTGAAGGCCGCCACGTCGGCGGCTCATCATGCCCTCGACGAGCGCCTCAGCCGTTTCGACCTGACCACGACGGCGCATTATCGCCGCTTCCTGCAGGCCAGCGCGGCCGCGCTGTTGCCGCTGGAACAGATGCTCGACCGTGCCGGCGCCGACGCGATGATCGGCGACTGGACCCGGCGGCGGCGCACGGATGCGATCCGCGCCGATCTTGCCGATCTCAACGGCTGTATCGTTCCGATGGACCTGCCGGCGCGGCCGCTCGATCGTCCCTTCGTCTTCGGCACGCTCTATGTCCTGGAAGGATCGCGTCTCGGGGCGGCCTATCTGCTGCGTATCGTCGCGGCCTCGGCTGACCCCCGCGTGCGACGGGCGACGCGCCATCTGCGTCATGGCGCGGGGCAGGGGCTGTGGCGCAGCTTCCTGTCACAGCTTGCGGAAGAGCCGCTTCCTCCCGGCGACGATGTCAGAGTGATCATGAGTGCACGCGAAGCGTTCGCGATGTTTGCGAAGGCGATGGCAGCAGCATGAACGAGCCGGTCAACCTCACCAATTGCGATCGCGAGCCGATCCATGTTCCCGGGACGGTTCAACCGTTCGGATTCCTGCTGGCGCTGGTGTCGGACTTCACCATATGCATGGCCTCGGAGAACGCGCCGGACTTTCTCGGCGGCGACCTCGGATGGCTGCTGCAGCAGCCGCTCGACGCCGTGCTCTCGGAGGCGGCCGCGGCCGCGATCCGTGCCAGGGTCGACTATCTCAGCGGCCCGGATGCGGTCGAGCGCGTGTTCGGCGTCGATCTGCAGGGTCGTGGCAAGCTTTTCGACCTCGCCATCCACTTTTCCGGTGCGTATCTCGTCGTCGAGGCCGAGCCCAGTCTGATCGAGCCCGGCGTCAATTCCGGCGAACTGGTGCGGCTGATGCTCGGCCGCATCCGCAAGACGACGGGGATGATGGATCTGGCGCAGGAGGCGGCGCGCCAGCTCAAGCTGTTGACCGGCTTCGATCGGGTGATGGTGTATCGGTTTCATCCCGACGGCTCGGGCGAGGTGATCGCCGAGGTCGCGGGCTCCGGCCTGGAGCCGTTCCTCGGGCTGCATTATCCGGCCTCGGACATTCCCAAGCAGGCGCGGCAGCTCTATCAGCGCAACTGGCTCCGGATCATCGCCGACATCAACGCCGCGCCTGCGCCGCTGCAGTCGACGCCTACGCACAATGCCGGACTGCTCGACCTGTCGATGAGCGTGCTGCGCGCGGTCTCGCCCATTCACATCGAGTATCTCCGCAACATGGGCGTCGCCGCGTCGATGTCGGTCTCGATTCTGCGCGAAGGCAAGCTGTGGGGCCTGTTCGCCTGCCATCACTATGCGCCGCATCATCTGTCGTTCGAGAAGCGTACCGCGGCCGAGCTGTTCGGCCAGATGTACTCCTGGCTGCTCGAGGCGCGCGAGCGCGAGACCGACGTCGCCTATGAGGCGCGTGCGCATCAGATCCAGGAACGGCTGATCGAGCGCGCGGCTGCGCAGGCGCACAGCAAGCGCGCGATCCTCGACCTTGTCGCCGACTATCGGCAGATGATCGAGTGCGACGGCATCGCCGTGTGGTCCGACGACGAGATCACGCTCGAGGGCGAGACGCCGACCGAAGAGGAGGTGCAGGACCTCATCGGCTTCATCAACCGGACCTCCCCCGGCCGCATCTGCGCCAGCGCCGAGATTGCCAAGGTGTACGCGGCCGGCGAGGTATTCCGCGATCGCGCCGCCGGCTTCCTCGCCGTCCCGATCTCGCGCACGCCGCGCGACTGCCTGATCTTCTTCCGCCGCGAGGTGTTGCGCTCGGTCAACTGGGCGGGCGATCCGAACAAGACCTATGCCGAGGGGCCGCTCGGGCCGCGCCTGACGCCGCGCAAGAGCTTCGAGCTGTGGCAGCAGACGGTGGCCGGCCAGTCGAAGCCATGGTCTTCGGCGGACCTGCGCATCGCCGAGGGCCTGCGCATCACTCTGCTCGAAGTGATTTTGCAGCTTTCGGAGCTCGCCGCGCGCGAGCGCCGCGGCGCACAGGAGCGGCAGGAGCTGATGATCGCGGAGCTGAATCACCGCGTCCGCAACATCCTCAGCCTCGTGCGCGGCCTGGTCGCGCACAGCAAGGAGACCTCGAGCTCTGTCGAGGAGTTCGCTTCCGTGCTCGGTGGTCGCATCCAGTCGCTGGCGCGCGCCCACGACCAGATCACCAATCTCAATTGGGCGCCGGTCGCGTTGCGCGCGCTGCTCGAATCGGAAGCGGGGGCCTATCTCGGTTCGCGGGCAGGGCGGGTGCTGATGGAAGGGCCGGATGTCGCGCTCGACCCCAAGGCGTTCGCAACGCTCGCGCTCGTCGTGCACGAGATGATGACCAACTCGGCGAAATACGGCGCGCTGGCCGACTCCACCGGACAGGTGCAGGTGATCTGGCGGCTCGATCCCGGCGCGAGCCTGGTCATCGACTGGAAGGAGAGCGGCGGCCCGCCTGTGCAGCCGCCGTCGCGGCGCGGCTTCGGCACCACCATCATCGAGCGTTCGGTGCCGTTCGACCTCAAGGGCGACGCCGAGATCCGCTTCGACCTGCTCGGCGTGCAGGCGCGTTTCGTGATCCCTGCCAATTTCGTCCAGATGGTGCCGGCGATGACAGGCGCTCCCTCCCGTCATCAGTTCAAGGAAGAGGACAAGCCGCGGCTGTCCGGTACGGTGCTGATCGTCGAGGACAATCTGATCATCGCGATGGGCGCCGAAGTGATTCTGCTCGAGCTGGGTGCGCGGCACATCGACACCGCGGCCTCCGTCAATCAGGCGTTGAAGTCGATCGAGCGCGCGGTGCCGAGCTTCGCGCTGCTCGACATCAACCTTGGCGCGGAGAGCAGCCTGCCGGTCGGGCACCGGTTGAAGGAACTCGGCGTGCCCTTCATGTTCGCGACCGGCTATGGCGAGCGTGCGCCGATTCCGGCGGAGCTGTCCGACATGCCGGTGATTCAGAAGCCGTACACGCGCGAAGTCGTCGAGAAGGCATTGATGAAGATCAAATGAGTCGCACGCGCATCAAAGTCGGCTTTGCGCGTCGCGGTGATTGGCATTCATGATTGCAGTCTAGGGTTTTCTCACATCCGCGTGTTTGTCGTGAGCGACATAACGCACGATGGGAGACACAGCGTCGACTATTCCCACTGTTGCTGCGACAAAACAGCCCGAAAATATTAGAACGCATCCAAAGGACACCGCTGTTCTAACATTGTTTCGACAAATGGAACCTCCGCAGCCTTATTCCGAACGAAGTCATCGCCGAAACGGCGCAACGGGGGCGCGTTGAATCGTCGGAGGTCTGATGACGAATCGAACGACGAGTTTGTTGCCGTGCGTTGCTATCGCCGTGCTGGCGGGAGCGGCTGCGACGACAATCGAGTTTACACCGGCATCGGCTGCAGACGAATGCCTTGCAAAGCCTGCGGGGACGCCGGCGGGGAAGCACTGGTTCTATCGCATCGATCGCGCGACCAAGAAGCAGTGCTGGTATCTGCGCGACGACGATCGCGAAGCGAAGGGCGCGTCGCTGGTCACGCGCAAGCTCGCCTCGCAGAAGGAGCGGGCTCAGCTCTCGTCGACCGCGGCCAATGCACGTGCCGAGATCCAATCGTCGTCCAAGGACGCCGCCGATGAGGTGAAGGTCGTGTCCTCGACGCCGACCGCTGCGGCGTCTGTGCCGGCGACGTCTGCGTTTCCGTCGGTTGCTGCATTTCCGGCCGCGCCTGCACCGGTCGCCGCGCCGGCGCCCGTCGCGTCAGCGTCGGCGGGTTCGCCCGACCCGGTCGGCGCGGCTGTGAACGAATCTGCTGTTGCGACGCGTTGGCCCGACCAGTCCGGCACGCTGCAGGCAGCGGCGGAGCCCGGCGCGCCGCGCGCATCCTCCTACACGCTCGCTGCCGCCAGCGACACCAGCGCCGCGGAAGCGGCTGCTCCCGCGACGCCGGCGCTGGCCGCTGCGGATGCGTCGCCGGCCGTGACGATCGGCATGTCCGGGGACGATGCGTCCAAGACGCGGATGTTCGCTTTCCTCGGCGCAGTCGCGATTGCGGGCTTCTCGATCAGCGTGCTGTTTGCGCGCGCCCGGGGCAGGCGGCAGCTCCGCATCGAGCCGGCGGCCGCCCGGCGCGTCACGCGTTGGCCGGCGGAGCCTGAGCTCGATCGCATGCAGCTGCCGCCGGTGGACAGCTACTATCCGGCCCTGGCGGGACGCAGGGGTAAATCGTCGCAGTCGACTGCGCAGGTCTCGGTCGTGCCGCGCGACGACGCTCGCTACGATGAGCAGTACGAGGTCGAAGACCTGCTGGCGCGTTATTCCGGACAGGAACGCCGGAATTCGTGAGCGTCAGGCGACGGACATCTCGGAGCGAATCTCGGCGCGCAATTCGTCGATTAGCCTGAGGCCGCCCTTCGTCTCGACATGCCAGAAGGTCCAGCCGTTGCAGGCCGGCAGACCTTGCGCCACCGCGCCGATGCGGTGGATCGAGCCGACCTTGTCGCCCAGCATGATGGCCCCATCGGCGCGCACCAGCGCGCCGTGGCGGCGCTTGGAGTCGACGAGCTTGGTGCCGGGCGCGATCATGCCGCGTTCGATCAGCTCCGAGAAGGCGACGCGCGGCGCTTCGCGCGCCGTCATGAACGGTGCGAGCGTGGCCTCCGGCAGCGGCTCGACCGCGGCGATGCGCCGCTCTGCCGCCTTCGCATAGACCTTGTCGCGCTCGAAACCGATGTAGCGGCGGCCGAGGCGTTTTGCCACGGCCCCGGTCGTGCCGGTGCCGTTGAACGGATCGATCACGAGATCGCCGGGCTTCGATGACGACAACAGCACCCGCGCCAGCAGGCCCTCCGGCTTCTGCGTCGGATGAACCTTCTTGCCGTCGGCGTCCTTCAGCCGCTCCTCGCCGGTGCACAACGGAATCAGCCAGTCCGAGCGCGCCTGAACGTCCTCGTTGGCGGCCTTCAGCACTTCGTAGTTGAACGTGTAGCCCTTCGCCTTCTCGTCACGCGCGGCCCAGATCATGGTCTCGTGCGCGTTGGTGAAGCGGCGGCCGCGGAAGTTCGGCATCGGGTTGGACTTGCGCCAGACGATGTCGTTGAGGATCCAGAAGCCGAGATCCTGCATGATCGCGCCGACGCGGAAGATGTTGTGATAGGAGCCGATCACCCAGATCGTCGCGCTCGGCTTCATCGCGCGGCGCGCGGCGAGCAGCCAGGCGCGGGTGAAGTCGTCATAGGCGGCGAACGAGGAGAACTTGTCCCAATCGTCGTCGACGGCATCGACCTGCGATTCGTCGGGACGCTTGAGCTCGCCCTTGAGCTGCAGATTGTAGGGAGGATCCGCGAACACCAGGTCGACGGATGCGGCCTGCAGTTTCGACATCTCGGCGACGCAGTCGCCGACGATGATTCGTTGCTCTTCAAGCGGCTGAAATTTAGTGCGGGGCGCCTTTGCAGACGCCCCGCGACGCGACTCTACCATGACTCAAGAACTCTGACTCAGGCGACGCTGTCGGCGACGCGGGACCTAACAACCGACTGCCCACACATTGACGTGGCAAAGTAAAAATGGACTTAATCGGGAAAATTTTTCGCATCGATGCGCACGCGTTCATCACGCGCACCGACGATGATGAGCCGTTCGTCGATGCGCGATGATCTCTGCGCAACGTGGCGATTGCGATGGGCTTTTTCGCTTCGCGCGCACGCCGCCGCCCGGCGAGGGGAGGTTGCACACGCCGGATTTTTCGGCTCGCGCTAGGCAAAATTTGCCGGCCGGGTTATTGATTAACACAGTGGAAATTTTACCTGTTTGCCGCGTTAGGCATTTCGCGCAGAGCCGCGCAAGGACAGTGAGGAAAGGCCGCCATGCGTTACGATGATTTCCGTCGCAGCGACGACATCGACGACCGTCGCGACGAAGGCGGCGGGATGGGCGGCGGTATGGGTCTGCCGATCGGCGGCGGCGGGCTCGGCATTGGCACCATCATCGTGCTCGGCCTGATCGGCTACGCCTTCGGCATCGACCCGCGTATCCTGATCGGCGGCGCCGAGATGATCACCCGTGGCGGCGCGCCGATGGAGCAGGCCGACCGGCGGTCGCCCGGCAAGACCGGCGCGCCGAAGGACGAGATGGGTGACATGATCTCCGGCGTGCTCGGCGAGATCGACGACCGCTGGAGCGAGATCTTCCAGGCCAGCGGCCAGAATTATACCGGGCCCAAGATCGTGCTGTTTCGCAACAGCACCAATGGCGGCCGCTGCGGCATGGCGCAGTCGGCGATGGGGCCGTTCTACTGTCCGCCGGACCGGCAGATATTCCTCGACACCAACTTCTTCCGCGAGGTCGAGACGCGCTTCCGGGGCTGCTCGGGCAGCGCCTGCAAGTTCACCGCGGCCTACATCATTGCCCACGAGGCGGGACACCACGTCCAGAACCTGCTCGGCATCCTGCCGCGCGTCACGCGGATGCAGCAGCAGTCGGACAACAAGGCCGAAGCCAACGCGCTGCAGGTCAAGGTCGAGCTGCAGGCCGATTGCCTGTCCGGGGTGTGGGTCAATCGTGAGGCCAAGAAGCGTCCGGGCTTCCTCGAGGATGGCGACATCGACGCCGCGCTGACGACGGCCTCGGCGATCGGCGACGACACCCTGCAGCGGAAGGCGACCGGACGCGTGGTGCCGGATTCGTTCACCCATGGCTCTGCCGCGCAGCGCAAGCGCTGGTTCATGGTCGGCTATCAGCAGGGCACGGTGCAGGCCTGCAATACGTTCAGCGCCGGTTCGCTGTAGGAGACGCGCTCATGGCGATCGACGAGAGCAAGAGCTTCATTCCCCTCAACATCGCCGTGCTGACGGTGTCGGACACGCGTTCGCTCGCCGACGACAAGTCGGGCACCATCTTGAGCGACCGCCTGACCGCCGCCGGCCACAAGCTCGCGGCGCGCGAGATCGTCACCGACGATGTCGAGAAGATTCGCGCGGTGGTGAAGTCGTGGATCGCCGACCCCGGCGTCGACGTCGTCATCACCACCGGCGGCACCGGCTTCACCGGCCGTGACGTCACGCCGGAAGCGATCGAGCCCCTGTTCGAGAAGCGCATGGACGGCTTCTCGATCGCCTTCCACATGCTGAGCCACGCCAAGATCGGGACGTCGACGATCCAAAGCCGGGCCACGGCCGGCGTCGCCGGGGCGACCTACATCTTCTGCCTGCCGGGATCACCGGGCGCCTGCCGTGACGGCTGGGACGGCATCCTCGCCGCCCAGCTCGACTATCGCACGCGACCCTGCAACTTCGTCGAGATCATGCCGCGGCTCGACGAGCATCTGCGCCGGCCGAAGGCGCAGGGCGCGACGGCGTAGGGCCACGGCGCGATGCCGCGTCGCGTGTTGATCGCGCGTCTCACTTCGTTGGTACGATCTCGAAGGCGCCGCCGCCTTCGATCGCCGCGCCGATGAGGCCGCCCATCATGCTGGCCGCGAAATTCTGGCCGCGCGGCCCCACGACCATCCGGTAGGTCTTGCCGGGCACGGCGGTGAAACGAATGTTCGACGAGCCCGGCGAGGACCATGTCGACACGGTGATCGTGGTGGCGCCGGGCGCAATCGGGCCGCTATAGCTCTCGCCGCGGCCAAGGCTCGCCACCTTAACGCCATTGATCTCGATCGCCGCCGGCGCCGCCAGATAGAGGAAGTCCGTCGTGCGCGTAATCGCGACCGTTGCGCGCCCTTTGGGTGCGGCGTGCGCCGCCGTCCCGGCCTCGACCCCAAACAAGCCTGCCAGCGCGACTAGCGCCGCAAGCTTCGAACGCACCATCGATTGCATCACTGCCAATACCCGCCCCGGTTTGGCGCGATACTACCGGCGCGCCGGAACTTCGCAATCGGCATGCGCAGCCTGTTGTGGAGGTGATCTCGGCCTACCGGCGGTTGTTGTGCTAGCCGCGCGGCTACAGCTCCAGCCGCCATGTCTCGCCGGTCAGCGGGACGCCGAACATGGCGTGCGGCTCCTCGGCGATCTTGCGAAACCCGGCGCGGGCATAGATGTCGCGTGCGGCGGTGAGAATGCTCTGCGTCCACAGCTCGATCGTCCTGTAGTTCTTCTCGCGCGCGAAGCGGATGCATTGTTCGGTCAGAGCCCGGCCGACGCCGAGCCCGCGTGCCTTCTTCTCGACCAGCAGCAGCCGCAGCTTGGCGACCTCGCCGCTGCCCTTGACCAGGAAGATCGAGCCGACCGGCTCGCCCGCGAGCTCGGCGATCCAGCAGTGCTCGCGCGCCGGATCGTAGCTCCTGATGAACTGTGCGCCGATCTCGGCGACCAGCGCCTCGAACGAGACGTCCCAGCCATATTCCTCGGCGTAGACGGCGCCATGCCGTGAAACCACCCAGCCGATGTCGCCCGGACGATGGCTGCGCAGCAGGACCGGGGAGCGGCCCGGCTGCTGCGGCTCCAGGGCGGTCGCGATCGTCGTCATTGCACCGACCAGCCGGTCGCGCACGGAGGGCGCCAGCGGCGCCAGCATGGCCGCGATCTCCTTCTGCGAGCTGCGGTCGAGCTTGGCATAGGCCTGCCGTCCCTTCGCGGTCAGGCCGAGCTGCTGCTGCCTGCGATCGGTTGGCAAAGGCGTGCGGGTGATCAGCCCCTGCTCGTCGAAGCTCTGGACGATGCGGCTGAGATAGCCGGCATCGAGGCCGAGCGAGAGACCGATCTCCTTGGCCGAGATGGCCTCGTACTGTGCGAGCTCATAGAGCACACGCGCCTCGGCCAGCGAAAACGGACTGTCGAGCAGATGCTGGTCCAGTGCGCCGAGCTTCCTGGTGTAGAAGCGGTTGAACGCGCGGATGGCGGCGACTTGGCCGTCGGCTGGGGTGGAATTCATGGGGGCGCCTCCAATATTTGCCATTGTCAACCAATTGGTTGACTTTGGCAAGTATGGTCGTGCCGCTTACACCATCACGATCCGGCTGCGCAGCATCGTCCGCGAGGACCGGCCGAGCTGACGCAGCAGCCGCGTCTCGGCGCGCTTGTGGTCGGGCTTGTATCCGCCGAGCTGCCGGTAGTGATCCCTGGCGATCAGCAGGCCCTGATCGCCGAGCGGTCCGACCAGGACCCGCGCAACCGCGCGCAGCCGGTCGCGCAGGCTGATGGCGGCATAGGGAGACCGGGCATAGCGGAAGACGCCGGCGCGCGGCCGGCCAGCGGCGGCGACGCTCTGGACGAACTGCATGGTTTCGTCGATCCAGCCGGGATCGAGCATCGCGCCGGCCGGCAGAAACATCAGCCAGGGCGCACGCGCTTTCGCCGCCCCTGCCGCGAGGGCAGCGGCCTGGGAGCCCTCGAACTTCATGAAGTGGCAGCCGGCAACGTCGGCGACACGTTCGATCACGCTGGAATCGGGCGAGCGATCGACCAGCAGCACCTCGGTGACGACACCGGCCGCAGCGCCGGGCACCAGCGCCGACAGGGTGGCCACGGCGGTCTGCTCGACACCTTCGGTCGGGATGATCACGCTCAGCATGAACCTGGCATCGTTATCTGTCGCGCCTCCGGCATGATTGTTATCATCTTGTCATAGCCAAATCAGCCCGCTGCGCTGCGGAATTTTGCAGCATGCCGGTTTGGCGGCACGGGGAGGAAAAGGGAGGGTCAGGCGGACAGCCGTTTGTCGGGCTGGGTCGCACCGCTGCGCCAGGCCGCGACCTCGGCCAGCTCGGCGTCGGGTCGAGTCGCCACGATCTCCAGCCGTCCGAGATAGAGGCAGCCTCGATCGCCGTCGATGGTCACCCAGTCGCCGCTTCCGACCGGCGTTCCGGCGAGTGTCGCGCAGCCGGCTTCGACACGCACCTCGAGCGCACGACAGCCGACGATGCAGGGCCGCCCGAGTTGGCGCGCGACCAGAGCGGCGTGGGCGGTGCGTGCGCCGACCGACGTCACGATGCCGGCTGCGACGGCGAAGCCCGCGACATCGGCCGTCGAGGTATCCGGGCGCATCAGGATGACCGGCTCGCCGCTGGCGGCCAGCCGCTTGGCGCCGTCCGCGTCGAAGGCGGCGCGCCCTGTGGCGATGCCGCCGGAGGCACCGATGCCTGTTGCAACCGGGGCGCCGGCCGCGACCAGCGACGTCTCGACCAGCCGCTCCAGATCGATGTCGGCCAGCCGCTCCAGGGCCTCATGAGGCGCGATGACCCGCTCGCGAACCAAATCCACCGCAAACCTCAACGCGGCGCGCGGCGTGCGCTTGGCGGCCCGGGTCTGGAGAATCCACAAATGGCCATCTTCAACGGTGAACTCGACGTCCTGCACGTCGCCGAATGCCTGTTCGAGCTGCCGCAGCACCGCACCGAGCTCATCCCGCAGAGCGGGAAGTGCGCGCGTGATCGCATCCTCGCTGTCCGGCATGCGGCGACCGGAGACGACGTCCTCGCCCTGCGCATCGAGCACGAGGTCGATCATGGGCTGCCGGGCCCCGGTGGAGGGATCGCGCGAGAACGCGACACCCGCGCCCGAGCTGAGACCGCCATTGCCGAACACCATCGTCTGCACGGTCACGGCTGTGCCGCGCAGGTGTTCCAGGTTCTGCAGCTTGCGATAGGTCTGCGCACGCTCGCTGCTCCACGAACCATAGACGGCACGCGCCGCGGCCATGAGCTGCGCTGCGGCATCCTCCAGCCAGCCATCGCTGCCGGTCTCGACCAGAGCCTGTTCGTCGGCCGCGAGCCGCGCAACGGCTTCGCTGTCCAGATCCCGGTCGTTGGCAACACCTTCGTGCGCAACCAGCTCGTCGCGCCGCGCCGCGAGCGTCCCGGCATCGAAGCCGAGCACGGTCTCGGAGAAGCTCTCGATGAAGCGCCGGCGACAGTCGAAGGCGAGGCGCGGCCGTCCGGTGCTGCGGATCAGGCCGCGCATGGCAGCCGAGGTGCAGCCGACATTGAGCACGGTGTCGAGCATGCCCGGCATGGATCGCGCAGCGCCGGAGCGGACGGATACAAGCAAGGGCCGGCGATGATCGCCGAAGACCCGGCCGGTCGTCTGTTCGAGAAACCGGATGCCCGCCCGCAGGCCGTCGCGCAGGCGCCGTTCGGCATCGGCCTGGTTCGCAATGATGTCGGCGCAGAGCTCGACGGGAAGCACGAAGGCCGGCGGCACGGGCAGTCCGAGCGTCGCCATGCGCGCCAGATTGGCGGCCTTGGCGCCGACGGTCTCGGCCGAGCATGGCTCGGTGTTCGTGCCGAAAATGCAAATGATGGACATGGCAGTTCCTAACCCGCGAGATCGATCATGATGTACTGGCGCAGCAGATGTCCGAAGCTCGCCAGGCGGTCGGTCGCACGCTCGATGGCGCGCGCCAGCTCCAGCCCGGACAGCGATGTCGCGACGTCGAAGCCCGCTGTGAACACGAGGGCGGTGATCGCGCGTTCCTGCGCATCGGCCGCGTGTTCGCTGTCCATGAGGCGCAGCACGGCGGCGAGCGCATCATCGGAATCCGCCCGCCGTCCTTCGGGCACCTCGGCAGCGGCGGCGAGGCCGCTCGCGGCCGCCTCGATCCCGCCAATGGCGACCTTGCAGAGCTCGGCCAAGGCCGCCGACAGCGTTGGCGGCATCGCAGCCGGCGCGAGCGAGGCGATGAACGCCGCCTGTTCGAGTTCGTCGACGGCCTCTTCGACCCGGTCGACCAGTTGCGCGATCAGCGGCTCGGCCTTGAGCCGCGTGATCTCCTCGCGGGCCTCGATCGCGATCCGGTCGGCCTTCTGTTCGATCCTGCTGGCGCGTGCGGCCAGCAGCTTGCGGTCGGCGGAAACGCCGGACTGCAGCGCACTGAGATCGCGGTTCAGCGCGGCGGCGAGGTCGTGGGCCAGGCCGAGCTGGCGCATCACGATCGCGAGCAGCGCACCGTCGGCACGATCGAGATGCCGCACCAGATCGGCTTCGATCTGGTCGCGGACCAGCCGCACCGAGCGGCCGGCCTGCAGGCCCTCGGTCGCAGCACGCAACGCGGCCTTGAGAAATTCGACTGCAGCGGTGCGGCCCAGGGCGCGATCCAGACGTTCGCCGAAGCCGATACGATGGGGCGCCGCGTTCCGGACGGCCGCACCCAACAGTTCGTTGCCGCCGAGCTCGAGGAAGGCGCGGTGGCCGATCCGGTTGCGCGCCGCCCAGTCGAGAAGTCTGATCGCATCATCCTTGGACAGCCAGGTCCGCAGCAGTTTCCGGGCCTTGTTCCAGTCGATCAGGAACACCAGCGCGGCGCCGAGTGCCGTGAGGAAATCGTCGCGCGCTTGCGCGGTGTTGCCCTGGAATTGGCCGGTCACCAGGTAGAACGCGTTCTCGTCCGCGAGGTTCGTCCCGGTGTGACGGTCGAGACCGCTCCAGGTCGCCGCGAAACCATCGAACAGGCGAACGAAGAACTTCGCGCGGGCGAGGTGAACGTCGGTGTAGGTGACCGTGACCGTCAGACCTTGGACCGCGATCACCATGACATGCGCATCGGTGGTGCCGATGTCGTTCTGGATTAGGAGGCGTTCGCTGGCGCGGGTCGCCATCGTGTCCAGGCCGGGATGGTCGAACTTGAGTGCGCGCGTCGCGTTGAGCCCACGCATGAAGGCGACGACAGCGGGCTTGTCGTCAGCGGCGAGCCCGTACACATGAGCTCCGTCGAGCGTGTCCTCGGCGCAGTCGGCGGCGATGCGGTTGAGCGCCTTGTGGAGATCCATCACCAGCCGGTGCAGGCTGTCCGCTTCTTCCTGGGCGCCAGTCAGACGCGCGACGCGCGTGAAATCGATTTCGTCGCCTATCGTCAGCAGGCCCGCGCGTTGCATCGTGCCGAGCCGGCGTTCGGCAGACTGGCCCTCGGAGCTTCGTCCGGCGTTGACCGCGCGGATCATCGCGCGCGTATCGTTTTCGATATCACCGATCAGCGCGGCGAGACCGGGAGCGGCAAGGCGTCCGGTCGCGGTGCGATGCGCGCCGCCGATCAGGCTCGCGAGATCAGCCGGTGCGATGCGCGCGGCGCGGCACTCGGTCGAGAGATCGGTCGGCCGCTGTTCCGGCGCCTGAGCGTGCTGGGCGGCGGCCTGCAGCGCGCTCATGCGCACCTTGACACGGTCGTTGGCAGCGAGACCGTCGGCAATCAGTGACGGCAGCAGGATGTCGGCTTCGCCGAGCTCCTTGATGATCTGGGATTTCATGACGGCGTCGATCAGGTTTCCGATGCCGTCACCGTGCCTCAGCACCGCACGCAAGTCCTTGCGTTGGATCATTCATCGAACCGTCACACAAGGTGTGCGGGCGACGTCAGTCGCCTGCCTGTGTCGGCGTGGTGCCGCCGGTGCTGTTCGGCCAGACCCAGTCGCGGATCTCGGGCATGTCCTCGCCATGCGCCCGGATGTAGCGGGCATGCTCGATCAGTGCGTCGCGGAATTTCTGCTTCACATGGGCCGCCGACACACTGAGGCCGGGCACGCGCTCGATCGCCTCGATGGCGAGGTGGAAACGGTCGAGCTCGTTGAGCACGACCATGTCGAACGGCGTCGTCGTGGTGCCTTCCTCGATGAAGCCGCGCACGTGCATGCCGGCATGGTTGGTGCGGCTGTAGGTGAGACGATGGATTAGATACGGATAGCCGTGATAGGCGAAGATCACCGGCTTGTCGGTCGTGAACAGGCTGTCGAAGTCGCGGTCGCTGAGGCCGTGCGGATGGTCCTGCTTCGGTTGCAGGGTCATGAGGTCAACGACGTTGACGACGCGGATCTTGAGGTCGGGCAATTCCTTGCGCAGCAGATCGACGGCAGCGAGCGTTTCCAAAGTCGGGACGTCTCCGGCGCAGGCCATCACCACGTCGGGCTCCTCGTCGGCGGGCTCGGTGCCGGCCCACGACCAGATGCCGATGCCGGCGTCGCAATGGATGGCCGCATCCTGCATCGACAGCCATTGCGGCGCAGGCTGCTTGCCGGCGACGATGACGTTGATGCGGTCATAGGTGCGGAGGCAGTGGTCGGCGATCCACAGCAGCGTATTGGCATCCGGCGGGAAGTAGATGCGGACGATGTCCGCCTTCTTGTTGGCGACGAGGTCGACGAAGCCCGGATCCTGGTGGCTGAAGCCGTTATGGTCCTGCCGCCAGACATGCGAGGTCAGGAGATAGTTCAGCGACGCGACCGGGCGCCGCCACGGCAGCTCGCGTGACACTTTCAGCCATTTGGCGTGCTGGTTGAACATCGAATCGACGATGTGGATGAACGCCTCGTAGCAGGAGAACAGGCCGTGGCGGCCGGTGAGCAGATAGCCTTCCAGCCAGCCCTGGCAGAGGTGCTCGCTCAGCACCTCCATGACGCGGCCGTCATGCGCGAGGTGGACGTCGTAGGGCTCGATGCCCTCCATCCACACCCGCTCGGTGACCTCGAACACGGCATCGAGCCGGTTCGAGGCGGTTTCGTCCGGGCCCATGATGCGGAAGTTGCGTGTCTCTGCATTCAGCGTGATCACGTCGCGCAGGAACTTGCCGAGTTCGCGCGTGGCTTCAGCGATGGTCTGGCCCGGAGAGGACACGTCGACCGCAAAATGCTGGTAGTTTGGGAGCTTGAGCTCACGCTTGAGCAAGCCGCCATTGGCGTGCGGGTTGGCGCCGATGCGCCGCGCGCCCTTCGGCGCCAGCGCCTGCAGCTCCGGCATCAGCCGGCCCTGCGCGTCGAACAATGTGTCCGGCTCGTAGCTCTTCAGCCAGGCTTCGAGCAGCGCGAGATGCTCCGGCTTGCCGCGCGGATTGGCGATCGGCACCTGGTGGGCACGCCAGAAACCTTCGACCTTGAGGCCGTCGACCTCCTTCGGGCCCGTCCAGCCCTTCGGGCTGCGCAGCACGATCATCGGCCAGCGCGGCCGTTGGATCGTTGCATCCGGCTGACGCGCATTCTGCTGGATCGAGCGGATGCTTGCGAGCGCGACATCGAGCGCGTCCGCCATCTGCCGATGCATCGGCTTGGGCTCGGCGCCTTCGACGAACAGCGGCTCATAACCGTAACCTTCGAACAGGCATTTGAGCTCGGCGTCGCCCATGCGGCCGAGCACGGTGGGATTGGCGATCTTGTAGCCGTTGAGATGCAGGATCGGCAGCACCGCGCCGTCATGGGCCGGGTTCAGGAACTTGTTCGAATGCCAGGACGCGGCGAGCGGGCCGGTCTCGGCCTCGCCGTCGCCGACCACGCAGGCCACGATCAGATCGGGATTATCGAACGCCGCGCCATAGGCGTGCACCAGCGCGTAGCCGAGCTCGCCGCCTTCATGGATCGAGCCCGGCGTTTCCGGCGCCGCATGGCTCGGAATGCCGCCAGGGAAGGAGAACTGCCGGAACAGCTTGCGCAGGCCATCGGCATCGCCCGTGATATCCGGATAGATCTCGCTGTATGTGCCTTCGAGATAGGTGTTTGCGACCATGCCCGGACCGCCATGGCCGGGACCGCAGATATAGATGACGCTGAGATCCTGGGCCTGGATGGCGCGATTGAGATGGGCGTAGATGAAATTCAGTCCGGGCGTCGTCCCCCAGTGGCCGAGCAGGCGCGGCTTGACGTGCTCCGCTTTCAGCGGCTCGCGCAGCAGCGGGTTGTCGAGCAGATAGATCTGCCCGACCGAGAGATAATTGGCCGCACGCCAGTAGCGGTCGAGCAGGTCGAGATCATCGGCCGGGATCGTCTGGTGGGAAGACGTGATGTTCATGTAACCTCGCTTGCCGTCCGCTTCGCGCCCGCGGGAGAGTGCATTAGAGTAACGCCGCACCGTCCCGTTCCAGTGCGCTGCGAGGATAGAACGGGAATGTGATGGTTGGCCTTGCGCCGGCTCAGAACCACCACGCAGATGTTCTCTTTTGTTCTTGTAATGTTCTTTTTGTGTGCTATGTCTTGGCCATGAGCCGAGCATCTTCACATGCCCTCAAGCGCCCGCCGGTCCCGGTGCCCTCCGAGCCGGCGGGCGCGCCTTCTTTCGGTCCTGACAAGGACTTCCCGGAACTCGCGGTCGCCATCGAACGGGGCCGGCGCCGCGGCCGGGGTGCACAATCCAATGCGAGCGGCCGCTACGAGGCGGAGGCGCGCGTTGTCTTCGACGACGGCTGGCAGAGCCTCGAAGATCTGCCGCCGTTCAAGACCACGGTCGCGACCGATACCTCGCGCAAGGTCATCACCCGCAACGACTCGCCGGACATCGGTTTCGATCGCTCGATCAATCCGTATCGCGGCTGCGAGCACGGCTGTGTCTACTGCTTCGCGCGGCCGACCCATGCGTTTCTCGGGCTGTCGCCTGGCCTCGACTTCGAATCCAAGCTGTTCGTGAAGCCGGATGCGCCCGCTCTCCTGGAGAAGGAGCTCGCGGCCAGCGGCTACGAGCCGCGGATGATCGCGATCGGGACCAACACCGATCCCTACCAGCCGATCGAGCGCGAGCGGAAGATCATGCGCGGCATCCTCGAGGTGCTGGAAAAGGTTGGCCATCCCGTCGGGATCGTCACGAAGTCGGCGCTGGTGATGCGTGATGCCGACATCCTGGCGCGGATGGCCAAGAAGAACCTGGCGAAGGTCGCGATATCAGTGACCACGCTGGATCCGAAGCTGGCGCGCACCATGGAGCCGCGGGCGTCGACGCCATCGAAGCGGCTGGAGGCGCTGCAGGCGCTCTCGAAGGCTGGCATCCCGACGACGGTGATGGTGGCGCCGGTGATCCCGGCGCTCAATGACAGCGAGATCGAGCGCATCCTCGATGCCGCCGCCCATGCCGGGGTCAAGGAAGCCTCCTATGTGCTGCTGCGGCTGCCGCTGGAGGTGCGCGACCTGTTCCGCGAATGGCTGCTCGAGCATTATCCCGACCGCTACCGCCACGTCTTCACCCTGATCCGCGACATGCGCGGCGGCCGCGATTACGACTCGCAATGGGGCACGCGGATGAAGGGGACAGGCCCGATGGCCTGGATGATCGGCCGCCGCTTCGAGATCGCCTGCGAAAAGCTGGGGCTGAACAAGCGCCGGACCAAGCTGACGACCGATCATTTCGTCCGGCCGAAGGGCGGCGGGCAGCAGCTCAGCCTGTTCTGACATGTGTGGAGGTGGCGCGATGAGTGCAGGTGCGGTTATCCCGCGGTTCACCGTCATCACACTCGGTGTATCCGAGATGCGGCGGAGCATCGCCTTCTATGCATCGCTCGGCTTCGTCAGAAAATTCCGCGCGACCGGCGAGGAAGTGGCATTCTTCGACACTGGCGGGACGGTGCTGGCGCTGTACCCGCGGAGCGCGCTCGCCCACGACGCGGGTATACCGGACACGCCGCGGCCGCAGGCATTCCGCGGCGTGACGCTGGCATGGAACTGCCGTTCGGAGGCTGAGGTCGGTGCGGCGCTCGCGTCGGCAGTGGAGAAGGGCGCGCTGCTGCTGAAGCTCGCGCAACGGACCGACTATCTATGGCGGTTACAGCGGCTATTTTGCCGATCCGGACGGTCATGTCTGGGAAGTGGTGGTGGCGCCGGGAATCGATGTCGGCGACGATGATCGGGTGCATCTGCCAGCGTAGCCGGTTGCTGGAGAGGGTGCGAATAGCGGGGAATTGAGGTCCGCTCGGGTTGCACCGCCGCGGGCCGTTCCGCACCATGCCGGCCATGATTCGCGATCAGTCAAAGAAACCGGGCAGGGCGAAGGCCGCCAGCGGTGCCGTGGCGAAGAGCGCCGCTGCAAAGGCCGGGACCAAGCCTGCGCCGCAGAGCGCCAAGGGCAAGACCGCCGCCAAGCTCGGCAAGGGCGTCATCGCGGTGGCGCCGCCGAGCTTCCGGCGGGAGCGTGCGCTGCTGAAGCAGGGGATCTGGCCGGTCGCGGGCTGCGACGAGGCGGGACGGGGGCCGCTGGCTGGTCCGGTGGTCGCTGCTGCCGTGATTCTCGATCCCGCGCGCATTCCGAAGGGGCTCGATGATTCCAAGCGGCTGAGCGCGGAGCAGCGCGAGGCGCTGTTCGACAAGATCTGCAAGACGTCTGCGTTTGCGGTGGCCGTCGCCTCGCCGGCCCGAATCGACCGCGACAACATCCTGCGTGCCTCGCTGTGGGCGCTGTCTCGCGCCGTGAGGGCGCTGCCCGAGGCGCCGAAGCACGTGTTCGTCGACGGTCGCGACCGCATCGACGTCGACTGCGGCTGCGAGGCGGTGATCGGCGGCGATGGTCTGGTGATGTCGATCGCGGCCGCCTCGATCGTCGCCAAGGTCACGCGCGACCGGCTGATGTGCGCGCTGGCGCAGGACTGCCCTGGTTACGGATTCGAGCAGCACAAGGGGTATGCTGTGCCCGAACACCTCGCCGCATTGGACCGGCTCGGCCCCTCGGTACATCATCGCAGCCTGTTTGCACCGGTCGTCGCCGCCCGGCGCAAGCATCAGCCCTGGACCGAGGCGCCGGAGCCCGACCTTTTCGCAGAGGTAACCGTGGTCACATCCACCGAAATCTCTCTCGGGGCCTGATGCTGGTTGCCTCGATCGCGCAGCGGTCTTAAAGCTTGAGATAGCGAACCGGCACGAATTGTCACTCCTCGCAGCGGGGGCGGTCTTGTGCGCCTCGATCATGCGGTATCGATTGCGGGCGTCGGACAGCGAGGCTGCTGCGGATGAGCGACGGTCCTGCCGGTCTCTTCGACGTCCTCAGCGATCCAGCTAAGCGATCCAGCCGTTCATGCGTTTCACGTCACTGGTTGTCGAACTGATCCGCGCAAGGCCGCGGCTGGTCGTCGTCATCGTGGTGCTGTGCCAGGCCCTGATGTGGCTCGGCGTGGCCGTGCTGTTCTATCGCAGCCCGCCCGGCCAGCTTGCCACCACGATCGCGTTCGGACGCGAGTACCAGGTCGGCACCGATCTCGGCCCGCCACTGTCATTCTGGTTGTCGGACATCGCCTATCGCCTCGCCGGCGGTCATCTGCTCGGCGTCTACGTGCTGGCCGTGCTGTGCTCGGCGCTCAGTCTGTGGGTGATGTATCTCCTCGCGGCGGCGATCGTCGGCGGCCAGCAGGCGGTGCTCGCCGTGCTGCTGACCATGACGATCACCGCGTTCGGTGCGCCCACGCTGGAATTCGGTCCGGAGGTGCTGGCGCGTCCGCTCTGGGCGTTGCTGCTGCTCCATAGCTGGCGGATTCTCGGCGAGGGCCGGCGCAACGCCTGGTTTGCCTGGTCGATCGAGGCCGGCCTGCTGCTGCTGACCACGCCGGCCGCCGCCGGCCTGCTGCTGCTGATCGCGGGCTTCGTGGTCTCGACCGCGCAGGGCCGCCGCGTGCTGCGTTCGTTCGATCCGCTATTCGCGCTGCTTGTGGTGGTGGCGCTGGCGCTGCCTTATCTCATTTTCGTGCTGCGTTCCGACAGCGTCGGGCTGCCGGCGCTGCCCGTTCTCGCCGAGCTCTCGGTGCGCGCCTGGCATTGGCTCGCGCTGGCGGGGGCACTGCTGCTGGCGATCTCGGCCGTGCTGTTGCTGGTGCTGCTCGACGCCGGCTGGATCGATCGCGGCGAGACCGATGCGCCGATCATCTATCGCCGCTCGGTGCCGCCGCTCGCGCGCGACTTCGTCTATTGCTTCGCGATTGCACCAGCGCTGGCGGGCAGTCTGATCTCCGCTCTGTTCGGCCTCCCGACCATGTACGGCGGCACTGCCGTGACCCTGACCATGGTCGGCCTTGCCCTGGTGGTCGCGTCGGGCGATCTGATCTATCTGCGGCGGCAGCGGCTGCTGCGCCTGGTCTGGGCGGTTGCGGTCGCCGCGCCCGCCATCCTCGCGGCGGGCAGCGCTGTGGTGCTGCCGTTGCTCGGCGACCGCGAGGTCGCGACGGCGATGCCGGCCCGCGACATCTCCCGTTTCTTCGTCGAGAGTTTCGAGCGCCGTACCAACCAGCGGCTGCAGGCGGTCGCCGGCGATCCGCAACTCGCCAGCCTGGTCGCGCTCGGCCGCCGCCGCGCGCATCTGTTCCTCGATGCCACCCCGCAGCGGACACCCTGGGTCACGCCGGCCAAATTCGCCGAGAGCGGCGGCGTCGTGGTGTGGCGCGCCTCCGACACGGTCGGCACCCCCCCGCCGGAGATCGCCCAGCGCTTTCCCGGGCTGGTGCCGGAGGTGCCGCGCAGCTTCGACTGGCTGATCAACGGCCGCCAGCCGGTGCTGCGCATCGGCTGGGCGATCGTGCGACCGAAAGGGCCGTAGCGCTTCGCCGCGCTCTCCGTCATTGCGAGGAGCGCAGCGACGAAGCAATCCAGAGTCGTGGGCGGGACTCTGGATTGCGTCTGCCTACGCCCAAGAAGGCTTCGGCGGACAAGGCGCTTCGCTCGCAATGACGTGGAGAGACTGGCGCTCAGACCGCCAGCATCGTCGCGATCGCGCGCAGGTCCTGCCAGGACAGCCGCTTGTAGGATGGCGAGCGCAGCAGATAGGCCGGGTGGAAGGTCGCGATCGCGCGGATGGTGCGCTTGCCGGTGTCGTAGTCGCGCCATTTGCCGCGGGTGCGCATGATGCCCTCGGTGGTGCCGAGCAGCGCCTGGGTCGAGGGGTTGCCGAGCGTCACCAGCACATCGGGATCGACCAGCTCGATCTGGCGACGGATGAACGGCAGGCAGATCTGCGTCTCCTGCGGCGTCGGCGTACGGTTGCCGGGCGGGCGCCAGGGAATGACGTTGGCGATGTAGACCTTGCTGCGGTCGAGCCCGATGGCGGCGATCATGCGGTCGAGCAGCTTGCCGGAGCGGCCGACGAACGGCAGGCCCTCGATGTCCTCGTCGCGGCCGGGCGCCTCGCCGACCAGCATGACGCGTGCCTGCGGATTGCCGTCGGCGAACACCAGCCGCGACGCCGTCTGCTTCAGCGCGCAGCCGTCGAAACTCTCCAGCAGCTCGCGTAGCGCCTCCAGGGTCGGCGCTGTCCGCGCCGCCTCGCGGGCCGAGGCGACGGCCGCTTCCGGCGGAGGCGGCGGTTCGCCGCGCGGCGGAATGATCGCCGGCGCCGCCAGCCGGCCGGCCTGCGGCGCCGCCGCCTGACGGGCGGCAGGAGCGGCAGCAGCCGCGGCCTCAGGCTCCACCAGCCTGTTGATCGGCTCGTCGGCGAGCGCGCAATCGACTCCCGCCTCCAGATAGAAGGCGAGCAATTGGCGGACGTCGGGGAGGGGCTCGGGGGTCATCATGATCGATCGTCGCCATAGTGTACGCCGCCTCGGCGCATGGCGGAATGCATTTCGGTGGTTGTCCTGCCCCGAAAAATCGGAAACAAGAGCTTGGAATAACCCAAAAAAGGGACGGAACGCCCTAGTGTTCCGGCGCCAGCCTTCGCTCCCCTCGGGACCTGCCCATCAGCGAACCGCCGGCGCCTCCAGGAACCCTAGTTAAGTCATTGTTGCTGTTGCAGCTCCGGGTTTGACCTTTGCACGCGCCAGGGGGATGCAAAGGCCAGATCCACTGCACCGGCCGGGCCTGAGATTGAGAGACATGAGCACCGAAGAGTTACCTCCGCGCGAATCCATGGAGTTCGACGTTGTCATCGTCGGCGCCGGCCCGTCGGGCCTGACTGCCGCGATCCGGCTGAAGCAGCTCAATGCCGACCTCAACATCGTCGTGGTCGAGAAGGGCTCCGAGGTCGGCGCGCACATCCTGTCCGGTGCGGTGATCGATCCGGCTGCGCTCGACAAGCTCATTCCCGATTGGCGCTCGGACGATGATTGCCCGCTGAAGACCCAGGTCAAGGTCGACAAGTTCTTCTGGATGACCGAAAGCAGCGCGATCCCGCTGCCGGGCTTCGCGATGCCGCCCTTGATGGACAACCATCATTGCTACGTCGGCTCGCTCGGCAATGTCTGCCGCTGGCTGTCGCGCAAGGCCGAGGCGCTCGGCGTCGAGATATATCCGGGCTTCGCGGCCACCGAGGTGCTGTATGACGAGCAGGGCGCGGTGCGCGGCATCGCCACCGGCGACATGGGCATCGGCAAGGACGGCAAGCCGAAAGCCTCGTTCACGCGCGGCATGGAGCTGCTCGGCAAGTACACGCTGTTCGCCGAGGGCGCGCGCGGCAGCCTGTCCAAGCAGCTGATCGCCAAGTTTGCGCTGGACGCCAAGAGCGAGCCGGCGAAATTCGGCATCGGTCTCAAGGAAGTCTGGCAGATCGATCCGGCCAAGCATCAGAAGGGCCTGATCCAGCATTCGTTCGGCTGGCCGCTCGACATGAAGACCGGCGGCGGCTCGTTCCTGTATCACTATGACGACAACCTCGTCGCGGTCGGCTTCGTCGTCCACCTGAACTACGACGATCCCTATCTGTCGCCGTTCGAGGAATTCCAGCGCTTCAAGACCCATCCCTCGATCCGCGGCGTGTTCGAGGGCGGCAAGCGGCTTGCCTACGGGGCGCGCGCGATCACCGAGGGCGGCTATCAGTCGGTGCCGCGGCTGTCGTTCGCCGGCGGCGCGCTGATCGGCTGCGCGGCGGGCTTCGTCAACGTGCCGCGCATCAAGGGCGTGCACAATGCGATGGGCAGCGCGATGCTCGCGGCCGAGCACGTCAATGCCGCGCTCGCATCCGGCCGCGCCAATGACGAGCTGGTGAGTTACGAGAACGCCTGGCGCGGCTCGCCGGTGGGCGAGGACCTGTTCAAGGTCCGCAACGTCAAGCCGCTGTGGTCGAAGTTCGGCACCGTGCTCGGCGTCGTCCTCGGCGGCTTCGACATGTGGTGTAACACGCTCGGCTTCTCGCTGTTCGGCACGCAGTCGCACGCCAAGCCCGATCGCGCCACGCTCGATCCCGCCAAGGCGCATCAGCCGAAGCCTGCGATGAAGCCGGACGGCAAGCTGACCTTCGACCGGCTGTCCTCGGTGTTCCTGTCGAACACCAATCACGAGGAAGACCAGCCGGTGCATCTGAAGGTCGCCGACATGGCGCTGCAGAAGAGCTCCGAGCACGACGTCTATGCCGGGCCGTCCAACCGCTATTGCCCGGCGGGCGTGTACGAATGGGTCGAGGAGGGCACGAGCCCGCGCTTCGTGATCAACGCGCAGAACTGCGTCCACTGCAAAACCTGCGACGTCAAGGATCCCAACGGCAACATCACCTGGGTTCCTCCGGAAGGCGGCGGCGGGCCGAACTACGAGGCGATGTAGCCTCCGCATGCGCACGATTGCGTGAGTCGGCTGCCCCGGGGAGGGCAGCCGGCCACGATACGGCCATACTGGCGCGGTTTGACGCAGGTCACCTTCGCCAAAGGGGCTCCCGGCTGACCCGAATATCCTGCAAATCCTTGCGGTTGGCCGCCAAACGCGGCATTGTCGGCGCCTTGAAGAGCTGCCGATCGGGTTCGTGTCCGTACCGATCCGTCATTTCCAACAACCAGAGCGCACCGTGATGTTGTCAATTCGCAATCGCTGGACCGCAATTGCCGTTTCTGCCTTGCTGCTCCCCGGTGCCGTCCTGGCCCAGACGCCGGATCATCCTGCGGATAACGCCGCAAAATTTCCAACCAGCGTCGATCTGAAGTCGCTCACCACATCGGGCAGCTATCTGGCGGCCCGCCACGCCAGCGTCGAGCGCGACGCAGCCTCGGCGGCGGCGTTCTACCGCTCGGCGCTACGCAGCGACCCGAAGAACAACGAGCTGCTCGACCGCGCCTTCATCTCCTCGGTTGCCGATGGCGACATCGACGAGGCCGTGAAGCTCGCCGAGCGCGTGCTCACGATCGACAAGTCGAACCGCATCGCGCGGCTCGTGGTCGGCGTGCAGGACATCAAGCAGAAGAAATACGCGGCTGCCCAGACCAACATCAACCAGTCGGTGCGCGGGCCGATCACCGATCTCGTCGCCACCTTGCTGTCGGCGTGGGCCGCGGCGGGCGCGGGCGATTCGAAGACCGCCGTCGCCAATATCGACAAGCTGACCGGTCCCGAATGGTATCCGCTGTTCAAGGACCTTCATGCCGGCATGATCCTGGAGCTGGCCGGCAAGGAGAAGGACGCCGGCACCCGGTTCGAGCGCGCCTACAAGCTCGACGATTCGATGCTGCGCATCACCGAGGCCTATGCGCATTGGCTGTCGCGCAACAAGGATGCGGCGGCGGCGACCGCGATCTATGAAGCCTTCGACAAGAAGCTCGCGCGCCATCCGCTGGTGCAGGAGGGCCTGCGCGAGACCAAGGCCGGCAAGAAGCTGCCGCCGCTGGTCGACTCGCCGCAGGCCGGCGCCGCCGAGGCGCTGTACGGCATCGGCGCCACCTTGAGCCGCCGCGGCGGCGAGGATCTGGCGCTGGTCTATCTGCAGCTCGCGCTGCACCTGCAGCCGAATCATCCGCTGGCGCTGCTATCGCTCGCCGATCTCTACGAGACGGTGAAGAAGCCGCAGATGGCGATCAAGGTCTATGAGCGCGTGCCGGCGAGCTCGCCACTGAAGCGCAACGCCCAGATCCAGCTCGCCACCGATCTCGACAGCGCCGACCGCAGCGACGAGGCGATCAAGATCCTCAAGGACGTGATTGCCCAGGATCCGAAGGATCTCGAGGCGATCATGGCGCTCGGCAACATCGAGCGCGGCCGCAAGAAGTTCGCCGATTGCGCCAAGACCTATTCGCTCGGCGTCGATTCGCTGCCCGCCAACAACGACAAGGCCAACAGCGTCTATTACTACTATCGCGGCATCTGCCTGGAGCGCTCCAAGCAGTGGCCGAAGGCCGAGGCCGACATGCGCAAGGCGCTCGAGCTGCAGCCCGACCAGCCGCACGTGCTGAACTATCTCGGCTATTCCTGGATCGACCAGGGCATCAATCTCGACGAAGGCATGAAGATGATCAAGCGCGCCGTCGAGCAGCGGCCCGACGACGGCTACATCGTCGACTCGCTCGGCTGGGCCTATTACCGCATCGGCAATTACGAGGAGGCGGTCAAGAACCTCGAGCGCGCGATCGACCTCAAGCCCGAGGATCCGACCATCAACGACCATCTCGGCGACGCCTATTGGCGCGTCGGCCGCAAGCTGGAAGCCAAGTTCCAGTGGGCCCATGCCCGCGACCTGAAGCCGGAGGCCGAGGAGCTGCCGAAGATCGAGGCCAAGATCCAGAATGGCCTGCCCGATGATCCGGCGCCCGCTGCGGCCAGCAACGACACCAAGGACACGCCGTCCGACGCCAAGAAGGACGATGGCAAGGGCGGCTAGTTCGTCCTGATCGCGATATGAGAGCCATCACGGGCTCCTCGGCTTGCCGGGGAGCCCGGATGATTTTGATGAAGGGGTGGCGGTTGTCGGCCACGTCCGTTTCGGCCTGGGCCGCAGCGCGTTGGCAACCGACCTCCACCACCGAACATGCTGGGGGCATTGCGCCGATGTTGGCGTCCACGGTCACCGGCGCGCTGCAGGAGCAGGGGCGCGCCAAGGTCAATCTGACCCTGCGGGTCGTCGGCCGCAGGGTCGACGGCTATCATGATCTCGAAAGCGTCGTTGCTTTTGCCGACTGCGCGGACCAGCTGACGCTGGTGCCGGGCCCGGAGCTGACGCTGACGACGACCGGTCCTCTGGCGGACGCCTGCGGCGAGACCACGGACAATCTGGTGCTGAAGGCGGCGCGGCTGCTGGCGGAGGCCGTTCCCGGCCTGAAGCTCGGCGCCTTCACCCTCGAGAAGGTGCTGCCGGTCGCGGCGGGCATTGGGGGCGGCTCCGCCGATGCGGCGGCGGCGCTGCGGTTGCTGGCGAAACTGAATGGCCTGTCCCTGGACGACCCGCGCCTCGCGGCGGTGGCCTTGAAGACCGGCGCCGACGTGCCGGTTTGCGTGCCCTCGCGCGCCTGCACCATGACGGGCGTCGGCGAGAACCTGCAGCCGCTCGCGCTTCCCGTCCTGCCCTGCGTGATGATCAATCCGCGCGTGCCGGTGGCGACCAAGGACGTGTTCCAGGCGCTTGGTCTCAAGCCGGGCGATCTGCTGATCGGGGTGACGGATGTTCTCACCGCGCCGTCCTGGCCGAAGGCCGGAGCCTCGGTCGGCGGCTGGGTCGATGCACTCGATCAGGTGCGCAACGACCTCGAGCCGCCGGCGCTGAAGGTGCAGCCGATCATCGGCACCGTGCTCGAGGCGCTGCGCACGAGCGCGGGCGTGCTGCTGGCGCGGATGTCGGGCTCCGGCGCGACGTGCTTTGCGATCTATGGCAGCAAGGCCGACGCGAAGGCCGCCGGCGCCGCGATCGCCGCCGCG
This sequence comes from Bradyrhizobium sp. HKCCYLRH3073, assembly GCF_051167995.1. NCBI lineage: Bacteria > Pseudomonadati > Pseudomonadota > Alphaproteobacteria > Hyphomicrobiales > Nitrobacteraceae > Bradyrhizobium > Bradyrhizobium sp. HKCCYLRH3073. Next base: position 400,679 of record NZ_JBNPUD010000001.1, read on the forward strand.
CATCCCGAATGGTGGGTGCATGCGGGGACGCTGAGCTAACTCATCAGCATCTGCGAAACGACTGCCCAATACAGCGCCCTCGCCCCCAAGGCGAAGCTTCGCTTCGCCTTGGGGGCGAGGGCGCATTCACGAGCACCGCAGTCGCAGCGGCAGTCGCTAGAAGCAACTAATGCGACCTGGCCAGACAGAACGCCACCACCTGCTCCAGCGCGGTCTTCATCGGTGAGGCCGGGAACAGCGCCAGCGCATCGACGGCCATCGCGCCATAGTGATGCGCGCGGCTGATCGTGTCCTCCAGGGCGCGGTGCTTGTTCATCAGCCCGATCGCATGGTCGAGATCGTGATCGCTGATCTCGCCGCGCTCCAGCGCCTTGATCCAGAAGGCACGCTCGCTGTCGCTACCGCGGCGGAACGCGAGCACCACCGGCAGCGTGATCTTGCCCTCGCGGAAATCGTCGCCGACATTCTTTCCGAGCTTGGCGGCCTTGCCGCCATAGTCGAGCACGTCGTCGACGAGCTGGAAGGCGATGCCGAGATTCATGCCGAAGGACCGCGAGGCGGTCTGCTCGGCCTTGGGCCGATCGGCGAGCACCGGCCCGACCTCGCAGGCCGCGGCGAACAGCTCGGCGGTCTTGCCGCGGATCACGGCGAGATATTCGTCCTCGGTGGTGGCGGTGTTCTTGGCGGCGGCAAGCTGCATCACCTCGCCCTCGGCGATGGTGGCGGCAGCGGCGGAGAGAATGTCGAGCGCGCGCAGCGAGCCGACCTCGACCATCATGCGGAACGCCTGGCCGAGCAGGAAGTCGCCGACCAGCACGCTGGCCTCGTTGCCCCACAGCATGCGCGCGGACAATTTGCCGCGGCGCATTTCGCTCTCGTCAACCACGTCGTCATGCAGCAGCGTCGCCGTGTGCATGAACTCGACGGCCGCGGCGAGCTTGACGTGACCGTCGCCGGTGTAGTCGGTGAGATGAGCCATCGCCAGCGTCAGCATCGGCCGCAGCCGCTTGCCGCCGGAGGAGATCAGGTGGTTTGCGACCTCCGGGATCATCGTGACGTCCGACCCGGTGCGCGACAAAATCGTAGCGTTGACCCGTTCCATGTCGGCTGCGACCAGCGCGACCAGCCCATCGATGGAGGCTCCCGATGGACTCTCGAAAGGTACGATAACCGCCACTCTGGTCTCCGATTTTGCTATGCTCGAAACGACAATAGAAACTGCGGCCGCAGGCGGCAAGGGCAGACACGGAACCTTGACCCAGGCCTTGTTGACCCAGGCCTTGTTGACCCAAGCCTTCTTCTTGACCCAAGCCCTTCTTGACCCAGGCCCGCATGGAGACATAACGATTGAAGGAATTGGTTCGGACCAATGATATCGTGCTGGTTTCGGCGATAGGGGCGCTGCTCGACGGCGCCGACATCCATCACCTCGTGCTCGATCAGAACATGAGCATCATCGAGGGCTCGCTCGGCATCCTGCCGCGGCGGATCCTCGTGCATGAGGACGACATTCTCCAGGCCCGGCGGCTTCTCACCGACGCCGGTCTGGCGCATGAACTGCGCCCTGATGAGTGACGCTGTCGACATTTCGGAGGACGCCGTGCTCGGCGGCCAATTGCGGCTGCGGCAGCCCACGACGGGCCATCGCGCCGGCCACGACGCAATCCTGCTGGCGGCGGCGACGGCCGCGCGTTCGGGCGATCGCGTGGTCGATCTCGGTGCCGGCGTGGGGACGGCCGGGCTGGCCTTGGCCCGGCGCGTGGGCGGTCTCAGCTTGACGCTGGTCGAGCGCGAGCCGGATCTGGCGCGGCTCGCGCGCGACAACGCACGCGCCAATGCGTTGCCGGCGGAGGTCGTGGCGCTGGACGTCGCCGCGGACGCGGCTGCTTTCGCTGCCGCAGGGCTCGGGCCCGATAGTGTCGACGTCGTGCTGATGAATCCGCCGTTCCACGATGTTGCCCGTCACCGTGCCTCGCCCGACGCCGCGCGCGCGACCGCGCACATGGCAACGGCGACGACGTTGGAGATCTGGACGCATGCCGCGCGGCGGATGCTGAAATCCGGCGGCGTGCTGACCTTGATCTGGCGGGCCGATGGTTTGAGCGAGGTGGTCGCGGCGCTGGCGCGCGGCTTCGGCAGTCTTGCCGTTCAACCGGTTCATGGCCAGGCGGGCAAGCCGGCGATCCGTATCCTGGTCCGGGCCGTTAAGGGAGGGCGGGCGCCGACCCAGATTCTCGCCGGAGTGGTGCTGAATGAGGTGGCAGGTGTGCCGAATGACGAGGCCGTGCGCGTGCTGTCGGGGCAGGGGGCGCTGGCCTTGAGCACCCCCTGAACGGTTGATCGTGGTCGGGCGTTATTGCGTCTGAGCTTCCGACTGGCGTTCGGTTACCCTCGTGAAACGGATCGCAGTCAATAGAGTACCGATCAGCAGCATCAACAGGTAGACCTTCATGTATTCCTCCGCCGCACTCTGCACCTTGTGCTCGCCGTGCAATTGCCCAGGTCATTGCAAGGCTCGTTCCAGCCCTTTGGATGGCAGCGGCGCGATAAAAAATGGTAAATCCGAGGTAACTGAATGGTGGACAATTTGACACAACCCAGCGATGCAGCCGGGCTATTCGATCGGCTGAAGGCGCTGCTTCCGGCGCGGCTGCGCGGCGTCCCGGTGGTGCCGGTCGTCCGTCTGTCCGGCGTGATCGGCGCGGTGACGCCGTTGCGGCCGGGGCTGACGCTCGCGGGCGTCGCCAAGGTGCTGGAGCGGGCGTTCTCGATGCGCAACGCCAAGGCCGTGGCGCTGGTGATCAATTCGCCGGGCGGCTCGCCGGTGCAGTCGCGCCAGATCTACTTGCGCATCCGCCAGCTCGCGGCGGAGAAGAAGCTGCCGGTGCTGGTGTTCGTCGAGGATGTCGCGGCGTCCGGCGGCTACATGATTGCGTGCGCCGGCGACGAGATCTTCTGCGATCCGTCCTCGATCCTCGGCTCGATCGGCGTGGTCGGCGGCTCGTTCGGGCTGCAGGACCTGATCAAGAAGATCGGCATCGAGCGCAGGCTCTATACCGCCGGCGAGCACAAGGCGATGCTCGATCCGTTCCTGCCGGAGAATCCCGACGACGTGGCGCGGCTGAAGAAGATCCAGCGCGAGATCCACGCGCTGTTCATCTCGCTGGTCAAGGAGAGCCGCACCACCCGGCTGAAGGGCGCCGACGATGTGCTGTTCACCGGCGAGTACTGGGCCGGCGACAGCGCCGTCACGCTGGGGCTGGCGGACGCCATCGGCGACCTCCGCGCGGTGCTCCGCGCCCGCTTCGGCGACAAGGTCGCTATGCCCGTGGTGGCGCCCGCCGGCGGCCTGCTGTCCGGGCTGCTCGGACGGCGGGCGGCAGGCGCCGGGAGCCTGGGGATCGGTTGGACCGGGCTAGCGGAGGAGCTGATCTCCGCGGTCGAAACCCGGGCGATCTGGGCTCGTTTCGGGTTCTAGAACCCGGGGGGCGCGCCATTTCGCCCCTCGCAATCCGATTGCGGGGGGAACTGGGATCGGCGACAATGGGAATCGGGGTGGCTCTGTTCATGAACGAGGATCGACCAATGCCGCCGTTCGTTGCTTTCGCGGGTATGCTGGGCGGGCTTGCCGTGGTTCGCTGGGCCTACAAGGCCGCGCAGAAGATCAACCGCGAGCTCGAAGAGGCGCGGCTGTCACGCGTCGCCGAGGCCGCGCGGGCCGCCGAGATCAAGACTCTGCGCCGCGATCCCGTCACCGGCGCCTACCGGCCGGGCTGACACGCTCCGCCGACCTTCGAACGACGGGACGTCGCCGTCGTTTCGAGGGCCCTATTGCCTTGATTCCTGATGGCCCCGCCGATACGGTCCGCGCGCTTTTCCGACGCCTGCGAAAGACCGATACCGACGATGGACTCGCTGCCTCTGCACATGCGCCCCGAACGTTCGTTCCAGGGCTTCATCCTGGCCCTGCAACGGTTCTGGGCCGAGCAGGGCTGCGTGATCCTGCAGCCCTACGACATGGAGATGGGCGCCGGCACCTTCCACCCGGCGACGACCTTGCGCGCGCTCGGGCCGAAGCCGTGGAATGCCGCCTACGTGCAGCCGTCGCGGCGGCCGAAGGACGGCCGCTACGGCGAGAATCCGAACCGGATGCAGCACTACTACCAGTTCCAGGTGATCATGAAGCCGTCGCCGCCGAACCTCCAGGAGCTGTACCTGAAGTCGCTCGGCGCGATCGGCATCGACGCCGCCGTGCACGACATCCGCTTCGTCGAGGACGATTGGGAGAGCCCGACCCTCGGCGCCTGGGGGCTCGGCTGGGAGTGCTGGTGCGACGGCATGGAAGTGTCGCAGTTCACCTATTTCCAGCAGGTCGCGGGCTTCGAATGCGCGCCGGTCGCGGGCGAGCTCACTTATGGGCTCGAGCGCCTGGCGATGTACGTCCAGGGCGTCGACCGCGTCTATGACCTCAACTTCAACGGCCGCGACGGCGACGCCAAGGTCACCTATGGCGACGTCTTCCTGCAGGCCGAGCGCGAATATTCGCGGCACAATTTCGAGCATGCCGACACCGACATGCTGTTCGAGCAGTTCAAGATGGCCGAGGGCGCCTGCCGCAAATATCTCGACGCCGGTTGGCGTGACGGCAATCGCCGGGAGCACCAGATGGCGCTGCCGGCCTACGACCAGTGCATCAAGGCCAGCCACGTCTTCAACCTGCTCGACGCCCGCGGCGTCATCTCCGTCACCGAACGCCAGAGCTACATCCTGCGCGTCCGCGAGCTTGCCAAGGCCTGCGGCGAGGCTTGGCTGCATACGGAAGCGGGCGGGGCGGGCGCTGGATAGAACGAACGCGGCTGCGTCCGGGGCCTCATGGTTCGAGACGCGCCGCCGGCGGCGCTCCTCACCATGAGGGTCTTTCGGATCTCGCCGCAAAATCAGACCTCGTCCTGAGGAGCCCGCCTTCGCCGGGCGTCTCGAAGGACGGTGGGAGGCAAGCTGCTTTCCACGAGTTTAGCAATTCGCGATGGCCTGTCCCTCCAGGGGAAGGTGGTTCTTCGTGCAGAGAGACTTGAGACATGCCCGACCTTCTCCTCGAACTGTTCTCCGAAGAAATCCCCGCGCGCATGCAGGCCAAGGCGGCCGACGATCTGCGCCGCATGGTCACCGACAAGCTGGTCGCCGAAGGGCTCGTCTATGAAGGCTCCAAGGCGTTCGCGACGCCGCGGCGGCTGGCGCTGACCGTGCACGGCATTCCCGCGCGGCAGGCTGATTTGAAAGAGGAGCGCAAGGGTCCGCGCGTGGGCGGCGCTGACGCGGCGATCCAGGGATTTCTGAAAGCAACCGGCCTGTCCTCGATCGAGGAGGCCACGATCCAGCGCGATCCGAAGAAGGGCGACTTCTACGTCGCGCTGATCGAGAAGCCCGGCCGCGCCACGCTCGACGTGCTCGCCGAGATGCTGCCGGTGATCGTGCGCACATTCCCGTGGCCGAAATCGATGCGCTGGGGCAAGCGCTCGGAAAAGCCTGGTGCGCTGAACTGGGTGCGTCCGCTGCACGCGATCACCGCGACCTTCGGCCTGGAGACCGAGGAGCCCGACGTGATCAGCTTCGCCGTCGACGGCATCGAGGCGGGACAGACCACGTTCGGCCACCGCTTCATGGCGCCCGCGCCGATCTCGGTGCGCCGCTTCGAGGATTACGAGGCGAAGCTGCTCGACGCCAAGGTCGTGCTCGATCCCGACCGGCGGAAAGACACCATCGTCACCGACGCCAAGCAGCTCGCGTTTGCGCAAGGCTATGAGCTGGTCGAGGACCCCGTGCTGCTCGATGAGGTCGCGGGCCTGGTCGAATGGCCGGTGGTGCTGATGGGCTCCTTCGATCCGGAGTATCTGAAGGTCCCTGGCGAGGTGATCCGCGCCACCATTCGCAACAACCAGAAATGCTTCGTGGTCCGCGATCCCAAGACCGGAGGTCTCGCGCCAAAATTCATCCTGACCGCGAACATCGAGGCGACCGACGGCGGCAAGACCATCATCGCCGGCAACGAGCGCGTCATCCGCGCCCGGCTGTCGGACGCGAAGTTCTTCTATGAGACCGACCTCAAGACGAAGCTCGAGGACCGGCTGCCGAAGTTCGAGCAGATCGTGTTCCACGAGAAGCTCGGCACCCAGGCCGCGCGCATCGCCCGGATCGAGAAGCTCGCCGCCGCGATCGCGCCGCTGGTTGGCGCCGATCCCGCAAAGACCGCGCGTGCGGCGAAGCTTGCCAAGGCCGATCTGTTGACGGAAGTGGTCGGCGAGTTTCCGGAAGTGCAGGGCCTGATGGGCAAGTACTACGCGCTGGCCCAGGGCGAGGACGCCTCCGTCGCTGCTGCCTGCGAGGAGCACTACAAGCCGCAGGGACCGGGCGATCGTGTGCCGACCGACAAGGTCGCGGTGGCCGTGGCCCTCGCCGACAAGCTCGATACGCTGGTCGGCTTCTGGGCGATCGACGAGAAGCCGACGGGGTCTAAAGACCCGTATGCGCTGCGGCGCGCGGCGCTAGGTGTAATACGACTTGTCGTCGAAAATGGTCTTAGGCTAAAATTGGTAGACACATGCCGGGCAGCTCATCGGCAAGTATCTTCACGAATCTTCCGGTTCAGCTCGGCAAATTTTCGGGCGCATTTTGCGACGCTCGAAGGATTGTTTGAGCCAGCGATCGCCGACAAAATTCTTGAAGCTCGCGAAGAAAGTTTTGAGAAGGCAGTCGAGCTGTTCTATTTCGAAAAAGGATCGGCAGATTGCATCAATCTGCTCTCCTTCTTCGCCGACCGCCTCAAGGTGCAGCTGCGCGAGCAGGGTGCCCGCCACGATCTCGTTGACGCCGTGTTCGCGCTCGGCGGCCAGGACGATCTGCTGATGGTCGTCCGCCGCGTCGAGGCGCTCGGCAAGTTCCTTGACAGCGACGACGGCAAGAACCTGCTCGCTGGCACCAAGCGCGCCTCCAACATCCTCGCCATCGAGGAGAAGAAGGACAAGCGCAAGTTCGAGGGTGCGCCGGATGCCGCGCTCTACAAGCTCGACGAGGAGAAGGCGCTGGCCAAGGCGATCGGCGAGGTCGCTGCGGAAGCGGGCGCCGCCGTCGCCAAGGAGGACTTCGCCGCGGCGATGCGTGCCATGGCGAAGCTGCGTCCGGCGGTCGATGCGTTCTTCGACAAGGTGAAGGTCAACGACGACGACGCAGCCATCCGCGAGAACCGACTCAGGCTGCTGAACGAGATCCGTAGCGCTACGCGCGCGGTCGCGGACTTCTCCAAGATCGAGGGCTGAGGATGGACCACCCGACGCTCGCCGCCTATGACCGTGAGGCGGCGGCGTTCGCGGCCGACTGGCATGCGCAGCCGGCGCCGGCCGATCTCCACGCCATCATCAGGCGCTTCCTCGTGTCCGGTGGCCGCACCGCGGACATCGGCTGCGGCAGCGGCCGCGAGGTCGGCTGGCTGAATGCCAACGGGTATCCTGCGGAAGGTTTCGACGCGTCGGAGGGACTGCTGGCTGAAGCCCGCACGCGCTATCCGAACGCGTCGTTCACGCATGCCGAACTGCCTGCCCTCGCCAGCATCGCGGATGCAAGCTTCGACAATTTGCTGTGCGAGACCGTGCTGATGCATCTCGATCGCAGCGACGTGGTGCCGTCGGTGCGGCGGATGCGCGCGATCACGAAGCCCGGTGGCGTCCTGTATTTGAGCTGGCGGGTGACGGAGCAGGCCGATCAGCGCGATGGGCACGGCCGGCTCTATGCGGTGGTCGACCTCGCAACCATCCGCGCGGTCTTTGCAGGAGATACGACGCTGCTCGACGAGCAGGTCGTCAGTAAGTCCTCAGGCAAGATCATTCACCGCATGGTGGTGAAGAAGGCCGGTTGAGTGCAGGCGCGCCGCGCTGCATCCTCTGGCTCGTCATTGCGAGGCGCTCTTGCGCCGAAGCAATCCAGGGGCTCCGACGGCAGACTGTCTGTGTGGCCCCTGGATCGCGTCGCTGCGCTCGCGATGACGACCAGAAGCGGTATCCCACAAAAGTAAGCCCCGCCCGGCGGGGGGAACCGGGCAGGGCCTTTTACATCTGGCCGCTTGCGGGGGCGTTGGCGACCAAATGCAGCTCTATAACTACTCAACCACCTGAATGATCCGCCGGGATCGCGGCTCGACGAGAACAGTTTCGCCGTTCACCACGGTGTATCGGTAAGGTGTCGCGCCGAAGCGCTGCGGAACGTCGTAATATGTAACACCGGACTCCGGCAGCACGGCGCCAACAACTACGCGATCGGGGATCACATAGTTGGGAACGCGCTCGCGGACGACATATTCGCGAAACTCCGGCCGGCGCTCGACCGTGATCACTGGAGCGTCCTCCTCGACCACGACGCTGCGGCCGACGCCCGTCGTGTAGGATTGCGCCTGTGCGGTCGCCGGAATCACGACTGCGGCCACGAGGGCAGCAAGGGTGAGATGGGTTCGCATGGACGGGACTCCTGAGCTGTTGATCGCTGAGAGAGACCGGCGCGTGCCGGCACCTGCTTCCCAATGCCCGCAACAGATCATCGTTCCGCGCGGCGGACGGTGGAACCGGCGGCATTTTTGCGGCAGATCCAGTGGTGGGGGAACCGGAACTCGTGCCGTGCGTCTCCTATTCCGCCACGATGGGCCAGGATAAAGTCCGGCCAAATCGAATCGTCCCAGCCTCGTCCTTCAATCATTCAGAGCTCGTCGATGACCCTGACCGTTGCCCATATCTCGCCGATCATGTCCGTGATCGCCGGCGTCCTGATCCTGATCATGCCGCGCCTGCTGAACCTGATCGTTGCGATCTTCCTCATCCTGAATGGCCTGATCGGCATGGGCCTGCTGAAGTGGCTGCACTTCTAGTCCCAAGGTCGGGAACCCTCGAGCTTGCGCCGCAGCGCCCAAAGTGGTGTAAGGCGCGCGATTTCTCCTCCCATTTGCGGATCGAAGCACCTCATGGCCAAAGCGGTAGCGAAGTCTAAGAAAGTTACAGCGAAATCAAAGCCTTCCAAGCCGGGCAAGGCCAAGACCGCAGCACTCGCTCCGCCGCGCAAGGCGCTCAAGACGGCGTCGAAGCCCGTTGCCAAGGCCCCGGCCAAGGTCGCGCCCAGGTCTGCACCGAAGGCGCCAGTGAAAACCGCTCCGAAGAAGCCGGCCAAAACGGCTGCCAGGCCGGTCGCCAAGGCTGCGAAGGCGTCGGCGGCAAAGGCCCCGGCCAAGAGCGCGGCCACCGCGATCAAGCCGAACAAGTGGGTCTACACCTTCGGTGACGGCAAGGCCGAAGGTAAGGCCGGTCTGCGCGATCTGCTCGGCGGCAAGGGCGCCAATCTGGCCGAGATGGCCAATCTCGGCCTGCCGGTGCCCCCGGGCTTCACCATCCCGACCTCGGTCTGCACCTACTTCTACGCCAACGACAAGACCTACCCGAAGGAGCTGCAGTCGCAGGTCGACAAGGCGCTCGACTACATCGGCAAATTGACCGGCAAGAAATTCGGCGATCCGGAGAACCCGCTGCTGGTCTCGGTGCGCTCCGGCGCCCGCGCCTCGATGCCGGGCATGATGGACACCGTGCTCAATCTCGGTCTCAACGACCAGACGGTGGAGGCGCTGGCGTCGCTGTCGGGCGATCGCCGCTTCGCCTTCGACAGCTATCGCCGTTTCATCACGATGTATTCGGATGTCGTGCTCGGCTTCGAGCACCATCATTTCGAGGACATCCTCGACAGCTTCAAGGACGCCCAGGGCTATCAGCTCGACACCGACCTCTCGTCCGAGGATTGGGAGATGCTGGTCGGCAAGTACAAGGAAGCCGTCGCCACCGAGACCGGCAAGGACTTCCCGCAGGACCCGCATGACCAGCTCTGGGGCGCCATCGGCGCGGTGTTCTCATCCTGGATGAACGCGCGCGCGGTGACCTATCGCAAGCTGCACGACATCCCGGAATCCTGGGGCACCGCCGTCAACGTCCAGGCCATGGTGTTCGGCAACATGGGCGACACCTCGGCCACCGGCGTCGCCTTCACCCGCAATCCCTCGACCGGCGAGAGCAAGCTCTACGGCGAGTTCCTGATCAATGCGCAGGGCGAGGACGTCGTCGCCGGCATCCGCACCCCGCAGGACATCACCGAGGATGCCCGCGTCGAGTCCGGCTCCGACAAGGCGTCGATGGAAGTCGCGATGCCCGACGCGTTCAAGGAGCTGACCCGGATCTACACGCTGCTCGAGCAGCACTACCGTGACATGCAGGACATGGAGTTCACGGTCGAGCGCGGCAAGCTGTGGATGCTGCAGACCCGCAGCGGCAAGCGCACCGCCAAGGCGGCGCTGCGCATCGCCGTCGAGCTCGCCAATGAGGGCCTGATCTCGGAGAACGATGCCGTGCTCCGCGTCGACCCGGCCTCGCTCGATCAGCTCCTGCACCCGACCATCGATCCCGCCGCCAAGCGCGATGTGGTCGCGACCGGCCTGCCGGCCTCGCCGGGCGCGGCCTCGGGCGAGATCGTGTTCTCCTCGGACGAAGCCACCAAGCTGCAGGCCGACGGTCGCAAGGTGATCCTGGTCCGCATCGAGACTTCGCCGGAGGATATCCACGGCATGCATGCCGCCGAGGGCATCCTGACCACGCGCGGCGGCATGACCTCGCACGCCGCCGTCGTCGCGCGCGGCATGGGCAAGCCCTGCGTCTCCGGCTGCGGCACCATCCGCGTCGACTACGGCCGGGGCACGATGAGCATCGGCTCGCGCACCTTCAAGACCGGCGACGTCATCACCATTGACGGCTCCGTCGGCCAGGTGCTGGCCGGCCGCATGCCGATGATCGAGCCGGAGCTGTCCGGCGAGTTCGGCACCCTGATGGGCTGGGCGGACGCCGTGCGCGAGACCGGCGTGCGCGTCAATGCCGACACCCCGGAGGATGCGCGCACCGCCATCAAGTTCGGCGCCGAGGGCATCGGCCTGTGCCGCACCGAGCACATGTTCTTCGAGGAGACGCGCATCCGCACGGTGCGCGAGATGATCCTCTCCGAGGAAGAGCAGGAGCGCCGCGCCGCGCTCGCCAAGCTGCTGCCGATGCAGCGCGCCGACTTCGTCGAGCTGTTCGAGATCATGAAGGGGCTTCCCGTCACGATCCGTCTGCTCGATCCGCCGCTGCACGAGTTCCTGCCGCACACCCAGGCCGAGGTCGAGGAAGTCGCGCGCGCGATGAACACCGATCCGCGTCGCCTGGCCGACCGCGCCCGTGAGCTCAGCGAGTTCAACCCGATGCTCGGCTTCCGCGGCTGCCGCCTGGCGATCGCCTATCCGGAGATCGCCGAGATGCAGGCGCGCGCGATCTTCGAGGCGGCGGTCGAGGCCGAGAAGCGCACCGGCGAGGCCGTCGGCCTCGAGGTGATGGTGCCGCTGATCGCGACCAAGGCCGAGTTCGATCTGGTCAAGGCGCGCATCGACGCGATGGCGCAGGCGGTGATCCGCGAGACCGGCGCCAAGCTGGAGTACCAGGTCGGCACCATGATCGAGCTGCCGCGTGCCGCGCTGATGGCCGGCCAGATCGCGGAAGCCGCCGAGTTCTTCTCGTTCGGCACCAACGATCTGACGCAGACCACCTACGGCATCAGCCGCGACGACGCCGGCAGCTTCCTCGGCGCCTACGTCGCCAAGGGCATCCTCGAGATCGATCCGTTCATCTCGATCGACCGCGAGGGTGTCGGCGAGCTGGTCAAGATCGGCGTCGAGCGCGGCCGCGCCACGCGGCCCACGCTCAAGGTCGGCATCTGCGGCGAGCATGGCGGCGATCCGGCCTCGGTGGCGTTCTGCCACAAGGTCGGCATGAACTACGTCTCGTGCTCGCCCTACCGCGTGCCGATCGCGCGCCTCGCCGCCGCGCAATCCGCGCTCGGCAAGGAGATCGCGAGCCAGGCCTGATCTTGCTGCGATCGATCTGATCTGATGAAGGCCGGCACATGTTGCCGGCCTTTTTCATTGGTGAGGTTCGTCACGATGGGGTGCGCACGTGACGCAAGGCGCACTCCTTCTCCGACTCTGCCGTCATTCCGGGGGCGCTCCGGAATGAGGAGTGGAGAGAGCAACGGCGCAGGTCCGATGGAACACTCCGCCGCCGTCAATCATGCGCAGATGATTTTCATTCACCGCGTTCGTTGATCGAATGTTCACCGTTCTCGTCGGCGCGCTGTTTACCACACATATCGATCGCAAAACGCTCTGCAACTTCCCCGCTTGCCTGTCTCACGATTGCAACGCGGATTAACTCCTCGGCAACCTAAACCCGATACGAAGAGAGAAGATCGAATTGCACGGAAGCACTGTTGTTCGGTCGATCCAGTAAGCGTTGCGTTGAGCGTACCGATGTTAGTTCTGCGTCCCGGTCCGAAGGGCGCGCGATATGCGTCCTTCGGACTCGGTCTCTGCGTCTTCGCTCTGATGCCGACAGAGACCGGGTATCAAGACATCGCTTCTCTGCTCGCCCGCCAGCCGGGCGTCGCCGAGCGTTGGCAGAAGCGCGTGTTCTCGGCTGCGGCCTCCATTCAGCTCGCTACCTACAGTTTCGGCCGTCCGATCGGAACCTCGGCGCCGCAGGCGGGGAGCATCCGCCTCGCGAGCCTCGATGGCCGCGGCCTCGACATCACCGGGTCGACGCCGCGCAATCCGGTGCTGCAGGTTCCGCCGCGCTACCAAGCCTCCGACTTTCCCAAGGTCGATCGCACGCTGAAGGGCGATCGTCTCGTCGTGCGCCCGCCGACGGTGCCGGCGCAGCCGACCGAATCGGCCGCGCCCGTCGAGCCCGCGCCGTCCGAGCCCGCGCCAACGCCATCGACACAGCCCGATTCGAACTCCTCCGTGTTCGGCGCCAAGACGACGGAAGCGCCGGCGCAGGCGCCGCTCCCGCAGCGCGCTGCACTCGATCCCGAATTGCAGGAGGCGCTGAGCGCGCCGCCGCTCGCGCAATACGACGCGACGAAGTCCGAGATCCAGCCCTCGGGCGAGCTGAAGCCTGCAACCGATCAGATCCTGGTGGACGGCGCCGTCAGCTATGACGGCCTCAACGTCAAGACGTCCAATCTCTATTTCGGCACGTCGTCGCTGGGCGGTGCTGCCGGCACCATGGAGACATGGCTGCCGGGCGAGGCGCCGCTGATCGTGATGCCGGATCCGGACCTCAAGCCGATGGCGGTGCTGTCACAGCCGGCCGACGATGCTGCCAAGGCCGGTGATGGCGGCGAGAGCATCGCGCCGAAAGGCGAGGTCAACGCCGACAATCAGCGCGACAGGACTCCGGCTGAACGCCTGGGGCTCACCGACGAGAAGGCGCGCTTCAAGTCCGAGAAGTGCCTCGCTGAAGCGGTCTATTTCGAATCCCGCGGCGAGGCGGTGCGCGGCCAGATGGCCGTGGCGCAGGTCGTGCTGAACCGGGCGTTCTCCGGCTACTATCCCACCACGGTGTGCGGCGTCGTCTACCAGAACAAATACCGCCACTTCGCCTGCCAGTTCACCTTCGCCTGCGACAACAATCCGGAGGTCATTCGCGAGCCCGAGATGTGGGACCGCGCCAGGAAGATCGCGAAGGCCATGCTCGACGGCCAGATCTGGCTGCCGGAGGTTGGCAAGTCGACCCACTATCATGCCTATTGGGTGCGGCCATCCTGGGTCGCCGAGATGAAGCGGATGTACAAGTTCGGCGTCCACACCTTCTACCGGCCGAAGAAGTGGGGCGACGGCAGCGACGCGCCGAGCTGGGGCACGCCACAGCAGACGGCGGCCATTTCGGCCGAGCTCACCGAGGCCGCCAAGAGCGAGGCCGAGATCAATCCGAACTGGACGCGGCGCTAGGCGCTGAGCGAGCGTGGCAGGCGCACCGTCGGCCGCGCGCTGAGCTCGTCGGCGATTTCGCGCGCCGCCGTGAGCGTCGTCATCGTCCGCTGCGCAAAGCCCGGATTCTCGGCCGGGCAATCGGCGCGGCAATGCGCGCCGCGGCTCTCGCGCCGGCTCCAGGCCGCGGTGGCGATCAGCAGCGCGGCGCTCGCCATGTTGCGCAGCCTCGGGCTGCCGGCGTCGCGCTCCATCCTGGCAATCGCGGCGATGGCCTCGGCCAGCCGCTCCTCGTCGCGGATGACGCCGAGCTGGCTCGTCATCATCTCGCGCAGCGACACCTCCGCAGCGCCCGCACAGGATCCGGCCGGATCGGCGAACGCAACGTGCTGCAGGGTGGAGGAGGCGGTGAACGTCCGGCCGGAGATGTCGTCGGCAATCCGCCGGGCGAACACCAGCGCGCCGAGCAGCGCGTTGCCGGCGATGTGATTGGCGCCATCCGTTGCCGTCGCGGCGACTTCACCTGCCGCCCAGAGCCCCTCGATCGTGCTGCGGCCCCGCGCGTCGACCGCGATCCCGCCCATGTGGAAATGCGCCGCCGGCGCCACTGGAATCGGCTGGCGGGTCGGATCGAGCCCCGCGGCGGCGCAGGCCCGGTGCAGCATCGGATAGCGCTCGGCGACGTCGTCATCGAGCACGTCGCGCGCATCGAGAAAGGCGCCGCGTCCGGCGATGATCTCGGCCATGACGCCGCGGGCCACCGTGTCGCGCGGGGCAAGATCGACCAGCGGATGGCGCGGCAGCATGAAGCGCTGGCCGCGCCGGTTGACCAGGATCGCGCCGGCGCCGCGCAGACTCTCGCTCACAACCGGCGCCGGATCGCGACCGGTCATCATCGCGGTCGGATGAAACTGCACGAACTCCGGATCGGCAATCACCGCACCGGCGCGCGCGGCGATGGCGAGACCGATGCCGGTGGCGTGCGGCGGATTCGTGGTCGCCGCGAACAGCCGGCCGATGCCGCCGGTGGCCAGCACGATTGCCGGCGCTGCGATCAGCATCGGCGCGGCCGCGTCGTCATCGGTCGGCCGGAGTTGCAGGCCACGCACCGCGCCGTCTTCCGTCAGCAACGCGTCGGCGACATGGCCCTCGATGATGCGGATCGAGGGCGTCGCGCGCACGGCTTGCGACAGCGCGGTGATGATCGCCTGTCCGGTGAAGTCCCCGCGAACGCTGAGAATCCGTCGCGCGGCGTGCGCAGCCGCACGAGACGTCGCCAGCCTGCCGCCGTGATCACGATCGAATGTCACGCCGAGGCGGACCAGGTCCTCGATCGCGGCCGAAGCATCGCGCGCGAGCGCCAGCGCAGCCGTCGCGTCGACCAGGCCCCCACCCGCAGCGATCATGTCGGCGGCGTGGGTATCGGGGCTGTCGCCGGATGACACCGCTGCCGCGATGTCGGCCTGCATCGTCGTGCCGAACGAGGCCTCGCCCAATGAGGTGGCGGAGATCAGCGTGACCGGCTGCGGGGCGAGCTTCAGCGCGCAGAACAGTCCGGCAACTCCGGCGCCGACGATCACGACGTGGCCGGATGTCTCGATCTGATCGTGGTCCATGTGCTGTCCAAATTCCACATTCCGTGCCCATGTGTACCGCGGTACCTGTTAGTTCTTCTTCAGAGACTTCCTTCGCTGTTTATTGGTGTTTGGCGACAAATAGCGGCCGTTCTGAAGGTCGCTCCCGCGCAGGATGAATCGTCGTTCGCGACTCGCGCATCAGGACGTTTCGCCCCCGGGACAAAGACGCATGAGCGGGTTCCGCCGCTGGAACTCGCTTCGGATGACACCTGTTCATGGCTGGCCGCCGCATCGAAATTTTTCATGGCTGGGTTCCGCTTTTGAGCTTGGGAGTTCAATGCAAATGCATTAACCGGAGAGGCGCGGCGGACAGCGACCGCGCCAGGGGAGGACACGGATGTCGGTACAGGCAGGCGATCTCGGCACCGTGTCCCGCAACCAGAGCTGGCGCACGCCGGTGGTCATCATCGTGTGCGGCTGCGCGATTGCGCTGCTGAGCTTCGGTCCGCGCTCCAGCCTCGGCTTCTTCGTGCAGCCGATGAGCCGTGAGTTCGCCTGGGGGCGCGACGTGTTCGCCCTTGCAGTGGCGGTGCAGAATTTGTTGTGGGGGCTCGGTCAGCCGCTCGCCGGCGCCATCGCCGATCGTTTCGGCGTGATGCGCGTGATCTGTGTCGGCGCGCTGCTCTATGCCGGCGGCCTGCTGATGATGCGCTATTCCAGCTCGCCGCTGTCGCTGAACATCGGCGCCGGCGTGCTGGTCGGCTTCGGCCTGTCGGGCTGCTCGTTCAACCTCATCCTGTCGGCCTTCAGCAAGCTGCTGCCGCCGGAGCGGCGCGGCATCGCGCTCGGCGCCGGCACCGCGGCCGGCTCGCTCGGCCAGTTCCTGTTCGCGCCCTTCGGCGTCGCGCTGATCGACCAGTTCGGCTGGCAGAGCGCACTGATGGTGTTCGCTTGCCTGATGCTGTTCATCGTCCCGCTCTCGCTCGCCGTGGCAACGCCGCCGGCCGCCGAGGCCAAGCCGACGGAGGCCGAGCAGCAGTCGTTCACGACGGCGCTGATGGAGGCGTTCGGCCACCGCTCCTACGTGCTGCTGGTGCTCGGCTTCTTCACCTGCGGCTTCCAGCTCGCCTTCATCACCGTGCATTTGCCGGCATTCCTGGTCGATCGAGGCCTGTCGGCGCAGACCGGCGGCTGGGTGATCGCGGCGATCGGGCTGTTCAACATCATCGGCTCGCTCAGCGTCGGCTGGCTGCAGAGCCGGCTGCCGAAGCGCTACATCCTGTCCTTCATCTATTTCACCCGCGCGCTGGCGACGCTCGCCTTCATCTCGTTCCCTGTGACGCCGGCGACGGCGATCGCGTTCGGCGCGGTGTCGGGGCTCGCCTGGCTGTCCACGGTGCCGCCGACCTCGTCGCTGGTCGCGATCATGTTCGGCACCCGCTGGCTCGCCACGCTCTATGGCTTCGCCTTCGTCAGCCACCAGGTCGGCGGCTTCCTCGGCGTCTGGCTCGGCGGCATCGTGTTCGAGCGCTACGGCTCGTATACGCCGATCTGGTGGCTCTCGATCCTGTTCGGCGTGCTGTCGGCGCTGATCAACCTGCCGATCGTCGAGAAGCCGGTCGCGCGTGCCGTTCCCGCGACCTGAGTTGCGCTGCCGACCCGATCGGCTAAACATGGCGTGAGACGAAGAAAGCGCAGGGAGTGCGGCTGTGGGAACGTTCAAGGCGATCCGGATCGACAAGGCGGACAACGGAACGACCGCGGCGCTGACGCAGTTCGATGAAGCTGAATTGATGGACGGTGACGTCACCGTGAAGGTCGAGTGGTCGGCGCTGAACTACAAGGATGGGCTGGCGCTGACCGGCAAGGCGCCGGTGGTGCGCCGCTTCCCGATGATCGCGGGGATCGATTTCGCCGGCACGGTCGAGCAGTCCAGCCATCCGGCCTGGAAGCCGGGCGATGCCGTGATCTGCACCGGCTGGGGCATGGGCGAGACCCATCTCGGCGCCTATGCCGAGAAGGCGCGGGTCAAGGGCGACTGGCTGGTCGGCCTGCCGCAGGGGCTGTCGGCCCGCGACGCGATGGCGATCGGCACCGCCGGCTTCACCGCGATGCTCGCGGTGCTGGCGCTGGAGAAGCACGGGCTGACGCCGGCGAGCGGGCCGGTGGTGGTGACCGGCGCGGCCGGCGGCGTCGGCTCGGTGGCGACGGCGGTGCTCGCCAGGCTCGGCTACCACGTGATCGCCTCGACCGGCCGCCTGGCCGAGGCCGACTATCTCAAGTCGCTCGGCGCCGCCGAGATCATCGACCGCAATGAGCTGTCCGGGCCGGCCAAGCCGCTGGCGAAGGAGCGCTGGGCGGGTGGCATCGACAGCGTCGGCTCCAATACGCTCGCCAACCTGCTGGCGATGACTCAATATGGCGGCGCCATCGCCGCCTGCGGCCTCGCTGCCGGCATGGATTTGCCATCGTCGGTGGCGCCGTTCATTTTGCGCGGCGTGTGCCTCCTCGGCATCGATTCGGTGATGTGCCCGCTGCCGGCGCGCAAGGCGGCCTGGCAGCGCCTCTCGACCGATCTGGATCGCGCAAAACTAGCTGAAATCACTCACGAAATTGCCCTGGACCAGGTCGCGTCGCTGGGTCCGCAGATCCTCGCGGGCCAGGTCCGCGGCCGTACGGTGGTAAGAATATCCTGAGGACGTTCAGACTTTTCAAACCATGCTGCTCCATTGTTGCCATGGTTGGTATGGTAAGCATGGGGTAAAGATACCGCCTTACCCGCTGCGTGGGGTTAAGTGGGAGTTTGATGCATGCTCGCGCGTATATTGCTGGGGACCGTGACTGCCGGTGCCGTGATTGCTCCCGCGATCGCGGGTTCGATGACCGCCGACGAGGCCCGCAAATTCGTCGCCGGGAAGGTGTTCGCCTTCACCTGTGTCGACGGCACCCGTGGCGCGGGCCGCATCCTCGACGACATGGGCGCCGCCGGCGCGGTGCAGTTCTCCGGCTCTGGCCCGGTGCGTCACATCCGTCTGCCCGGCAATACCCTGCAGATTCGCGGCCAGAATGTCTGCGCTGCCATCAAGGGCATGCCGTTCGAGCCGTGCTTCAACCTCGACAAGAAGGACGACCGCAGCTTCCGCGGCTCGGTCTCCGGGCTGGGCGCCTTCGCCTATTGCGATTTCCAGCACCAGGGCGGAGCCACCATGCTGATGGCGCGCGCCGTGGCGCGGCCGCGCGCACGCGCTGCTGCGCCCGCGGCTGACGGCTCGCACACCGAAGTCGCGGCGCGGGTCGAGACCCCGCGGGTGGAACGCAGCAAGGTTGAACCCTTGAAGGCAGATGCTGCGAAGGCCGCCAAGGCGGACAGTTCCAAGACTGAGAACATCAAGGCCGAAAACGCGAAGGCTGAGATGACCAAATCCGATAACGCGAAGTCGGATGCGGCGCCGGAGCTGCGTCGCTCGACCGATTAGTTGTTAGTTCACCGATCATTGAAAAACCAGCTCCCTATTAACATAGAGCAATATTTTAAGCTGACCGCACGTTAGTGGTCATTGCGCCGTAGTCGTACGGAATCTTAAATTCATGCCTCGGTAGCGACTCGTGTGCAGTTTGCGACCAGGGGGGTGGCCCATGAGAAAGGGTCGTTATGTCGCTTTATTTCTTCCGGATCAGCCAGGGCCGCTATTCTGGCGCTGCTGACCAGCCTTATGAATTCGCCAACCGGGAAACCGCCTGGAACGAGCTGACGGCTGTCTGCTCCGACCTGATCGGTGGGATCTCGAAGTCGTTGCAGCAGGGGGCCGAGTGGCAGATGGAACTGCTCGACGAGGCCAAGCAGCCGGTGTTCCGGATTCGCCTCGTGTCCGAAGCGGTCGGCTGAGGTCCGGCTGTCCGGGTGATTGGGTTGTGGGCCGTCGGAGCCCGGCCCGGTTTGCCGTGGCGCCGATCGCTCGTGCGGGGCATCTTTCGATGAAGTCTGCGTCCACTCCGGGCGGGTCGGCCGCAACCCGGTAGAGTTCGGCCCTAGCTCCGCGTCGTGCCGCGGCCAACTCATCTCCGATAGATACGCACGATGATCAGCGTCGTCGGTAGCTGCGGCGCCTGCCAGTGCGGGTGGCGGCAGTGATCGCCCTTTGCCCGGCGCACCGTTTGAAGCTCCTGCTTCGACGCAATCCTGCAACGGTATCGGGAGACTTGGTCCAGCGCGGGCCGGTTTCGGAGCACCGCGTCGTTGCGCACGATGATCATTTTATGCGGTTTGTCCGTAATCTTACGGTTCCCGCATTAACCTCCGATAAGCCTGTTTCGCGCCCAATGAGTTCCGTCAGCGACGACGTGCGGGTCCGGAATTTTCGGAGTCTGCCGATCTCCTGACCTTCGACCGCGCAGCGCAGCGCAGACCTGAATGTTCGGGCCGTCCGTTGGCGCTGGCAGAACGCGGCCGAACCACGCAGTCAGCTGGGGTCCTCCGTGTCAACAATGTCCATCCGTACGAAGATCATATCGGTCATCGCCTTCATGCTCGTCACCATGTGCGGGCTCGGCGTGCTCGCTGTCACCAGCCTGCAGTCGATCAATGCCAACACGGTCGACATCGCCCAAAACTGGCTGCCGAGCGTACGCGCGATCGGCGAGCTGCGCGCCAACATCAACCTGCTGCGCATCGCCTTGCGCGCGCATGTGATGTCGGAGACGGCCGAGACCAAGCAGTCCGCGGAGAAGCGCGTCAACGGAATCCTCGAGACGATCAACAAGGACCGCAAGACCTATGAGCCGATGATCACCTCGGCCGAGGAACGTGCGATCTACAACAACTGGGTGCAGTCCTGGGAGAAGTACGTCGTCGCGGTCAAGCAGGTGATGGACGAATCCAACAAGAGCGTCGGCAAGATCCCGCACGAAGCCACCGAAATGCTGGAAAAATCGGCCGCCGCGATCGCGCGCGACGCCGACAAATACTTCATCCAGGACATCGAGTTCAACAACAAGGGCGCCGACAACGCCACGCGGCAGGCTGCCGAGAGCTACTCGCGGGCGATCTGGCTCGTGGCATCGATCATTGCCGCGGCCGTCATTGCCGGCATCGCCGTCGGATTCTATCTCGTGCAGAACGTCTCGTCCGGCATCGCCTCGATCATCAAGCCGATGCAGGAGCTCGCCAAGGGCGATCTCGGCGCGGAGGTGACGCATCGCGGCGAGCCGACCGAGATCGGCGCCATGGCCGATACGCTGCAGGTGTTCAAGGAGGCGCTGATCGCCAAGAAGGAGGCCGACGAGCTCGCGGCCCACGATGCCGAGGCCAAGATCGAACGCGGCCGGCGCGTCGACAACATCACCCGCCAGTTCGAGGCGACGATCGGCGAGATCGTGCAGACGGTATCGTCGGCCTCGACCGAGCTCGAGCATTCCGCGGGCGCGCTGTCATCCACGGCGACGCGCTCGCAGGAGATCTCCACGATGGTCGCGGCGGCCTCCGAGGAGGCCTCCACCAACGTGCAGTCGGTTGCCTCTGCGACCGAGGAGCTGTCGTCCTCGATCACCGAGATCAGCCGCCAGGTGCAGGAATCGGCCCGCATGGCCAACGAGGCGGTCGAGCAGGCGCGTACGACCAATGATCGTGTCGGCGAGCTGAGCAAGGCGGCCGCGCGCATCGGCGACGTGGTCGAGCTGATCAACACGATTGCAGGCCAGACCAACCTGCTGGCGCTGAATGCGACCATCGAGGCGGCGCGCGCCGGCGAAGCTGGCCGCGGCTTCGCGGTCGTCGCCTCCGAGGTGAAGGCGCTGGCCGAGCAGACCGCCAAGGCGACCGACGAGATCGGCCAACAGGTGTCCGGTATCCAGGCCGCGACGCAGGAATCGGTCGGCGCCATCCGGGCGATCTCCACGACCATCGAGAAACTGTCGGAAATCTCGTCGGCGATCGCGGCGGCCGTGGAAGAGCAGGGTGCCGCCACGCAGGAGATCTCGCGCAACGTCCAGCAGGCATCGGAGGGCACGCAGCAGGTTTCCGTGAATGTCGTCGACGTGCAGCGCGGCGCCACCGAGACTGGTACGGCTTCCACGCACGTGCTGGCCGCGGCGCAATCGCTGGCCTCGGACAGCGACCGGCTGAAGCGTGAGGTGGCGACGTTCCTGGAGTCGGTGCGCGCGGCCTGATCTGTCCGACGAGCGGGATTAGATCGCGTCCCGTAGTCATACGACGTTCAGCATTAACGGAACTTTGCGGTAATCGGCGGCACCCTGCTCCCCAGCAGGTGCCGCTTTTTCGTCTCCACCGCGGCGCGGTCGGTCACCGCGGAAGCCGGCCTCCCTCCAGGCGGCCGACAGCGAGATGCTTTCCCTCGGAGGATCAGGACGTGTCCAGGCTTTCCATTCGTCTGAAGATCATCGCGGTCATCGCCTTCATGCTGGTGGCGATGTCAGGGCTTGGCCTGCTCGCGGTGCGCAGCATGCAGTCGATCAACGTCCGCACCGTCGACATCGCCACAAACTGGCTTCCCAGCGTGCGGGTGCTCGGGGCGCTGCGTGCCGACATCAACGTCTACCGGCTCACACTTCGCGCCCACGTGATGGCGCTGTCGGCGGAGGCCAAGGCGAACGTCGACAAGCGAATGGCGGCCATGCTCGACAACGTCAGGAAGGACATCCGGACCTATGAGCCGCTGATCTCGGACCCCGAGGAGCACAGGCTGTACGAGGCCTGGAAGAAGGCTTGGGAAAAATACACGGTTGAGGCCGACAAGGTCCTCGATGTCTCCCGCAACAGCGTCGGCCGCCTGCCTGATGACATCGAGGGGCTGTTCAGGGGCACCGGCGTTGCGTCGGCCGAGTCCGAGAATCTTCTGATCAAGGCGATCGAGTTGAACGACAAGGGCGCAGCAACGGCAACTCAGGAGGCTGTCGATGGCTACAACAGCGCCTTCTGGATCATGGCAACCATCCTGATCGCGACGATCGCTGCGGGCATCGGCGTCGGCTTCTACCTCGTGCAGGACGTCTCGGCCGGCATCGCCTCGATCATCAGGCCGATGCAGGCGCTCGGGCAGGGCGATCTTTCGGCCGAGGTGCCACACCGCGGCGAGCCGACCGAAATGGGTGCGATGGCCGACACCTTGCAGGTGTTCAAGGAGGCCCTGATCGCCAAGAAGGAGGCCGACGAGCGCGCCGCCGCCGACGCCGAGGCCAAGATCGAGCGCGGCCGCCGCGTCGACAACATCACCCGCCAGTTCGAGACGACGATCGGCGAGATCGTGCAGACGGTGTCGTCCGCCTCGACCGAGCTCGAGCACTCCGCCGGCGCACTGTCATCGACCGCGACCCGCTCGCAGGAAATTTCTACCCAGGTCGCGGCAGCGTCCGAGGAAGCCTCGACCAACGTGCAGTCGGTGGCCTCGGCCACCGAGGAGCTGTCGTCGTCGATCACCGAGATCAGCCGCCAGGTGCAGGAATCGGCGCGGATGGCGCAGGAGGCCGTCTCGCAGGCCCGCCAGACCAATGATCGCGTAGGCGAGCTGTCGAAGGCAGCGGCACGCATCGGCGACGTCGTCGAGCTGATCAACTCAATCGCCGGCCAGACCAACCTGCTCGCCTTGAACGCCACCATCGAGGCGGCCCGCGCCGGCGACGCCGGCCGCGGCTTCGCGGTGGTCGCCTCCGAGGTCAAGGCCCTGGCCGAGCAGACCGCCAAGGCGACCGGCGAGATCGGCCAGCAGATCGGCAGCATCCAGGCGGCAACGCAGGAATCGGTCGGCGCCATCCGCGACATCTCCGGCACCATCGAGAAGCTGTCGGAAATCTCCTCGGCGATCGCGGCGGCCGTCGAAGAGCAGGGCGCGGCGACGCAGGAGATCTCGCGCAACGTCCAGCAGGCCGCGCATGGCACGCAGCAGGTGTCGTCCAACGTCGTCGACGTGCAGCGCGGCGCCACCGAGACCGGTTCGGCGTCCTCGCACGTGCTGAGCGCCGCCAAGTCGCTCGCGACCGACAGCGACCGCTTGAAGCGCGAGGTCGCCTCGTTCCTGCAGTCGGTCAGGGCCGCCTGATCGTCACTGCGCCGGCTGAGCCGGCGGCGCCTGCTGCTGCCGCCGGAACAGCACCTTCTGGTACAGCCAGCCGATCGCGACCAGCACCAGGCCGAGTCCGATGAACGACAGTGCGCGCCACACGCCGGTCAGCGCCGACATGTCGACCAGGAACGCCTTCAGGATCGTCAGCGCGATCACGATGGCGGACGCCAGACGCGCGCGCTGCGACTGCACGATGAGTCCGATCCCGAGCAGCACCACGCCGAAGGCGAGCCAGGCGATCGAATAGGTGTACTGCTCGGCGGCGCTGGTCGGCCCTGCCGTCAGATCGGGGCCGTGATAGATCCGGCGGATCTCGAGGCTGACATAGGACAGCGCCAGGATCAGCGCGCCCGCGGCCAGCGTATTGCCGTAGCCGGGCGGACGGCGGCCTGCGACCGCGTAGGACAGCAGCAGCATCAGCACCGCCGGGAAGGCATAGGCCAGGATCAGGATGTTGAGCAGGCCGCCCTTGATCGCGACATCCGAGATCATCGGGTTCTCGAACATCAGCAGACCGAGCACGGTGGCGCCGCCGGCGAATCCGGCGAGGATCACGGCGCCGATGTTGTGCACGATGCTGCCGCTGCGCTCCCGCAGCCGCTCCAGGCCGATCGCCAGCGCCAGGGCCACGCAGACGTCGAGGCCGATCTCGGCGAGCGACGGCACCGCCAGCATGTCGCCGTCATTGACGGCGTGGCGGATCTCCAGGAAGGCGAGCAGGGTCGTGAACAGGATCGCGGCGGCCTCCACCGCCCGTAAGGGGGCGTCGTCGCCGTGGCGGCGCATCAGATAGCTCGCGCCCCAGAACGACGCCGCCGGAACGCCATAGCCCCACAGCAGCCAGTTGAAGATCGGCGTGGTGCCGACATCGGCGCCGACGATGCGCGGATCATGGCCGATGCGCAGCACCACGAGCCCGGCAAAGACGGCCGCGAGCGTGCGCAGGAATGGGATCGGCCGGCTCTCGTAGATCCAGGCGGTGCCGAGCGACATCAGCGCCAGCGCGATCGTCAGCCAGCCTTTTTCCAGCGCGAAGGTCAGCGCCAGCGCCAGCGCGGCCAGCGTGCCGGTCGCGAACAGCGCGATCGAGACACCGAGGCCGGGACGCTCCTCGCGCCGCGTCAGCGCCTCGGTGGCGACGGCAAACGCGGCGGCGAGCACGACGGCGACGATCGCGAACGGGATCGAGCGGTCGAGATGGGCGATGCGCGCATAGAGCGCGACCAGCAGCGCCAGCGGCGTGAACACGCCGGCCGCCGACCACACCACGGGAACGGCCGCGTTGTGCGAGCGCCCCTGGGCCAGGAAGCCGGCACCGCCGAAGCCGAGCGCGAAGATCGCCGCCGTCACCAGATGCGAGGTGACCGATGCGCCGAGCGGGTTCGGTCCCATTCCCGGCAGCGCGCCGCCGGGCAGCACCAGCAGGTCCGGATTGTCGCGCAGCGCCCATTCGGCGAACACGAGGAACACGGTCGCGGCGGCGGCGGCCACCGCGCCGGCGGCGCTCGGCGCGCGCCAGGCGACCGCCAGCGTCGCCGCGACCAGCACGGTAAAGCCGATCAGCGCCAGGCCGTCATGGAAGCTCGCGAGCACGACCAGCATGGCGCCGAGCAGATAGACGGCAAGCCCCACCGACGAGATCGGCTCGACCTCGTCATTGTCGGCTGCGGGCCCGAACATGAAGCCGCAGACCACGATCAGCGCGGCCAGTGCAAAGCCGGCGACGACATGGAAGACGTGTGGCGCCACCGTCTCGACGCCCGCGTCGAGCCCGGGCAGGGTCCACAGGAACGACAGCCCGATTGTGGTCATCGCGAGCCAGCGCCACAGCCGCACGCGTGCCAGCGCGAACGCGGCGGCGGTGACGATGGCGAGGTAGATGTAGAGCGCCCAGTAGTTCGGCTCGCCGGTCGACACCAGCACCGGGGTCGTGAATGCCGCGACGAGGCCGAGCCCGGCCAGCGCCGGGCCGTGCAGCAGCGCCGCCGCCAGCGTGCCCAGCGCGACCACGCCGAGCAGCACGAAGGCGATCGCGGGCGGCAGGAAGTCGTAGAGTGCGTAGGCCGCGTAGATGGTGGCGAAGGCGACCGCCGTGCCGGCCGCGGTGAGGATCGCCGGGATGTTGGCGATCGGCAGCGCCGCGATCTGCGAGATGCTCTCCCTGCGCCGCGTCCATTCGCCGGCCGCGAGCAGCGCGGCCGCAAACAGCGCGCCGAGCGCGACGCGCACCTCGGGGCCGACGAGGCCGGCCTCGATCGAATAGCGCACCATGAAGAAGCCGCCGAGCGCCAGGGTCAGCCCACCGATCCACACCACCCAGCGGGTGCCGATGCGCTCCTCGAAGCCGGCCGCGGGCTGCGGCACGGGTGGTGGGGACGCGAGCGGCGGCTGATCGGCCGCTGCGTCGCTCGCCAGCGCCGCGGGCTGGAGAGCAGGCTCGGTCAGCTCCGGCAATGGAGGCGGCATTGGCGGGGCTTCAGCGGGCTCCTGAAGCGGGCTGAGCGGCGGCGCGACCACCGGCGCGGCCGCGATCGGGGGGGCGGCCTCGAGCTTGGCCAGCCGTGCCTGCACCTCGGCCAATCGGTCGGACGTCCGTCGCGCGAAGGCGAGCGCCGCGAACGCCACCAGCAGGGCGATCCAATCCAGGGGCCAATCGAACATCACGCGGAAATCCTGAAATCGATGCCGCCGGGAGGCGTCACGGGTGGAGGGAAGCTGCGAGCCCTTGCGGACCCCGGCGAATCGGCCAACTGCTCCGGCGGGCCGCACGATGGCCGTCGTTCCCTCTGTGTCAAACCGCGGAACATAAGTTCAAAGCGCGCCGGTATGCGGCTACGCAGCGCCGCAACTCAGTCCAGATCGATCCGGAACGGCGCGCTGTCGACCATCATGGCGCCGGGCCCGATCGCGTCCAGCGCGCGCACCATGCGGCCGTTGCGGCCCAGCGCTCTGTCGGCCAGGCTGACGATCAGCCGGTTCGGCGAGGCGATCGGCGAGGCCTGCCGGATCGCCCAGGCGATATCGAGCTCGTCGCGATGGGGGTTGAGCGCGCAGGCCGCGGCGAAGGCGCTCGCGGTGGAGCGGCTGATGCCGGCATAGCAGTGGATCACCAGCGGCGCCGCACGATCCCAGCCGCGCACGAACTCCAGCACCTGGGCGACGTGATCCTCGCTCGGCGCCATGAAGCCCGGCAGCTGCTCGGTGATGTCGTCGACCGAGACCCGCAGATGGTTCTCGGGGCGGATCGTCTCCGGCCGCCGCACCTGCTCGACATTGGCCATGATGGTCAGCACGTGGCTGGCGCCGGTCAGGCGCACGGTCTCGGGCAGGGCGGCGAGTGAGCAGACGTGGATCATGGCGAGCCTTTGAACGCCCGATTATACGAATGGGGGCACAAGGGCAAAAGCGCGTTTTGCAAAAGCGCGTTTTGGATGTCTGCCGTCGGGCTGGCGCATGTGTGCGCCGACAGCCCTCAGCGCGTGTTCTTGAGCTGCCGCAGCTCCTGGCGAACCAGATGGGCCTTGCCCTCGATCTCCGCGTTGAGCCGCTCGATGTGGTCCACGAGACCGTCGCGCAGACCCTCACGCCGTGCCTGTGATGAATGGACCGGCTGTCGAGCGCCCGTCTCTGCCCACGGACGCCGCAGGATGAGAGCGTACAGCGCCACCATCGCGGCCACCGCGAGCGGCATGCTCAACGCATAGATCTGGCCCATCGTCATCGGAGCCCTCCAAGGACCCATTGCCCCACCAAATGTAGGATCAAACCGGCCATGAAGCAAACCGGGGCCGACACATAGATCAGCGTCGGGTCGGTATTTTGCGGCAGGAAGCCATAGATTTCCTGTCCAATCGGCACGAAAACGCCGACCGAAACGATCGCGGTCGCCAGCGTGTTGGCCCAATTGGCCAGCAGCTTCAGGCGCTCGTTCTGGCGCTCTTCGGGCGTCAGCGGCATCTCAGCACGCCCCCAGCACCGTATTGAAGCGGGTCAGGAACTGCTTCTCGGCCTTGGCCGCGCTCCAGGGCGTCAGATAGTCGGTCACGGTGGCGTCCGGCAGGCCGGGATCGCGGCCGAACAGCTTCTTCGCCTCGCTGTCCGAGAAACCGGCGAGGCGCGTCGCCTCCAGAAAAGCGGCGCCGCGGTCGGCCGCCTTGATCTGGCGCTCGATCTCGGGGGCAATCTCGGCCGGCAGGCCGAAGCGGATGTGGATCGCCCCGAGCAGCCGCTTCTCGACTGATTTGTAGCTGCCGCCGAGCACCGCCTTGAACGGCGAGATCATGTCGCCGATGACGTATTCCGGCGCGTCGTGCAGCAGCGCGGCGAGCCGCAGCTTCGCATCGATGTTGGGCTTGCGCGCGCGCATCACCGTCTCGACCAGCAGCGTGTGCTGCGCGACCGAGAAGATGTGCGCGCCGGTGGTCTGGCCGTTCCAGCGCGCGACGCGCGCGAGCCCATGGGCGATGTCGGCGATCTCGACATCGAGCGGCGAGGGATCGATCAGGTTGAGCCGCCGGCCGGACAGCATGCGCTGCCAGACGCGGTCGTGCCCGCTCGGGGCCTTGTCAGTCGTCATTTGGGAGGCTTGAGGCGCGGGGCGCGGCGCTTGCCGCTGCAGGTCTCGTGGCAGAAGCAGGTGACGAGATGGTCGTTGACCATGCCGGTCGCCTGCATGAAGGCGTAGACGATCGTCGGCCCGACGAACTTGAAGCCGCGCGACGACAGCTCCTTGGAGATCTTGATCGACAGCGGCGTCGAGGCCGGCACGCTGGCGGTGGTCTTGAACGTGTTGACCTTGGGCGCGCCGTCCACGAAGCCCCACAGCAGCTTGGAGAAGCCGGGACCCTTGTCCTGGATGTCGAGCCAGGATTTCGCGCTGAGAATCGTGCCTTCGATCTTGGCGCGGTTGCGGACGATGCCGGCATCGTTCATCAGCGCGTGGATCTTCTTGTCGCCGTAGCGCGCGATCTTCTCCGGCTGGAAATCATCGAAGGCGCGGCGGAAATTGTCGCGCTTGCGCAGGATCGTGATCCACGACAGCCCGGCCTGGAAGCCGTCGAGGATCAGCTTCTCATACAGCGCGCGGTCGTCATATTCCGGCACGCCCCATTCGGTGTCGTGATAGGCGACATAGAGCGGATCGCTGCCCGGCCACGGGCAGCGCGTCAGGCCATCGGGATGGACGACAGCAGCGCGACCCATGAGACCGGCTCAGGCGACCGTCTGCTTGGGCGCGCCCTGCAGCGCGTCGGGATCGGCGATGCGCAGAACGAGGCCGCCCGCGGTGAGCGGCGTTCCCGCCTCCAATGCCTCGGCGGCGCGGTCGATGCGCAGTAGCGCCATGCCCTTCTGCGCGGCGGCCGAGCCCATCGTGCCGACGGTCTTGTCGCCGGCCAGAATCGGCGTGCCGGGCTCCGGACCCGGCCCGTCGAGCAGCACCTTCGCCGCGCGTGTGCGCGTGGTGCCGCGATGATGCATGCGGCTCACGACCTCCTGGCCGACATAGCAGCCCTTGCCGACGTCGACGCCGTGCAGCCGGTCCATGTTGGTCTCGTGCGGGAAGGCGTCGCCATACATGAAGTCGAGCCCGCCGCGCGGCACGCTGCAGTCGATGCGATGCGCTTCATAGGCGGCGGAATCGACGAGCTCGGCGCCGAGCCGTGCGGCGATCTCCGCCAGCGCCTCCTGCGGCGCAATGACGCGTGCGCCGAGGCTCTCATGACGCGGATCGGCGACGCTCGGCTCCGGCGTGGCGCCGATGGCGCCATCCCAGACCGCGATCACGCCGACCTGGTCGGACAGATTGCTGACCGCAACCTTGGCCCTGAGCTTGTAGAGATTCAGCTTGTCGGTGAGCGCCTGTGCGAGCGCGCGCGGACAGTCGAGCAGGAAGCGCTCGCCGGCGTCGGTCGCCGGCACCTGCGCCACCAGGAAATCGACGATGATCTTGCCCTGCGGCGTCAGCAGCGCGCCAAACCGGGCCTCACCCGGCTGGAGCTTGGTGACATCGGTGGTGAAGAGACCGTTGAGGAACTTGCGTGCATCCTCGCCGCTGACCTGGACCACGCCCCGGTCGTCGAGAAACGTCGCCTTCATTCGAAAAACCTCTTGCGACAGGCCGCACTGAAACGTAAGCCGCCCTGGCATAAACCACAAGGCTGAAACGCCGCCGCGCGGTGGCTTCATTCTAAAGATCGAGACTCGCGTGCCACCGGAGGCCAGCAAATGGGCAGGCGCGCAGCATGATCGATCTGTCTTGGGGTTGTCAGGAGAATGAAATCCTATGAGGGCTTCATGAGCGCGCGGTTCGACGTCATTCTGAAATCCGGCACCGTGGTCAATCAGGACGGCGAGGGTGTCCGCGACGTCGGTATCTCCGCCGGGCGCATCGTCGAGATCGGCAATCTCGGCGCCGCCTCGGCCGCCGAGATCATCGACTGTACCGGCCTGCACGTGCTGCCCGGCGTGATCGACACCCAGGTGCATTTCCGCGAGCCTGGCCTCACTCACAAGGAGGACCTCGAAACCGGCTCGCGCAGCGCCGTGATGGGCGGCGTCACCGCCGTGTTCGAGATGCCCAACACCAATCCGCTGACGGTGACCGAGGAGGCCTTCACCGCCAAGGTCGAAGCCGGCCGTCATCGCATGCATTGCGACTTCGCCTTCTTCATCGGCGGCACCCGCGAGAACGTCGAGCAATTGCCGGTGCTGGAGCGCGCCGAGGGCTGCGCCGGCGTGAAAGTGTTCGTCGGCTCCTCCACCGGCTCGCTGCTGGTCGAGGACGACGACAGCCTGCGCCGCATCTTCCAGGTGATCCGCCGCCGTGCCGCGTTCCACGCCGAGGACGAGTACCGCCTCAACGAGCGCAAGGACCTGCGCGTCGAGAACGATCCGCGCTCGCACCCCGTCTGGCGCGACGAGGAGGCGGCGCTGCGCGCCACGCAGCGTCTCGTCAATCTCGCGCACGAGACCGGCAAGCGCATTCACGTGCTGCACATCTCCACCAAGGAGGAGATCGTGTACCTGCGCGACCACAAGGACGTCGCCACCGTCGAGGCGACGCCGCACCATCTCACCCTGGCCGCGCCCGAGTGCTACGAGCGGCTCGGCACCTATGCGCAGATGAATCCGCCGGTGCGCTCGGCCGATCATCGCGACGTGATCTGGTGGGGCGTCCACCAGGGCATCGTCGACATCCTCGGCTCCGACCACGCGCCGCACACCGCCGAGGAGAAGTCCAAGACCTATCCGGCCTCGCCCTCCGGCATGACCGGCGTGCAGACCCTGGTGCCCATCATGCTCGACCACGTCAATGCCGGCCGGCTGTCGCTGCAGCGTTTCGTCGACCTCACCAGCGCCGGCCCCGCCCGCATCTACAACATCGCCCGCAAGGGCCGCATTGCCGCCGGCTACGACGCCGATCTGACCATCGTGGACCTCAAGCGCAGCGAGACCATCACCAACGAGTGGGTGGCGTCGAAAGCCGGCTGGACGCCCTATGATGGCCTGCGCGTCACCGGCTGGCCGGTCGGCACCTTCGTCCGCGGCCGGCGCGTGATGTGGCAGGGCGAGCTGCTGACGCCGGCGACCGGTGAGCCTGTCAGCTTCATGGAGACGCTGCGGCCGTAACGGCGCTGCGTGCTAGTTTGCTCCGCTATGACGGGCTGCCAGACGCCAGATGCAGCGCCCGCTCCCCTTAAGGGGAGAGGGCGCATAGCCCGGTCGCTGCGTTCGTCCGGGCTGCGAGATTGGCTGAGCTGCGCCGCCCGATCTGATCGTTGGCCCGCGACATCCGAGGCCGTTCAAGCAAACAGCTTGTCGATATCGTCTTGCGAAATCGCCACGCCCACCCGCTTCGGGCCCTCCAGCAAGTCCGGCTCGGTGCTTGGGGCGGCGACCTCGGCGGCGAGCCGGGCCAGTTCCTCTTTTCCCCACATCCGGACCAGCCTGTTGATGTGGTCCTCCATGAACTTCAACGACTTGACTACGCGCGTGATCCGCTGCCCGGTGAGGTCCTGAAACGCGCACGCCTCGAACACCTTGTTCGAGCTGTCGAGGATCTCGTCGCAAACCGCTGCGGCCGTCGGGTCCTTGACCTTCTGCAACTTCGTGACGCTGGTGCCGATCGTCTCCATGCTTTCGAGGATCGCGTTCCCGGCCACCTCCGTATTCTCGACGATCGCGTCGAGGGTGTCCGCCATCGTCGCGAAGTTGTTCTTGCTGTCGCCTTGAAGAGCTGCGAATTCCCGCCGCATGCTGTTGATGTGGGCGAACATCTCGACCAGGAGCGTTTTCAGCATCCTCTCTTCTTCTGGCGCAATCATCCGAAATCCCCGACTCTTCCTTAACGTTTCCTTACTAATTCTTCACGCGACAGCTACGAGCCCCGGTCTGCCCTTCAGGCAAGGGATTTCGGTTCTGCGGGACCAGCTCGCGACACGGCTATCGAGAGTCCCCTTGAGCTCGAAAAGGTACCGCGGTCAGCGAGGTGAAGACTAGCTCCCCATCTTTCCCTGATTTCGTTAAGGGCGCATTTTCATTGACGTCAGAAGCCTTCAAATGGTGAAGGGTTTCGGACGCGACATGGCTGCCAAGGGCTGCCGTTGGGCAGTTCCTCGTCCGCTGTCGGATCCCAGCGCTACGACTGCCTTCGAGCCTGAATGAGCGCGTGGGGCTCGGCCAATGAAGGCGAATGTCCGCCGCCAGGGGCGATGCGGACGTGGGGGAGGAGCTGCGGTACGCCACCGCTGTCCACCTGACCGCCAGGGTCGATCGACATACGCTTGCCGAGCAGCATTTTGGGCGGCACCCGACGGTTCCACCCTCTTGGTAGGCCCCGGCGTCTGCAATCCCCAGGGATCAAGAGGCCGCCCCTTACCCAGACGTCGTTCGGTTCACGGGCCGGCGCACGGCCTCGGCAGCGGTGCTGACGAGGCCAGGCAATTCGACTATCCTTCGAGGCGGACCATCAAGGCGGGGCACGACAGGGGTCCACGAGGGGACGTCGATGAGCATAGTAAGAAGCGCGCTGGCCCAGAAGAGTAGCGCCGTGATCCATGTTCGTTCCGGCGACATGGTCGTCGAAGCCTTGCGCAAGATGCGCGACAACCGGGTCCGGTCGGTGCTGGTCATCGATGACGGCGTGCTGGTCGGCATCGTGACGCAGGGGGACTGCGCCATCAAGGTGCTGCTGCCCGGGCTCGATGCGAAGCAGACGCCGGTCAGCCAGGTGATGACGGCCAACCCGGTGACGGTCAGGCCGGACCACCGGCTGGACAGTTGCATGGCCATGATGTCGCAGCGTGGTTTTCGCCATCTGCCCGTGCTTGACGCGGGCAAGGTCGTGGGCGTGATCTCGATCGGAGACGTGGTCAAGAACATCATCCGGGATCTGGAGCACGACGTGGACGATCTGATGGGCTACATCATGAAGGACGGCCCCGGGGGCTGACAAGGGAACGCGTCGTCGCCGTCCAAGTATGTCGGCTTGTGGCCCGTTACGGACTTGGCGGCCGGCTCGCGTGAAGGTCGCTTCATGCTCAACTGGAAGCGCGTGTCCGGGACGCCGATCAGTCGGTCGCGACCTGAAGCGGACTCTCGCACCGGCTGCTAGTCGGCGCATAGAGTGGAACGAGAGTTACTCCGCCCGTGGACGCGACCAACGACATCGCCGACGATATGTTCTCGCCTTCGTAACTTACCTTGAGCACGATCCCAAGCTTCGACGCATAGTCCTGAATCACAGCGTGCAATACAGGAGACGTTCTGGCCGAGCTGACGTAGATTTCACGGACAAGATCCTGCGGGCCTCGCGGAGGATACGCAGCAAGTGGGGGAGCCAGATCACCCTCCAGACCGACCATGAATCCCATGGAAAGTGTGGGCTTCTGCGGCTGTGCGATCCGCCGCGCACCGATTGCCGCCGCTTCAACCTGCGACAGCGCCAACCGCGCATGATCAAGAAAAACTTTTCCAGCATCGGTCAGCGCTACGCCACGCGGTTGGCGCTCTAGCAACTCCACGCCAACTTCGGATTCAAAACACGAATCTGCCGGCTGAGGAACGGCTGTGACGTGTTGAGGCGCCGTTGGGCTGCGGTCAAAAACGACCTTCCTCTGCAACGGCAATGAAATAGCGCAGATGCCGGCGTTCCATTCCACCCTCAATATGCTTCCGAGGCATACATCGAAGCCTGATAGGCATTTGTTTCTGGCGGAAGCAAGAATTACCATTCGCGTCGGTCACGCATTTGGCGGTCCGGGTGTTGCCCAGGCAAGGGCTCTCTGGGGCTCTCAATTCTGAAACCCTGCCCGCGAAATCGAGCAACGCGTGGCTCAATTGATGAATCAGTCCCGGTCTTTTCAAGAACGTCTGACAGCGCCGATGGAGCGACTCGATGCCTACAATCACAACTAACGACGGTGTAAACATCTTCTACAAGGATTGGGGATCAGGTCAGCCGATCGTCTTCAGCCACGGTTGGCCCCTGACAGCGGACGACTGGGATGCCCAGATGACATTCTTTCTTCGTCACGGGTACCGGGTGATCGCCCACGATCGGCGGGGCCATGGCCGATCCGACCAGCCCAGCACCGGCAACGACATGGACCACTGGGTTGCCGACCTCGCAACCCTGACTGAACACCTCAACCTGCGCGACGCGATCCACATCGGGCACTCGACAGGTGGCGGAGAGGTGGCTCGCTATGTCGCCCGCCACCAGGAGCGCGTCTCGAAGGCGGTGCTGGTCGCTTCGCTGACGCCGAACATGTACCGGAGCGACAATAACCCGTCCGGTCAACCGCCGGAGTGGTTCGAAGCGATCCGGGCAGGCGTGCTGAGCAACCGGTCGGAATTCTATCGTTTCGTCCCTGAGAATCCGTTCTACGGGTACAACCTCGATGGGGCCAAGCCCTCGGAGGCAATCATTGCGAACTGGTGGCGCCAAGGCATGGCCGGCGGTGCTCTCGCTCACTACGCGACTGTCGACTCCTGGCTCGAAGATTACACCGAAGACCTCAAGAAGATCACCGTGCCAGTGCTGGTGATGCATGGCGAGGCGGATCAGGTCGTCCCATTCGCAAGTTCCGTCCCGCGTGCGGTCGACTTGCTCAAGAACGGGTCTTTGAAGACGTATCCTGGCTACCCTCATGGCATGCTGACCACGCATGCGGATGTCCTCAACCCCGACCTGCTCTCGTTCATCAGGTCTTGACGACATCTCTCATTCATCATCGCCTTCCCGCACGAAGGAGATGCCGTTCGAGAGGCGGCCTCTCCTTCCAGCTCCAGAGACCGCATTGGACAGCCGCTTTTGGCGCAACGCGGACTTTTCCGGCCGCAGACCCGAGGCCTGCCCCCGGCGGTCGAGCGAAAGCAGGCATTCAATAGACAACCGACCGGTTTGACCTAAGGCGAAGGCCAGCGAACGAACTACTGGGATACGCCTTCAAGAGAACCAATCCGCGTTAGTCTGTTCAATACGAGCAAGAACTCGGTCTTTCCGCGATAATTCATCTCGTAGCGCTTGCTGCCGCTTCTGTGCCGTCATTGCCGGATTGGATTGGGATTGAAGCGCCGCGATCAAACGCCAAAACAGCAAAGCCCGTCGGGCAAATCAGTTGCGCGATTTTGTTTGTAACGCCGTCGCTCCCGTTCATCGCAACGACACGAGGCGCATACGCCGAACGACAATTTTGCGCATTGTCTCAACGTGATCGCGTTCGCTGCACCTTCCGGACGAAAGATTTCACTTTCGTTTTTCCAGAATCCGTGTCACTCCTTCGCCATCCCGCCTCAACGAGAGGGGCGTACGCGCGGTCGTCACGAGACGCGAGGCGGGGAGGCGGTGGACGTGTCGGGTTGCAGCGCGGCTTTGGCTAGCGCGGACGAACAACATCGATGCGGACGACGAAGCCGTGTGGTCCTGGCCTCCCGATGCTGAGGTCAAGCCTGCTGTTCGATGCGAGAGCGTCGGCGCAGGTGATGGGGGCAAGACAGCCGGTCCCCAGGGAGAGCGCGGAGTAAGCGTTAAAACCATCGCGCAGGGAAGGCTGGGCTCATCCGGCTGCACCTGTGGTTCCTGCCCCGTGCATTCTTGTTCGCACGGGGGCCATGGGCGTCAGCCGACGCCCAGCCTTCCCTGCGCCCTCGATTGAATGAGGGACGAACGCCGGTCATTGCTCGGACGCATCGCGCCGCGAGGACGATGAGGCATGTCCCAACGCTGTTTGACATATGCAGATGAATGCTGACGTGAGCGAAACGCCGATGCAGTCGCAATCACAATACGACTGCGCGTTCGAGCGGTAGGGTGGGCAAAGCGACCGCCCGCAGGACGGTGGCGTGCCCACCGTCGTGAGGCCCACTCGGAACGCGATGGTGGGCACGGCGCGCAACAGTTCGGCATGATCCGCGGGCAACGTGGCGCGCCTTTGCCCACCCTACGGTTCGTCGTTTGGAGTCGGTAACGCGAGGAAGGCGAGCCTACTGCGTCGCGCGCGACAGCGAGAACTCGCCGTTGCGGACGCGCTCCGGCAGGCCCTCGACAAAGGTCGCGACCGCGTCCTCGCCATAGGTCGTCACGAGCTCGGCCAGCGCCGCGAACAGGCTGGCCTGCGCCAGGCAGTCGCCGTCGACGCCGTCGTGGCGCGCTTCCGCCCAGGCTTCGTTGAGGTAGCTGAGCGCGGCCTGCTTCTGCTCGTGGTCGGGCAGGACGGCGGGGAGGGCGCTGAAGGTGACGGGAAAGCTCATTGAATTCAGTCTGGCGGGGCCGCGAGGCACGTTGATTCCGAACGCGGGCGCGCCGGACCCGTGTGGTTTACCACGCAGGCGGCGGACGCCTAGGCCAGTTCTTTAGGAAAGGTTAACAAGGTTAACGCAATCGGGGATATCCCCGGCCGTCAGTTGGCGTAGCGCGCCGTGAGGTCGCGCGAGATCTTGGACCCCTCGTCGATGTAGCGGCGGATTGCCACCATCGCGGCCGGCGTGCAGGTCCGGTAGGTCTGCTGGAAGCCGTTATAGCCGCGGTTGAAGCCGGCGATCATGCGGGCGCGGCGCTCGCCCGACGGGGTCTCGGCGTCGATCAGGGCCTGCATCTGGTTGCGCCATTTGGCGCCTTCATTGCTGCCGCAGATGCCGCGGAGGTAATGCAGGGTTCCGAGGATCTCGGCCAGCCGTTGCAGATCGCCATCGAACGGCGCGGCCGCATCCTGCGCGCGCGCCGGCACGACGGCGCAGGCGGCAACGAGCATGAGGATGGCCAGGAGGCGCTTGGGGATCATGGGGAACACCGACGTCATATGCCTTTGCCCCGTCGCGGACGCAAGGCGCCTACACCAGGGTCCGTGCGGCGGCGATGATCTCCGGCAGCCCGTCGGTCAGCGTCAGACCCTCCAGCGCATCGGGGCGGCGCCACTGAAAATCGTCCAGTTCCGGGTCGAGCCGGGGCTCTCCGGCCCGCCAGCGCGCCGCAAAGGGAAGGATCACGTAGTGGCCGCCGCCGCCCTGGGCCGGCAGCACCTCGCGCCAGCCGGCCAGCCCGACGATTGTGATCGAGAGCGCCGTTTCCTCCATGACCTCGCGCGCGAGGGCCTCGTGCAGGGTCTCGCCGAACTCCACCCGGCCGCCGGGCAGCGTATAGACGCCCTTGGCCGGGGAACGCGCCCGGCGTACCAGCAGGAGCCTGCCGTCGCGGAAGATCGCGGCGCTGACGGCGAGCTGGGGACGGCGGGGCGGCGTCGGGTCGGTCATGCCAATGGCTCCAGGCGGGGTCTGCACCGTAGCGCGAAGACGACCGCGCCGGCAGCCCGTGCAACTCAGAAGCTCGCCATGATGGCGTCGACGGCGTCGACCTCATCGACTTCGGCCACGGGCTCCGAATCGAATTCGATGTCGCCATTGATGATGCCGCCGGCCTGGGCCACCAGCGGCTTGACCCAGTTGGCGGCCTGCTCGGCGAGCTTGGCCTTGGTCGCGTCCTGCTTGGCATCGCGCATCGCGCTGCCGACCGCGAGCAGGATGTCGGTCATGGTCTTCGTGAGATGATCGAACTTGTCGCGAATCGCCGGGTCGGCCTGCTCATAGGCCTCGATGACGAGATCGCGGGCCTTGAAATTGGTGTGCGTGAAATGTTCTGGATAGGTCAGCGGCGACCACGCCAGAAAATCCTCGGCGCATTCCGGAATATCGGGAATCATTTCGAGCAGCATCACGGCTTCGTTGAAATGATTCAGATAGTCGGTGGCGAGCCCGGTGCGTGGATTGATGTTGGCAGCGCGCAGCATCGCGGCCCGCGCCGGGTCAATGGCGCTGCCCGCCGGTCGTTGGGTCGTGCGATCGGTAGGCACGGAATGGGTCGCCGCTGCGGTCATCCGCTGCAGTGTTGGCAACCCAAGTTAAAAGGTGCTGAACACACGACGATTTGAGTGAGATTATGTGTGGACGCTTCGTGATCACTTCACCACCCGCGGCTCTCAGGAAGATTTTCGGCTACCAGGAACAGCCGAACTTTCCGTCGCGGCACAATATCGCTCCGACGCAGCCGATTCCCGTAGTTCTTCTGGATCAGGACATCAGGCATTTCCGGCTCATGCGCTGGGGATTCATTCCGGCCTGGGTCAAGGATCCCCGTAGTTTCACGCTGCTGATCAACGCGCGTTCGGAGTCCGTACGCGAGAAGCCCGCGTTCAAGAACGCGATTCGGCGGCGCCGCGTCCTTGTGCCCGCTGATGGGTATTACGAGTGGCAGGTGATCGACGGCCGCAAGCGGCCGTTCTTCATCCATCGCAGCGACCACGCGCCGCTCGGCTTCGCGGCCCTCGCCGAGACCTGGTGCGGGCCGAACGGCGAGGAGGTCGACACGGTGGCGATCGTCACCGCGGCTGCGAGCCGCGATCTCGCCACGCTGCATCATCGTGTTCCCGTGACGATCAGGCCGGATGATTTTTCGCTGTGGCTCGACTGCCGTTCCGACGATCCCGATGAGGCCATGAGGCTGCTGATCGCGCCTCGCGAGGGCGAGTTCACGTGGTACGAGGTGTCGACGCGCGTCAACACGGTGGCCAACGACGACGAGCAACTGCTGCTGCCGATGACCGCGAAGATGCGCGCCGCCGAGGACGCGCAGCGCAAGCCGGCGAAGAAGGTTGCATCCCGCAAGGTTTCAACTGTGGCCGATGACGGGCAGGGGAGTTTGTTCTGAGGCGGGATATCTCGATAGAGAAGATCGTCATCGCCGCGTATGCCGTCGCCTCAAGACCGGCGACCGAGCGTTGGCCGCGCTCAGCCAAAGATCCGCAACGCGGCGTGCTGCAGCAGCATGATGGTCTTGGCATCCTGGATGCGGCCGTCGGCGATCATCGCCAGCGCGTCGTCGACCCCGAGTTCCAGCACCTCGATCTCCTCGCCCTCATGCGCGAGCCCGCCGCCGGCGCTGACGCGCATCCCTGGTTCGTATGCGGCGACGAAGAAATGGATCTTCTCGGTGACGACACCCGGGCTCATGAACGCCTCGAAGACGTACTTCACATCGTGCAGCCGGAAGCCGGTCTCCTCCTCGGCCTCGAGGCGGATGCGCTCCTCGGGCGAGGCATCGTCGAGCAGCCCGGCCGCGGCCTCGATCAAAAGATCGTCGTGGCCGTTGACGAAGGCGGGGTAGCGGAACTGCTTGACCAGGATGACGCTGCGCTGCGCGAGGTTGTAGGGCAGGATCGCCGCCGCGTTGCCGCGGTCGAACACGTCGCGGCTCTGCATCTGCCAGGTGCCGTCGTCGCGCCGCCACTCGAACCTGGTCGAGGTCAGCGTGCCGTAGTGATCGGAGAGCACGCGCGTCTCTTGGACGCGGATGCGGTCGGAGATGCTCATGCTGGACCTCTACTTCATTCCCGGCGTCGGCGGGCGGCCGTCGAGCCATTTCGAGAACACGACGCTGTCCTGCACGGCGTAGTCGAGTGCCTGGTAGAATTCCTGCACCTTGGTGTTGTCGCCGCGCACCATCAGCATCAGCTTGGCGACGTCGCGCGCGCGCAGCCAGTCCTCGGCCGCCGCCATGATGGCGCGGCCATGGCTGTGGCCGCGATGATCGGGATCGACGCTGACGTAGTAGACCCAGCCACGGTGGCCGTCATGGCCGACCATCGCCGACGCCGCGATTGCGTCGCCCACGCGGCCGACCAGGATCGTGGAACTGTCACCGCGGCGGGCGAGCGCGATGTCGGCGGCCGGATCGTTCCACGGCCGCGTCAGGCCGCAGCGCTGCCACAGCGCGATGATGGCGGGCACGTCGGCATCGATGATGTCGGAAATCGCGAGAGCGGGGAGACTGTCCATGGGAGCGTCGAAAGCCTAGAGCACCTTGCCGGGATTCATGATCCCCAGCGGATCGAACTGCGCCTTGATCGCGCGCATCAGCGCAATCGCGGTCGGGTCCTTGACGTCGGGCAGCTCGTCGCGCTTGAGCACGCCGATGCCGTGCTCGGCCGAGATCGATCCGCCCATCCGCAGCACGATCTCGAACACGACCGCGTTGACCTCGTGCCAGCGCGCGAGATAGTCGGCGGTATTGGCGCCGACGGGCTGGCTGACATTGTAGTGGATGTTGCCGTCGCCGAGATGGCCGAACGGCACCGGGCGTGCGCCGGGCATCAGCTTCACGACGGCGGCGTTGGCCTCCGCAATGAAGGCCGGCACTGCCGCGACCGGCACCGAGATGTCGTGCTTGATCGAGCCACCCTCCGGCTTCTGCGCCGCGGAGATGTCCTCGCGCAGCTTCCAGAACGCCATGCGCTGGGCGAGGCTGTCGGCGATCGCGGCGTCGTCGACGATGCCGTCTTCGAGGCCTTGCTCCAGGATGGTCTCGAGCGTGGCCCGGGCATCGTCGCGCGACGACGACAGCTCCATCAGTACGAACCAGGGATGGGCGCCCGCGAGCGGCGCGCGGTTGCCGGCGGCGTGGCGGATCGAGAAATCGAGCGCGATCGCGGCGATCAGCTCGAAGCTGGTGAGGCTGCCCGCAGCCTCGCGTTGGGCGATCGCCAGCAGCTTCAGCGCGTCCTCCGGCGATTTGAGCCCGACGAACG
This sequence comes from Bradyrhizobium sp. HKCCYLRH3073, assembly GCF_051167995.1. Lineage (NCBI taxonomy): Bacteria > Pseudomonadati > Pseudomonadota > Alphaproteobacteria > Hyphomicrobiales > Nitrobacteraceae > Bradyrhizobium > Bradyrhizobium sp. HKCCYLRH3073. The sequence continues at coordinate 441,276 of NZ_JBNPUD010000001.1, forward strand.
CGGTCTCGATCGCGCGCGGCTTCGGGAACAGCTTCAGGCTCGCCGCGGTGATGATGCCGAGCGTGCCTTCGGCGCCGATGAACAGATTGCGCAGGTCGTAGCCGGTGTTGTCTTTCTTGAGCTTGGACAGCGCATTCAGCACCCGCCCGTCGGCCAGCACGACCTCGACCCCGAGCGCCATCTCGCGCGCGACGCCATAGGCGAGCGCGGCGGTGCCGCCGGCGTTGGTCGAGAGATTGCCGCCGATGGTGCAGCTGCCCTCGGCGCCCAGCGACAGCGGAAACAGCCGGTCGACCTCGGCTGCCTTCTGCTGCGCCACCTGCAGCACGACGCCGGCCTCGGCGATCATCGTGTTGGAGGCGGTGTCGACGTCACGGATCTTGTCCATGCGCCTGAGCGACACCACCACCTCGCCATTGTGCGGCGTCTGGCCGCCGACGAGGCCGGTGTTGCCGCCCTGCGGCACCAGCGCGATGCGATGCTGGCTGGCGAGCTTGCAGATCGCGGCGACCTCGGCGGTCGAGCCGGGGCGCAGCACCAGCGGCGAGCGGCCGTGGAACAGGTTGCGCTCCTCGGTGACGTAAGGCGCGACGTCGGTCTCCGCCGTCAGCGCCTGGCGCTCGCCGACGATGGCGGCGAACTGCGCGATCAGGTCGGGTGGCAGCGGCGGCAGGGCAGGCTGGCTGATGTTCATCGTTGGTCGCTTCCAATGTTATCTCGGCGCGGCGGCGCGGCGCAGCCGGTCGTTGATGGCCTCGCCCAGGCCGTCATTCGGGATCGGCATCACGGCGATGCTGCGCGCGCCCTTGGCATCGAGGCTGCGAAGATAGCCGAAAAGATGCGTCGCCGCCTCTGCCGGATCGCCGGCGGGGGAGAGGTTGAGGATCGCGGCAGCTTCGCTGGCGCCGGGCAAGGTGACGGGGCCGAAGGCGAGCAGGGCCTCGCCAGGCGCGACATCGCTGGCGTCGAGGCGCACGTGAGCGTGCGGAGCATAGTGCGAGGCCAGCATGCCCGGTGCCAGTGGTTGCTCGGACGTCTCGGTGTCTGCGGCGGGCCGCGCCAGCGCACGGCCGAGCACGGCCTCGATCGCCTCGCTTGGAACTCCGCCCGGGCGCAGCAGCGTCGGCGCATCGAAGCAGCCGACGATGGTCGATTCGACGCCGACCGCGACCGGCCCACCGTCCAGGATGAGGTCGATTCGCCCGGTGAGATCGGCCGCGACATGCGCCGCCGTGGTCGGCGACACGTGGCCGGAGATGTTGGCGGAGGGCGCCACGACGGCGCCGCCGAACGCCGCGAGCAACGCCTGCGCGATCGGATGCGCCGGCACACGGATTGCCACCGTATCGAGGCCGGCGGTGGCGAGGTCGGCCACGGCGCAGCCGTCGCTCTGCGGCAGCACGAGGGTCAGCGGTCCCGGCCAGAACGCGGTGGCCAGACGCTCGGCGGTGGCATTGAAGCGGCCGATGCGCCGTGCCGCCGCGATGTCGGCGACATGGACGATCAACGGATTGAAGGCAGGCCGGCCCTTGGCCTGGTAGAGGCGGGCGATGGCTGCGGCGTTGGCCGCGTCGGCGCCGAGGCCATAGACCGTCTCGGTCGGGAACGCGACCAGTCCGCCGCGCGCGAACGTCGCCGCGGCCTGTGTGATTCCAGCCGCGTCGGCGGGCAGGATCCTGGTCTCGATCGCTGGTATGTGTGCGGTGGGCATCGATGGTACAAGACGGTGGTGGCTTACGCGCTCGGCTATAGCGGGCGGGGACGTTCGAATGAAGCGCACAATTCGCCTGTCGCATTGCGCCCGCGCCATGGCCGCCCGACAAAGCCTCACGGCCTCAAGCAGTTAACCCCTCCGCCGACGATCGACGATTTCGATGCGATTTCCTGCCTTGTGTCCTTGCGAAGACGGAAACCCGACGCTATAAGCCGGCTTCCCAAGTCGGAGCGTGGCTCAGCCCGGTAGAGCACTGCGTTCGGGACGCAGGGGTCGCAGGTTCGAATCCTGCCGCTCCGACCATTTTTTGAGGCGCTCAGCTTTTATCTCCCGAGAAGCGCAACGAAACGTACAATGAAATCACGCGGCGCCGCCCTGCACCATTCGGCATATCGGCTGTTCGTGAGCATTTGCCGCCTTCCTCCAAACGCCTCAGCCGCCTCGCCCTGGAAATCCGGATGGTGGGGAGCCGTAGGTTTGCTCTAACTGCTCGACGGTCGTGCCGAGCCAACCGGCCGCTTGCCAATGGTCGGTGCCTTGCTGCGTCAGCGACGTCGCGGCCGTGTGGCGCAGGGAGTGACGCACGACGTCATCGCCAAGCCCTGCGTCTTCCAGAATGCCCCAGGCCGAGCGGATCTTGCCGGCGAGCGGCTGGCGATCGTGCATGCGGTTGATCGAAGCGGATCTCCTTGCCGGTATCGAAAAGGCCGCTGCGCGCGGCTCTGCAGATCGGCATCCGTCGATCTTACGCCAGCGCACCAGATGCGGCCGCAGCCGATTGGCGATCTTGGCCGGCGGTCCGCCCTTCTTTGTTCTGCGGCCATCGCATGGAGGTCCATCCATGGATGCGTCGTCGTCGGCACCCATTGCGTCCGGCGGATCGTCTCCTCGCGCCGGGGGCTTAGAGCCCAATCAGGATGAAGCGGGCCGCCGGCCGGCGTGCTCGCACCCATCAACGACCTGTTCTTTCGGGTGCGAGGACTTGACGTAGTTCCTTGGTAGACGACAGCGCCTATCCAGCGTCCAATTCCTTCAGCTTCCGGTAAAGCGTGCGCAGGCTGATGCCGAGGGATTTTGCAAGCGCTTCCCGACTCCCGCGATGCGTCAACAAGGCTGTCCGAAGCGCTCGCGCTTCCCGTTCCTTCAATGACAGCGAGCTCTCATCCTCGGCATGCAGCAGCCTTGCTGCCGTTCGCTGCGCATTGTCGCGACCCGTGATGCCCGGCGCTCGCAACGCCAGAGCACGCTCGATCGTTGCGGCTGAGATGACATCGTCATCGCAGAGCAGGGCCGCGCGCTCCAACACGTTGCGCAACTCGCGAACATTGCCCGGAAAAGCGTAGCCCTCGAGCCGTTCGAGTGCCGGGGGGGACAAGGTGAGCTTTCGCTCCGGTGCCACGCGGGCAAGCAGCGCTGCGGCGAGAAGCGGTAGATCGCCGGGGCGGTCGCGCAATGCCGGCAGAAGGATCGGAAAGGTCGACAATCGGTAGTAGAGATCGTTGCGAAAGCGCCCGTCTGCCACCATGTGCTCGAGGTCCCGATGCGTTGCCGAGACCAGTCGCACGTCGGCGCGACGCAGCTCCGTGCTGCCGACCCGGCGATAGGTGCCGCTTTCGAGCAGCCGGAGCAGCTTCACCTGCATCGCAAGGGGGATGTCGCCGACCTCGTCGAGAAACAGAGTGCCGCCGCTGGCGGCTTCGACCAGCCCGCTCTTTGCCGTATGCGCGCCGGTATAGGCGCCCTTTTCGTGACCGAACAATTCGCTCTCGAACAAGGTCTCCGGCATGCTGGCGCAATCGACGACGACCAGCGGGTGCGAGGCGCGCATGCTCGCTTCGTGAACGGCCGCAGCGACGAGCTCTTTGCCGACGCCGGACTCGCCAAGCAGCAAAACGCTCGCGTTCGATGGACCAACCCTCGCGACCAGTTCGAGCATCTGCCGAAACGGCGCAGAACGCCCGATCAACCCTCGCGCCGCCGGCTCTCCCTTGGCAATCCGAAGTGGCTCCATCTTCTCGACAAACCAGGCGTCGTGTCCCAACGTGTCGCGGACGGGCGTCAACTCGATGTTCACGTAGGCTTCGCCAATCGGCGTGTGATGCAGATGCAGCACGCGCTCGCGCTGACCGGTTTTCTGCAGGCGCGCACGCGGACAGCTTTCTCCGGCCTGATCGCAAGGCACGGTGAAATGGTGTGACACTTCATAACAGGTGCGGCCGACGACCGATTCGTTGGGGCTGAAGTGGGCGCGATAGGCCGCGTTTGAAGCGATGATCCGGTACTGCTCGTCGACGAGAATATGCGGCTCCGGAAGGGCTTCGAGATAGGATGCAAGTTCGGGCTTCCGGCGAGTGGCCTCTGGCAGCCGGCCCGGCACTCGCGCTTTCGACGTCATCCTGCTCCGCCGCTCCGTGTCGTTCCTTCGCTGCACTGTGCCATGGACTGCCAAATAATGCCAGAATTGGCATCATGGCACGGGACGCGATGACGGTCGTTTCGGCAACAGATTGAAATAACACAATAATTCATCACGCCGCCCGCTGGCACGGGTCTTGTTAAGCAATGGCCATGAATGACAGGCGCCTCTTCCGACATCTGGGCGTCGCGATCATCGCCAAACTCGTGCTGCTCCTGGCGCTGTGGTGGGCGTTTGTTCGCGACGCCCGCATCGACGTCGATGCGCCGACCACTGCTGCTCATCTTGCCGGCGTCAATTCCGCGCGGCAGCCGCTGGGCTTGCCAGGAGCTCTCCCATGATTCCCGACCAACTCGTCGATCTGTCGCGGCTACAGTTTGCCGCGACCGCCATGTATCACTTCCTGTTCGTGCCGCTCACGCTCGGCATGGTGTGGCTGCTCGTGATCATGGAAGCCGTGTACGTGATGACCGGCGCCGTGGTCTGGAAAGACATGACCCGTTTCTGGGGCAAGCTGTTCGGGATCAACTTCGCGCTCGGCGTCACCACCGGCATCACGCTCGAATTCCAGTTCGGCACCAACTGGGCCTACTATTCGCACTATGTCGGCGATATATTCGGAGCGCCGCTGGCGATCGAGGGCCTGATGGCCTTCTTCCTCGAAAGCACCTTCATCGGCCTGTTCTTCTTCGGCTGGGATCGCCTGCCAAAGACCCAGCATCTGATGGTGACCTCGCTGATGGCGATCGGCACCAATCTCAGCGCGCTGTGGATTCTCATTGCCAATGGTTGGATGCAGAATCCCGTGGGGGCCGCGTTCAGCTGGCAGACCATGCGCATGGAGATGGTCGATTTCTGGGCCGTCGTCTTCAATCCCGACGCGCAGGCCAAGTTCGTCCATACCGTCTCGGCGGGCTATGTCACCGGCGCGATGTTCGTGCTGTCGATCTCGAGCTGGTACCTCCTGAAGGGCCGCGACATCGAATTTGCCAAGCGCAGCTTCCGGGTCGCCGCCGCGTTCGGGCTGGCCAGCGTCGCGAGCGTCATCGTGCTGGGCGATGAGTCCGGCTACACGGTCGGTGAGGCGCAGCAGACCAAGATGGCCGCGCTGGAGGCGATGTGGGAGACCGAGCCGGCGCCGGCCGGGCTGAAGCTCCTGGCTGGCATCAACGAGAAGGCGGGCCGGAACGATTGGGAGATCGAGATTCCCTGGGTGATGGGCCTGATCGGCACACGCTCCGTCAGCAAGACGATCCCCGGCATCCGTGAGATCAAGGAACACAACCGGCGGCGGATCGTCGATGGCATCACGGCGGTCCAGGCGCTGGAAGCGCTGCGCAAGGACCGTCATGACCAGGCTGCACTGGCCACGCTCGAGCAGACCAAGGGCGATCTCGGCTTTGGCCTGTTGTTGAAGCGATACACCGCCGACGTGGCCCAGGCGACGCCAGCGATGATCGATCGTGCGGTCGACGATACCGTGCCGCCGGTGTCGCCGATGTTCTGGAGCTTCCGCGTGATGGTCGGGCTCGGCTTTGCGATGCTTGTCCTGTTTGCGATGGCCTTTCTCAGCACGCTGCGGCTGCAATGTGCGGCGCGGCCATGGATCATGCGTGCCGCCGTGATGCTGCTGCCTGCGCCCTGGATCGCGAGCGAGCTCGGCTGGTTCGTCGCGGAATATGGCCGCCAGCCTTGGACCATCTACGGCGTGCTGCCGACCCATCTGTCGGTGTCGACGCTGAGAGTCGCCAGTCTCTACGGCTCGCTCGCCGGCTTCGTTGGCTTCTACACGCTGCTGCTGGTGGTCGAGATGTATCTGATGGTGAAGTTCGCCCGGATCGGCCCGGGCAGCCTCGGCACCGGCCGCTATCAATTCGAACCCAAGCCCGTCTGAAGGACGCCGTCATGCTCGATTATCCCACATTGAAGGTCCTCTGGTGGCTGCTCGTCGGGGTGCTGCTGATCGGCTTCGCCATCATGGATGGTCATGACATGGGCGTCGGCACTTTGCTGCCATTCGTCGGCCGCACCGACACTGAGCGCCGCGTCGTCATCAATACGGTCGGCCCGCATTGGGACGGAAACCAGGTCTGGTTCATCACCGCCGGCGGCGCGATCTTCGCCGCGTGGCCCGTGGTGTATGCAACGGCGTTCAGCGGATTCTACTGGGCGATGCTGGCCGTGCTCTGGGCCTTGTTCTTTCGCCCCGTTGGATTCGACTACCGCAGCAAGATCCACAACGTCACCTGGCGGTGGACCTGGGACTGGGGCCTGTTCATCGGCGGGGCGGTACCACCTTTGATCTTCGGCGTCGCGTTCGGCAATCTGCTCCAGGGCGTTCCGTTTCACTTCGATCGCTACCTGGTCTCGACCTATAGCGGCAGTTTCTGGCAGCTCCTCAATCCGTTCGCGCTGCTTGCGGGCGTGGTCTCGAGCGCCATGATCACGCTGCACGGTGGCGTCTACCTGGCGCATCGCACCGAAGGCGCCATCCAGGCCCGCGCCGTCCGTGGTGCGCTCGGAGCCGCGTCGATCATGGTGATCGCCTTCATCGGTGCCGGGCTCTGGCTGCGCTTCGGCGGCTTCCAGGGCTACGCCATCACGTCGGTGCTCGATCCGGCCGCGCTTCCAGATCCGCTCGCCAAGACCGTGGTCCGCAGCGCCGACGCGTGGTGGGGCAACTATGGCCGATGGCCCGTGCTGTGGGCGCTGCCGCTGCTCGGTATCGCGGGCGCGCTGCTAGCGGGCGCACTCGCCGCCGCCGATCGCACCCTCGCAGCCTTCGTGTCGTCATCACTTGCCATTGCGGGCGTCATCGGCACGGCCGGGGCCAGCATGTTTCCCTTCGTCATGCCGTCCTCCTCGGTTCCGGATGCCAGCCTCACGGTGTGGGACAGCGTCTCCAGCCACCTCACATTGGGGCTGATGTTCTGGGCCACGATGGTCTTGATGCCCTTGATCATCGTCTACACCGGCTGGGCCTATCGCGTCATGCACGGCAAGGTCACGGAAGCCCAGATCCACGCCAACGAACATTCCGCATACTGACGGCGGTCCGATCCCCACGCCGCCGGAGCGGCCAACTCGAAGAGCTTAGTCATGTGGTATTTCGCCTGGATTCTCGGCGTCGGCTTCGCCGTCTTGCTTGCCATCATGAACGCGATGTGGGGCGAGACCGAGGAGGTGCGCAAGGCCGGCAACCGGACGGGGGAATGAACATGGCGCCAGTAGCCACGTCTCAGGCGCGCATCCATCTGCCGTGCCTCGTGGCCGCGCTGGTGATCATGCTCGCGAGCACGCTCTATCCGCCGTTCCTGGCGAACGCCGCAGGGCGCGCCGACCACCTGTCGGCCGGTCTGGCATTCTGGGCCATGAGCGCAGGCTTCGTCCGCGGCGTCGGCTTCGTGCCGCACGCGATCTTGCCGCGATGGCTGTTCTCCGGATCCGTATGTCTGCTGGCTCTGCTGGCCTTGACGGGACTGAAAGTCCTCACGTGATCACGCAAAGGCTGAGTGCGCGCTTTCGCAAAAACCATCAGCTCCAGCGTCGCAGCGAAGCCGATAGCCGGCAAATCTCAGTCTGTCACGAGACTGACTTCGACTATGGAATAGGCCATTTTGCTCTCCGAGGATCAGCTCAGCGTCTTGGCATTCTCGTCCTCTACGGCCAGGCATGATGGATTTCGTCATTTGGAGGTCCATTGCGACTAGCCTTGCCTAGAAAAGGGAGTGCGTCTCATCCTTGACTGGAGTCAAGGATGAGACGCATGCGTGCGATCGATTCCGTGGACCAGGAGAGCGCGATCAGGAAGGCCGGTGCGCGACCATTCCGATCAGCGCAGAGCGGCCATGATGGCCGCTGCCTTCGCTGAGCTCGGTCTCGTATTCGCGCAGTTCGATGATCTCCAGCTCATGGAACGCCTCTCGGAGCATGGCTTCCGTATAGAGGTGCGAGACGGCGGAAGGGCCGCCCGTCTTGTATTCCAACTGCCTGGGCGTATAGCCCTGGAGGATCAGAGTCCCGCCCGGCTTCAGGCTTGCGATCATGCGCGCGAACAGCCGCTTCCTCAAATCCGGGGCGGCGAACTGCACGAAAATCGCCGCGATGCCGTCATACGCCGCACTTGGCCACGCGAAGCCGTCGCAATCGGCAAGCTGGTAATTCACGCTCACTCCGGCTGATGCGGCAAGCTTGCTCGCTTTCGCCAGACCCACTTCCGAGATGTCGAAGGCGTCGACCTGGAATCCCCGCCGGGCGAGCCAGACGCTGTTGCGGCCTTCTCCGTCGGCGACGCAGAGAATACGACCGCGGTGCGGGAACGCGCCGGCATGGCGGCGCAGCCATTGATTGGGGTCGGTTCCGAAAACGAAATCATCGCTTTCGAACCGTCGGTTCCAGCGGCCGGCGTCGGCGTCTGGCGGTACGTTCGTGACCATCGGCAATCCCACTTTGAAGATGACAAGCGTGTTTGTTGGCAGACGCAGGGAGCTTGCGAACTCCCTCGGTATCAGCTTGCGAACCCTTGATCGCAAGCTAGGCGAACTGAAAGCCGGATTGTAGTTCTCCATCAGCTCGTCAGACATGGCGGGCGCGTGAGCAGGACACGCTCGCTCCGGCGTCTCGATACCGTCTCGCACGAACCGCGCCGGGACAGGCGCGACCGCCTGTTTGTTATCGCCTCGCCAAAGTGATAGCAACACGGGGCGGCCATCGACACGACGCAGTGGCCGCCTGGATGTAACCGACCGAATCGGGCGATTGAGGAATATGCGGACGAACATGGCAACCAAGCGTGCACGCAGCAGGTCTTCGCTCGAGCCTGACGCGTTGCTCGAGAAGGCTCACAAGGCAAGCGAATTCCTCAAGGCGTTGTCGCACGAAGCGCGGCTTGCCATTCTCTGCCTGCTGCTGGACGGAGAGAAATCCGTCAGCAGCATCGAGGACTCGCTGCAGCTCCGCCAGCCGACGATATCGCAGCAACTTGCCCGGCTGCGCGCGGACGATCTCGTCAAGGTACGCCGGGACGGCAGAAACGTGTATTATTCGGTTGCGCGGCCGGAAGTGATCGAGGTCATGTCCGCCCTTTATCGCGCCTTCTGCTAGGTGGTGCTGATGGTGCTCGCCGCCTGCCGGAGCTCTTCCGTCAGGCGGAGCCGGGGACGGCCGCGACCGTGTTTTCAGCGGTCACTCGATCGATGAACCCGGCCGCTGCGGCTATCACCGCCGAGGTCGCCTGCTGGTGGGGCGCGTGCCCACAGCCTTCCAGCACGCAGGTCTCGATCCGGGCCGGCACGAGGGCGCGGAGTGTCTCAAGCTGCGCATGCGTGAAGAACTCGTCTTCGCTGCCCTGAACAGCGAGCACCGGGGCGCGAACCCGTCCAACGTAGGGCTTGATACCCCAGTCGCGCGCTTCTTCTCCGGTCCAGGCATCGACCAGCCGGCCAAAAAGATGGTCGGTTCTGCTGCCATGATACCGTGCGAGCCGCGCCCTCAGGTCACCGTGCTCGAAGTCCCTGATCTGGGCGGCGATGCCGTCAACGGTCCGCTGTTCGCGGAAGAGGTGAGGGGCGATCGCGACGACCCCGCTGACCTCATCGGGAAACGCGCCGGCAAACGTCAACGCGATCGCAGCGCCATCGGAGTGTCCGACCAGGATCGGGCGCCGCGCGCCGGTCGTCCGTAGCACTTCGGGCAGGGCATCCAAAGCCTCGGCGAGCAGATATTGCCGCGAATGGGGCAGCTCGAGCGGTTCCGAGTCACCCGAGCCCCAGCGGTCGAACACCAGGACGGAGCAGCCGGTCGCGGCCGCAAGCCGCTCGGGAAAATCGCGCCAGAGCCGGGCGCAACCCAGGGCGTCATGCAGCAGGACGAGCGGCGGACGTTCCGGTCGCGTCGCCGCGAGCCAATGGCCGCGAAGTCTCCGGCCGGCCGCAACGAAGCTGAGCTGCCGCGCTGCCGCGACGACCACATCGCGAATGTCCGGCGGGCCGAGATTGACGAAGTCGGCCGACGTGCGTGAGAAGAAGTTCTCGACGATCGACCCGGCATCGGCCAGTTCGGCGCCGCGCAGCGCCGCCTCGAGATCAAAGATGACGCGTGGCGGCGTGACGAAGAAATCGCCGGTGATCAGAGCTTCGCGAATCCGTCCGCGGTCCGGCCCCTCGAGGCGGATATCGGCGCGCAGGCTGCCGCCACGCCGCGTCAGAGTGGCACTGACCAGCGAGTCGTCCACCTCGGGAGCGTCGACCATCTCGACGAAGTCGTCACGGCCGATCTCGTCGCGATACAATTGGTCGGCGAGTTCTTCTTCGTGCATTGACACCTCGCCCCATTGCGGAACAATGCCGAGGCCTTCGGCCAAGCCGTCGAGCAGGGCTTGCTGGATGGTGGCCAGATCAGGAAGGTGGTCGCCGAGGATCTCGCGCATGCTGACGACGCGCTGGCGGGCCGAAGCGAGGTCGCGCTTGGCGAGCTTTTCCACCGGCACTTTGAGCGCAGCGATCATCTGCTCGGGATCGAAGTCGATCAGCAGAGTTCCCTGATAGAACAGCGTATCGCCGTCGAAGAAGCCACCGGTGCCGCTGATCTTGCGGCCGGCGACGTCGATGTCGTTGCGCGGGCGGTAGCGCGCGGGAACGCCGAGCTTGTTGAGCCCGAGTGCGACGCTTTCGCAGATCCGGCGTGTCGTTTCGGTGAGATCCATGGCGCCGAGGCTGGAGCGGCCGAACACGAGCTCCCATCCGATCTGACCCTCGTCGAGATAGAGGCCGCCGCCTCCCGTGATCCGCCGGCCGATCTCGATTCCCTTGCTCCGGCAATAGTCGAGCCGGACCTCATGGCTCAGGATCTGATGCATACCGACGAGCGCCGACGGACGAAACCGCAGGAAGCGGATGGTATCGGGAATCCGCCGTGCCTTGTGAGCGTCGATGAGCGCCTGGTCGAAGGCGATGTTGGCGCGTCCGCCCCGAATCCCGGTGTCGATGACCCGAAATGACTTGACGCTATTGGCCATCGCATCTTCCTCCCGATTATTTGGGTAGCCCGCGCCGCAGTTGGCTGCGCACGTGGCGAATGTCGCGGCGATCGGGCTTGAAAGGGTATGAAGCAATGTCGCGCGGCGGCGAGTCGCCGTAAGGGCGGTCGCAGGCGGACACGTCAGCGGCCTCCTTGCCCGGGCAACCGGACGTGCGGAAGGCCACGCCCGCGTCGATGATCGCGTCAACTTCGTCCTGCGGCAGACCAAAATCGACGAGTTGACCGCGCTCGTCGAAACGCATGCGCTGCAGGGAATGGCTTCGATAGTCGATGAGATAGCGGGCGAGCTGTATGCGTCGCCATTGCGGGCGCGGCGCCGGCGGGAGGTGATCCATCAACGAGCCTTGTTCGGGAAAGAACGCGAACAGGTGGCTGTGGCCGCCGAGATCGCGAATTCTCTGCACCTGCGAGAGAACGTCGTGGTCGCTCTCGCCCATCCCAACGATGAGATGGGCGCCGAAGCGTTCCGGGCCAAATATCTCGGCGGCGGCCAGCAGGATCTCCCAATATTTGTCCCAGCTGTGCGGCGATTGAACGCCGTGGCCGCGGGTGCGGTCAAAGATGGCCGGGTTGGCGGCATCGAGCGCGACCGTAAATATCTCGGCGCCGAGATCCTTGAGCTCCTGCACATCCAGTCGGGTCATCGTCGTCGGGTTGGACAGGATGGACACGGGCACGTGCCTGATGCGTTCAACCCATTTCCGCAGGACGATGCGGGTGTCCTCGTCCGACCGCGGATGCGTGATCATGCTGATACACATGCGATGGAAGCGCCCGCCGTCGCCGCCCGATGCGACGATGTCGATCACCTGGTCGTAAGGCACCGCAGGCCAGTCGACACGAATAAAGTTGCGGTCGGCATAGTCGCGCTCCGCTTCGCGATGGCGCGCAAGCCCGCAATAAGCGCAGTTGGCGCGGCAGCCCTCCGGGTAGGTCAGCAGCAGGTTCAGGCAACGGGTGCAACTGGTGCGATGCATGTAGCCGTTCATGATGCCGAGGGTGATCGCCGCTGCCGTCGACATTTGCACGTAGTCGGGTGATCGCATGTTCGGCGTCAGAACGTTGTCGTTCGGCAGGTAGACGCCTTCCGGCCGCGCGTCCTGCGCTTTCACGCGCCCGCCGTTGCGTGCTTCCGCCGGCACGTCGCCGGGCGCGCGCGGCCGCATGGCTTCGGCCGCGTTGAAGGCGCGCGTCTCCCCGGTGAGGAAATCCGGCACCGGATGCGTCGGTCCTTCGAGACAGCTCATGACTTCCTCTCCTGATCCTGCATTTTCACGCCCAATAGTTCGGCGAACTGATCCACCCCTCGGCGAGCGCAGCCGCGTCGGGGCGACGGCCGTCGCCGTATTGCGCCAGAACTTGCCGTCGTCGCCGTGATGCCCGGCTCAAGGCCGCATCGAAAATGTCGCTGAGCTCTTCGTCATAATCATTGAGGGCGCCGCTGCGGCCGGACAGCATGTCTGCCGCGGCTTGCCCGGCGAGTGCGCCCGATTGCACGGCGGAGGCGATGCCGGCGCCGGTCACGGGGTTGGTCAGGCCCGCCGCATCGCCGGCCAGCAACACCTGGGTTGCGCCAAGCCGGCCTGTCGAACCCACCCTGCCGCCCACGGGTATCGCCCCGCCCGTCAACGCGAACGGGCGCGTTCCGATGCGGCGCGATGCCGACAGCGCGCCAAAGAGCGCGGCGAGCATCGGTTTCAGCCGCCGCCGGTCCTCCATCATGACCCCAACGCCGATATTGGCCACGGCGCCCTTGGGAAACAGCCAGCCATAGCCGCCGCGATAGTCGGCGCTCAGGAAGATATCCGTGGCATCGTGCGGCACGATCAGCGGCGCAGTCAGTTGCCTCGTATCGACGAGCGCGCGATTGGTCTCGCCGACCGCCGCGCCGACCCGCGAGCGAGGGCCGTCGCAGCCGATCAGGACGCGCGGCTTCATGGCAAGACCATCGGACGTATGAATTGTGCCGTCGATGTCGATGGCAACCACGGAGGTGCCGTATCGGCACGCGGCTCCCGCATTCGCCGCCTCGTCAGCGAGCATTCGATCGAAGGCGGCGCGATCGATCATCCAGCCGCGGAAATCCGGCGTTTCCTCGCAATCCGTCGCCTCGGTGAAGGTCAGCATGCGCGTGATCTTCTGTTGGGCGACGGCCGTGATGTTCGGAACGTCCCGCTCGATCATGGCGGGCACGAACTCGGCACACTGGACCGGGCGACCCGCCTCGAGCCGGCGATCCACGGCGACGACGCGGTAGCCGGCCTTTGCGGCAACTGCGGCCGCACGACTCCCGGCCGGTCCAAGCCCGACGACGACGATGTCCGCTGCCTCGGCGTTCATCGTGCACCTCAGGCTGCGCAAGCCCGCCGGCCGGCGAGGCCGTCGAGCGCGATCGAGCAGCAGGCATGCTCCTGCTCGACCGGCCGACCGATGGCGCGGGCGAGTGCTACGATGCCGTCCGCGGGATAGGCGATGCCGTCAAATCCGGCCATGACGGCGTATGCATCGGTCATCAGCTTATGGCGGCCTGCGGGGCGGATACAGCCAAGTTGAACCGGCGCGTGATTGATCCGTTGCCGCGCGGCGACCAGGACCTTCGCCACGTCGTCGGTGGATATCGTGGCGAAGGGCCGATCCGGTGGCGCATAGATCGGAGTCACCACCACCAGGATCAACGCGGCGACCGGATAGCGCGAAACGATGTCCAGCGCGGTCTCTTCGCCGAGCAGCCGGCCATAGTGCAGACCGATGACGATGTGTGGCACGACCTGCATCTTGGTGCCCGAGAGCGCGGCGAGCGTCGCCTCGAAATCCGCGACGGGACGGTCGAGGTGATAGACGTCGCGGATCGTCTGCTGCGAGCCGATCACGTCGAGCATCGCGACGTCGACCCCGGCCGCTTCCATGGATCGGGCGCGCCGTTCGTCGAGCAACGCGGAGTGGACGGCGATGCGCAGATGGGGAAAGTCGCGCTTGAGCCTCTCGATGGTCGGATAGAAGCGATCGTACGGAACCTCGTTGCGTCGGTTGGATCCGCCCGAGAGCAGGAAACCGCCCAGATCCTTGAGTAGAATGAGATCGCGCACCTTGCGGTCGAGTTCGTCCGGTGTCGTTGCCGCGATCATCGGGTCGAGGATCTTCGCCTGACAGTGATCGCAATTCAGCGCGCAAGCGCCGCCGGTGATGGAAAAGGCGGGAAAGCTCGCTTTGCCGCAGCCCTTGAGTTCTTCGCTGGCATAGGCGCGGAACGTCGGCGTGTAGAACCGCATCGGTCCGAGCGCGCGCTCGCGGGCTGCCGCCTCGAGTGCATCGACGAGCCCACGGTCAAAACGCAGGTCGTCGAGCGGTTCGATCTCCTGCAGCTTCTCATACCATGCCATTGCGTTCCTCGCTTTTCATATGCGAAAAAACATATATATTTCAGGTCTGCCGTCGGCTTCGGCCGTCATTGATGCTTCATTCAGTTGTCGCGGTTCGCCATGAAGACACTCTGCGTCCTGCAGCATTTCGAGGCGGACTATCTCGGCTTGATGGAAGATCAGTTCGAAGGACGCAACGTCGGCTTTCGCTATTGCCGGCCGTTTACGGCCGGAGGATCGATACCTGCTACGGCGGGGGACTTTGACGGCCTCATTGTTCTTGGCGCCGGACCGCTCGGAGTCGTCAGCGGCAACCTGCTTCCGAGCCTCGGGCCGGAGTTGCGGTTGGTACGGGATTTCCTGGCGCGCGGCTTGCCCGTCATCGGCATCGGAGCCGGCAGCTGCATACTTGCAACCGCGTGCGGCGGCGGCACTCAGGAAGCTCCGCTCCGCTTCGTCGTGGAGACGGCCCGACGGGTCGATCCCGCTGCGCTCGGCGGTCATCTGCCGCAATCCTTTCCCGTGGCGATCTACATGCGCGATCGCCCGGTGCTGCCGGCCGATGCAAGTGTTCTCGCGATCGACTCTGCGGGGGAGCCGGCGGTGTTTCAGTTTCGTGATAACTGCTTCGGGTTCCTCGGCCATCCCGGAATCAAATCGGCCATGATCGAGGATCTGATCATGGCATTCGACGAATGTCCTGATCGCACGGCGGAAACGCTCGCCGATCTGCGCGTGGTGCAGCACGAGATTGCTGCGGCGCTCGGGCCGCTGATGATTGGTTTGATCGAGTCGACGCATTTGATGCGGCCGCTCCCGTAGGACCGTTCTCCCGAGCAACGAATTATTTTCTTCACCCTATAGATGTCATTCAAGAAATGGAATATGTTTTGTGCGTTCGTCCGACGGATTGGATGAAATCGATGTCAGCTTGTTGTCTACCTGGGACTTCGGTTCCTGGGCTTGTTGATCTTCATCAACTCCAAGGCGATGCGCCTCGAGATAACTTGTCGTGCACGCTCCTGTGTCGATGTGCGCTACGCACGTTCAATAGCAGACGATCGGAGAGGACATCGTAGGAATGGCGAAAAAGCTCATCATCATCATGGTCAATACCGATCCTCGCAACGGCGAGGAGCTCGGCGCGCCGTTCTTCCAGGCCACTGTTGCCGCGGCGATGGACTACGAGGTCGATGTCGTCTGTACCGCGACGGCGGGGCAGCTCATGAAAAAGGGCGTGGCCGAGAAGCTCGTGGTCAAGCCCGGATCTCCGAAAACCGTCTATGACTTCATCAAGGACGCGCACGGAGCTGGAGTGAAGTTCTATTGCTGCTCTCCGAACCTCGATCTCTTCGACATGACCGAGCAGGATCTGATCCCTGAATGCGAGGGCATCGTCGGGGGTGCAAAGGTCATCGAAGAGGTGATGGAAAACGATAACGCCAAGGTGCTGACCTACTGAGGAGAGCCGCCAGATGACGAGCGGAGCTTCAATGGAGCTGACCTCTATCGGCGACCCGGTCTCCGAGGTGCCGGTCGTTCCCTATGAGAAGCTGGAAGAGGTGTTCGACGACATTCGCTCGCACGTCCTCTACGATCATGAACTGCACGGCTGTCTCAATTGCGGCATCTGCACCGCGACCTGTCCCTCGGCGCACTACTACGATTATTCGCCCCGCGAGATCGTCCAGCTGCTGTGGACCGAAAATCTCGAGGGCATCTACGACGCGATGCAGGAGAAGATCTGGTCCTGCGCGCAGTGCTACACCTGTGCCGCCCGCTGTCCGTTCGAAAATTCACCGGGCGGGCTCGTCATGATCATGCGCGAGGTCGCGATCAAGCATGGCATGCAGTCGGCGAAAGATGTGCTGCGGCCGTTCTCGCGGGTGCTTCTGAAGGTCATTTCCACGGGAAATCAGCTCGCGCCCAACATGATCACGCGCGATGCGTTTCCCGACTGGGGCCCGAACGTCGCCAAGGTCGATGCTCCGCTCAATATCCTGCGCAAGGCCATTCCAGTCCCAACCATGCACACCATGGACACGGCCTGGGAGGTCAACCTGAAGACGTCCGTCGAGCTCTACACCATTTGGGAGGCGACCGGCGTGCTCGATCAGCTCGAGACGATCGACGAGAATCTGTTCGACGTCGTCAGCGACGTGATGGATGAGAAGCGCGAGGAATACAACGAGTGGCTTGAAGAGCAGCAGGAAGAATAGGCCGCTGAGACGACCACAATAGACGGCGAGATCAATCGCCGCGGTGGACGACGGAGGAAGCGATGGACGAAAAGCGCAGTGACAGTCAGTCGGCTTACGCCGGCTTTGGCGCGGAGTGGCGCCCTTCCAACCTGACGCCGAGCGAGGCGCAGACGGCGACGGCCTGGGTGGAAACCCGGATCGACCGTCGCTCCATGCTGACCAACAAGGAGCGTGTCCACGACATCCACGACGCGATGTGGGAGTTGGAGAAGGACGGCGAAATCGTCGTTCATCGGATCGACGAGCGCCACGAGCCGGTGGTGGCGCGCACACTGTACGGCTGGGACAAGCGCATTCCCACCACCAACCTCTGGCAGCACAAATCCTGCGGACAGTGCGGCAATATCCCCGGCTATCCGTCGAGCGTGATGTGGCTGATGAACCAGCTCGGCGTGCGCTATCTCGACGAGACCGATCAGACCTCTTGCACCGCCTGGAATTATCACGGCTCCGGGGTCGGCAATGTCGTCAGTCTGGCCGCCGTCTTCCTGCGCAACTTCCACCAGGCATACATGTCGGCCAAGGCGCAGGGCCTGCCGGTCGGAACCTACTTCCCGCTGATCCACTGCGGCACGTCGTTCGGCAATTACAAGGAGATGCGCATATTCTTGATGCATTCGGCTGAACTGCGCGAGCAGGTGAAGAAGATTCTCGGCAAGCTGGGTCGTCTGGTCGACGGCAAGCTGCTGATCCCCGAAGAGATCGTGCACTATTCCGAGTGGCTGCACGTCATGCGCCACCGCATCCGGGAGCGGCAGGTCATCGACGTGAGCAGCCTTCGTGCCACCGTTCATCCGGCCTGTCACGTCTACAAGATGGTTCCGGAAGACGTGATCTATGACGACACCGTCATGGGCGGCAACCGCGTGGCGGTATCGACCGGCCTGATGCAGGCGCTGGGTGCACAGGTCGTCGACTACTCGACCTGGTACGACTGCTGCGGCTTCGGCTTTCGTCATATCATCGGCGAACGTGAGTTCACGCGCTCCTTCGCCATCGATCGCAAGATCAGGGTCGCGGTCGAGGAGGCGCGGGCGGACGTCATGATCGGCCACGACACGGGTTGCATCACCACACTCGACAAGAACCAGTGGATCGGCAAGGCCGTCGACAAGGTCTATGCGCTGCCGATCATGGCCGATTGCCAGTTCGCGGCGCTCGCCCTCGGCGCGCATCCCTACAAGCTCGCACAGCTTCACTGGCACGCCTCGCCGTTCGAGGGGCTGCTCGAGAAGCTCGGGATCGACTGGCAGAAAGCCAAAGCCGAGTTCGAGGCCTATCTCGGTGAGGTCAAGGCCGGCCGCATCGAGACGCTTTACGACCCCAAACGCGCGATTACGTCGGGCCCAGGCTATGTCAAGCCGACGGCGACCCTGCCAGGAGCCGCATCATGACCCGTCCCGTTCTCATCGTTGGCGGCGGGCCGTCGGGGCTTTCCGCCGCACATGCGCTGGCCGCGGCCGGCCAGCGCGTCGTTCTCGTCGAAAAGGCGGAGCAGCTCGGCGGGGCGCCGATCCAGTCAGGCTACGCCAGGCTGGTGCCGTCCGGCGAATGGGCCAAGGACGCCATCGGTGGCATGGTGCGCCGGGTCGAAACCGACAGCCGTGTCGAGATCCGAAGGCGCGTCACGGTGAAAGCCTTTTCGGGCAGCCCAGGCGACTTCCGCGTGACGCTGTCGGATGGCGCGATGCTGGAGGCGGGGGCGGCGATCCTGTGCACCGGCTTCACGCATTTCGATTCCGTCAATAAGCCGGAATGGGGTTTCGGCACCTACCCTGATGTGGTTACGACGACCCAGGTCGAGCAGATGCTCTCCTCCGGCAGGGGCGTGCGCTGTCCGTCCGACGGGCGCGAGCCGGAACGGGTTGCGATCCTGCTATGCGTCGGCTCGCGCGACCGCCAGATCGGTCGCGAGTGGTGTTCGAAGATCTGCTGCACGGTCTCCGCCAACATCGCCATGGAGATCCGCGAGGCGATGCCACGGTGCAACGTGTATGTCTACTACATGGATATCCGCACCTTCGGCCTCTACGAGGATCTCTACTACTGGGAAAGCCAGGAGAAGCACCGCGTCAAATACATCAAGGCGCGGATCGCCGAAGTGACGTCAGACGGCAGGCGGTTGATCGTGAAGGGCGAGGACACGCTGGTGAAACGGCCGATCTCGATCCCGTTCGACATGGTGGTGCACGCCATCGGCATGGATCCCAATGTCGACAACATGACGTTGTCGGCGGTGTTCGACGTCAAACTGCAGAAGCACGGCCATATCGAGAAGGCGTCGGTCTATTCCAACACATCGGCCACCTCGCGGCCGGGCGTCTTCGTCGCCGGCGCGGCCACCGGGCCCGAGACCATCGACGATTCCATCGCACAGGGCCAATCGGCAGCGATGGCCGCGCTGGCCCTGGTCCGCGGCGCCATGATGGAAGCGGCCGAGTGATGTGGCCGATCACCAACCATAGAGGCAAGGCGGTGGTCGAGCCGACGCGGCCGGTGCTCGATCTGTCCGGCCCCAGGCTGCGGCGGGCGTTCGAGAGCCTCGTGGAATCCGCCGACGACAGCGGTGGCGTCGAGCGCTATGTCGGAGCGCTCGCGCTCAAGGCCTCGCTGTTCGAGGAGGTGTTGGGCAAGGGGCGGGTCAGCGAGCTGACGGAGGCCGAATTCTGCGACCTTGCCACGTTCATCACGCCGGTGCGCCGGCGTGTGGGGGCGTGGCTCGGCCGCAACGGGTTTGCGGCGCTGCGCAGCAGGCTCGAGGCGCTGCTGCACGGATGGTCCGACCTCGGCACAACCGACCAGCGCGTCGCCGCGTTCGTCACGAGCTTTCCGGCCGATCGCGAGCACCGCTGGTCGCGCGATCTTGCCGCCGAGGTCCTTCATTTCACCGCGCCGGACCACTATCCGCTGATGACGCGCTGGATGTGGGACGCCAGGGTCAATACCGGCGTATTGCGCGAGATATGGTACGACGAGGCTGCCGAGACCGGCACGATCGCCGTCGGCGACGGCTTCGCCACTTTCACGATGCTACGCGAGGAGCTCGAAGGTTTCCTGCAGGCGAACGGTGTCTTCCGCGATCTGGCCTTCTACGTCGATCTGCTCTGCGCCCACACCTATGCAAGCTATATCAACGACAAGGGCGGCCAGTTCCTGCACGCGGACTTCTGCGGCGGCTTCAAGGCGGACGCGATGGCGCATACTCGCCGTCTCCTGGGACTCGATGCGGTCGATACCGAGTCGGGGCGCACCCGCCTGAAGCTGATCGATGGCAGGGCCCATGTGCTCGGGCAGCCTCGCCTGCTGAGCGAATGAGGGAACATCCATGCCGATTCACGAAAAATCGCTGATCCGGCCAGAGAATCTCGTCACGCATGAGCACCTGGAAATTGATGGCGTCGATGTCTCCGGGCACTGGAGCACGTTCATCACCTCACGCGCCATTACCGACTACAACGAGCAGATGCAGGAGGAGATCGCGGCGCTCCCGGGAGGCGAGTTCATCCACCGCTGCTGGCAATGCGGCTCATGCACCAATGCCTGCACGATCAACGCCGTGAATCCCGACTTCAACCCGCGCTATTGGATCTACCTGATCCGAATGGGCTTCGAAAGCGAGTTGCTGCGCGACAAGGACATCATCTGGCAGTGCGTCTCCTGCAACAAATGCACCTATGCCTGTCCTCGCGACGTCAGTCCCGAAGGCGTGATGAAGGCCACGGCACATTGGCTGGAGCTGAAGGGCCATACCGAGAAGAAGCCGTCCACCGCGTTCGATGAGGTCTTCTCCGAGCAGGTCTTCGCCACCGGCAAGATCGAGGAGGGCCGCGTGCTGCGCCGGTTCTTCGCGCGGACCGGGCAGTCCCTGTCGCAGGGGTGGCTCGTCGAACTGATACGCAGTCTCGCCAGCCGATTGCCGGTGGGCCTCCTGGTGAAGTTGGGACTTGCCAGCGTGGTCCGTCCTCGCACGCGCGGATGGGGGGGCGCCAGCCTCGCGATCGACGAGTATGTCCGTGAGTGTGAAGCAGCGGCCCGCAAGGCGCTTCGGTTGGACGTTCAGGGAGCTGAGTGATGAGCGACAAACACAAGCGGGTCGCCTACTATCCGGGGTGCGCGCTCGAAGGAACCGGGCACGCCTACAACCGCTCCACCCGGGAGGTCGGCAAGGCACTCGGCCTCGATCTGGTCGAGCTCAGGAACTGGAACTGCTGCGGCGCCATGGAGGTCAAGAACATCGATCCCAAGCTGCAGACCTATCTGTCGGCCCGCAACCTCTCGATCGCGGATGCGATGGGGTTCGATACGGTGATGGCGCCTTGCAACGGCTGCTATCACAATCTCAAGAAGGCCGAATACGACCTCGCCAAGGATCCCGCTTCGCGTGAAGTGACGGACCGATTGTCGCGCAAGGCCGGCCACGCGACCTACGAAGCGGGCAAGGTCACGACCATTCACGCGCTCGACTGGATCAAGGAATCCGTCGGCGAACAGGGCCTCAAGACACGCGTGAAGAACTCGCTGAAGGGCCTGAAGGTCGCCAACTACTACGGTTGCATGTACACGCGGCCGCGTCACATCTTTCCGGAAAAGGACAAGGGGCCCGGCTCGGAATCGACCTCGAAGCCCCATTTCATGGACGACCTGCTGGCTGCGGCGGGGGCCGAGAACGTCGAGTACCCGCTCAAGACGGCATGCTGTGGCGGCGCTCACACGCTGTCCGACAGCGACACCTCGACCAAGCTCGTTCTCAACCTGCTCACGACGGCCGAGGCCTGCGGCGCGGACGTGATCGCCACCGAATGCCCGACCTGCCACACCGGGCTCGAAATGCATCAGGTGCGCGCGGAAAAGGTCTTCGGCCGCAAGACCAGCGTCAAGATCCTGTACTTCACCCAGCTCCTTGGCATGGCGCTCGGGCTGTCGGCGCGCAAGGTCGGCGTGCAGGAGAATTTCTCGGATTCGACCGGTCTGTTGCATGCGCGGGGGCTCGGGTGATGGCGGATATCGGTATCACGAGCCTCGACGACGTCGCGGAGCGGCTGGACGGCATGTTGGCCGCGTCCGATGCTGCACTCGGGGCGGCCGCCGCGCCGCTCGCCGAGGAGTTGCTGCAGCTCGGCGAAACGATTCTCGAAACATGGCTCGCTGCGCACGGCGAGATCCCGACCGATCGCCAGGTCGAGACGTTTCGCCTGCTGGCGCTGCATCGGCAGGGCGCGCGCGGCGATGCAAGCTTCAACGCCTGCCGCGAAACCTGCCGCGAGCTCGTCTATCACTACAATCTGGTGCGCCTCGAGCCAGGCTACGCGGAGGTCGCCCGGCGGCTGCGACTGGGCGCCATGGTCGCGCGGCATCTTATGCTGTTCATCGGAGGCAAGCTGGAGGTGGCCGGGCTCGGCGAATTCTGCTGCGCGTCCCGGCCGCTACGTCAACTCGATGCATCGATGCAGACCAACGAAACTGTTTGAGATAAGGAGAAGACGATGCCCATCGTCCGCGGCTGCAACCTTCCCGACGACCTCCTCTATGACGTCGAAAACAA
Organism: Bradyrhizobium sp. HKCCYLRH3073; assembly: GCF_051167995.1. NCBI lineage: Bacteria > Pseudomonadati > Pseudomonadota > Alphaproteobacteria > Hyphomicrobiales > Nitrobacteraceae > Bradyrhizobium > Bradyrhizobium sp. HKCCYLRH3073. The sequence goes on from NZ_JBNPUD010000001.1 coordinate 463,606, forward strand.
CATCTGGTATCGCGAGAACGCCGACGGCACCGTGACGCTCGGGATGACCGCTGTGGCAGCGGCCATGGCCGGTCAGCTTGTCGCCTTCACACCAAAGAAGGCCGGCCGGTCGGTCGATGCGGGCAAGTCCTGCGCCACGATCGAATCCGGTAAGTGGGTCGGCCCGGCAAAGGTCGCCTTCAATGCGGAAATCGTCGAGGTCAACGATGCAATGAGCGCAGCGCCCAAGCTGGCCAACACCGACCCGTATGGCGAGGGATGGATGGTCAAGGTGCGCCCGAAGGATTGGGCTGCTGCCAAGGCCGGCCTCGTGCCGGGCACGGCGGCCGCCGCCCCTTATGAAGCGAAGATGGCTGCCGAGAATTTCGCTGGCTGCGCGTAAGGAAGTGGACAGGCTGTGACTGAGACCGCCGCAATCAGGACGTCGATGATAAGTCGCGGCCTCGCGGCCTTCATGTCGCTGCCGACCTACTTCCCGGGTGTCCTGGCCAGTTTGATCATCGCGATCGCGGCAACCTTCCTGTCCGAGCACTATGGCGGGCCGGTCATGCTGTTCGCCTTGCTGCTTGGGATGGCCTTCTATTTCCTGTCGCAGGAGGGGCGCTGCGTTGCCGGCATCGAACTCGCCTCAAAGCGCATCCTGCACGTCGCCGTCGGCCTGCTCGGGGCGCAGATCACGATTGCCGAGATCATGAAGCTCGGCCCGACGCCCGTGATCACGGTCGTCGGCGCGGTGATCCTGACCATCCTGTTCGGCGCGCTGGCCTCCCGCGCCATGGGGTTGAGCCGGCCGTTCGGAATCCTCACCTCCGGGGCCGTGGCGATTTGCGGAGCGTCGGCGGCGCTGGCGATCTCGTCGGTGTTGCCCAAGGGGGAGCACCACGAACGCGACACGGTCTTTACCGTGATCGGCGTGACGGCGCTCAGCACGATCGCGATGATCGTCTATCCGCTGGTGATCGCAGGATTCCATCTCGATCACGCTGCCGTCGGCATGTTTCTTGGCGGTACCATTCACGACGTGGCGCAGGTGGTTGGCGCCGGCTTCAGCGTGTCGGAGGAGACCGGAAACGTCGCGACCTTCACCAAGCTGCTCCGGGTTGCCATGCTGCTGCCTGTCGTCGTGATGCTGTCCTACGTGTTCCGCGCCCATCGCGTCGGCAAGGCCGGGCGCCAACTGCCGGGGTTCCTGGTGGTGTTCGCCGTTCTGGTGATGCTCAACAGCGCCGGCGTCATTCCCGCATTCCTGCTTGCCGTCATCAAGGACATTTCAAGGTGGTGCCTCGTGACGGCGATCGCAGCGCTCGGGATGAAGACGTCGCTCAAGGCGATGGCCGATGTCGGCGGCCGGGCGATCGCGCTGATCGTCGCCGAGACGCTGTTCCTCGCAGTCCTCGTGCTGATGGTCGTGCGTTGGAAAGCAGGAATCCAATAGCAGGAATCCAATGACGCGCGCGGTTGCGCCTGCGAGAGACCAAACGGAGAGATGCAATGGCCGAAGACAACAATACCAAGCGCATGTCGATGATTGTCACCAAGGGGACGCTGGATTGGGCCTATCCGCCCTTCATCCTGGCCACGACAGCGGCGGCCATGGGCCTCGACGTGACCATGTTCTTCACCTTCTACGGCTTGACGCTGCTCAAGAAGAATCTCGACCTGAAAATCTCTACGCTCGGCAATCCGGCCATGGAGATGCCGATGTTTGGAATGCACATCGGTATGCCGAATCTCGTATCGGCCATCCCCGGCGTCGACGCGGCGGCGACGACGATGATGAAAAACCTGATCAAGAAGAAGGGGGTCGCATCGATAGAGGAGTTGCGCACGATGGCCATCGAAGCCGACGTCAAGATGATCGCCTGCCAGATGACCATGGATCTGTTCGAGTACACCAAGGACGACATGATCGAGGGGCCGGTGCTCGGGGGCGCTGCGACCTACATCGAGACGGCGACCAAGAGCGACATCAACCTGTTCATTTGAACGTGTCACGGACCCAGCACCAGAAATGACGGAGAGACAGGATGGCTGACCAGGTTCTCGATGCCAAGGGATTGAACTGCCCGCTGCCGATCTTGCGCGCGAAGAAGGCGCTCAAGGACGTGCCGATCGGTGGCACGCTCCAAGTGCTCGCCACCGATCCCGGCGCTGTGAAAGACTTCGAGGCGTTTTGTCGCACGACCGGAAATGATCTCTTGGAATCCAAGTCGGAAGGCAAGCAGTTCGAGTTCCTGATCAGGCGAACGTCCTGACGCTGCGCAATCTCTGCCACGCCGAAGTGCCTTTCGTCATGATCGAGACCGGGGCCGCAACAAGGCGGGGGCGCCGACGCAGTCTACGTTGCCCCGCGGCCCGCGTTGCGCCGCCGTTTGCCCACGACGCAAGGCGCACGACTGTGAGCCGTCACCCTTGCGTCTTTGCCGGGGCGTCCTCGATCAGGTGATCCGCAATGATCTCCACCAGGCTCGCGAGGCCACCTTCCCATTTCCAGTGGGCCTTGCTCTCGTCCATGGTCAGCCGGCAGTTTGAGCATGCCGAGACCATCGTCTTCGCGCCGGTCTTCTCCACCTGATCCATTTTGATCTTGAAGACCTTGTGGCGAAGATCGGCTGCGCGCGCGATCGCCTGCACGCCGCCGCCGCCACCGCAGCACCAGTTGAGATCTCCGGTCGGGGTCATCTCGCGGAAGTCCTTCGCGAAATCCTGCAGGAGGAATCGCGCATCCTCGGTCGCGCCGCCGCGACGGGAGATCTGGCAAGGATCGTGATAGGTGATCGACTCCTCGATCGGTTTCAGCTTCAGCCTGCCGTCGCGCTTGAGCTGCGCCATGAATTCCGAAATGTGCACGACTGCGAAGGGCAGGGGGCGGCCGAGCACATTGGCGCCCGACCAGCGCAGTACACCGAACGCGTGGCCGCACTCCGGAATCACGACCGTCTTGGCTCCGACCGCCTCGGCGGCCTCGGTGATCCGCTGAACCATGATCCGGGCGACGTCTGCCTTGCCGGCCAGATAGCCAAAATTCGTGGCTTCATAGCCCTTGGTGCTCAGCGTCCAGTCGACGCCCGCGTGGTTGAGCAGCTTGGCCATGGCCACCACGGAATCGGGGTATTTCATCGTTTCGACGGACGAGAGCGTCAGCAGAATGTCGGCCTTGTCCTTGTCGAGCGCGATGGGCACGTCGTGCTCATCTTCGAGCCATTCGATGCGATCGCGCAGCTTGTCGGCTGTCACGCCCAGCGGGCTTCCATGGTCGCGCGAATTGTCGGCGGCCTGCAGAAGGTCCTTCGGCCCAAGTCCTGCCTTGACGAAGGCCTGCCGCGCGCCGCCCACGATGGAAGCGATGTCGATCCCCATCGGACAGATCGTGGTGCATCGACCGCACATGGTGCAGGTATCGAACAGCAGTTCCTCCCATTCCTTGAGGTCCTCTTCCGTGATGCGGGGAGCGAAGAGGGAGAGCGGGAATTTCTGCCGGCGATAGGCCTTGGCCATCGGAAACAGCTTGTAGGCGGGCGTATGCCGTGGATCTCCGGAGGCCTGATAAAAGTGGCAGGCTTCGGCGCAGTTCCCGCAATGGACGCAGGCCTCGAGATAGCTGACCAGATGTTCCTCGGTCCGCGCCAGGAACGTTCTGCTGGCTGCTTCGACGTCGATTTCGCCGCCCATCGCCTTACCTCACCCGCAATTGTATCAGCTCTTCGCCGTCGGGATCGATCACATGCACCGCGCAGGCGATGCACGGATCGAAGCTGTGGATCGTGCGCTGGATCTCGAGCGGCTGCCGAGGATCGTGGAGCGTGTGGCGATCCATCAATGCCGCTTCGTAAGGTCCGGGCTGGCCCTTGGAATCGCGCGGCCCCGCGTTCCAGGTCGAGGGCACCACGGCCTGATAATTATCGATGCGCTTGTTCTTGATCACCACCCAATGCGCCAGCGCCCCGCGCGGCGCTTCCATGAAGCCGACACCCTTGGCTTCGGTGGGCCAGGTCGAGGGATCCCACTTGTTCGAATTGTGAACGTTCAGATCACCCGCGCGGATGTTGGAAAGAAGACGGTCGTACCAGGTCGACATCTGGTCGACGACGATCTTGCTTTCCAGGGCGCGCGCCGCTGTGCGTCCCATGGTCGAAAACATCGCCGTCAGCGGCAGGTCGAGCTTGCCCAGCGCGTAACCGGCCAGTTCGCGCGTCGGCTCGTGACCTTTGGCATGGAGCATCAGCACGCGCGCGAGCGGGCCGACCTCCATGACATGGCCCTTCCAGCGCGGCGCCTTGAGCCAGGAATAGCTCGCACCGACATCGAGCTGCTCGAAAGGGGGCTTGGGACCGGTGTAATGCAGATTGGTCTCGCCCTCGTAGGGATGCAGGCCCTTGTCCTTGCCGCTTGCATAGTCGTACCAGGAATGGGAGACGAACTCCTGGATTTCCTCCGAATTGTTCATGTCGACGGGATGGATCTTGGTCAGGTCGCGATTGAGGATCGCGCCCGCCGGGATCAGCCAGCTGGCCGGGTCGTCCATGCCCTTTTCGGGGAAGTCGCCGTAGGTCAGGAAGTTGCCCACGCCTTCGCCGCGCGCGAACCAGTCCTTGTAGAAGGAGGCGATGGCCAGCGTGTCCGGCAGATAGACCTGCTCGACAAAATCCTTCATTCGGCCGATCACGGTCTTCACCGTCTGCAGGCCGTCGATGCCGATGGCGGTGCCGCCGGTGTTCAGGCTGATCGCTGACGGGGCGCCGCCGACCAGGAAATTCGGATGCGGATTCTTGCCGCCGAAGATGGTGTGGATCTGCACCACCTCGCGCTGCCAGGCGAGCGCTTCCAAATAGTGCGCGACCGCCATCAGGTTTGCTTCGGCCGGCAGCTTGAATCCGGGATGTCCCCAGAATCCACCTGCAAAGATGCCCAGCTGGCCGCCTTCGACGAAGGCTTTCAGTCTCTTCTGCGTGTCCGCGAAATAGCCCGGGCTCGACTTCGGGAAGCTCGAGATCGATTGCGCCAGTTGCGACGTTGCCGCGGGATCGGCCTTCAACGCCGACACCACGTCGACCCAGTCGAGCGCATGCAGATGATAGAAGTGCATGACATGGTCATGCACATATTGTGCGGCAATCATCAGGTTGCGGATGAGTTGCGCGTTCGGCGGAATGGTGTATCCCAGCGCATTCTCCACGGCGCGGACGCTGGCGATGCCGTGGACCAGCGTGCACACGCCGCATATGCGCTGAGCGAAAGCCCAGGCCTCGCGCGGATCGCGTCCTTTCAGGATCAGTTCGATGCCGCGCACCATCGTGCCGGAACTGTACGCACCGGTGATGGCGCCATGGGGATCTGTTTCCGCCTCGATCCGCAGATGCCCTTCAATGCGCGTGATGGGATCGACGACGATGCGCTGGTTCATATCTCGACTCCCCGGCGGCTGTAGAAGATCCCGGTCTCGCTCCTGGTCAGGAAGACGAGGAAGGCATGCATGAGTTTTCCGAACGGGAACCAGATCAGGAACAGGCACACGGTCAGGAGGTGCACGGACAAGAGCGTCTCGTACGGCGTCCATAGCTGGCTCACCGCGATCAGCCCCGTCACGACCGGAAGGAACGTCACCAGCCAGCTGAAGTAGTCGTCAAGCGTCGAAAGCAGTCTTAAGACCGGATTCGTCATCCGTCGCGCCAGCGCAGCCAGGAGCGACGCCAGCGTGACCACCGAGGCGGCCGAGATCACGCCGGTGGGCAGATTCGGCCATGAAAAGCCGAACAATCCACGCAGGAAGAGAATGTGCTGCGCCAGTCCGAACACGATGATGGCAAGGCCGACGTGAAAAACATAGCCGTTCACCGTGCTGAACAACGAGGCGCGCAGATAGGTGTTCGCGGGCCATAGGTGACGCACGAAGCCACGGAACGCGCCAACCACGGCATGCGGTGCATCAGCTCGCCTCGCCGATCTGTCGCTGGTCCAGGGCAGGAGCAGCAGCGACGCGAGCCGCCACAACACGCCGCCCACGAATATCGCGATTGCGATCTCGATCGCGGGTCCGCGCACGAAATCCAGCAGGCTCATGGCTGGGCCTCCCTCTCTGCTCGTTGTTTGCGTCGCCGCGCCAGCCATGCGCTGGCAATCCCGACCGCCGCGCCCGCAGCCGCGGCGCCGCCGATGATCTCCGGATCATTCAACGTGTTTGAAGAAAGTGGCTGGTAGAAGCTGCCACGATCCCAGAAATTCGGTTCGGAACAGCCCAGACAGCCGTGTCCCGACTGGATCGGGAAAGAGACGCCACCATTCCATTTCATGGTCGCGCACGCATTGTAAGTCACGGGCCCCTTGCAACCGACTTCATAGAGGCACCAGCCCTTGCGCGCTCCCTCATCGTCGAACTGCTTGGCGAACTGCCCCTTGTCGTAGAACGGCCGGCGATAGCAGCGGTCATGGATCGTATCGCCGAAAAACGCTTTCGGTCTGCCCTTGTCGTCGAGATCGGGAAGCTTGTTGAACGTCACGAGATAGGCAACCGTGCCGGCGATGGCTTCCGGAATGGGCGGGCAACCGGAGACATTGATCACCGGTTTGTCGGTGATGATGTCGCTGACGGCAACCGCGCCGGTGGGGTTGGGATTTGCGTGGGGAATGCCACCGAAGGCCGCGCAGGTCCCGACGGAGATCACCGCGGCTGCATCTGCGGCCGTCTCCTTCAGCACCTCGAGGTTGGTCTTGCCGGCGTTGGTGGAGTAGACCCCGCCATCCCTCGTCGAAACGGAGCCGTCGACCACGACGACATATTTGCCCTTGTTCTCCTTCATGGCAGCCAGGCGCGCCGCTTCCGCGGCAGTACCCGACACTGCCATGAGCGTTTCGTGATAGTCGAGCGAGATGAGATTGAAGATCATGTCCTCGATGGTTGGACCGAACGAACGCGTCAGCGATTCCGTGCAGCCCGTGCATTCCTGAAACGAGAGCCAGATCACGGATTGGCGGCGCGTATTCGCCAACGCCTCCGCCATGCCCTTCGCGGCCATCGGGGGCAACGCCAGAAGGCTGGCAAGATAGCTCGTATATTTCAGCAGGGCGCGGCGGGAGACGCCGCTGCGCGTCAAGAGCTCGCCGATCGTCTCGGTTTCATGCATCTTCGGTATCCTCTGAAGAGACGCGGTCGATCAGGTCTTCAGCCAGTCTGTTGCTGGCCGCAGCGATGTCGGCCGCATGGCTTGTCAGGATCTCCGGGGACGCCGTGATTTCAATGCGTTCGGCGGCGAGCTTGTCCCCGGCGCCGAAATGGCGAACCCACCACACGCCGGCATAGCGCGTCTCCCAGATTTCACTGGTGCCGGCTGCGGTCAAAACGGCCTCCAGGTCACCATGGCCCAACCGCTCTTCCAACTCGCTGCGGTCCGCAGCCGTGAGAGGCAGGCTGCACAGATCGATCGCCGCGCATGCGCCGGTCTTGGCAAGCACATCGAGGTGATGGGCGATCTCGCGGAGCAGGCTGTCGGTCATCCCCGTGCGGAATCCTGCCGCGGCATCCGCTTCAACTGTCATGGTGCCACCTGCTGAGCAGTGCTTTGATCTGCTGACACGCGGAGGGAATGGCCGCGCCAACCGCGGGCGTCAGCGACAGGCCCCATTGGGTGGATTCAGGTTGAATTGCGACCAGCGCCCGGCGCGCCGGCTCGCAGCCGGCCAGCCGCGCCGCCGACATCAGGTCGGCAAGCGCGACCTCATGAGCCGTCCGCTTCTTGCCCGTGAGCTGCCGGTCCATCTCCGGACCTTGAAAGATCTTGACGGTGCCGGGCTTCGCGCCCAGTTCCACGGCGTCGACGGCGATCAGCGAGCCGAAATCTTCGATCTCCGAAAACAGGGACAGCCCGAGCGTCCCGCCATCCCGCAGAGCAACACAAGGCGGTATCTCGCCCGCACATTCAAGCGCATCGAGGGCCCGAATGACGTGCACACCAATGCCGTCATCGCTCAGCAGGATATTGCCGAGTCCGAGCACCAGCGTGGTGGTCGCCGCGACATTGGTCCGCATGGAAATCCCCGCGAGATCAGACGCCACATATTCTATGCAGCGAATATGATTCCCTTATCTTGATCCACGTCAAATCGAGTTCGTCGATCGGGCTATGATTTCAGACTCAAGTATTTGCGGGTGGAACCGAGATGTGCCTTGGCATCCCGATGCGGGTCGTGGAGAGTGACGGAGTCATGGCGCGATGCGAGGCCAAAGGCATCGAGCGCACGGTGAGTCTGTTTTTGCTACAGCATGAAGCTATCGAGCCCGGCGATCACGTCGTGGTTCATGTCGGTTACGCCATCCGGAAGATGTCGGAAGCCGAAGCGTCGGGTGCATGGGATCTCCTCGACGAAATGCTTGCGGCGGAAGACGCAATGCACGGCAATACATGAGCTCGCCGGCTGTGGAATATCTCCACGGCGCTGGTGGCGCGGTTCAGCGCATCCGCTTCGGGCTGGGGATGCCACCTTCCGGCATATCGCTTACCAAAAAAGAAAATTTTCGACGTCCCGAGATCGATCTGACCCGCACACCCGATGTTCCCTAACGGAGGCCTGATTTGACCGGCGGCTGATAAATGCCGTTTCTATGGGTTGCGTTTGCGTTATAGTTCAATTCTTGAATGTGATGCAAGACAAGCAAGAAGGAGGGTCAATGCGATTGGTTGTCTTCCTCGCGGTATTGATACCACTGGGCCTATCTGTGGCAAATGCCAAAGGGGCTCCACATAAGCCGATAAAGGCGGAGCCTATTGGTAGATGCGAGTATACTTCGATTTGTGGCACGGGTTGCAGATTTTGCCCCACACATGGCGCTTGCCGTTGCAGCAATTGTTGCCTCGCGAAATCAAGACATAATAGATAGTAGATCTAATAATCAATTTTGCGGATTGCTTGGTGAGCGTCGAGCCATGTCATGCTATAGGGCAACCGTTTTAGTTGGTGGCCTCACCATTTCATTAGCGATCTCGTTTCGGCCTAATGCAATTTGGATCATGGCTGAGACCATCGGCGGCGCCGCGCTTGGGACCTGTTCGGCGTCACCGTCCGCACGATTACCGATCTGGCGAAGCGTGGCATTACTGCGTGCGCCGTGCGCTGCTACGAGCTGACGGCCAGCTTCGCGGCTATTGCGAACATTTGCTGAAGCTGGCGACGGGACGCGGCGGCGGTCAAGCGATCTGCATCGGCGACGGTAGAGCGGGCTCGCCTGGCGCGTGAGCAGGCCGGCCACCGGTTGACGACCGACCCCCTGTGAACAGACGGCGAAAATGGTCGTCAATCACGAGCAAACTTCATTTTCCCTATTGGCCTTTTCGTTCGCTATTTGCGTTCGGGACGCTGGGGGCGCAGGCTCGAATCCTGCCGTTCCGACCATTCTTCGCGTGACATCTCACGCGTTTCCCGATTTCACCTTGCGTCTGCGACGTTGACCCGGCGTGGTTCGATATGGCGAGGTAGTCCCGATATGACAGCGCGAGATCAACGCAAGGCGCGGCCCACCGGGCAGACGGCATGGCGTCACGCCAATGTCGGCCGGCTGCTCAACAATGCGGTGCGCCGGTTCGAATCCCGGGTTCTCCAATTGATGGCGGAGAGCGGTCACGGCGAGACGCGGATTGCCCATGTCAGCCTCACCCGCAACCTCGACGTCGAGGGCACCCGGCTGACCGAGCTCGCGCGGCGGGCCTCGATGAGCAAGCAGGCGATGGGCGAACTGGTCGATCAATGCGCCGAGCTGGGGCTGGTGTCGCGCGAGGCCGATCCGAGTGACCGGCGCGCGCGCCTCGTCCGCTTCACGCCGGCCGGACTGACATGGCTGGAGGCGTTTGGCGATGCCGTGGATGTGGCGGAAGCCGAGATGCGCAAGGAGCTCGGCAAGGCCGCGATGGACGCGATTCTGCAGGGACTGTCGGCCTATGGCGCCCGCTTCGACACGCTCGACGACACCAGATAGTCAGGCTGCTTGACTAATTCGCGGGGCGCGCTAGCATTCCTCCATTGCGAGGAGGAGCGCCGTGATCGAACGTCTGAGCGCCTCGGTGCTGATCGTGGGCGGCGGTCCGTGCGGGCTGATGCTGGCCAACGAGCTTGGCCGCCGCGGCGTGTCCGCAATCCTGGTCGACGAGAAGCCGGGAACGGCGTTCAACCCGCAGGCCAACGCGACGCAGGCGCGGACGATGGAGCATTTCCGCCGGCTCGGATTCGCCGACGAGGTCCGGCGCGCCGGCCTGCCCGCGGACTACCCGACCGACGTCGCTTATTTCACGCGCTACACGGCGCATGAGCTGGCACGTTTTCAATTGCCGTCCGCGGCGCGCGCGACGGAACTGGTGAAGGGCCTGTCCGGCTCATGGAGCGCGGCCGAGCTGCCGCACCGGGTGTCGCAGAAATTCGTCGAAGAAATCCTGCGCCGGCATGCCGCGCGCCTTGCGGGCATTCAGTTGCACTACGGGCACCGGTTGATCGGCCATGCCGTTACCGACGGCGGCATTGCCGCCGAGGTCGAGCGTGTCAGCGACGGCGCGCGCCTCGAGATCGCGGCTGATTTCCTGATCGGGGCCGACGGTCCGCGCTCCCAAGTGCGACAGTCGCTCGGGATCACCTATGGCGGAACGACGGGCGTGCAGCGCGATTTCATGGGCGGCCGCATGCTCGCGGTCTATCTGCGCTCGCCGGAGTTCTACGCCAGCGTCCCGCATGCGCGGGCCTGGATGTATGTCTGCTTCAACCGCGACCGCCGCGCCTTCATGGCCGCGGTGAACGGACGCGACGAGTTCGCTTTCCACACCCAGCTTCGGCCCGGCGAGAACGAAAGCGCTGTCACCGCCGACGATGCGCGGGCAGCGTTCCAGCGCGCCTGCGGTGCGCCCATTCCCTGCGAGGTGCTTTCGCATCTCACCTGGACCGCGGGGCATGCGCTGGTCGCCGAGAGCATGCAGCGCGGCCGGGTCTTCCTTGGCGGCGATGCGGCGCATCTGTTCACGCCGACCGGCGGGCTCGGCTACAACACCGCGATCGAGGACGCGGTCAATCTCGGCTGGAAGATCGCGAGCGTCGTCAAGGGAGCGAGCCCCGTCTCGCTGCTCGACAGCTACGAGGCCGAGCGCCGTCCGGTGGCGCTGCGCAACACCGACTACGCGCGCGGCTTTGCGGATTCGCTCGGCCTGTTTGCCGCGGTGCCCGAGATCGAGGACGCGACCGCGGCCGGCGACGAGGTACGGCGCATCGCCAGCGCCTATCTCGATCAGCATGCGCGCGCCGAGTTCAACATCCCCGGCGTTACCTTCGGCGGCCGCTATGATGGCTCACCGATCATCATCCCCGATGGCACCCGGCCGCCGCCGGATGCGGCCAACGCCTACGTGCCGAGCGCCTGTCCCGGCGGCCGCGCGCCGCACGCCTGGCTGGAGCAAGGTATCTCGCTGTACGACCGCTTCGGCTTCGAATGGACGCTGTTGCGGTGTGAGGGCAGCGACCTCGATGAGGATCACCTACGTGAGGCCATGGGGCCGCTGCGTGTCGACGTCGAGATCGTCACCTTGCCGCGGGCCCTGCGCGATCTCTACGAGGCCGACCTCGCTTTGATCCGTCCCGATCAGATCGTGGCCTGGCGCGGGAGCGCGGCGCAGGCCGGCCTGCTTCGAGGCGTGCTGGCTCGGGCGCTCGGCGGGGATGCACGCACTCACTGAGCGCTGCATGGCGCGGGTCCGAAACCGAGAAGTCGCGGACGTTGTGCTGCAGGGACGGTTGTGCCGCAGCATTTGGAACCCGCCGCGTCGTTGCGCGCGGAAGCATTCTGCGGGGTTGCCGCGCGGGGCTTAGGAACGATCGTCGGGTAAGGCTCTTGCCGTCGCGACGATCAGGAGTCGAACCCCTCGGAGATCAACGATGAGCAGGATGATCCACAACCATCAGACGAGAGCAATCCGAATTGCCCTGGCCGCCTCTGCCGTGACCGTGTTGGTGGCCGGCGGCGCGGTCGCCGCTCCGAAGGGCCGGTCGCCCGCCAAGGATCAGCATTTCATGACCGAGGCGATCGAGGGCGACATGTCCGAGGTGAACATGGGCAAGCTGGCGCAGCAGAAGGGGCAGAGCGATCAGGTCAAGCAGTTCGGGCAGGCCTTGCAGCAGGACCATAGCGAGCATCTGCAGAAGGCGCAGCAGCTTGCGAGCCAGAACGGGATGAAGGTGCCGTCCGAGCCGAGCAAGAAGCAGAAGGCCATCTACAACCGGTTGGACGGCATGTCCGGCGGTCGGTTCGACCAGGCGTTTGCGCAGGCGATGGTTCGCGATCACCAGGAGGATATCAAGAAGTATCAGAAGCAGGCGGCGGCAAATTCACCGCTGTCGGACTTCGCCCAGCAGACCGTGCCGGTGCTGCAGAAACACCTCGACATGGCGAAATCCTTGGCGAAATGACATGCGCCAGAGCGATCACGATGCCTCCGCCTTGTCGAGGCGTCGTGATCGCCAAAGAACGCGCTATCTGAAGAACGCGTTGCAGATCACGACGCCAATGCACGCCGGCCGAGACGCTGGCGAAGCAGCATCGCAAGAGGGCCGAGCCAGGACCGGCGGAAAATCGCACGTCGGCACCGCGCGTTCGGCATTGGAGTGCCGTCCGCCCGAGCATTGCCCGACCTTCGTCCGGCTGCTAGCGTTCTCCCGTGAGGCACGGGCAAACGAAAAGACGATGACCGACGTGATGACCGAATCGGAAAAGGCGCAGCAGATCGTGGCTGCGCTGAGGGCGGCGAAGGCGAGCCCGCCGGAAGCGGCACTGCAGACGTTGAACGGCCTGATGGGCCTCGTCCGCAGCCCGAGCGCGGAGCAGCCGCTCGAGGTGGAGGAGGCGCGCTCGGCGGCCTTCATGTCGATCTGCGAGGTCGGCAAGGCACTGCATCGGGGGCTGCCGACGGAGGCCCTGTGGCCGACGGCGCTGTCGGCCAGCGAGCGCTGGCTGGCGCTCGCCAAGTGAGAAAGGGCGAGTGAGAAAGAACCAGACCATGAGGTGGCGCGCAATGGCGCCGGGCGATCTTGCTGATGTCGATGAGATCGCGGCCCGCGTGCACCCGAACTATCCCGAGGACAAGAGTGTTTTCGCGGAGCGCCTGCGTCTCCATCCTGATGGCTGCCGCGTGCTGCGTGGGACGGGCGCGGGCATCGCCGGCTATGTGCTCAGCCATCCCTGGCATCTCGGCCGGCCCCCGGCCTTGAACCTGCTGATCGGCAGCATTCCGCCGGCTGCGTCGACCTACTACATCCACGATCTCGCCTTGCTGCCCGAGGCCCGCGGCAGCGGCTCGGCGACCGTGATCGTCGAGGAGCTGATCCGACACGCGCGTGCGCTCGGCCTGAAGTCGCTGTCCTTGATCGCCGTCAACGGCTCGACGCCATTCTGGGAGAGGCAAGGATTTGCGGTCGACAAGACAGCCGCTGCCGATCCGACCGGCAGCTATGGCAGCGACGCGAACCTGATGATCCTGCGGCTCGCCTGAATTGCACGCGCTTCGTTCGCGGCGGCGGTCCAACGCGAAGCGGCCCGGCGATGGGCCGGGCCGCTCGCTGGTCTTGATGTGCTCTATTCCGGCATCGACATTGGCCGCCGCCACATGTCGCGCCGCCGGCTGAAGCGGTTGGCGTGCAGCATCCATCCGGTGACAGGCTTGCCGTCGCGGTGACGGCCACCGCTCTCCGCAGCCGCCCAGGCGGCGACGGCGCCGAGCAGCAGCGCGGTGGCAACCGAGAACGCCAGGATGACAGTGCCGGCGCGGGTATGCGAGATCGCGCTCTTGGCTTCTGCGATCACGCTGTCCACCCGCCGCTCCGCATCGGGCGCAGCAAGACCCGTCGTGCCGGTGACGAGCTGCACGAGATAGCTGCGATCGTCCGGGCTGACGCCATTGTGGCTCGACGCCGTGAGCAGGATGCGGCCGGCCTCGCTGCGCGCGGGGGCGAGATCCGGGCTGGGTACCCGCCGGGGCGCGCGGAACAGATGGTCGAGCTCATAGCTCAGGATCGACGGTTCATTGGCCGTCGCCGGCGTAGTCAGCGGATGGGTCCGTGTCGCCGCGGACGCGCCGAGTACGGCCAGGGTGGCGCCGAGCACGACCGCCAGCGCCCAGGCTGTGACGCCGTGCAGGCCGTCCCGCTTCTCGGTCTCCTCGCTTTCGGCGAGCCCGTGCGGTGCGCGCAAGCGGCCCGCCATGTAGCCGCCGCAGCCGAAGCTGATCAGCGCCTGCAGCACCAGATAGAGTCCGGACAGGAGCCAGAGCGCCACCGAGGCGTCGCGCCATGTCGGCGCGGTGGAGCTGACACCGAGACCGACCGACATGGCAAAGCTGATCAGGATCGAAGAGACCGCCGCCGCGGTCAAAGCTCCCGCAACGACCGGCGTCCATTGCAGGGTCCAGCTATCGGCCGTCGCGCTCGAAACGGGTGAGGCGACGACCGGCGCAGTTTCCATGGCCATGATCGTCGTCTCAACGCAGGCCGAAGAACGATAGAACGGCCATGATGACCACGATCAGCCCCACGAGATAAATCAGTCCGTCCATGATGATCCTCCTCCGATTGGACATTGGTCGCCGTATAAGCGACGGCGAGCCTCAATGTTCCGTGCGCCGAGCGGCGGAGGAGGAGAGCACGCGCGACTGCCGGCGTCGGAGTAAAGCTTGCCGCAACAGCTAACGGATCATCGTGCCGTTGCGCGACGCAATAGAGCAGGGCCGGGGAGCACGGGGGCCTGACATCCCGCCGCTAGCCATCTCTCAATCGATGGCGCTGATCGTGCACCGCGCAAGAGGCTGACGCAACGGTCCACGCTCAATAGCGTCGGTCGTAGCCGCGCTGCCGGGCATAGGCGTAGGCGGGGTTGATGCCGCAGCCGGCATCGGTGCCGGAGGCGGAAGCCAGGCACTGGCGATAGGTGGAGAATTGGCAGTTGCCAGGATAGCCCCAGATCCTGCCTTGCAGGCAGTAGCGGTCCTGGGCGGCGGATGCGGGCGAGATCGCGGCAAAGCTCGCGAGGACGGCGGTGGCGGACAGCGAGGCAAATAACAGGCGGCGCATGCGTTTATCCTTGCGTTGAAAAGTACCGTTGCAACGCGAGGGTGCGCAGGCCCGTTCCTCGCGCGCAACATAACTGTTTTGTGTCGGCGCCGCAGCGACGCGTTCACAGGCCGGCGAAATTGTCTGGATGTTGGCGCCCGAGTTGGCCTCTTGAAGGTCTGAGGCAGCCCCACCGTTGCGGAGCCTGGCAACGCGCGTCATGACGTGATGCCGGAACATTCGTCCACCGCACCGGTTGCTTTTTGGCCGCTGGTGATGGACCGATCCCATGTTTCGCCGATCCAAGACGTCAGACGCCGCCCATCGCGACTCTTCGAGCGTTTTCGCGAGCCGCCCGCGCACACCTGGCACCGGCGGGATGCTGGCTCTGCTCGGGTTCGCGTTCCTGATCCACTATTTCGATCAGCGGCCCGAACAGGCGGAGCGCTCGCGAGGCGCGAGCCGGGCCGGCGCTGGACACGGCCGGCTGGCGCGTTCGCCCGCGGAGATTCCCGCGCGCGGCTGGAAGGACGTCCTGCTCCGGGTCTATGAGAGCGTCACCGAGCACAGGATCGTTGCGCTCGCCGCAGGCATGACGTTCTACACCCTGCTGGCGATCTTTCCGGCGCTGGCCGCGCTGGTGGCGATCTACGGCCTGTTCTCCGATCCGGCCAAAATCACCGGACATCTGGAACAGTTGCAGGGCGTGATGCCCGGCGGCGCCATCGACATTGCGCGCGACCAGTTGACGCGCGTTTCCGCCAACGGCCGTCAGGCGCTCGGCATCACCTTCCTCGTCAGCCTCGCGATCTCGCTGTGGAGCGCCAATGCGGCGATGAAGTCGCTCTTCGACACGCTCAACATCGTTTATCGCGAACCCGAGAGGCGTGGCTTCATCAAGCTGAACGCGATTTCGCTGCTGTTCACCGGCGGCGCGATCCTGTTCGCGCTGCTCGCCATCGGTGCCGTCGTCGTGCTCCCGGTGCTGCTGAACTATCTCGGCATGTCCGGGGCCGGCGATCTGGTGCTGCGGATCGGCCGCTGGCCCGCGATCTTCATCTGCGTCGCGCTCGGACTGGCCCTGATCTACCGCTACGGGCCGGACCGCGAGGAGCCCAAATGGCGCTGGATCAGTTGGGGCGGCGCGCTGGCGGCGGCGCTGTGGCTCGCGGGCTCGGCGCTGTTTTCCTGGTATGCGGCCAATTTCGGCAGCTTCAACGCGACCTACGGCTCGCTCGGCGCCGCCATCGGCTTCATGACCTGGATCTGGATCTCCGCCATCGTGATCCTGATCGGTGCCGAGCTCGATGCCGAATTGGAGCATCAGACCCTGCGCGACACCACCACCGGCGTCGCACAGCCGCTCGGCACCCGCGGCGCCGCGATGGCTGACACGGTGGGCCGGGCGAGCTGATCGGCCGTCGGCTGAGAAGACGGGTGCGATCGGCGTCAGCCGTGCATGGCGCCCGCGCCACGATCCTGTAGAACCGCCCGCTGCCTGGGATGGAACTATGGAACTGGGGAACCCGAGGCGGATCGACTGTGTTCCTATCCGGTCGTCGCGAAACCCCGCATTATCGGTTTCGCTGCCGCGTCGTCTCGATTGGTATAACGGAGCTTTTGCATGACGGAGCAGCCTGTTCGCGGAAGCGACGAGGGCGGGCCCACGGATCTGCCGCGTATTTCGACCGGAAGCGAAGGCCTCGACGACATTCTCGGCGGCGGCTTCGATCCCAATCGCCTGTATCTGTATGAAGGCCGGCCCGGCACCGGGAAGACCACCATCGCGCTGCAGTTCCTGCTCAAGGGCGTGAGCTGCGGCGAACGCGTGCTCTACATCACCCTGTCGGAGACCCGGCGCGAGCTCGAGCTGGTGGCGCGGCGGCACGGCTGGTCGCTGGCCGGCGTCGATATCTTCGAGCTGGTGCCGCCGGAAACCACGCTCGACCCCGAGCGTGAGCTCACCGTGTTTCATCCGGCCGAGGTCGAGCTCAGCGAGACCACCGGCCTGATGTTCAACGAGGTCGAGCGGGTCGATCCGAGCCGCGTCGTGATCGACAGCCTGTCGGAGCTTCGCCTGCTGGCCCAGAGCCCGCTGCGCTACCGCCGCCAGGTGCTGGCGTTGAAGCACTTCTTCGCCAAGCGCAACTGTACCGTCGTCCTGCTCGACGATCTGTCGTCGGCCCAGGACGACCTGCAGCTGCACTCGGTCGCGCATGGCGTGGTGATGCTGGAGCAGCTCGCGATCGACTACGGCGCGGAGCGCCGCCGGCTGCGCGTGATCAAGATGCGCGGCATCGCATTCCGCGGCGGCTACCATGACTTCACCATTGCGTCCGGCGGGCTCAAGATCTTTCCGCGCCTCGTCGCCGCGGAGCATCACCGGACGTTCGCGGGCGATGTCACGCCGAGCGGCAATGCCGAACTCGATCAGCTGCTCGGCGGCGGGTTGGAGCGCGGCACCAACGCGCTGCTCATCGGCGCCGCCGGCGTCGGCAAATCCTCGGTCGCGCTGATCTATGCGATCGCGGCGGCGAGGCGCGGCGAGCATGCGGTATTCTTTGCCTTTGACGAGGGTCGCGGCACCGTCGAGGCCCGCGCGCGGACGCTCGGTCTGCCGCTCGATGAACACATCGACTCCGGGCGCATCCGCTTTCAGCAGGTCGATCCGGCCGAGTTGTCGCCGGGCGAGTTCGGCGCCATCGTCCGGCACAGCGTCGAGCAGGACAATGCCCGCGTCATCATCATCGACAGCCTCAACGGCTATCTCAACGCGATGCCGGACGAGCGGTTTCTGATCCTGCAGATGCACGAGCTCTTGACCTATCTGGCCCAGCAGGGCGTGCTGACGATCCTGGTGCTGGCCCAGCATGGGCTGGTCGGGCCGATGGATACGCCGCTGGACATCAGCTATCTCAGCGATGCCGTGCTGATGCTGCGCTATTTCGAGGTCGGCGGCGCGGTTCGGCGCGCTCTGTCGGTGGTCAAGAAGCGCAGCGGCCACCACGAGCACAGCATTCGCGAATTTCGCCTGAGCAGCGCGGGCATCAGCCTCGGTCCGCCGCTCAAGAATTTCAGCGGCATCTTCTCCGGCAATCCGCGCTTCACCGGGACGGATTTCCCCGACATGGACATGCGGGATGAGCATTGAGCAAGATCACCGTGTCCTGGTCTTCGCGCCGATCGGGCGGGACGGACCGGCATCGGCGGAGCTGCTCCGCAGCGCAAGGATCGAGGCGGCGGTCTGCTCGGACCTGGCGCATCTGCTCCGTGAGATGAGCGCAGGCGTCGGCGCGGTCTTCGTCGCCGAGGAAGGGCTGTTTGCCCAGGACACCGCTCCCCTCACGCAATGGGTCGAACGCCAGCCGGCCTGGTCCGACCTGCCCTTCATCGTGCTCACCAGCCACCGCGAGCAGCGCGCCGTCGTCACCTGGCGGCGCCATCTGGTCGGCGCGCTGCGCAACGTCTCGCTGCTCGAACGGCCGATTCAGCCGATCACGCTCACAAGCGCCGTTCAATCGGCGCTGAGGGCGCGGCGCCGCCAATACCAGATCCGCGCACTGATCCAGGCGCGCGAGCAGGCGGCGCAGCAGCTCGAGCAGCTCGTCGTCGAGCGGACCCGGGCGCTCGCGGAATCGAACGAGCATCTTCGCATCGAGATGGCCGAGCGCGCACGGGTCGAGGAGACGCTGCGCCAGGCGCAGAAGATCGAGGCCATCGGCCGCCTGACCGGCGGCGTGGCGCACGACTTCAACAACCTGCTGATGGTGATCTCCGGCGGCCTCGACATGCTCGACCGCCAGGGTGATCCGGCGCGGCGCCGCCGCCTGATGGACGGCATGATCCAGGCGGCGCAACGCGGCGCGAGCCTGACCCGGCAGTTGCTGGCGTTCTCGCGCCGGCAGGAGCTGCGGCCCGAGCCGGTCGACATCGCCCGCCAGATCGGCGGCATGCGCGAGCTGCTCGACCGCAGCCTGCGTGGCGACGTGCACGTCGAGTTCGATTTTCCCGACGCGCTCTGGCCCGTCGAGGTCGATCCGGGCGAGCTCGAGCTCGTGGTGCTCAATCTCGCCGTCAACGCCCGCGATGCGATGCCGGCCGGCGGCACGATCCTGGTCCGGGCCGAGAACCTGCGACATCTGCAGGACGACGAATTGGCCGGCGACTATGTCCGCCTCTCCGTGATCGACACCGGCACCGGCATGACGGAGGACGTCCGGGTGCGGGTGTTCGAGCCGTTCTTCACCACCAAGGATGTCGGCAAGGGCTCAGGGCTCGGACTCGCCCAGGTCTACGGCTTCGTCACCCAGTCGCGCGGCACCGTCCGCATCGACTCGGAGGTGGGCAAGGGCACGACGATTGCGCTCTACCTTCCGCGATCGGCGCAGGCGGCATCCAGGCAGCATCACCATCTCCTCGACCTGCAGCGGCCGCGGGCGCGCCAGCATGATGAGGGCCGCATTCTCCTGGTCGAGGACGACGACGAGGTCGCGGCCCTGGTCGGCGAGATGCTGCGCCAGCTCGGCTATGAGGTGACCCGCGCCTCCAGCGCGGCGGCCGCGCTCGGCGCGCTCGCCGACGGGCGCACGGTCGACCTCGTGTTCTCCGACGTCATGATGCCGGGGGGCATGAATGGTGTCGAGCTGGCACGCGAGATCCAGAAGCGGCGCGGCGACATGCCGATCCTGCTGACCAGCGGCTATTCCGGCGCTGCCGTTCACGCCGCCAAGGAGGCCGGCGTCCGCATCCTGTCGAAACCGTATCGCATCGATGAGCTGGCCGCCGCGCTCGACGCGGTGAAGATGGGCCACGTTTGGACGCAGGCCCGCATTTCCTCATAGGGAGCTGCTGATAGCGAGCTGCGGCCTTGGACCTTTCACAGCCGTCAACCGCGCTCGATCAGCACCGAAATTGTGACATGCCCGATCTGGCCGTCATCGGAGCTGACCTCGAGGCAGACGTTCGTCGAGGAGGGATGGAGTCGGTCGCGCGCGATTGCACAGTGGGAGCACGATCATCCCTCTGCCGCCGGCTCGAAGCGGGGAAGCCCGCGATCATCGAAAACGGCTGAATGCGGGTTTGTTCCTCGCGGATCAGATTTTTTTTGCCGGCAGCCAGTCGCGACCGAACCGGTTGTTCACCGCCGGTCGTCCATCCAATTGACAGATCCGCAGGCGGTACAGTTGAACAGACGCGCCGCTTCGCCGGTTCGCGGGTTCAGGATGCTCTGAACCGCGCGCGCCGGTTGGCCGCAGCTGCGGCAGCGCGCCGGCTCGGTCCGGCCGCTGCGGGAGTCACTGCTCTGATCCGACACGTCTGTCATGGCCGCCCCGAAACGGACGGGAGCAGACGGTGGATCAGGTCGAGCGCGCACGCCGGTCTGAGACGGGAGCGGGGGCGCCCGAAGCTGGCCTTGTCCAGTCGATCCGCGGTTCGCTGCACCCGGCCGCGCTGCGATGACCTGCCGACAAAATAGATGGCGTCGGTGTCGGGCCGCCGAGCCTTGCATCGTCCTCTGCGAAGGATACGGAGGACTCCAGACATGACCCCCAGAATAGTCACCGCGGACGAATGGACCGAAGCTCATCGCGCCCACCTCACCCAGGAGAAGGCCTTCATCAGGCAGCGCGACGCGCTGGCTGCCGCCCGCCGGGCGCTGCCGTGGGTCCGGGTCGAGAAGGACTATGTCTTCCAGGCGGCGGATGGAGCCGTGAGCCTGGCCGGTCTGTTTCAGGGACGCAGCCAGCTGATCGTCTATCATTTCATGATGGCGCCGGGCGATCCGCACCGCTGTCCCGGCTGCTCGTTCCTGTGCGACCACATCGACGGCGCCAACCAGCACCTCCGCCACCACGACGTCAGCCTGGTCGCCGTGTCGCGTGCGCCGCTCGCCGAGATCGCGCCGTTCAAGGCGCGCATGGGCTGGGCGTTCGACTGGGTGTCATCCGAGGGCAGTGATTTCAATTTCGACTTTCAAGTCTCGTTCTCGGACGAGCAGATCGTGACGGGGCAGGCCGTCTACAATTTCGCCCCCTTGACGCGCAGGTCGCCCGAGCTCCCGGGCCTGACCGTGTTCACCAAGGACGACGCCGGCAACATCTTCTGCACCTTCCAGGTCCGCTCCCGCGGCGGCGATCCGCTGATCGGCGCCTATCACTATCTCGATCTCACGCCCAAGGGCCGCAACGAGACCGGCCGCGGCAATCTCTCCGATTGGGTGCGCCTGCACGATGAATATGAGGAAACCGGCGCGCGAGACTGTCATTGCGGCCGGTAGATCGAAACGGGCGGGGCGGATCGGCGCAGCGTGATCCGCCGCGCCGTCACGCCGACGGCGACGGCAAGATCTCGCTGCGGGAATTCCAGGCGACGCATGAGCGCATCTTCAGGGCCATGGACAGCAACAAGGACGGCAAGTTGACCCCGGAAGAGATGCAGGCGTTCATGCACGGGCCGCAATGACCGGCGTCAAAACGGCGTGATGGCCTGGCCTGCGCCGCCGCGAGTCCGGCACGGGCGGCCATTTCGCTGATCTCGATCAAGTGCAGGCCGCACGGACGCGCAACAGTGCCGCCGCAAGATCCCATGGCCGCGCGCGACGAACCGTGTTGACGCGGCGGCAGACCAGCCGGAAAGAGGCGAACATGAGCTACTATTTTGCCAAAGCGGTGAATCTATCGTTCGACGCAGCGATCGAGCGGGTGACCGCGGAGCTGAAGGCACGCGGCTTTGGCGTTCTGACCCGCATCGATGTGCAGGCGACGCTGCGCGAGAAGATCGGCGCCGACTTTCGGCCCTACACCATTCTGGGCGCCTGCAATCCGAAGCTGGCGCATGAGGCATTGCAGGCGGAGAGCCGGATCGGCACCATGCTTCCCTGCAACGTCATCGTCCAGGAGATCGGCGGGAAGGTCGAGGTCGCTGCCGTGAATCCCGTCGCCTCGATGCAGGCCATCGAGAACGCGGCGCTTGCGACGCTCGCCACAAAGGTCTCCGACGCCCTGAAGGCGGTGGTCGAGGCGGTCTAGCGCCGCTGTTCAACGGGACCGCCGCTGATCGAGGCTCGCCAGCCCAGGTGCATGACGACATCAGCGCGGATGGACCGCGGCGATCGCCCGCGCGCATCAGGCATTCTTGCAGTGGCGGTTACTCCCGGTGCCGAAGTGCTGCGAGCTGGTGCGGCTGCTCGGGAAGGAGCTGCGCGCCAACAACAAGGCGGCGCTCGGCCACCTGGTCCCGCAGCCGCTGTCTGCCGCAGCAGGGCTGCGGCGGGCATGCGATCGACCGATTTGACCCCTACGATCTCCGCGCCACGCGCCCCGATTGCCGACGCTTCAGGGGCCGCAACGCAGCTTCCGCGCGACGTTCTTGTATGTCGGTCGTCATGTCAAAGCGGTAGAACTACGGAAAAGCCGGAGTTTCTCAACGCGCTTTAACGAGACTGGAACAAGTTGCATCAATTTTGCGCAGACATGTCGCCGGGCGCGCGGGGACGATCGTCATCGCCGCCGACCATCTGCAAACGAACTATTCATCTGGAGGTTACCTTGTTGTTTCGATCGAACAGCCGCTCGGACGCGGAAGCACAGCTTGCAGCAATCAGTCGCGCGATGGCCGTGATTGAATTCCAGCTCGACGGCACGATCATCACCGCGAACAAGAACTTCCTGAACGCACTCGGCTATCAGCTGGAGGAAATCCAGGGCAGGCATCACAGCATGTTCGTGGAGCCGTCCGAACGCGACAGCGCCGCCTACCGCGAGTTCTGGGCGACTCTGAGCCGCGGCGAGTTCAAGGCCGCCGAGTTCAAGCGCATCGGCAAGGGCGGTCGCGAAATCTGGATCGAGGCGTCCTATAATCCCGTCCTCGACAGCGCCGGCAAGCCGGTGAAGGTCGTCAAGTTCGCGACCGACATCACGGAGAAGAAGCTGCGCAGCATGGCCGACGGCTCCAAGCTTGCCGCCATCGACCGCGCGCAGGCCATGATCGAGTTCAAGCTCGACGGCACCATCGTCGGTGCCAACAAGAATTTCCTGGATGCGCTGGGCTATCGCCTCGACGAGATCCAGGGCAAGCATCACAGCATGTTCGTCGAACCCGCGCTGCGCGACAGCCAAGCCTATCGCGAGTTCTGGGCTGCGCTCAATCGCGGCGAATACCAGGGCGGCGAGTACAAGCGCATCGGCAAGGGCGGCAAGGAGGTATGGATCCTCGCCACCTACAATCCGGTGCTCGACGCGGCGGGCAGGCCGATCGGGGTCGTGAAGTTCGCGACCGACGTCACCGCGCAGAAGCTAGAGAACGCCGACCTCGCCGGGCAGATCGAGGCCATCGGCAAGTCCCAGGCGGTGATCGAGTTCAACATGGACGGCACGGTCATCACCGCGAACGACAACTTCCTGCGCGCGCTCGGCTACACCCTGGCCGAGATCCAGGGCAAGCATCACAGCATGTTCGTCGAACCGTCCGAGCGGGAGAGCGGCGCCTACCGCGATTTCTGGGCGAGCCTGAACCGCGGCCAGTATCAGTCGGCCGAGTACAAGCGCATCGGCAAGGGCGGCCGGGAGGTCTATATCCAGGCCTCCTACAATCCGATCCTCGACCTCAACGGCAAGCCGTTCAAGGTGGTCAAATACGCGACTGACGTCACCCGGCAGGTCTTCGTTCGCATGGGCAACGAGCGCGTGCGCGCCATGATGGAATCGGTGGCGGCGGGCGCGGAGGAGCTCAACGCGTCCGTGCGCGAGATTTCCGAAGCCATGACGAAGTCGCGCGAGACCGCCATGGGCGCGGTGGACCGTGTCACCTCGGCCGACGCGCAGGCGCAGCGGCTCTCCGATGCCGCCCAGTCGATGAGCGGCATCGTCGAGATGATCCACAACATCACCGGCCAGATCAATCTGCTGGCGCTGAATGCCACCATCGAGTCCGCCAGGGCCGGCGAAGCGGGCAGGGGCTTCGCCGTCGTCGCATCCGAGGTCAAGAACCTGGCCACCCAGGCGAAGACCGCCACCGACAAGATCGCGACGGAGATCGACAGCCTCAACAACATCTCCGGGGGCGTCGTCACGTCTCTCAGCTCGATCAAGCAGGCGATCCAGAACGTCAGCGAGTATGTGACGTCAACGGCCGCCGCCGTCGAGGAGCAGAGCACGGTCACGAGCGAGATGTCGTCCAGCATGGCGCGTGCCGCGGCCGAAGCTCAGGCTCTGGCCGAGCGCGCGGCGGCTTGACGCCGGATCGGAAAGCGCCGATCGCGCGGTGGCCTGTCAATCCAGGCCGCCGCGCGGTTGCAGGCAATGCCGCCGCCCCGCGCGTCGTGCGCCTGTCGTCTTCGCCGAATTCCACCTCTCTCATCGGGGCGATCCGTGGCTGATATCCTCGCATTTCCCGACCGGGCCCCGTTGCCTATCATCGGCGCGCAATCGGAACGGCTGCGCGATGCCGTGGTCACCAGCGAGATCGGGCGGCTGCGGCGCGAATTGGAGGCCTGGCGAAGCGCGGTCGACAATCTGGAGCGGTGCATCAGATCGGATCCGGCCCTCGCATCGCTCGCGCCGGAGTGCGACAAAATCCGCGAACTGATCTCCGTCACGGCCGGCAAGCTTGACACACTGCTGTAGAACCGGCCGCCCCAGGAGTCGTGAGTCCAGCCGCGCGCCATCGTCGCGCATGGGCCGCCGATCCCCCAGCGAACACGTTGGACGCAACGCTGTTCTGCGTTTTTCCAGGCGCGTTTTTGATTTGCCGCAACGGCGGCAGCCCGTCTTTCCCGGACTATGGCGGCAACTGGAAAGGAGTTGACGCCATGTGGCTCACCAAGGACGATTTTCGTATCAAGGCGGAAAATTTTGATCTCTCGAACGGCCTGAACATTCTTCGCATCATCTGCGGCTTGTTTCTGTTTCCTCACGTGGCCGGAAAATTCGCAGGCGGCGCGGTGTCGGCGGCGACCGCCGGCTTCTTCGCCAAGGCCGGCTTTCATCCCCCCGAGGTGTGGGTCGTGATCGCGGCCGCCTCCGAGTCGGCCGCCGGCATTGCCCTGGTCCTCGGCATCTGCACGCGCTTTGCCGCGCTCGGCGCCACCGCACTGCTGCTGTTTGCGGTCTACGCGCTGCAGGTCGTGAAGGGCTTCGGCTGGACCTGGAACACCGGCGGCTATGAGTATCCCGTGTTCTGGGCGATCACCTCGCTCGTCGTCGCCATCGAGGCGTGGAAGACGCATCTCGCGCAGGCGAAGCCGAGCGCCCGAGCCCTGCCGGCAAGCGCTGCGGCCTGACCCTCAGATCGATCCTGCGGCCTCGGAGAGGCCGACATCGAGCACGGATCGCGATCCGGACACGAGAGCCGCCCATGGGCGGCTTTCGCGCGCTATGGCTCAAGCCCCAGCCGGGATCGGCTGCTCCGGGCAGTTCGTCAGCCGGGCCGGCGTGCCCACGGCAGTGCAGCCCGCCGGCACATCGGTGGTGACGACCGCGCCGGCGCCGATCTTGGCAAAATCACCGATCGCGACGTCGCGCAGCACGGTCGCGCCCGAGGAGAGCAGCACGCCGCGGCCGATCCGCGGGGCGCGGCCGGGCAGTGTGTCGTGTCGTCCGATCGTAACGTTCTGCAGGATGGTGACGTCGTCGCCGATGCTGCTGTGGGCGCCGATGACGATGCCGGTAGCATGATCGAGAAACACCGCGGTGCCGAGCCGCGCCGAGGGATGGATGCTCACCTGCAGCGACGTTGACGTGTCCGCATGCAGCAGTAGCGCCAGGTCGGGCTGCCCGTTGCTCCAGAGCCAGTGCGCGACGCGATGCGCCTGCAGTGCGACGTAGCCTTTGTAGTTCAGCAGCGGCGGCAGCAGCGCCGTCGTCGCTGGATCCTGCGTCGCGATCGCACCGAGGTCGTGACCCGCCGCCTCGACGAGCTCAGGCGCGGCGGCATACGCCTCGCGCGCGACCGCGGCAAACCGGGCGCGCGCGGCATCGCCGCTGCCGATGCGGACGCCAATCTGCTGCGCGACGGCACTGCCGAGATCAGAATGGTCGAGGATTGCAGCCGACAGGATGCGGCTGAACACGGGATCGGCCGCAGCGATGCGCCGGGCCTCGTGCTGGAGCGACGGCCAGAGCTCGGGACTGGATGGGGGCGTGTCGGCCATGGCAGAGCCTGCTCGATGACAGGTGACGGCGGCAATATAGCCTGACCTGTGCGCTGCTGAAACCCGGACGATGCCTCGCGGGCGTTGTCAGCCGATGTGGCCGGCGACATTCCGCCGAAAGCTCGCGGCCCGTTCAGTTCTGCGCCGTCCGCGCCGCCGCGGCGGCGACGCCCGCACCGATCAGAAGGGTGCCGCCCGCCTTGTTGAAGATGCTGATCACCTTCTCGCTCCGTACGAGCGCGCGGGCGCGCGAGGCGATCAGCGCATAGCCGACGGCGTTGGCGAAGGCGAGCACGACGAAGGTCGATTCGAACACGACCATCTGCGTGAGGAAGCTGCCGTTCGGACTGAGAAACTGCGGCAGAAACGCGACGAAGAAGGTGATGCTCTTCGGGTTCAGCGCCGTGACGATCCAGGCGTGACCGAGCATCTTCAGCGCCGAGGTTCGGTCGGTCCGCGGCACGGCGTTGAGCGCGCCGCCGGCCTGCCACAGCTTGATCCCGAGCCAGACGAGATAGGCCGCGCCGATCCATTTCAGCACGGTGAACAGCAGCGCCGAGGTCGCCAGCAGCGCGCCGACGCCCAGCATGGACAAGGTCATGGCGGTGAAGTCGCCCAGCGCGACGCCGACGGCCGTCGGCAGCGCGGTTCGCCATCCCTGGCCCAGCGCATAGGAGACCACCAGCAGAACCGTCGGCCCCGGGATCACCAGGAGGATGATGGACGTTCCGGCAAATGCGAACCAGGTCTCGATCGTCATGCTGATCGTCTCTCGCGAGGACACATGCGACGTTGGTATATCGAGGCGGAAAGGGCCGCAATGATCTTTGTTGCGAGACCCGCTTCAACAGTTCTCCTCGACGATCACGAACGCAAGACGTGTCACGCACGACCTTCGGTCGCTGCGGCGCTCAAAAAAAATGCTTTCGCTTTTCCGGAAAATGTGCTCTACTGCATCTATCCTGCTTCGCCATGAGGGGCGTATCGCGATCGTCACGACACGTGAGGCGGGGAGGCGATGGCCGCTTGCCTGCCGCAGCGTGCTTGCACGCGGACGAACGGCAGCTTGCGGACGTGAAGTCGTGTGGTCCTGGCGCCGCGACGCTGGCGCCAAGCCGTCGGGCGATGATCCCGAGGGCGACGGTGGCTAAACAGCCGTACACCGGGGAGATCACGATATAAGCGTGAAGACCATCGCGCGGGGAATGCCGGGATGTCTCGGCTGAACCTGTGGTTCCTGCCGCCTGCATTTTTGTTCGCAGGCGGGCCATGGGGGCGGCCAGCTCCCGGCATTCCCTGCGCCCTCGTGTTTCGCGAGGGTTCGTCGATCCCATCAGCCCGGGCGCGCCGCGTCGCGGGATCGCACCGATGCGCGACTCATGGCCCATCCGGAGGGCGCGACGCGGGCAACGAGCGTGAGAGATAACGACTCGCGGGAGCGGATAGGCGATCGGCTCCAGTGGCGGTTTGCCCAGCGCGCGGGTGCTCGCGCCGCAGCCGGATTTGATCTACACGGGGGCGTTTACGATGGACCATTCATGACGTCTCGCGTGCACCGGCGCAAGGGACAATCCGGAGTTGCATATGTCGCCCAGCCAAGCATCGCCCCTGACACTCGTTGCGGAAACGGCCGAGATCCTGACCTCGCTCGGCGTTGCGCCGGAGCGGCTGCGCGGCGGGACGCGCGCCGCCCGTTCGCCCGTGACCGGCGAGGTGCTGGCCCATGTGCATGACGACAGCAGGGCGGATGCGACCGCGGTGATTGCGCGCGCGCATGCCGCGTTCCTGCAGTGGCGACTCAGGCCGGCGCCGAAGCGCGGCGAACTGGTGCGGCTGTTCGGCGAGGAGCTGCGCGCCCACAAGGCCGCGCTCGGCCGCCTGGTCTCGATCGAGGCCGGCAAGATCGTCTCCGAGGGGCTCGGCGAGGTCCAGGAGATGATCGACATCTGCGACTTCGCCGTCGGCCTGTCGCGCCAGCTATATGGCCTGACCATCGCCACCGAGCGCGCCGAGCACCGGATGATGGAGACCTGGCATCCCCTGGGGGTCACCGGCGTGATCTCGGCGTTCAACTTTCCGGTGGCGGTGTGGGCCTGGAATGCGGCGGTTGCGCTGGTGTGCGGCAACAGCGTCGTCTGGAAGCCGTCGGAGAAGACGCCGCTGACCGCGCTCGCGACCGACGCGCTGCTGGCGCGCGCGCTGCAGCGTTATCGCCGCGAGGGCGGCGAGGCCCCGGAGGGGCTCGCAGGCCTGCTGCTCGGCGGCCGCGCGGTGGGCGAGATGCTGGTCGACGATGCCAGGGTGCCGCTGGTGTCGGCGACCGGATCGACCGCCATGGGACGCGTCGTCGGCGCCTGCCTTGCCGGCCGCTTCGCCCGCGCCATCCTCGAGCTCGGCGGCAACAATGCCGCGATCGTCACGCCCACCGCCGACCTCGATCTCACCCTGCGCGCGGTGGCGTTCGCGGCGATGGGCACCGCGGGTCAGCGCTGCACCAGCCTGCGCCGCCTGTTCGTGCATGCCGACGTCTACGCCCAGCTCGTGCCGCGGCTGAAGCAGGCCTATGCCTCGGTGGCGATCGGCAATCCGCTGGAGCAGGGCACCCTGATCGGACCGCTGATCGACCGCGGCGCCTATGACGCCATGCAGGATGCGCTGAGCGCCGCGCGGGATCACGGCGGCCGTGTGTTCGGCGGCGAGCGCGTCGCGGTCGGCGGCTGCGCGGAGGCCTATTACGTGCGGCCGGCGCTGGTCGAGATCGACGCGCAGTGCGGCCCGGTCGAGCGCGAGACGTTTGCGCCGATTCTCTACGTGATGCCGTATCGCGATCTCGATGCCGCGATCGAGCTGCACAATGCGGTGCCGCAGGGGTTGTCGTCGTCGATCTTCACCAATGATCTGCGCGAGGCCGAACTGTTCGTGTCGTCGCGCGGCTCCGATTGCGGCATCGCCAACGTCAATATTGGCCCCTCGGGCGCCGAGATCGGCGGCGCGTTCGGCGGTGAGAAGGAGACCGGCGGCGGCCGCGAGTCCGGCTCGGATTCATGGAAGGCCTATATGCGCCGGGCCACCAACACCGTGAACTACGGCCGCAGCCTGCCGCTGGCGCAGGGCGTCAGGTTCGACCTCGGCTGATCGACGTGATGGGTCTTCCTCATCGGCGGAACCGCTTCGCTGTGTCGTGCGTTGCGCGCTGACAAGGAGATGCACCATGGCAGTGAAGAAGAAGACATCCACCGCGAAGTCAGCTACCGCAACATCCGGGCGCGGACGCAAGCAGGATCGCGCCCGCGTCGCGGGCGGACAGGACTACGAAGTCCGCTACGAAGCCAAGAAGAGCGGCCGCTCGGCGTCCGCGGTGAAGAAGGCGGTCAAGAAGGTCGGCAACAGCCGCAACAAGGTCGAGCGCAAGCTGACGCGCAAGTGACGTCAATGCTGCTTCGGCCGCTGCGGCGGCCGAAGCGATCCCCTCGCCCAGCCGAGCGCCTTGGGCGAGTGCAGCGGATCGGGCCCGTCGCAGGTTGGACAAACAAGCTGGCGACGTTCGCCCTTGCCCTCGCGCACCGCGAGCGCGCGACCGCAGGTCGGGCACGGCTTGCGCAGCAGCCATGGGACCGGATGCTTCGGCATGATGGCGTCTCCCGGTGGAGGCCTCAGGCTAGGGCATCTTGGGGTAGCCGCGGAATCACTTATTTGAATCGCGGCGGATCTTCCGGCTCTCCGTGCCGTGAACAATCAGGACAGGTGTCGCCGGTCGCAGCCAGGACGTCCTCGATGGCCGCGCGCGCGTCCGAACTGCACAGCCCGGGTGGTGGATCGTCGCGTGCGACGCAAAGCGCCCGCGCCAGCGCTTCCGGGTCGCCGCGTTCGCGCATCCAGCCGTGCCGTTCGCATTCGACGATCGCGCCGGCCTCGCGCAGGGTGGCGACCGCCCAGCGCTCGAGACGCTGGCTCGCGGAGCGGTGTGTGACGGCAGTCGGCATCGGCCATTCTCTCCCGCCGGGAGAATCCATGAATCGGCGGGCGTTTCCAGGCCCGGCCTGCAGAGCAGGGATTCCAAAATGGAGGGACTGGCTGGCCGCGGATTATTCGGCGGCCCGGCTTGAGAACGCCGCGGCCTGGGGCCATCCTTGATGGAGCTCGCGTGAAACGGATGCAGGCAGGAATGCAGATCAGGGCCAACGAGGATTTGCTGCTCATCATCGATGTGCAGAACGATTTTTGTCCCGGCGGTGCGCTCGCCGTGGCCGACGGCGATGCCGTGGTGCCGGTGATCAACCGGCTGAGCCGGATGTTCGATCACGTCGTCCTGACCCAGGACTGGCACCCGGCGGGACACAGCTCGTTCGCCTCGAGCCACCCGGGCAAGGCGCCGTTCGAAAGCGTCACGATGCCCTACGGGCCGCAGACCCTGTGGCCGGACCACTGCATCCAGGGCACGCCGGGCGCCGCCTTCCATGCCGATCTTGCGACCGACAAGGCGCAGCTCATCATCCGCAAGGGCTTTCGCGCCGCGATCGATTCCTACTCGGCGTTCTTCGAGAACGACAAGACCACGCCCACGGGCCTCGCCGGATACCTGCGCGAGCGCGGCCTGAAGCGGGTTTTCCTGGTCGGTCTCGCCACCGATTTCTGCGTGCATTATTCGGCGGTCGATGCGCGGCGGCTCGGCTTTGCGGCCATCGTCGTCGACAACGCCTGCCGGGGCATCGACCTCGGCGGCTCGATGGCGGCGGCCAAGGCGCAGGGCGCGCAGGCCGGGGTCGAGCGGATCGCCGAGCTGGCGTGATGATCGTGGACTACGCCGCCGCGCCGATGGTCGGCTCGGCGATGGCGCCGGCGACGCGGACGCGGACGCGCAGCGCGTTGCCGGGCAGGTAGGCGATCGGCATGTCCTCGACATCGACCGTCTTGAGCGTGTCGCGGTCGGCGCCGGCCTGCACCGCGCGCGCCTCGGCGATGGCCCGCGCCGCCGCGATGGCCTCGTCGCGGGTCATGTCGCGGAAGACCTGGTCGGCCTCGCCGGAGACCTGGGCGATGGCGGCGCCGACCGCATTGGCGCAGTCGCCATGGTCGACGCGGACGATGGTGGAGATGCCGGCGAGGCGCTCCGGCACCAGGAAGGCGCCGCCGCCGACCGCGAGCAGCGGCACGTCGCCCGCCTCGGTCTTCATGCGGTCGATGTCGCCTTCGAGCTTGCGGTGGGCGTCGGCGAGCGCGGCGTCGATCAGGCTTTTCGGCAGATGCGCGACGCGCGATCTGTCGCCGATGTCGATCAGCCCCGCTGCGACCGCGATGTCGGTCGCGGTGAGCTGGTCGCCGCCGAACACCAGCGCGTCGGATGTCAGCCGGTATCCGACGCTGAGCGGGCCGACACGGACCGGATCCTGCGTGATGTGGCTGCCGCCGCCGAGCCCGATCGAGAGCAGATCGGGCATGCGAAACAGCGTGCGGACGCCGCCGACCTCGACGACGGCGTTGGCCTCGCGCGGAAAGCCGTGGCGGAGCTGGCCGATGTCGCTGGTGGTGCCGCCGACGTCGACGACCATGGCGTCGTCGAGGCCGGACAGATACGCGGCGCCCCGCATGGAGTTGGTGGCGCCGGAGGCGAAGCTCATGACCGGGAAGGCGGTCGCGATCTCCGCCTGCATCACGGTGCCGTCGTTCTGCGTCAGGAACAGCGGCGCATCGATGCCGGACTCCGCGATCGCCTTGCGGAAGGCGGCGACCGTCGTGACCGCGAGGTCGTGCAGCGCGGCGTTGAGCAAAGCGGCGTTCTCGCGCTCGAGCAGTCCGATGCGGCCGAGGTCGTGCGAGAGCGTGACGGCCACATCAGGGCAGATCTCGGCGAGGATCTCGCGCGCGATGTTCTCACAGCTCGGATCGAGCGGTGAGAACGACGAGGCGACCGCGACCGCGCGCAGGCCCTTGGCCTTGATCGCGCGCGCGGCGGCCCTCAGGCCGTTGGTGTCGAGCGGCATGAAGGGGCGGCCGTCATAGTCATGGCCGCCTTCGAGCATGAAGGTCTTGCCGCTGACCAGCGCGGCGAGGTCACCCGGCCAGTCGCAGAACGGCGGCAGCGAGGCGGAGGCCGGCATTCCGATGCGGATCGCGCCGATCTTCTGCAGGTGCCGCCGCTGCACCACCGCATTGATGAAATGCGTGGTGCCGATCACGACCGCATCGACCGGTACGGCCGCTGCGGGATTTTCTCGCAGCGCCTTCAGCGCCGCGAGGATGCCGGAGGTCACGTCGGCGGTGGTCGCAGCCTTGACGGAGTGAACGACCTTGTCGTCGGCAATCAAGACCGCGTCGGTGTTGGTGCCACCGACGTCAATGCCAATCCGCTTCATTCACTATGCTCCAGGGGGCGCAAACAGCGACCGGAAATCGAGGTCATAACCGAAGGCGCGGGGGCCGACGAATTCGAGCCCGCGCGGGCTGGTCAATACGGCGGGCGCGGGCAGCGCGATCACGGTGACGCGCTGGCCGTAGCGCACCGTCTCCGTGCCGATGCCGTGGCCGTTGACGCTGTCGAGCACGCAGATCAGGTCCGGCGACATCGCGATGGCTTCGCCATCGCGCCAGGCCACGATCCACTCGTTCTGGAACGACAGCTTCAGGCGCGTGCCGCGGTCATCGTCGCTGCCCTCCACGACGGCAGAGCCGCGCAAGAAACCTTCGGTGGTGCGGCGCTCGACGTCGACGATCTTGCCGCTGAACAGCCGCTGGCCACCCTCGCAATCGAGGATCGCGGCGATCGGATCCTGGTGGCTCCGGTTGGCGGCCTCGACCGCGCGGCCGATCGTGATGGCCTTGGTGGTCGTGAAATGGATGCCCCAGTCCTTGACCTCGCGGCCCGTGCGCGGCGCCTTGCTGGTCGAGGCGATCGAGCCCATCTCGACGCAGATCTTGCGGCTGGCGCGCTCCATCCACTTCCAGCTCGGCACCTTGGTCACGACGGCCTCGATGCCGCGCGGATCGTAGAGCGTGCAGGGATACGGCTTGAGGTCACCGATCGCAACCGACGTCATCTGCGCCTCGGGAAAGGCGCGGCCCATGCAGTCGGCGTCGACTACGGGGATGTTCAGATGTGCTGCCGCCATCAGCGCCTGCATGCCATTGCCGCCGCCGATCTCGACCGACATCACGGCGCGAAATGTGATGCCGTTGAGCTCCTCCTGCATGCGCACCGCACGCGCAATGCTGCGGCTGTCGGCGAGCCGTTCCTGCCCGACCAAGGGGGCGCCCATGTTGGAGACCACGGCGACCCAGTCGTCGTCGGCAAGATCGAGCGGCGACATCATCTGCACGCGATGTCCATCGGCATAGAGCCGACGCAGGTTGAGCAGGCCGAGATAGGGACTGCCGCCGCCGCCGGTGCCGAGGATCCAGGCGCCGACCGCGAGCGCCTCGATGTCGTCGAGACTGATCGTCTTCAATTCCACCCCGCTCACGACAACAGTTCCTCGACAATGCGGGCGGCTGCGGCGATCGACAGGATCACGGGCCCGGAATAATGGCGGCGGACGCGGGCCTTGTTGGCGCTGGTGTAGCTCATGCAGTCGAGCACGACGAGGTCGGGCTGCTTGGCCGCCATCGCGCGCGCCGCGGCGTCGACGGCCGCGTCATCGGAGCCCGGTTGCAGCGTGACGCCCACCACCTCGACGTGATCACGCTGCCATTTGCCGGCGATCAGCGCGGTCTGCTCGGCCAGCGGCGAGAACACGCCGAGCCGGCCCCTCGGCAGCACGGCTTCCACCATCTTGTGCAGCACTGCCGAGGGCAGGATCACGAGCCCTTCTGGCGCGAGGTTGGGAAACTTGCCCGTACAGGCCAGCATCGCGACGTCGATGCCGTCGTGCCGAAATTTCGCGAGCTGTGCATTGGCCCGGCCCTCGACCGCCTTCTTGCTGATGCGCACGTTGTCACCGTTGGGCAGCAAGGTGAACAGCGCATCGGCGCCGTCGACCGGCGGGATGCGATCGATCTCGCCGCGGCTCATGCCGTCGAGCGCGCCGCGCAATTCGATGGTCGTGCCGTGAGACAGCACGGCTGCGATCTCGGCTTCCATCGCGGGGCGCGGGCTCTGGCCGATGACGACGACGCCCATGCGCCGTTGCGAAGGGCGATCCGCCACATCGAGGGAAGGGGACGGGAGTATGACGTTCACAATATCAATCCTCGAGAATGACGAGATCGGTCGGCCGCCAGCCGAGCGCGACGGCTTGGCCGGGTGCGTGGAGTGGACCGGCTCCTGAATTCGGCTGCTGAGCCAGCACCCGCTCGCCACCGTCCAGGACGATGCGGTAGAGGACGGCACCGCCAAGGAAGTTCGTGCTCTCGACCGTACCGCGTGCGGACGTGCCCTTGCTCTCGGCATCGACCGGGCCGGCTGGCGACACCATGATCTTCTCCGGCCGCAAGGCGACCGACAGAACCTCGCCACCGGCCGTTGCGGACACATCCGGCAGGGCCAGCACCAGGCCGTTGCCGACCGCGATTCCGGTCCCGTGGTCCAGCGTCACGCGCTGGCCGCGGAAGATATTGGTGTCGCCGATGAAGTCGGCGACGAAGCGGGTTCGCGGCTGGTCGTAAATCTCGACCGGTGTGCCGATCTGCTCGACGCGGCCGGCGTTCATCACCGCGATGCGGTCGGACATCGCCAGCGCCTCCTCCTGGTCGTGGGTGACGAAGACGAGGGTGAGGCCGAGAGTCTTCTGCAGTTGCTTGAGCTCGAACTGCATCTGCTGGCGCAGCTTCTTGTCGAGCGCGCCGAGCGGCTCGTCACAGAGCAGCACGCGCGGCGAGATGACGATGGCGCGGGCGAGCGCGACGCGCTGCTGCTGGCCGCCCGACAATTGTGCCGGCCTGCGGTCCTCCATGCCGGACAGCTCGACCATCGCCAGCGCGGCCGTGACCTTGGACGCGATCGTGGCCTTGTCGGTCTTGCGCATGCGCAGGCCGAAGGCGACGTTCTCCGCCACCGTCCGGTGCGGAAACAGCGCATAGTTCTGGAACACCATCGCCATGTCGCGCCTGTGCGCGGGGACATGGGTGATGTCGGCGCCGTCGACGCGGATCTCGCCGGTGCTGGGGCTGTCGAAGCCCGCGATCATGCGCAGCGTGGTGGTCTTGCCGCAGCCGGACGGGCCGAGCAGCGAGAAGAACTCGCCCGGACGGATGTCCATGGCGACCGCGTCGACGGCGCGTACGCCGCCGTCATAGACCTTGCTGACGCTGGCGATCTCGATGCTTGCGCTCATGCGCGGAAGATCCGGTTGACCCGGCTGTCGATCACGTCCTTCTGCGCGTTGTACCACTTCCAGTCGACCTGGATCAGCTTGCTGACCTTTTCCGGAGTGGTCAGCAGCTTGGCGTCGTACTTGGCGTCGAGCTTCACCTTCTTGTTGGCCGGCGAGTACCAGACGGTCTCGGCGAGGCGCTTTTGGACCTCGGGGCGCAGCATGTAGTTCACATAGGCGTTGGCGAGCTCCTTCATCTTGCTGCCGGGTGTGATGCTCAGCACCTGCTCCAGCGACAGCACGCCCTCGCTCGGGGTGACGAAGTCGATCGGCTGGTTTTGTCCGTCATAGCGGTAGATGCCGGAGTCGTGGATCACGCCGAGGCCGACCTCGCCGGACAGGAACAGCTTCTCCATCGCGCCGGTGAAGTCGACGAGCTTGATCGGCTTCAGCTTCTCGAGCGCCGCATAGGCCGCGTCGAGATCGGTCTGCCCCTTTCCGTAGAGAGTGCCGCACATCATCAGGAAAGCCTGTCCCAGGCTGTTGACAGGGATCACATAGCCGCCGCGCACGCCGTTGTACTTCGCGTCCCACAGCTCCTTCCAGGACGTGACGTTGGCGTAGCCCTTGTCGGTGCGCATGCCCAAGCCAATGGCGCTGGTGAAGATGCAGACACCGACGATCTTGTCGCTGACCGCGTAGGGGTAGACGTCGGCCATGTTCGGCGCCAGCTTGGGGTCGACCTTCGGCTCGACGAGGCCCATCTCGACCGCTGCCCACTGCTCGTTGGAGTTGGTGTGCAGCACGTCGTAGATCGGCGCGGAGCGCGAGCTCGCCTGCAGCTTCGGCAGGAACGGCAGCGCAGTGTCGGTCCTGAGCTTGCACTTGAACTCGCTTTCGAAGGCGGGGCCGATCTCGGCCTTCATGACGTCGCCCCATTTGCCGCCCCAGCCGGTGATGTTCAGCACGGGCTCCTCGGCGCGCGCGACGTAAGGCGCCGCGACGACGCCTGCACCAAGCGCAGCAGCCGAAGTCAGCAGGCGCCGGCGGCTCATGGGGAAGCGACGCGATGAGTCGGTCATGTCCGGAATCTCCCTTAGAGTTTGACGTAGGAGCGCAGGCCAACGGTGCGGTCGAGCGCGATGACGACGATGAAGGCGAGCAGGATCGAGACCACCGAGGCCGCGCCGATGGTGCCGTCGAGATCGAACTTCAGATAGTTGAACAGCGTGATCGGCAAGGTCTCGCTGCCCGGCGCGACCAGGAACAGCGACACCGGGAACTGGTCGAACGAGACGATGAAGGCAAAGATCGCGCCTGCCAGAACGCCGGGCTTCACCAGCGGCAGCGTGATCTCGAAGAAGGTCCGGGTGGGGCTGGCGCCGAGATTCTGCGCGGCTTCCTCCAGCCTGACATCGAAATTATGCAACACGGCGAGGGTGGTGCGCACGACGTAGGGAATCGTCACCAGCGTATGGCCGGCGACAAGGCCCCACAACGGGCGCCCGACATCGAGCAGCACATAGGACTGGAACAGTGCAAGACCGGTCAGGATCGCAGGCAGCATCAGCGGCGACAGCATGGTCGCCACGATCAGGCGAGAGCCCGGAAGGTTGCCGCGCGCGATCGCCAGCGCGGCCGACGCGCCGAGCACGGTGGCCGCGACCGTGGTCATCGCTGCGACCTCGATGCTCAAGAGCAGCGCGTGCATGAAGTCGCGCGAGGCGAAGAATTTCTCGAACCAGCGCAAGGAGACGCCGACCGGTGGAAACTGGATGAAGGGCGTCGGATTCAGCGCGAACACGATCACGATCGCGATCGGCGCCAGGAGGAAGGCGAGGATGGCGCTGTTGGCGGCGAGATAGAGCCTGCGGCCCCACCGGAGCGGCGTCGTGCTGCGACGGGCAGGTGCCGCCCCCAGATCGATCGGCGCAGCAAGCGGCGGCTGCGATCCTGGAGCAAGGCTCGTCATCTGCGCCCTCA
The DNA here is from genome assembly GCF_051167995.1 of Bradyrhizobium sp. HKCCYLRH3073. Classification (NCBI taxonomy): domain Bacteria; kingdom Pseudomonadati; phylum Pseudomonadota; class Alphaproteobacteria; order Hyphomicrobiales; family Nitrobacteraceae; genus Bradyrhizobium; species Bradyrhizobium sp. HKCCYLRH3073. The sequence goes on from NZ_JBNPUD010000001.1 coordinate 501,043, forward strand.
TTGCAGCTCGCGCTGGCCCGAGACGAGGCCGAGCACGTGATTATACGCGATGACGAGCGAGAGCGAAATGACGAGCAGTACCATGCCGAGCGCAGCCGCGAAGCCGACGTTGAAGTTGGCGGAGATCTGCTGGTAGATCAGGATCGGCAGGGTCATGACCTGGAAGCCGCCGAGCAGGATCGGGGTCACATAGGCGCTGATCGCGAGCGCGAACACGAGCAGCGACCCGGCGAGGATGCCGGGCAGGCTGAGCGGCAGGGTGACTTCGAGAAAAGCGCGCCACGGGCTTGCGCCGAGATTCTCCGCCGCCTGCTCCAGCCGTTCGTCGATGCGGCCGATCACGCCGGTCAGCGTCAGCACCATGAACGGCACATAGATGTGGACGAGGCCGATGATGATGCCGGTCTCATTGTACATCAGCTGCAACGGCCTGGTGACCAGCCCGAGCGAGGTCAGGATCTGGTTGATGACACCCTTGTCGGACAGCAGCGTCATCCAGGCGAAGGTACGCACCACGATGCCGGTCAGCATCGGCGCCAGCACGGCCATCAGCAGCAGCGCGTGGCCGGTGCGGCTCTTGATCCGCGCCATCCAATGCGCGAGCGGATAGCCGATCATGAGCGCGGCCAGGGTCGTCCAGAGGCCGATCCGGATCGTGGTCCAGATCACCTCGAGATAGTAGCCGTCATCGCCCATGCGGGCATAGTGCCTGGCGGTGAGGGCGACGTTCGGCATGACCACGGGGTTGCCGGTCAGGACGCTCATCACCGCCATCAATCCGATCGGCAGGAAGAAGAACAGCGCAAAAAGCAGCGCGCTCGGCAGGATCAACAGCGCCAGGCTGTTGACGCGCGGCGCGCTGCTGCTCGTCATCAGGAGGCCAGTCCGGCCAATTGCTCGATGGTCTGGCCAAGCGGATCGCCGGTCATGCGCCGCAGCTTCGCGGCCATGCCGCCGAGCTCGCGGCGGACGTTGGCGCGCTCGATCTCGGTGGTGGCCTGGACCGAGTAGGAGACGGCGATGCCGATCAGCTCACCGCTCTCGCCGCTCGCCAGCGCAAAGCCCTGCGAGCCGACGCCCTCGATGGCCTCGTCGGCGGCGTCCGAGATGCCGGTCCGGCGGATCTCGTTCAGCCGCGCCATCAGCTCGGTGAAGTTCTGCGGCGAGTTGGCCGGGACCTTCGGATAGTCGAGCGGCACGCGCGCCCGGATGTCCTGGTCCGACAGACGCGCCAGCATGGCACGGCCGTTCGACGTGATGATGGCCGGCGTGCGTTGTCCCGGCGGGTTGACGACGCGCAGCGGATTGGAGCCGGGCACGATGCGCAGCACCACCTGCTGATAGCCGTCGAGCACGGCGATGTAGCCGGTGTGTCCGGTGCGCGCGCAGACATCACGCAGCTCGCGCTCGGCGGTGGCGATCAGGTCGTCATGGGCTCGGTGCAGCCGCCCGAGCTCGAAGGTGAGCAGGCCCGGCCGGTAGCGGCGGCTGTGCGGATCCTGCTCGAGCAGGCCGCAATCGCGCAGCGAGCGGAGCAGGCGTGAGGTCGAGCTCTTCGGCTTGCCGGTCAGGACCTGGACGTCGGCAAAGGAGAGGTCGGGCCGCGCGGTCGAGAAGCAGCGCAGGATGTCGATGGCGTTGGTCAGGGCGCTCATGATGATACCGTTTGTTCCATTTTTTGGAACGTAGTCCCGAATTCTAGAAGCGGCAGGGCGACTGCCGCAAGGCGAAATTACTGGCAAGCAGGTGCCCGAATGCGCGTCAGGGTGGTGGGCGGGGCGCCGGGCGCGGAAGGAGCATGCTCGGCCTCACTGCACCGCGGCCGACCTGATGCGACCGATGACGGCGTCCACGTCCGTCCAGGCCGGCTTGTCCGGGGCGAATTGCTGACGGAGATAGGAGACGAGTTCGGCAAGCTGGACGTCGCTGAGATGGTCCTTGAACGCCGGCATGTAGCCGAGATCGGACGAGGCCGGCTTCATGATCCCGTGCAGGATCACCTGGATCAGGTTGTCGGGTGTGGCGCTGTGCAGGTTGCTGTTCAGCGCCAGCGAGGGCCGGCTGCCGAACAGCGGCAGGCCGCCGATCTCGTGACAGACCGCGCAGGCGCCGAGATAGAGCCGGGCGGCCGGAGATGCCGCCGAGGTCACCCTGGTGCGCGCCTCCAACTCCGCTGCCGTCGCCTCCAGCTTCGCTGCCTCGGGCGAGGGCGTCTGGAAGGAGGCGAGATAGACCGCCATGGCCCGAATGTCTGCGTCGGGCAGCGTCGCGAGATCCTTCACGATCGGCGCCATCGGACCGGCGGCCACGCCATGGAGGCGCGACTGACCGGAGCGGAGATAGGTGTAGAACTCGTCCTCGGTCCACGGGATCGGGGCAGTCGAGAGCGCGGTCAGCGCGGGGGCTTCCCAGCCCTCCGCGAAGCCGCCAGCCAGATATGCGTTGCGCTGCTCGGCACCGAGCGCATTGCGCGGCGAATGACAGGCGCTGCAATGGCCGAGGCTTTCGACGAGATAGAAGCCGCGATTCCACTGTTCCGATTGGGTTGGATCAGGCCTGAACGGCTGGGTGTCATGAAACAGCGCGTTCCATCCGGCGATCAGCGGCCGCAGGTTGAACGGGAAGCGCAGCGCGTTGTCGGGCGCCTGCTGTCTCACCGGCACCTGTGCCATCAGGTAGGCGTAGAGCGCCTGCAGGTCGGCCTCATCGGTTCGCGCGAAATGGGTGTAGGGAAACGCCGGATAGAGCTGCCGGCCGTCGCGATGCACGCCCTCGCGCATGGCGCGCTCGAAGGCGGGATAGGACCAGGCGCCGATGCCGGTCTCGACGTCGGGCGTGATGTTGGTGCTGAACAGCGTGCCGAACGGCGTCTCCAGCGCACGGCCGCCGGCATTGATCAGGCCGCCATCCGCGGTGTGACAAACCGCGCAATTGCCGAGCGCCGCGAGTGCCTCGCCGCGTGCGATCGTCGCGGCGGAATAGACCGAGGGATCGGGGCGCGTGATCGGCGCGATGGCGCGCCAGGGCAACACGGCGGTGGCGACGCCGATCGCCGCGGCGCAGGCCGCGACGGCGCTGGCGATCACGCCGCCCCGCCTGGCAAAGGGCTTGAGCCATGTCGTCGCCGGTCTTTCGGGGGCGGGCAGCGACTGCGGCGCCGGCGTCTCGACCTGTTCGCCGCGCAGCCCTTTCAGAATGCGCTCCGGCGTGAATGGCGGCTCGCGGAAGCGGACGCCGGTGGCGTCGTAGATCGCATTGGCGATCGCAGCGGCGCTCGGCACGGACGCGGACTCGCCGACGCCGAGCGGCGGCTGATCCGGTCTCGGCAGCATCAGCACGTCGATCTCAGGCAAATCGGGGAAGGTGATGATCGGATACGCACCCCATTCCCGTGCCGCGACCTTGCCGCGCGAAAACGGAATCTCCTCCATCAGCGCCCGGCTGGTGGATTGGATGACGTTGCCTTCGATCTGGTGGCGTACGCCGTCCGGATTGATCATCAGGCCGGAGTCCTGGCCTGCGATGACCCGCGTGACGCTGACGTCGCCGGTCGTCGTATTCACCGCGACATCGGCGATCCACGCCGACCAAGCCGCGCCGTAGCCGGGAAACTTGCTGTGGACGTAGAGCGCATAGGCGAAGCCGCGGCCATGGACGACGCCGTTCTCGGGCGTCTTCTCTTCCCTCACGGGGCGCGGCGTCCAGCCGGCGCGTTCGGCCACGGCGTTCACGAGATCACGCGCGCGCTCGTCCTTCAGATAGCGCAGCCGGTATTCGATCGGGTCGACGCCAGCCTCCGCCGCGAGCTCGTCGATATAGGACTCATGCGCGAAGGTGTTGGGCAGCGCCGAGACGCCGCGGATCCAGGACGCACGCACGATCGGCGGCATGTCATGCGCAGTGACGCGCATGTGGTCGTAGTCGTAAGGCGGGATCGCGGTGCGATCGCCCATCTCGAACACCGCAGGCTCCGGCGCGATGCGGCCGGTCAGCAGCAGCGCCAGCGTCGGCGCGCCGTTCGAGGGATAGCGCGTGGCGAACTCATAGGCCGCAACCGAGCCATCAGCATTGAGGCCGCCATTGACGTCCATCAGCTGTGCGGTGCCCTTGGGCTCCCACAGATGCTCCTGCTCGCGCGACAATTGCACCCGCACCGGACGGCCGACCGCGCGCGATAGCAGCAGCGCATCGGCGGTGACATCGTCGGCGCAGTTGCGGCCATAGCAGCCGGCGGCCTCCAGCCGGATCAGCTCGATGTGATCCTCGGGACAGTCGATCAGCTTGGCGAGATCGCCGCGCAGGATGTGCGGATTCTGCGTGCCGGAATAAATGCGGGTCTGCCCGTCGCGATAGTCGGCCACCGCGCAGGACGGCCCGATCGAGCCGTGCATCTGGTAGGGCCAGAGATAGGTCCGCCGCATCGGCTTGGCGGCGCCGGCGATGGCGGCATCGACATCGCCCTTGTCGAGCAGCCGACGCGGCTCGGACGGATTGGCGCGCAGCGCGTTCTCGACATCGTCGAGGTCGCGCAAGCTCGGCACCGGCTTCCAATTCGCCTGGAGCCGCTCGGCGGCGAGGATCGCGTTCTCCTCGCGCTCGGCGACGACGCCGATGAAGTCGCCGATGACGACGACGTCAACCAGGCCCGGTACGTCGCGCACCGACTCCCTGTCGACGCCAAGAAGGCTGGTGCCGATGAAGGGGCCGGCATCGACACCGGCATAGGGTGGACGCACGACGCGGCCATGCAGCATGCCGGGGACGCGAACGTCATGGACATAAGTGAGTTCACCGGCCGCCTTTGCCGGCAGATCGACGCGCGGCACCGACCGGCCGACGACCTGATAGTCGTTCACTGATTTGACGACGATATCGTCGGCGAGGGCGAGGCGGAACGTCTCATCGCCGATCAGCTCGCCATAGCTGAGGACGCGGTTGTCGGGACCGCGGACCAGTCCGTCCTCGACCCTCAAATCCACAACGTCGAGGTCGAGTTGCGCTGCCGCCCGCGCCAGGAGGAAGGCGCGGGCCTGCGCCGCAGCCTTGCGCAGGGGCACGGCGGTGATCTGAATTGTCTCGCTGGCGATGGTTGCGCCCTGATTCGGCACGACCGCGGTGTCCCCGAGCACGACCACGACACGGGCGAAGGAGACATCCAGCTCTTCCGCGACGATCTGTCCCAGCGCGGTTCGGATGCCGGTGCCGAGATCGACGTGGCCGTTGAAGGCGGAGACCTCGCCTGCGGCCGTGATCCGGATGAAGGTTTCGAACCGGCCATCGTTGCCGGCGATGGGACGTTCGACAACCAGCCAGCCGCGAGGCGTGTCGGCGTCCTTGGTGAGGCGATCGTTCATCAGTCCAGCGCCTCGAGCGTGTGGCCGGCCGCGCGCATCGCCGCGCGGAGGATCTCGACATGGGCACCGCAGCGGCAGAGATTGTAGCGCAGCGCCTGCTTGATCTCGTCGCGTGACGGATCGGGCTTGATCGCCAGCAGCGCCTTGGTCGTCATGATCATGCCGTTGAGGCAGTAGCCGCATTGCGCGGCCTGCTCGGCGATGAAGGCCTGCTGCACCGGATCGGGCGCCTCGCGCGAGCCCAGCCCTTCAAGCGTGGTGACGTCGCGGCCGATGCAGCCTTCCACCGGAATGACGCAGGAGCGGGCGGCACGGCCGTCGATCAGCACGGTGCAGGCGCCGCATTCACCGAGGCCGCAGCCGTATTTCGGACCGTTCAGAGCGAGGTCGTTGCGCAGCACATGAAGCAGGGGCGTGTGCGGCGCGGCCGCAACGTCATGCGCCCGTCCGTTCACGGTCAGCCGAATCGTTGCTGGCGTCATGCCCTTCTGCCGTCCGCTGTGCTATCGTTAACGAGGATGCGATGGTGATCGCTCCGAGCGTATCGTTTGTGTACTAACATGCAAGTGCCACGTTTTGCGCTGCAGCGTGTGCACGATTTGTCGTCATTGTGCAGGGCAAACTGATCGTTTATCCGGCAATCGTGCTTTTCGTTCGCGGTGGCGCTTGACAGTCGGCGGAGGGGCGCGACATCATTCGTATACGAACGAATTGCCGCGGCGTGCGGACGGTTGCCGTCAACTCCGCTTCAAGATGGGCTTCTCTGCATGGTGACTGAGACGGCGAGCGAAGGTGCAGGGGACAAGATCCGCTGCGATGCCTGTCCGGTGATGTGCTACATCAAGCCGGGCGCGGCTGGCGCCTGCGACCGCTATGCCAATCAGGACGGTGTGCTGGTGCGCGTCGATCCGCATATCCTGCTGGAGCGCACGGTGTCGCATGGCGGCAAGCTGGTGCCGTTCCAGGCGAGCGGCGACTGGGACGGCAAGATCGTGCATCAGCCGGAGCTGTTCGTTACCGCGATCGGCGCCGGCACCACCTATCCCGACTACAAGCCCGCGCCGTTCATCGTGTCCTCGCAGGTCGAGGGCGTCGACATGGTCACGGTCGTGACCGAGGGCATCTTCAGCTATTGCGGCGTCAAGGTGAAGATCGACACCGATCGCTATCTCGGCCCGGAAGCGGCGACGGTGCGGGTCGACGGCGAAGCGGTCGGTCACGTCACGACCAGCGAATACGGCTCGCAGATGCTCTCGCTCGGCGGCGTGCATCATCTCACCGGCGGCTCCAAGAAGGAGGGGCGCGTCACCTGCGACGCGCTGATGGACCTCAGCAACCGCAAGGCCGTCGAGCTCGTCGTCGACGGCGGCTCCAGCGTGATCGTGCAGGCGGGGCAGCCGCCTGTTGTCAACGGCGTCAAGGAAGAGCGCATGCGCGTCGGCTGCGGCTCGGCCACGATCGGCATGTTCGCCAAGCAATGGCAGGGCAAGGTCGACGAGGTCGTCGTGGTCGATGATCACATCACCGGCGTGCTGTCGGAGCACCAGGCCGGCAAGCTGCTCGACATTGCCGCGACCGGCATCAAGATGAAGGGACGGCGCTCCACGCCGGGCCGCTACTTCCAGGTGGCGCAGCCCGGAACCGGCTGGGGCGGCACCGACATCTCCGATCCGCTGTCGATTCTCGGGCCGTTCGATGCGAAGACCGCGAAGCCTGGCACGACGCTGCTGATGGTGTCCACGACGGGCGAACATGCCGCCTACTACGTGCTCGACGAGTCGCTCAAGCCGGTGCAGCGTGAGATGCCGCCGGAGCTGCAGTTCTCGGTCGAGCGCATCCAGGAGAACTGCGAGCCGGCACTGTGCACCGTGCTGTTCATGGCCGGTGCCGGCGGCTCGCTGCGCGCGGGCGTCACCGACAATCCGGTGCGGCTGACGCGGTCGGTCAAGGATACGCTGACGCGGGTCACGAGCGGCGGTGCGCCGGTCTATGTCTGGCCGGGCGGCGGCATCACCTACATGGTCGACGTGACCCAGATGCCGGCCGGCGCCTTCGGCTATGTGCCGACGCCGGCGATCGTCGCACCGATCGAGTTCACGTTGAGGCTATCGGACTACGCGGCGCTCGGTGGGCACATGGACTACGTCCAGCCGCTCACGTCGCTCAAGGATGTCAGCAAGGACATTCGTCAGCTGCCGTGGCCGAGGCCGGGCGCATGACCCGGCGGCCACAGATCGCCTTGTTGCCCGAGCGGCGGCTGCATCTGCAGGACGGCCCGATCGATCTGATCATCGGCGCCGACGCCGCCGATGGCGATGTTCGCGCGGCCTATCGTGCGGCGGCCGAGCGTTTCACGGGTCTCTTGGACGAGCTGTGTGCGGAACTGTCCGATCTGCGCAAGGGAGCCGATCACGATCGCTGCCCATTGAAAGGCGTCGTTGCGCGGCGGATGCATGCGGCCGTGTCGCCGTTCGCGCGCGAGATGTTCATCACGCCGATGGCCGCGGTCGCGGGCAGCGTCGCCGAGGAGATTCTCGGCGCCATGCGCGGCGCGGCGAAGCTGACGCGGGCCTATGTCAACAATGGCGGTGACATCGCACTCCATCTGCGGGATGCCGCCACGTTCAGCGTCGGGCTGATGGACCGTCCCGACGGCGCAGGCGTGATGCGCAGGATGACGCTTCGTGCTGCCGATGCGATCGGCGGCGTCGCCACATCGGGCCGCCACGGCCGCAGCTTCTCGCTGGGCATTGCCGACGCGGTGACGGTGCTCGCGCGCAGCGCGGCGCAGGCCGATGCGGCGGCGACGGTGATCGGCAACGCCGTTGACCTTCCGGGTCATCCGGCCGTGCTTCGCCGACCCGCCTGCGAGCTGCAGCCGGACAGCGATCTCGGTGACCGCCTCGTCACATGCGAGGTCGGAGATCTCGGTGATGCCGAGATTGCCCAAGCGCTGGCCGTGGGCGAGCATCGTGCGCAGTCGCTGCTCTCGGCCGGCCTGATCGAAGGCGCCGTACTGCAGCTCCGCGGCAACATTCGCGTTGTCGGTCCGCGCGCGATCGAGATCGTTCGTCGGCCGCAGTTGCGGGCGGCGGCGGCGTGAGGTTTGATGCATGATGTGCAGGAACACGAAGGGTCGACGATGAGCGCCGTCATCAGAAAGATCGTGACCGTGGTCGAGGAAGTCCATCAGGAGATGGGCCGGACCGTGTCGCCGCCGACGCGGCGCGCGGCGGCAGTGGCGGTGATCGAGAATCCGTTTGCCGGCCGCTATGTCGAGGACCTCACGCCGCTGATCGCGATCGGCGAGGAGCTCGGCGAGATGCTCGCCAAGCGCGCCGTGGCCGCGCTCGGCATCGAGGGGCCGGCGGCGCACAGCTACGGCAAGGCCGCGGCCGTCGGCAGCGACGGCGAGCTGGAGCATGCCGCCGCGATCCTGCATCCGAAAATGGGCGCGCCGGTGCGCAAGGTGCTCGGCAAGGGCGCGGCGCTGATCCCGTCATCGAAAAAGCGCGGCGGCGTCGGTTGCACGCTCGACATCCCGCTCGGGCACAAGGACGCCGCGTTCGTGCGCAGCCATTTCGACGGCATGGAGGTGCAGATCGACGACGCGCCACGCGCCAACGAGATCATGGTCGCGCTCGCGGTCACCGACAGCGGGCGTCCCTTGCCAAGGGTCGGCGGGCTCACGGTCGCCGAGATCAAGGGCGACGACGGTCTAAGATAATTCAAATCAAAATTGGAGGCTGAAGGGATGCGACGGAGAACGATGCTTGCGGCAGGCCTGGGCCTTGCCGTTGCCGGATTGACGGGCACGGCGCGTGCCGAGGACGTCATCAAGATCGGCGAGATCAACAGCTACTCGCTGTTGCCGGCGTTTACCGAGCCCTACCGCAAGGGCTGGCAGCTCGCGGTCGAGGAGGTCAATGCGGCCGGCGGCATCAACGGCAAGAAGCTCGTCGTCGTCTCCAAGGACGACAGCGGCAAGCCGGCCGACGCGCAGACCGCTGCCAATGAGCTGGTGTCGAGCGAGAACGTGGCGATGCTCGCCGGCACGTTCCTGTCGAACATCGGTCTGGCCGTCAGCGACTTCGCCAACCAAAAGAAGGTGTTCTTCCTGGCGGCCGAGCCGCTGACCGACGCCATCACCTGGGCCAAGGGCAACAAATACACCTTCCGCCTTCGTCCGTCGAACTACATGCAGGCGGCAATGCTGGTGGAGGAGGCCGCGAAGCTTCCCGCCAAGCGCTGGGCCACGATCGCGCCGAACTACGAATACGGCCAGTCGGCCGTCGCCGTGTTCAAGAAGCTGCTCTCCGAGAAGCGCCCGGACATCCAGTGGGTCGACGAGCAGTGGCCGCCGCAGGGCAAGATCGACGCCGGTCCGGTGGTGCAGGCCGTCGCCGCCGCCAACCCGGAGGCGATCCTCAACGTCACCTTCGGCGCCGATCTCGTCAAGCTGGTCCGCGAAGGCAACACCCGCGGCCTGTTCAAGGACCGCAAGGTCGTCAGCTTCCTGACGGGCGAGCCGGAATATCTCGATCCGCTCAAGGAGGAGACGCCCGAGGGCTGGATCGTCACCGGCTATCCCTGGTATTCGATCAAGACGCCCGAGCACGACGCGTTCCTGAAGGCCTACCAGGCCAAGTACAACGACTATCCGCGGCTCGGCTCGATCGTCGGCTACCAGACCATCAAGTCGGCGGCCGCCATCCTCGCCAAGGCCGGCTCGACCGATACCGACAAGCTGATCGCCGCGGCCGAGGGACTGTCCGTTCCGTCGCCCTTCGGCGAGATCACCTTCCGCAAGATCGACCACCAGTCGACGCTCGGCGCTTATGTTGGCAAGACCGCGCTGAAGGACGGCAAGGGCATCATGGTCGACACCGTCTATCGCAAGGGCTCGGACTATCTGCCTGATGATGCCGAAGTTTCCAAGCTCCGTCCGAAGGACTGAGTGAGGTCTTCCTGCCTCCTCCTCCCGCGGAGGAGAGCGGGCGGGGTGAGGGCGCGCGACGCCTGATCTACAGGTTCAGGCCGAGATCCCTCACCCCACGCTTGCTCGCCGGCTCATTGACAGGGCACACGAGCTCGAACGCGGCTCATTCGATACAGACGATCTCCTGACGCGGACCGCCCATGGCCTTCTATTTCGTCCAGTTCCTGACCGGCCTTGCCAGCGCAGCCTCGCTGTTCCTGGTGGCGTCGGGACTGTCGATCATCTTCGGCGTGACCCGCATCGTCAATTTCGCCCATGGCGCGTTCTACATGCTCGGCGCCTATGTGGCGTTCTCGCTCACGGAGCGGCTGTCTGGCTCGCTCGGCTTCTGGGGCGGCATCGTCGTGGCGGCGCTCGCGGTCGCGGCCATCGGCGTCCTCGTCGAGATCGTGCTGCTGCGCCGGATCTATCACGCGCCGGAGCTGTTCCAGCTGCTCGCGACCTTCGGCCTGACCCTGATGGTCGAAGATCTCGTGGTGCTGATCTGGGGACCGGACGATCTGGTCGGCCGCCGTGCACCTGGCCTCAAGGGGGCGGTCGACTTCTTCGGTCAGAACATCCCGAGCTACGACCTGTTCCTGATCGCGCTCGGTCCGATCGTGCTCGGGGTGCTGTGGCTGCTGTTCCAGCGCACCCGCTGGGGCATTCTGGTGCGGGCGGCGACGCAGGACCGCGACATGGTCGCGGCGCTCGGCGTCAATCAGAAATGGCTGTTCACCTCGGTGTTCGCGGTCGGCGTCTTCCTCGCCGCGCTCGGCGGCGCGCTGCAGATCCCGCGCGACGCGGTCCATCACGCGATGGACCTGCGCATCATCGTCGAGGTGTTCGTGGTCGTCGTGATCGGCGGCCTCGGCAGCATCCTCGGCGCGTTCGTTGCCGCCGTGCTGGTGTCGGAGCTCAATGCTTTCGGCATTCTCATCTTCCCCACGATCTCGCTGATCCTCGTGTTCCTGGTGATGGCCGTCGTGCTGGTCGTGCGGCCCTGGGGCCTGTTCGGCAAGAAGGAGGCGCCGGCGCGCCGCACGCCGGGCCTGACCGTCATTCCGTGGCGCCCGCTGAGCTCGGTCGAGCGGCTGGCCTCTCTCGTCGCGCTGGCGCTGGCGGCGATGCTGCCCTTCATCGCCGGCAACTACGCGCTGACCGTCGGCGCCGAGATCGCGATCTTCGTGATCTTCGCGGCGTCCCTGCATTTCCTGATGGCGGTCGGCGGCCTCGCCTCCTTCGGCCACGCTGCCTATTTCGGTTTGGGCGCTTACGGCGTTGCCTTCCTTGCCAAGATGGCGGGACTGCCGATGATCGCCTGCCTCTTGCTGGGGCCGCTGCTCGGCGCGCTCGGTGCGGCCGTGTTCGGCGCCTTCGCCGTCCAGCTTTCCGGCGTGTATTTCGCGATGCTCACCTTGGCCTTTGCGCAAATCGTGTGGTCGATCGCGTTCCAATGGGTCGCGGTCACCGGTGGTGATAACGGCATTCTCGGGCTCTGGCCGGAGAAATGGGCGGCGTCGCCGTCGCATTTCTACTGGCTCGCGCTTGGCGTCTCCGCCTTCGTTGTCGGCGTGCTGCGCCTGATCACCTTCTCGCCGTTCGGCTATGCCCTGCGCGGCATGCGGGACTCGCCGTTGCGCAGCGAGTCCATCGGCATCAACGGCAAGCGCATCCAGTGGACGGCCTTCATCATCGCCGGCACCACGGCCGGCATCGGCGGCGCCCTGTTCGCCTATCTCAAGGGCAGCGTGTTTCCGGACAACATGGGCATCTCGCTCTCGGTCGATGCGCTGGTCATGGTGCTGCTGGGCGGCGTGGAGACGGTGCCCGGCGCGATCTTCGGCGCCATCGTCTACAAGGCGCTCAACATCTGGCTGGTCAGCCAGACCGACTGGTCGAAGCTCGTGCTCGGCATCTTCATCGTGCTGATCGTGGTGGTGTTCCCGAAAGGTATCGTGGGTGTGGTCGAAACCGTCATGCATCGGCGTCGCGCACCGGCCCCCAAGGGCGCTTCGCTGTCGGCCAAGATGGAGGGCGCGCAATGAGCCCAGGCGTGTCGCTGCTCTCGGTCGAAGGCCTGTCGAAATCCTATGGCGGTATTCACGCCGTCCGCAACGTGTCGTTCACGCTGCGGGCCGGCGAGATCCTGGCGCTGATCGGCCCGAACGGCGCGGGGAAAAGCACCTGCTTCGACATGCTCAACGGCCAGAACGTGCCGGACAGCGGCCGCATCACGGTGATGGGGCAGGAGACCACGGGGCACAGGCCGCGCGAGGTCTGGCGGCTCGGGGTCGGCCGCACCTTCCAGATCACCGCGACCTATCCGACCATGACCGTGCGCGAGAACATCCAGGTCGCCCTGGTCTCGCATCATCACCGTCTGTTCGATTTCTGGAGCCCGATGATTTCAATCGAGCGCGGCGAGGCCGATCGCCTGCTCGATCTCGTCGGCATGGCCGGCTATGCCGAGCGTCCGTGCGGCGAGCTCGCCTATGGCGACCTCAAGCGGCTGGAGCTCGCGATCGCGCTGGCCAACCAACCGAAGCTCCTGCTGATGGACGAGCCGACCGCCGGCATGGCGCCGCGCGAGCGTGTCGAGCTGATGCGGCTGACGGCTGGAATCGCGCGCGAGCAGTCGATCGGCGTCCTTTTCACGGAGCACGACATGGACGTGGTGTTCGAGCATGCGGACCGCATTCTCGTGCTCAATCGCGGCAGCCTCATTGCCGAGGGATCGCCAGCCGAGGTGCGCGCCAACCGGGAGGTGCAGGCGATCTATCTCGGCGAAGGCCTGCTCTATGATGCCGATCATCGCGAGGGAGCGCCGGCATGAAGCTGTCCGTCGCCAATCTCAACAGCCACTATGGTCCGGCGCATATCCTGTTCGACATCGGCCTCGAGGTCGGCGAGGGCGAGGTGGTGGCGCTGCTCGGGCGCAACGGCGCCGGCAAGTCGACGACCTTCCGGTCGATCGTCGGCCTGGTCGAGCTGCGCGAGGGCCAGATCATGTTCGAGGGGCAGGACATCTCGTCGGCGCCCACCCATGAGATCGTCCGCGCCGGCCTCGGCTACGTTCCGGAGGAGCGCCGCATCTTCACCGAGCTGACGGTGGAGGAAAACCTGGAGGTCGGGCGGCAGAAGCCGCGGCCGAATGCGCCGCAATGGACACGTGAGAAACTCTATCAGTTGTTTCCCAATCTCGGCGAGATGAAGAACCGCCCGGGCGGCCGCATGAGCGGCGGCGAACAGCAGATGCTCACCATCGCCCGTACACTGATGGGCAATCCGTCGCTGGTGCTGCTCGACGAGCCCTCGGAAGGCCTGTCGCCGAAGATCGTCGAGCAGATGGTCGATGCGATCCTGACCATGAAGAAGGAAGGCGTCTCGCTGGTCGTCTCCGAGCAGAACCTGCATTTCGCCAAGCTGATCTCGGACCGCGCCTACATCATCGAGCGCGGCCGCATCTGCTTCTCCGGCACCATGACCGAGCTCGACGCGCGGCCCGACATCCGCGACGCGCATCTGTCGATCTGAGGCGAGGGAAGATATGGCCAAGAGTCCCCCGCCGAAGCGATCGGCGAAAGCCACGACGAAGACTGCGCCGAGGCCGCAGGCAAAGCCCGCTGCGAAGGCCACGGCCAAGGCGGCGAAATCAAACTACGTGCTCGACGATCAGATCGGTTTCATCCTGCGCCAGGTCTGGCAGCGCCACACCATGATCTTCGCCCGCGACATCGGCAGCAACCTGACGCCGACGCAATGGGCGGCCATGTCGAAGCTGGTCGAGACCGGACCGTGCTCGCAGAACCAGCTGGGACGGTTCACGGCGATGGACGTCGCGACGATCAAGGGCGTGATCGACCGGCTGACCGCACGCGGTCTCACCGAGACCAGCTCGGATCCGCAGGATGGCCGCCGGCTACTGGTGAGCCTGACCCGCGCGGGTCAGCAGCTCGCGGAGAAGACCGCGCCGCTGGCGCTCGCGATCTCCAAGGAGACCTTGGCGCCGCTGGATGCGAGAGAGCGCGAGAGCTTGCTGTCGCTGCTGAGCCGGCTGAAATAGCTGTTGCAAACCGCCCGCGTAGGGTGGGCAAAGCGAAGCGTGCCCACCATTCTCACCGAGAGCGCATCTGCACATGATGGGCACGCGCCGCCTGGCGGCGTCGCTTTGCCCACCCTACTTGTTTGCTCAGTCGCTATGAGCGCAGCCCGATACAGCACCCTCTCCCCTTGCGGGAGAGGGCATCTCCGGTCCATCCACATTCGCGATTGGGTGAGGGGTATCTCTCGGCGAGCGAGACTCGCGGAGAGATACCCCTCACCCGACCGAGATTTCTGCTCCGTCCTGCATGCCCTCTCCCGCAAGGGGAGAGGGCGCATTCACGAGCACTGCGGTCGCAATGACGAAGCTTGTGGCAACTACTTCGCCACGATCTCCGGAATTTTCGTCGCCGGCGGCGTGTTGCGGCTGCGCTGGGTGCGGACGATGCCGTCGATGATGGTCATCCCGATGCCGGGGAGGTCGCCGAGCTGGACGCTGTCGAGCAGGGTCTTGGCCGGCGAGTGCTGCGCCTTGTCCATGATGACGAAGTCGGCGGAGCGGCCGACCTCGATCAGGCCGCAATCGAGCTCGCGCATCCGCGCGGTGTTGCCGGTGGCGAAGCAGAACGCGATCTCGGCCGGGACATCGCCGAGCGAGGACAAGAGCGAGACCATGCGCAGGATCCCGAGCGGCTGCACGCCGGAGCCGGCCGGCGCGTCGGTGCCGAGGATGACGCGGTGGAGATCGTTCATCTCGCGCGCGGTGCGCAAGGTGAACAGCGCCGAGCGCTCGTTGCCGTTGTGCACCAGCTCGAGCCCCGCCTTGCAGCCCTCGCAGATGCAGCGGATCTGATCGTCGGGCAGCGCGGTGTGGCCGCCATTGATGTGTCCGATGACGTCGGTGCCGGCCTCCAGCACGACGTCCTTGTCGATCAGGCCGGAGCCGGGGATCGACGGACCGCCGGTGTGAATGGTGCTCTGGATGCCGTATTTGCGCGCCCAGCCGACCATCTTGCGCGCGGTCGGGCCGTCCTTGACGCCGCCGAGGCCGACCTCGCCGAGCAGCTTGACGCCGGCGGCGGCGAGCTCCTTGAAGTCGTCCTCGACCATCTCGCATTCGATCACCGGCGCGCCGGCATGCACCTTCACGCCGCCGGGACGGAGCGTCCAGAATGCGCGCTGCGCGAAGATCGCCATCGCCTTCAGGCCGACGACGTCGCGCGGCCGGCCGGGCATGTGCACCTCGCCGGCGGAGATCATCGTGGTGACGCCACCATGCAGATAGGAATCGATCCAGTTGCTCTGGTTCTGCCGCGGCGTCCAGTCGCCGGCGACCGGATGAACATGGCTGTCGATCAGGCCCGGCGCCACCGTCGTGCCATGGGCATCGACGATGGTCGTCGCGCCTTCGGTGTCGACGTCCTTGAAGCGGCCGATTCCCGTGATCTTGCCGTTCTCGGCGACGATCGTGTCAGCATCCAGGATGGGCCGTTCCAGGGCGCCGGACAGCATGAGGCCGATGTTGCGAATGACCAGCTTGCTGGGACCGGTTGCTTGCGGCGCGTCATGGGCCATCGGGATATCCTTCTCTCCTGGCAAAGCATTTGCGGCAGTTTGCGCCTGCACGCGGCGCAGCATCAAGCCGGTTTCGGTCATTCGTACACGAATGATCAAGTCCGGCAAGCGGCGGCCTGCACGAAGATTTGGCGCGTGTTGCCTACCCTTCAGACACCGCGCGGGCCCTATGAACGCGGCGATATCCTCGGCTTCGGCCGCGTGTTCGACATCCCCGTCCCCTGTGCTTGTGGCGGTGGTCTCCGCGCTGGTGATGAACCGCACCCTGGACGTTGCTGCTGCGATCCGGCATCACCTCGTGTGATCTCTTTGCGACGAGGGTGACGGCAGATGAGCGACGACCTTCACACGATCGGCGCGGGCGGCATCACCGCCTCGGTCAAGGCTGATGGCGCCGAGCTGTGCTCGCTGAAGACGGCCGGGGGCCTGGAGTTGCTCTGGCAGGCCGGAGGCGCCTGGCCGCGCCATGCGCCATGGCTGTTTCCAATCGTCGGCCGACTCAAGAATGACCAGCTCCACCACCGCGGCCAGACCTATCCGATGACCCAGCACGGCTTCGCCCGCGACCTGCGTTTCACCTGGCTGGAGCGCGGGGCCGAGTCGTGCGTGTTGCAACTGACCGACGACGAGACGACGCGGGTGCGCTATCCGTTCGCCTTCCGTCTCACGGTGAGCTACCGGATCGCCGTTGACGCGCTGGACGTGGCGGTCGAGATCGCCAACCCCGGTGCGGAGATGCTGCCCGCCTCGTTCGGCGGCCATCCCGCCTTCAACTGGCCGCTGCTCCCCGGCCAGCCGAAGGAGAGCTATCGGCTGATTTTTGCAGAGCCTGAGCTGGCGCCGATCCGCCGTCTGACCGGCGGTTTGCTGCGCGAGCGGCCGGAGCCCTCACCGATCGAGGGGCGCGTTCTCCCGTTGAGCGAACGCCTGTTCGACGATGATGCCGTGATCCTCGATCAGCCGGCCAGCCGTTCGGTTCGCCTCGTCGGAACCAGGGGACCGGCGCTTGAGTTAGCCTGGGATAATTTTCGTCAGCTTGGAATCTGGTCGAAGCCCGGCGGCGTGCCGTTCCTGTGCATCGAGCCGTGGCGCGGTTTCGCTAGTCCGCTCAATTTCGACGGCGAGTTCGCGGCCAAGCCCGGCGTCATGCATATCGCGCCGGGCGTCGCCGAGAGGCTACGCTGCCGCATCAGAATCGATTCCTCGAATTAGTATGACTTATCTCGCGAGCGCCCGTTTGCGTGCACAGCGGTAACCGTGATCAGCAGTTTTGGGCCTGGAAATGACGGCGCCGTGACCTACATGAGAGACGAGCGCGGAACTTTGGCTATGATGCGTCGAACGACCGGCGGTTGGCGGGCGCTTTCTCCGAACTGATAACGGTCGATCATCGAACATGATGCGTGGCGCGAACTCAGGCGCTCGCAGCCGGTTCTTGCAGCCGTGCGCCTTTGCCGTCAGCGGGCGCGCGGAGATCTCATGGCAGGGGCACGCGTAAGTGGCGTTACGCGGGGGAACGGGAGGATGGGATGGTGTTGAGAGCTGTTGTCGGCGCGATTACATGCGCCGTGTTGCTCGCAGCGACCGATGCTGTGGCAGGGGCCTATCAGCCGGGTGACTTCCTCAAGCTCGATTTATCGAAGGCCGTGTTGTCGCCGGAGCCGCTCGGCCCCGAGGCGCATTTCGAACCCGTGCCCATCGAAGCCAAAACAGATCGACCTGCGGTCGCCGTCCGTTCTGCTGTTGACCCCGACGTCAGTTCCGGAATCCCGCGCGCCGTCGCCACCCGGCGGCCTCATGGTACGAGGACGGCCGAGCGGCCCCGCGGCGCCGCCCGCACCAAGCTCGTCCATCGGCGCGGCAATCCGCTCGACGCGCAGGCGATGGATACGCGCATTCAGACCTGGCCGTGCCGGCCTGGCAGCGGCGGCATCTGCAACTGGCGCTGATCGGCGGGTCTACCCGCGCGCCTGTTGCGTCCAGGAACCTCGCTCCCGACATCTTGATCGAGGTGGATGCCGGCTTGCTTGAACTCGCAAGCGGAGCGAAGGCAAGCTGAGCACTTCCCGCCAAGGTCTTGATGTTTCGAGGCTGCCGCCGGCGCTCGCTGGCGAGCGGCTCGCGCGATTCCAGGAGATTTCATGAACGCCATCGACACCCAGGGTATCCGCCTGCCCAAGCTCGGGCTCGGCACCTTTCGCATGCAGGGCACCGTCTGCCGCGAGGCCGTCGAGAGCGCGCTTGCGCTCGGGTACCGCCACATCGACACCGCCGAGATGTACGCCAACGAGGACGCGATCGGTGCTGCACTTGCGGCGACCAATCTGCCGCGCGCCGAATTGCATGTCACCACCAAGGTCTGGCCGGAGAACCTCGCGCCGGATGCGATCCGCCGTGCCTTCGACACGAGCCTCAAGAAGCTCCGGCTGGAGTTCGTCGATCTCTATCTCATCCACTGGCCGGCCAAGGGGATGAACCTGCCCGCCGCCCTGGAGACGCTGCTGAAGCTGAAGGAGGAGGGGCGCACGCGCGCGATCGGCGTCGCCAACTTCACCGTCGCGCTGCTGAAGCAGGCGGTCGAGGAGATCCAGGCACCTGTCGCCTGCAATCAGGTCGAATATCATGTGATGCTCGACCAGTCGAAGCTGATGGCCTACATGGCGGGCCGCTCGATTCCCCTGTTGGCCTATTGCCCGCTGGCGCAGGGACGGGCCGCCGCCGACGAGACGCTTGGGGCCATCGGCAGGAAGCATGGCGCCAGCGCCGCCCAGGTCGCGCTGAAATGGCTGTTGGACCAGGATGGGGTGGCGGCGATCCCCAAGGCAGCGCGCCCGGAAAGTCAGCGTGCGAACTGGGATGCGATGAAGCTTCAACTCGACGATGAGGATCGCGCCACCATCGCGTCCCTCCCGAAGGACAAGCGCTTCGTCAATCCGGCCTTTGCGCCGGACTGGGACCGCTGACGACCACGCGAAGCCCTGCAAGAACGGGCGTCAGAACGAACGCCACAGAAAATGGCCCCTTGCGGGGCCATTGCTGTGTCGAAGTTGCAGATCAGTCGCGCCGGATGATCACGGTGCGATCGTGATGGCGGTGGAAGGGCCGGACATAACGGTGAGGCCGGTACTCACGATGCATGCGGTATTCGGCGCGGGACCGATCCCAGCCGTGGTGGTAGTGATGGCCGCCACGCTTGATGACCACGGTCTCGGCATTGGCGATCGACGGTGCCGCGAGCGCGACGACCGCCAGGGAAGCGAGTGCGAGAGCGATTTTCTTCATGTTGTCCTCCAGAATGAAAGTGCGGGATCAACTTGAAGTGTGAAAGAACGTTCCGCAGGAACTTCCACGAAGTTGCTGAATGCACGTTCAGATTTGGTCTTCAAGCTCGCGGGCGAATCGCGGCGCCCCCTCGAGCCCGCCGCGTCAGTCGCATTTCCTGAGCGCTGGCGTCGGCTTGCCGTTGGCAACGAAGCGGCCGTCACGAATGGTGTAGCTGTCGTCCTCGCCGCGATTGAACACGGAGCGGATGTTGCCGTCGGCGGTCCGGGTGATCCCGTTCTCTCGCGTCTGGCGCGCTTTGGGCAGCACGATCGAGAGCACCAGCGTCTGGTCCGCCTCGACGCGTGCGCTCGCCACCTGGTTGACGTCGGACGGATCGTGGTCACGACGATAGATCAGGTGACGATCGTCAGTGACTTCGTAGGAGATGATGGCGCCGCGGCCCTTGACCGGCGGTGCGCTGCAGTCGGCGGCCCAGGTTCCGATCAGGCCCCAGGTCCGGGCGACCTCGACGGTGTCGTCGGCCCGGGCGGCAGACGCTGATGATGCGCAGAGGACGATTGCGATGAGAGGGCGGGAGATCGAAATCATGCGGTCTCGCGGGGATGACTGCCGTGACATCTTAATGCACTGCGTCAACGGCGCAACGACAGACCTGCGCCGAGATCGTTGGCACAAAGTCTCATTCTTTCCGGGCCGGCCTTGATGGCGAGGGGGACAAGGCGCATGCTCCCCGCAACTACAAACAAGCGTGGGGAGGCTGACCATGTCTGCGCTGTCGCGCCGCAAATTCCTGCTGTCGTCCGGAGCGGCCGCCATGGCCGCGCTATCGGGTCCCGCCGGCGCCGCGATGGGGCCGGCCGACAAGTTCGATCTGGTGATCAAGGGCGGCGACGTGATCGATCCCAGCCAGTCGCTCCGAGGCAGGCGCGACATCGGGATCCGCTGGGGCGTCGTCGAAGCGGTCGAGCCCGAGATACCGGCCGAGCGGGCGCTGCGGTCGATCGACGCCAACGGCCGGCTGGTGACGCCGGGCCTGATCGATCTCCACAGTCACGTCTACCCCTATGGTTCGGCGATCGGGATTCCCCCGGACGAACTGGTGCAATTCCAGGGCACCACGACGGTCGTCTCGGCCGGCGACGCCGGTGTGAACAATCTGGCGGCGCTGCGCCGCTTCATCACCGCCCAGTCGCGGGCACGCATCTACGCCTTCGTCCACATCGCCAACAACGGCCTGTCGGCGTTCCCCGTGGCCGAGCTCTACAACATCGACAACGCGCAGGTCGACGCCTGCGCCATGGCGCTGGCGGAGAACCCGGACTTCCTGCTCGGGGTCAAGGTGCGGATGTCGGAGAACGTGATCTTCAAGCACGGGATCGAACCGCTGAAGCGTGCCATCAAGGCCTGCGAGCTGTGCGGCTGGCCGGCGCGGATGATGGTGCATATCGGTGGCGTCGAGACCGGCGAGCTGATGTCACAGATCCTGGACCTGCTGCGCCCCGGCGACATCCTGACCCATGCCTATTCCGGCGCGCCGAATATGGGCGGCGCCTTCACCAACATCGTCCAGGACGGCAAGCTGCTGCCCGCGGCGCTCGCCGCCAAGCAGCGCGGCGTGCTGTTCGATGTCGGCCACGGCGGCGGCAGCTTCGATTTCACCGTGGCCGAAGTCGCAATCCCCGGCGGCTGCGGCCCGGACACGATCTCCTCCGACATCCATGTGTTCTCCGGCAACAGTCCGGGCATGCCGTTCCTGCCCAACGTGATGGCGAAATTCATCGCGATGGGATTTTCGTTGGAGCAGGTGGTGAGCATGGCCACCTCTGTGCCGGCCAAGATCATCAACCGTGCGCCGAAGATCGGCACGTTGCAGGTCGGCGCGCCGGCCGACGTTGCAATCATGGACCTGGTCGAGGGTCCCGTCAGCTTCGTCGATACCCGCGGCAACAAGCGCGACGGCAAGCTGCAGCTCAAGCCGGTGCAGACGGTGATCAATGGCGTGCCGTTCGGGCGGCCCTATCAGTCGCCCTTTTCGGTGCGGTGAGCGGCGCGCAAATCACTCGATCGCGCGCGTCCGCTCCACATTGGACGAGCGGAGCGGCACGCCGAACTCCTCCCGGCAGACATCGGCGAGCACTGCGATGCCCTCGCGGATCTCCTGATGCGAGGGGCTGGCGAAGCACAGCCGCAGGCGGCTCCGCGCATGCGCGGCGTCGGTGGACCATTCCGGTCCCGGATTGATCGAGACGCCGCGTTTGAGCGCTGCCTGTGACAGCTTCATCGCGTCAACCTGGTCCGGCAGCTTGACCCAGAGGAAGATCCCGCCCTTGGGTGGCGCGAACTCGGCGGAGGTGCCGAACTCCGCGTTGAGCGCCTCGATCAGGGTGTCCAGCTTGGCGCGCAGGCCCCGCACCAACTGCGGCACGTGGGTCGCGAAATGCGGCCTGCAATATTCCGCCAGCACCATCTGTTCCAGCGCGCCCGAGCCGGCATCGGTCTTGAGGGCCAGCAGCACCGACATGATCTCCCAGGGCGCGACCAGGAAGCCGACCCGCAGCGCGGGTGCGACCGATTTCGAGAACGAGCCGAGGTGGATCACGCCGCCATGATCGGACATGCCGTGGATCGCACGGGGCCGTTTGCCCTCCCAGATCAGGTCGGCGTAGCAGTCGTCCTCGAACACCGGCACGCCATAGGCGCGCGACAGCCACAGCAGCTCGGCACGGCGGCTTTCCGGCATGATGGTGCCGGTCGGGTTCTGCACCGTCGGAATGGTATAGATGTATTTCGGCCGGATGCCGCGATCCTTCAGATCGGCCAGCACCGTCGCCAGCGCATCGGTTCGCATGCCGTCCTGGTCGAGCGGGATGCCGATGACCTTGACGCCCAGTCGTGCCAGCCGCGCCAGCGTGCCCTGGTAATTGTCCTGCTCGACCAGCACGGTGTCGCCGCGCGTCAGCAGCGCCTGGTTGACGAGGTCGAGGCCCTGCAGCGAGCCGGACAGGATCATGATGTCGTCGGCGCGCGCCGACATGCCCGCGTCGCGCGTCAGCTTGGCGGCAAGAAAGTCCCGCAGCGGCCGGTAGCCTTGAGGCCCGTGCGCGAGGCCGTAGGTGGCGAGCGCGCGTCCCTCGCGGGCGAGCACGGCGTCGGCAGCCGCGCGCAAGCCCTCCACGGGCACGGCGTCGGCGTCGTTGTTGCCACCGACGAAGCTGTATTTTGCGAGTCCCGTCCAGCGCGCGGCCGGCGCGGGCAGGCCGGGGCTGAGGAGGGGTGCAAAATCGAATGCGGCCATGAGGCGCGGCTCCCTTGTTCTCGATTTGAGGCGACTTTAAACAGATACCAGGGCGCTTGTCCTGGCAGGGCAGGTCCTTTTCCCGGGGAAGGCGACCTTCGAGCGGCGGTTCCGCCGCTCTGGCGCGCGCCTGCGATCCCGGCTAAAGCAGCCCGGAAAAGCAGCGAGACTTGCAATGGCCGACTCGATCCAGGAAGTTCTGTACGCCTTCGCCAAGGGCGAGATGGTCGTCGTGACCGATGACGACGACCGCGAGGGCGAGGGCGATCTCATTGTCGCCGCCTCGCTCTGCACGCCCGACAAGATGGCGTTCATCATTCGCCATACCTCCGGCATCGTCTGCGCGCCGATCACGGCCGACGACGCGCGGCGGCTGCGGCTCGACCCGATGGTCGCGCACAATGATTCAAATCACACCACGGCGTTCACCGTCTCGATCGACTACAAGCCGGACGGTGGCACCGGAATCTCGGCCGAGGAGCGTGCCTCCTGCTGTCGCGCGCTCGCCAATCCCAATGCCGGCGCCAATGATTTTGCGCGGCCCGGCCATATCTTCCCGCTGATCGCGCGCGACGGCGGCGTGCTGCTGCGCTCGGGCCACACCGAGGCGGCGGTCGATCTCTGCAAGCTCTCGGGGCTGCCGCCGGTCGGCGTCATCTCCGAGTTGATGAACGATGACGGCACGGTCATGAAGGGCGAGCAGGTCGTTCGTTTCGCCGCGGCCCACAATCTCAAGCATGTCACCATCGCCGATCTCATCTCCTACCGGCAGGCGCGCGAGAAGCTGATCGAGCGGGTGTCGACTTTCACGACCGACAGCCCGATCGGGCCGCTGCAGGGCTTCGCCTACCGCTCGCCGTTCGATCCGATCACCCACGCCGCGTTCGTCTACAACGGCATCGGCGACGGCAAGAACGTGCTGACGCGGCTGCACAAGCCCAACATCGTGAAGGATCTGATCGCAGGCCCGCAGCGTATCCAGGCGGTGCTGCAGCACTTCAAGCAGGCCGGTCGCGGCGTGCTGATCTATCTGCGCGACGGCGCGGCCGGCGTTCCCGTCGAGCCGGTCGAAGAGCCGCATACCGCGGAGGCCGATCGCCATCGGCAGTGGCGCGAGGTCGGCGTCGGTGCGCAGATCCTGCGTGATCTCGGCGTGACCTCGATCCGGAACCTGACGTCGTCAGCGCATGACTACAAGGGCCTGTCGGGTTTCGGCATCGAGATCGTCGCCAACGAGCGGCTTGAAGGCTGAACTTCCAGGATTTAACCTCTAGACTGCTGCGACCCGTGCGCAGCGAGACGCGAAAGGACCATTCATGAGCGCGCGCCCTCAGGCAAAGGACAAGCCGGCCCAGTCGAGCTTCCAGTGGGACGATCCCTTCCTGCTGGACGAGCAGTTGACCGAGGACGAGCGCATGGTGCGTGACACCGCGCGCGCCTATGCCCAGGACAAGCTGCTGCCGCGCGTGACCAAGGCCTATCTCGACGAGAAGACCGATCGCGAGATCTTCAACGAGATGGGCGAGCTCGGCCTGATCGGCATCACCTTGCCGGAGGAATATGGCTGCGCCAATGCGAGCTACGTCGCCTATGGCCTCGTGGCACGCGAGATCGAGCGCGTCGATTCCGGCTACCGCTCGATGAACTCGGTGCAGTCCTCGCTGGTGATGTATCCGATCTACGCCTATGGCGACGAGAGCCAGCGCAAGAAGTACCTGCCGAAGCTCGCCAGCGGCGAATGGGTCGGCTGTTTCGGCCTCACCGAGCCGGATGCCGGCTCCGATCCGGCTGGCATGAAGACCCGCGCCGAGAAGGTCGCCGACGGCTACCGCCTGACCGGCAGCAAGATGTGGATCTCGAACGCGCCGATCGCCGACGTGTTCGTGGTGTGGGCGAAGTCGGCCGCGCATGACAACCAGATCCGTGGCTTCATCCTCGAGAAGGGCATGAAGGGGCTGTCGGCGCCGAAGATCGGCGGCAAGCTCTCGTTGCGTGCCTCGATCACCGGCGAGGTCGTGATGGACGGCGTGGTGGTGCCGGAGAGCGCGCTGCTGCCCAACGTGTCCGGCCTGAAAGGGCCGTTCGGCTGCCTCAATCGCGCCCGCTACGGCATCTCCTGGGGCGTGCTCGGCGCCGCCGAGGACTGCATGCATCGCGCCCG
This sequence comes from Bradyrhizobium sp. HKCCYLRH3073, assembly GCF_051167995.1. Lineage (NCBI taxonomy): Bacteria > Pseudomonadati > Pseudomonadota > Alphaproteobacteria > Hyphomicrobiales > Nitrobacteraceae > Bradyrhizobium > Bradyrhizobium sp. HKCCYLRH3073. The sequence continues at coordinate 525,735 of NZ_JBNPUD010000001.1, forward strand.
CCAGTACACGCTGGACCGCAAGCAGTTCGGCCGTCCGCTGGCCGCCACGCAACTGGTGCAGAAGAAGCTTGCGGACATGGAGACGGAGATCGCGCTTGGCTTGCAGGCAAGCTTGCGCGTCGGCCGGCTGATGGACGAGGGCAAGATGGCCCCGGAGATGATCTCGATCGTCAAGCGCAACAATTGCGGCAAGGCGCTCGACATCGCCCGCGTCGCGCGCGACATGCACGGCGGCAACGGCATTTCGATCGAGTATCAGGTGATGCGCCACGTCGCCAACCTCGAGACGGTCAATACCTACGAGGGCACGCACGACGTCCACGCGCTGATCCTCGGCCGCGCCATCACCGGCATCCAGGCGTTCTTCTAGTCAGGCGTTCTTCTAATTCGCCTGGTCGATCTTGGGGACGGGCCCTGAGTCCTCAACTGTCATCGTCCGCGCAAGCGGACGATCCAGTATGCCGAGACGAGAGTGATCAGCCGATATGCCAGGGCGTACCGGATGCCCCGCCTGCGCGGGGCATGACGCCGGAGGAAGCGGGCCATTCAAGCGCCCGCGCAGAGTTAAGGGCAGCAGATGGCCGAGGAAGACGTCCCATTCAACCGCAACTTCCCGCTTGCAGCTGGAGTCGTCGAGGAGGTGCGTCCGGGCATTCGCCGCGTCCTCTGCAACAATCCGAGCCCGTTCACCTTCACCGGTACCGTCAGCTACATCGTGGGCACCGGTAACGTCGCGATCATCGATCCGGGTCCGGACAACGAGGCCCATGCGCAGGCGCTGCTCGATGCCGTCAGAGGCGAGACCGTCACGCACATCCTGGTGACGCACACCCACCGCGATCACTCGCCGAACACCGGCCGGCTCAAGGCCGCGACCGGCGCCACCGTCTATGCCGAGGGCCCGCATCGCGCGTCGCGGCCGCGCTACGAGAGCGAGAAGCACAGCCCGGAATCCGGCGTCGATCGGGACTTCGCGCCCGATGTCACCGTTGCCGATGGTGACGTGATCGAGGGGCAGGGCTGGCAGCTCGAGGCGCTGGCGACACCCGGTCATACCGCCAACCATCTCGCCTTCGCCTGGGGCGCGCGTAGCACCACCTTCGTCGGCGATCACGTGATGGGCTGGGCCACCTCGATCGTGGCGCCGCCCGACGGTTCGATGGTCGACTACATGGCTTCGCTGGAGCGGCTCGCCGCGCGGCCCGAGGAGCTGTATTTCTCAGGCCACGGACCGGAAATTCCGGAGGGACCGCGCTACACGCGCTTCCTGATGCGCCATCGCCAGGCGCGCGAAGCCTCGATCCTGCATCGCCTCGCCAAGGGCGAGGCCGACATCCCGACCATGGTGCGCGCGATCTATATCGGCATCGATCCGCGGCTCACCACGGCGGCCGGCTATTCCGTGCTGGCGCATCTGGAAGACCTCGTCGCCCGCGGCGTGGTCGCGACGGAAGGCGATCCGGTGATCGGCGGGACGTATCGGCTGGTATAGCGAACAGGGAGGAGCGAATAGCAAGCAGGGCAAGAGCGCGAGCGGGGACCGATTTCATTCCCTATTCGCTCCTCCCTCTTCGCAATTCGCCTCTCACTTCTTCACCGTCTTCGCATTCCCCTTCGCTGCCATGGGCGGCGGCGTCACCTTCTTCACCGGCTTCTGCGCCTCGGCCTCGCCGGCGCTGGAGAGATCCTCGATCAGCTTGGTCACGCGCGCGGCGTTGCTGCCGATATCTGACTCGAAATAGCGCGAGGCGGAGCGGACGTCGACGCGGGAATCCTCGCCGTCGGGCTGGATCCGGATCGAGATGTCCTCGCGAAAGCCCATGATCGGCGTGCGTGCGACCGCCTCGATGCGGCCGACGCGGCGCGGCGGCTGCGGCGCGCGCTCGTCGACCACGAACCATTTGCGCCGGTTGACCAGCTTCAGCGCGATCGCATAGGCACGATCGGGCGGCAGCTCGATCTGCACCGGCTCGATGTCCGGATAGAATTTCTGCTGCTGCTCGGCTGAATACAGCCCGGCATACACGGCCGTGTTGGTGCCGTCGCCGTTGCGCAGCGGCGCCAAGGCCTCGAAGCGCGGCGGATCGATCGGGTCGGTGGTGATGTCGTAGATCTTCGGCAGCTTGCGGTACTGGAGCGCGAGGTAGGCCGGATAGGCCAGCACCACGGCATCGATCATGAAGGCGAGCAGGATCCGGCTCATGCCGCGGCTGCCGTTGCGCCAGATCGCGACGAAGGCCGCGAGCCCGAGCAGGATCGACAGGACGGCAAGCCCCAGCGCTCCGAAGAACGTCGCCAGCGCCGGCTTCATCTCCAGAAAATCGAAGCGCAGGATCAGGATCGAGACCAGCACGGCGACGACCGAGAACACCGCCAGATTGCGGGTCCAGGTCGCGAGGCTGGAGATGGGCTCCGACAGATAGGGGGCGTGAAACCTGCGTGCCATCGTGTCAGGAACTGCCGGGTTGGGCCGCTGCCTGCGTTGCGCCGGGCGGCTGGGTCATCCGTGTGAGACCACGCGGAGGGGCTAAATTCAAGAGGGGTCTGGCCCGGAGAGGGCGGTTGATCCGTTGACTGCGTCAGGCGCTTGGGATGGGGCGGGCGCGCAAGGCCGTCAGCATCAATAGGATGGTTGCGACGGAGAATGCCGCGCCGGTCGCGAACGTCGCCTGCGACCCATAGGCTTGCCACAGCCATCCCGCCAGCAGGCTCGCGACCAGCAGCGCAGCGCCGGTCACAAGGTTGAACAGGCCGAACGCGGTGCCGCGCAGGTCCGGCGGGGCGGTATCGGCGACCATCGCCGACAACAGCCCCTGCGACAGCCCGAGGTAGAGGCCCCACAGCGCGACGCCGATCGCGGTGCCGATCAGGCCGGGCACGAAGGCCAGCGTCAGGTCGGCGGCTGTCAGCACCACGAGGCCGCAGGTCAGCACGTTGTTGCGGCCGATGCGGTCGGAGAGGATGCCGGCGGGCATGGCGACGCCGGCATAGATCAGGTTCATCAGCACGTAGACCAACGGGATGAGGGAGAGAGCGAGGCCGTCGGCCTGCGCCTTGAGCACCAGGAACGCCTCGCTGAAGCGGGCCAACGCGAACACCGCGCCGATGGCGACCACGATCCAGTAGGCTGATGGCAGCCGGCGCAGCTCGCGCGCATGGACCGGCCAGCCGGGGTGCGGCGCAGGCGCTGTCTCCACCGGCTCGCGCACGCCGAACAGGATCAGCAGCACGGCAAGCGTGGCCGGCAGCGCCGACCACCAGAACACCGCCCGGAAGTCGTTGGCATAGAGCGCCATCAGCGCCACTGCGAGGAGGGGACCGGCAAAGGCGCCGATCGTGTCGAGCGCCTGGCGCAGGCCGTAGCTCGCGCCGCGGATGCCTTCCGGCGTGACGTCGGCGATCAGTGCGTCGCGCGGCGCCTCGCGGATGCCCTTGCCGATGCGGTCGACGAAGCGCGCGGCGAGGATCTGCCAGGATGTGCCGGCGAGCGGAAACACCGGCTTGGTCAATGCCGCCAGCCCATAGCCGATTGCGACCAGCAGCTTGCGCTTGCCGATGCGGTCGGATAGTGCGCCGGAGAACACCTTGGTGATTGCGGCGGTAGCCTCGGACACGCCTTCGATCAGGCCAATGGTCACCGTGGAGGCGCCGACCACGGTGGCGAGGAAGACCGGCAGCAGCGCGTGGATCAGCTCCGAGGAGATGTCCATCAGCAGCGACACCAGCCCGAGCGTCAGCACCGTCGACGGTACGTCGCGCCATGTCGTGGAAGCCGGGACGCGCGCTCTTGAACCCATGCCCATCTTTTAGATGCGGCCGAGACTGCCATCTTGCGCCACGTCAAAGCCGCAGCGGCACAAGCGCCACGGCCCCGCCGAAAGGGAGGGGCCGCGGCTTCCTTGGTCAGGCTGCGCCGGATGCTCAGTGCCCATGCACCAGCGGGCAGGCCGAGTCGGCGAGCTTGCCGAACGCCTCCTCGCCCGACATCGTCTGGATCAGCTTGTAGTAGTCCCAGGGGTACTTCGACTCCTCCGGCTTCTTGACCTGCATGATGTACATCTCGTGCTCCATCAGGCCGTCGGCGCGGATCTTGCCGTTCGACGTGAACATGTCGTCGATCTTCATCTTGCGCAGCTGGTCCATGACCTTGTCGGAGTCGGTGGTGCCGGCCGCCTTCACGGCGTTGAGATAGGTCGTGGTCGCCGAGTAGTAGGCGGCCTGGTTCATGGTCGGCTCGCGCTTGGTCTTTTCGAAGTAGCGCTTGGCGAAGGCGCGGGTCTTGTCGTTGAGATCCCAATACCAGCCGGTGGTGAGATAGAGACCCTGCGCGGTCTTCAGGCCGAGACTGTGGATGTCGCTGATGAAGGCGAGCAGCGCCGCCGGCTTCATCGTCTTGGCGATGCCGAATTCATCCGCGGCCTTGATCGAGTTCGTGAAGTCGTTGCCGGCATTGGCGAGGCCCAGAACCTGCGCGCCCGAGCCTTGCGCCTGCAGCAGATAGCTGGAGAAATCCGAGGTCGAGAGCGGCACGCGGACCGCTCCGACCACCTTGCCACCATTGGCCTCGACCACCTTGGACGCGGCCTCCTGCAACTGGGTGCCGAAGGCGTAGTCGGCGGTCAGGAAGAACCAGCTCTTGCCGCCCTGGCTGACCATGGTCTTGGCGGTGCCGTTGGCGAGCGAGGTCGTATCGTAGGCGTAGTGGACGGTGTAGGGCGTGCAGTCCTTGCCCGTCAGCGAGGCGCCGGCGGCACCGATCGCAATGAACGGTATTTTCTTCTCCTTGGCGGCGGTGGCCATCGCGAGGCTGACCCCCGTGTTGGAGCCGCCGAGGATCATGGTGACGCCGTCGCGATCGGCCCACTCGCGCAATTTCTGGGCGCCGACGTCCGGCTTGTTCTGATGATCGCTCTCCATGAACTCGATCTTGTTGCCGAGCACGCTGCCGCCGAAATCCTCGATCGCCATCTTTGCAGCCTCGACGCCGCCCGGCCCGATCACGTCGGCATAGAGCCCGGACATGTCGTCGATGTCGCCGATCACGACCTTGTTGCCGGCGGCGTGAGCGGCCGTGGCGACCAGTGATGCTCCCAGCAGCCAGGGCAGCAGGCGGATTGATTTTCGCATGGTGGCGTTCCCTCGTTTTTTTATGGTGCCGGACCTTAGGAACCCGCCCATGGGCTTCCTATTCGCCTTTGGTCGAGGCGAGGGCGATGGAACTTTTTGCGCGGAACGCAAACGGCCCCCGCGGGGGCGCAGGGGCCGTGAGTCTCGCGCGGAACGGGAGTTGTTGCTAAGCTGCGGCGTTGGGGAAGCGGTAGCTCTTGAACTGGTCGCGCAGCGCGGTCTTCAGGATCTTGCCCGTTGCCGTGTGCGGAATGCCGTCGACGAAGGCGACGTCATCGGGCATCCACCATTTGGCGATCTTGCCCTCCATGTATTTCAGGATGTCCTCGCGCGTCGTCGTCTGGCCGGGCTTCAATTGCACGATCAGCAGCGGGCGCTCATCCCATTTTGGATGATAGACGCCGATGACGGCAGCCTCGGCGATCGCGGGATGGCCGACCGCGAGATTCTCCAGGTCGATCGAGGAGATCCATTCGCCGCCGGACTTGATGACGTCCTTGGAGCGGTCGGTGATGCGCATGTAGCCATGCTCGTCGACGGTTGCGACGTCGCCGGTGTCGAAGAAGCCTTCATCGTCGAGGATGTTGCTGTCGACCTTGTAGTAGGCCTTCGACACCGCGGGCCCGGACACCTTGAGCCGGCCGAAGGTCTTGCCGTCCCACGGCAACTCGGTGCCGGCATCGTCGGTGATCTTCATCTCGACGCCGAACGGCGGGAAGCCCTGGGTCTGCAGCACGTCGAGCTTGGCGTCGCCGTCGGCGGCGAGGAACGGCGGCTTCAGGGTAGCGAGCGTGCCGATCGGGCTCATCTCGGTCATGCCCCAGGCGTGGCGCACGCCGATACCCATGTCGAGGAAGGCCTGGATCATCGAGCGCGGCATCGCCGAGCCGCCGCACACCACCATCTTCAGATGCGGCAGTTTGAGGTTATGCGCCTGCATGTGCTGCAGCAGCATCAGCCACACCGTCGGCACGCCGGCGGTGTAGGTCACCTTCTCGGTATCGAGCAGCTCGTAGACGGACGCACCGTCGAGCTTGGGGCCGGGCATCACCAGCTTGGTGCCCATCGAGGGAGCGGAGAAGGCAATGCCCCAGCTGTTGGCATGGAACAGCGGAACCACCGGAAGCATTGTGTCTGCAGCGGACGTACCGAGTGAATCCCGGTTATTGGCCATCAACGCATGCAGCACGTTGGACCGATGCGAATACAGCACACCTTTCGGATCGCCCGTGGTGCCGGACGTGTAGCACATCGCGGCTGCGGTGTTCTCGTCGAAGGTCCCCCAGGTGAAATCGCCGTCGGCCTCGCCGATCCACGATTCGTAGGCGACGGCGTTCTTGAGCGTCGTCTGCGGCATGTGCGCGGCGTCGGTCAGCACGATGTAGCGCTCGACGCTCGGCAGCTTGTCGGCGAGCTTCTCGAGGATCGGCACGAACGTCAGATCGGTGATGACGATGCGGTCCTGGGCGTGATTGATGATCCAGCCGATCTGCTCGGGAAACAGACGCGGATTGACCGTGTGACAGATCGCGCCGATTCCCATGATGCCGTACCAGACCTCGAGATGACGGCCGGTATTCCAGGCGATGGTGGCGACGCGGTCGCCCAGCTTGATGCCGTCGCGCGTCAGCTTCTGCGAGACCTTGAGAGCACGGTCGTGGATTTGCCGATAGGTGGTGCGAACGATGGGGCCTTCGACCGAGCGGGTCACGACCTCCTGGGAGCCATGGATTGTCGCCGCATGCTCGATGATCCGGTGACAAAGCAGGGGCCAGTCTTGCATCAAACCAAGCATCAGGTCGTTCCTCCGGTATTCGCTTGCAGCGAGGGTCTTTTGGTCTCTTTGGTCAATTTTAGCGCGCGCCGCACCCGACGCAAATGGGCTTGTGATGGCCACGACGTCGCGCCGGGCGTGATGGTTAGCGCTGTGGCCGTGGCGATCGCATTGAGCTGGCTCATGGCGGCGCCGGCGGCGGCCGCGAAATCGGCGCATCGCAGCCTGCCCACGGCCGCCGAGGCCGCAGCGAAGCTGGCCGACGGTGTTGCCAAGGTGCCGCTTCCGCAGCCGCGGCCTGCCGATGCGCCGGCGCGGGCAGCGGCCAAGGGGGAGGATGCCGCCCCGCGCGACGCGGCCAGCGCCGGTCCAAAGGTGGATGCCCAAGCCCCGCCGCCGCCTTCGGCCTGCAGGCTGGCCCTGACCGAAGAGGTCGCGATCGCGCCGTCGATTCCGCCGATCAAGGGGCCAGGCGGATGCGGCGGCGAGGACCTGGTGCGGCTGGAGGCGGTGGTGCTGCCTGACAAGCGCAGGGTGGCGCTGACGCCCGCGGCGACCATGCGTTGTCCGATGGCGACCGCGGTCGTCAACTGGGTGCGCAACGATGTGGCGCCGCTGGCCGAACGGCTCGGCAGCGCGGTCACTGCGCTCGACAATTTCGATTCCTATCAGTGCCGCGGCCGCAACAATGTCAGCGGCGCGCAGCTATCGGAGCACGGCCGTGCCAATGCGCTGGACGTCCACGGCTTCAAGCTGGCCGACGGCCGCATGATCGATCTCACCGACCGAAATCAGCCGCGCGATTTGCGCGAGTCCGTGCTGCACGCAGTCTGCACCCATTTCTCCACGGTGCTCGGCCCCGATTCGGATTGGTACCACGAGGACCACATTCATCTCGACCTGATCGAACGCCGCAACAACTACCGCATCTGCCAATGGGACGTGCTCGACCCGCTGCCGAAGGTCGCGCCCCTGATGCCCGCCGCCAGGCCCGACGACGCGCCGTCACGCGAGACCGCGCAGGCTGGCACCGAAAATGTCCGGAAGACCGCGAGCACCGACGCCGAACACAACAGCAGCGGTCGCGCCGGTACCGACGAGAAGGCCGAGCCGCCGGCCACCGCGCAGAGCCCTTCTGCTGACGACCGCTCCGGACGGGCCGATACGGAAGCGCAGCCTCCGGCCGCAAAGCCCGCCGGAACGGTCCGCAATCGGCAGACCGCGTCGAAGTCTGCGCCTGAACAGCAAAAGTCCGGACGCGTCGCCGCAGAGACGCGCGCGCCGACCGTAGCGTCCGACAAGGCACGGAATACAGCCGGGCGGGACCAGCGCGCCCTGAACAGCTCAAGTGGGGAACGGGCTTCGCCATCGAAGCCGGCTCCACGGAAGCGCCATCACGGCCGGCGTAGCTGGGATCCGTTCCGCGGATTGTTCTAGCCCCAAACAAAAAGGCGCCGGGTGACCGGCGCCTTGGAAACGCTGCTAAACGCGCTTCTCGGCTTTTGAATATCGTACCGGCTTCAGCCGGGGCTCACTGCATCGCAGCGAAGGTGCCGCCGCCCTGCAGCGCCATCTGCGGCTTGTAGGGCGAATCACCCTTCTTCGGATCCAGCACCACGACGATGGTGCCGACCTTCACGCGGTTATAGAGGTCGATCGCGTCCTCGTTCGTCAGGCGAATGCAGCCCGAGGAGATCGAGGCGCCGATATATTCCGGCTGGTTGGTGCCGTGGATGCGGAACAGCGTGTCCTTGCCGTTGGCATAGAGGTACATCGCGCGCGAGCCCATCGGATTGTCGGGACCCGGAGCGACGAAGGTCGGAACGCCCAGGCGCTCGATCTCGCCCTTGGTCGGATGCCAGGCCGGCCATTCGGTCATGGCGCCGACCTTCGCGATGCCCGACCACGCCATCGCCTCTTCGCCGACGGTGATGCCGTAGCGAATCGCCTTGCCGCCATCGAGGACGTAATAGAGGTAGTGGCTGTCGGAATCGACGACGATCGAGCCCGGGGCTTCCTTGCGGTGATACTCGACGATCGCGCGCCGATAGGGCTCGGCCACCGGCGTGTTGGTGTAGCGGATCTTCGCGAGAAGCTCCTTGTCCTTCGGCTTGAAGGCCTGCGTGTTGGTCGCCTCGTACGTCGTGGCCTGCATGCAGCCCGACAGCATCAGGCCGGCGGCCAGGAGTCCGAGTTTCACCTTCAGCGACATGTCACCAATTCCAATTGACAGCTGACGTTGCAATGGTACGGCCGCGCCACTGCAGCGCGATTCCACATGTCCCATTATCGTCAAAATCGTTCTCAATTCCAGCCGATACACGCACAGGTCACGCTGCAGCGCCGCGATTGTTGCTTTTTTGCCGCAAAAATGCGGGCAGTCATCCACAGCTGTGCTCCGAATGGCACGATCGTCTCTCTCCCGGGGGCGTTGCCCTTGAGACCATGGCCTTCGCGAGAAAGCCCATGGACCGGGCCGGCAAGCTGCGTCACAAGGCGGCAGCATCCCGCCGCTAAGTCCCCGAAAATTCACGTTTCGCGATTCGGAGTTTTGTCCATGTTCTCGGTGTTCGTTCCGTCCGAAGCCGCGCTGAAGAAGCTGGCGATCACCGATCCCGCGGCTCTGCCCGACAATGCGGTCTGGGTCGACCTCGTGAACCCGAGCAGCGCCGAGGACCGGGCCGTGGAAAAGCTGGCCGGGATCGCGGTGCCGACCCGCGAGGACATGCAGGAGATCGAGATCTCGAGCCGTCTCTACATCGAGAACGGGGCCCGCTACATGACGGCCACGCTGATGTGTCACTCGGACTCCGATATGCCGAGGACCACGGCAGTCACCTTCATCCTGGCGGGCCACCGCCTGGTGACGGTGCGTTACGACCAGCCGCGCCCGTTCGCGGTGGTGGAGGCCAAGCTCGCCCGCAACTGTGCGCCCGGGATCACCGGCGAGATGGTGCTGATGGAGCTGCTCGACGCCGTGATCGACCGCTGCGCCGACATTCTCGAGAAGGTCGGGGCTGATATCGATCAGGTCAGCCACGAGATCTTCGAGCCGAACAATGAGCGTCACGGACACGCCAAGCAATATTCGCAGATTCTGATCGCGATCGGGCGCAAGGGCGACCTGACCTCGAAGGTGCGTGAGAGCCTGGTGTCGATCGGCCGCCTCGTCACCTTCCTGTCTGCGGTGGTCGAAGGCGTGAAGTGGTCGAAGGACATGCGCGAGCAGCTCAAGACCATGCAGCGCGACGTCGCCTCGCTGACCGACCACGCGTCCTACCTCGCGAGCAAGATCACCTTCGTGCTGGATGCGATGCTCGGCGTCGTCAACCTCGAGCAGAACAACATCATCAAGCTGTTCTCGGTGATGGCGGTGGTCCTGATGCCGCCGACCTTGATCGCATCGATCTACGGCATGAACTTCAAGATGATGCCGGAGCTCGAATGGGTGCACGGCTATCCGATGGCGTTGGTGCTGATGCTGATCTGTGCGATCGTGCCGTACTACATCTTCAAATTGAAGAAGTGGCTGTAGCGCAGCCGAGCTGGAATCGCCGGCCGCCCCAGGCCGCTCGCCCGCGCGAAGGCTGCGGCAAAGCGCCATCCGCAGCGCCTCATTCGTGCCCCGTTGTTAGCTGCGTGGGCGACATGTTCGTTGGTCGCGTGCCGCCGACTGATAGTCGCTATGCACTGCAAGTGTCACAAGCGGCAACGTGCAACGCATAACAGAAATACTTGTTAGGCCAGCCGCAACGCCGCTGCAAAGCCGCCCCAATTCCTCAGGTAAAATTTGACGGGAACCCTGAACGTTTGATCGAAACTTCTCTGCGATAAATCTGCTCGTGAGCATGACCGACTACGAGCGTCTCGGCGCGTGGCATGCAAGGCAGAGCTCGAGGGCGCGTTCATCGCGCCTTATCCAAGAGGCGGCAATGGTTGAGAAACGCATAACGGCATCGAACAACGTGATCGAGCTGGCCAACTATCAACGCAGCCGCGCCGACATCGTCGTGGCCCATGCGCTGTCGCCGCGCACCTGCCGCTATTGCGGCGCCGAGCTCGATGACGACGAGCGCGAGGATGATTGCTCCAGCGCCCTCAACGTCGAGTCCGACCGCCTGCGCTGGCGCGCCGCGCAGATCCTTCGTGGCCTGGTGTGCGAAGGCTGAACGACTGTTCTCGGCCGAGCGGTATCCCGGCAATGCCGCCCGAAAGTCCACGATCGGAAATTCAGCAGCCGATGTCATCCCTTGAACAGCGCTCCCTCCGGGAGCGCTGTTTTGTTTGTGGCGGCCGAATCGATCTTCGGAAACGGTGTTAATCGCCGCTTCGCACGGCCATCTGGAACTTGCCGCGCGCGGCAATCCGCCGTGAACCAAACCGGAGACGGGCAGGCCCCTCCGCGGCGACGGTCTCAGACGTGCTGGCCGCCGTTGATGTGGATCTCGGCGCCGTTCACGTAGGAGCTGGTCTCCGTGCACAGCACATAGATGATCTTGGCGACCTCGTCGGGGGTGCCGAGGCGCTGCATCGGGATCTGCTCCTGCACGATCTTCTCGGTGCCCGGCGACAGGATCGAGGTGTCGATCTCGCCCGGCGCGATCGAGTTGACGCGGACGCCGACGCGGCCGAAATCCGACGCCATCTCGCGGGTCAGCGCGGCCAGCGCCGCCTTGGAGGTCGCGTAGGCCGCGCCGGCGAAGGGATGCACGCGCGAGCCGGCGATCGAGGTGACGTTGACGACGGAGCCCTTGGCCGCCTTCAGCTCCTTGATCAGGCCGCGCGCCATCATGATCGGCGCGAAGAAGTTGACGCGGAAGACGTGATTCCAGGTGTCGAGGTCGGTGTCGACGGTGCCGAGCCGGGCGCCGCCGGCGCCCTTCGGCGAGATCGCGGCGTTGTTCACCAGCGCATGCAGCTCGCCACTGTCCATGCGCTGTTTGACCTCCTCGATCGCCCGCAGCGTGTCCTCGGGATCGGCAAGGTCGACCTGGATGTGGTCTTCGGGACCTGCGCCCCACGGACATTCCTCGGGGAAGGGATGCCGCGAGCAGGTGATGACGCGCCAGCCGGCGGAGGAGAATCGGATGACGGTGGCATGACCGATGCCGCGGCTGGCGCCGGTCAGCAGCATCGTGCGCCGCGGCTGGTTCGAAGGAGTCGGCATGAACTGGGTCTCTCACGATCCCGGACGGATCAACTTACCACAATGGTTGCAGGTGCGACGCTCGATTCACGCACGCGCGGGCGATTCGTCCGACAAGGCATCAGACGCCGGCAGCCGGGCGCTGGCGCGCTCGGCGATGTCTCACGGATACATCCGCACCTTGGTCCACGGCTGGTCGGCGGCGTCGCGGCGGAATTCGATGCGGTCGTGCAGGCGGAACGGCCGGTCGTGCCAGAACTCCATGCTGATGGGCGCGATGCGCCAGCCGCTCCATCCCGGCGGCCGCGGCACCTCGCCGATGATGTATTGCGTGGCGACCTTGGCGATCGCCTGCTCGAACGCGAACCGGCTCTCCAGCGGCTGCGACTGCTTGCTGGCCCAGGCGCCGAGCTGCGCCTGCTTCGGCCGGGTCGCGAAATAGGCGTCGGCCTCCTCGTCGCTCACCGGCGTCACGAGGCCGCGGATGCGGACCTGGCGGCGCAGCGACTTCCAGTGAAACAGCAGCGCGGCCTTCGGATTGGCGGCGAGCTCACGGCCCTTCTGGCTGGCCTTGTGGCTGTAGAAGACGAAGCCGTCCTGGTCATAGCCCTTCATCAGCACCATGCGCACGTCGGGCAACCCGCTATCGTCGACCGTCGCCAGCGCCATCGCATTCGGATCGTTGGGCTCGCTCTTGCTGGCCTCCGCAAACCAGTCGGCAAACAGCGCAAACGGCTCGCCGGCCTGGGTAAAATCGGCCGATGTACCGGATGTTAAGGTTGTCTGGTGTTTGATGCTCGTGGGGTCGGTCATGTCTTTGGGGAGTCCGAGTTTTGCGTTCACCCGCGGCCAAGCGCGCGCAAGTCCATCCGGGTCCGGTCCTATATAGGGCATCGGTCCGACTTGGCCTATCCGCGATCGGTCATGCCGGCACCGCTTTGACACTCATTCTAATCGGCCTGTCCGGCGGCGGCTGCAGCCTGTCTCGCCCTGAAACGGCCTTTGCCAAGATGGACGATGCGGAGATCACCGGCGCGGTCAGCCCGCCGCCCGAGCGCGAGCCGACCGAAGCCGATCTCGCTTTTGCCCGCAACGCCGCGTCGGACGTGCTGACCAGGGGGAGCAAGGATTCCAGCCAGCCCTGGCAGAATCCGCAGACCGGCGCTCGCGGCTCGGTGACGCCGATCGCCAAGTCCTACACGGCCGACAACGGCCGCACGTGCCGCGATTTCCTCGCGAGCTACGTCAACGGCAAGACGGAGCGCTGGCTGCAGGGCTCGGCGTGCCGTATCGAGCGTGGGCGCTGGGACATCCAGACGCTCAAACCCTGGCAGCAAAGCTAGCCGGGACCATCAGGAACCCGTTGCAAAAATACAACGGACTCCCCAGATGAAATGCAAAGCGGGCGGGGAGCCCATAGGTTAGTATCTGACTTTCTGTAAGGAGACGTGACGGATGCGCGACCCCTATGAGGTCTTGGGGGTGCCGCGAAGCGCCAGCGCTGCGGCCATCAAGAGCGCCTATCGCAAGCTCGCCAAGAAGCACCACCCCGACAGCAACAAGGATGATCCGAAGGCATCGGCGCGGTTTGCCGAGATCAATTCGGCCAACGAGATCCTGGGCGACGAGGAGAAGCGCAAGCAGTTCGATCGCGGCGAGATCGACGCCGAAGGCAAGCCGCGCTTCCAGGGCTTCCCTGGCGGCGGCGCCGGCCGCGGCGGGCCGGGGGGCGGATTCGAGAATTATACCTTCCGCAGCGGCGGCGGGCCGGGTGGCGGCTTTGGCGGTGGCGGATTCGAGGACATCCTGAACAGCATGTTCGGCGGCGCTGGCCCGCGCGGTGCACGTGGCGGCGGCGGTTCGTTCGAGTTCGACACCGGCGGAGTCGGCCTCGACCTCGATCTGAAGGTTGCGATGTCGGTCTCGCTCGAGGAGTCCGTGAAGGGCGGCGAGAAGCGCGTTCGGCTGCCGTCGGGCAAGGAGCTCAACGTCAAGGTCCCCGCTGGCGTCACCGCCGGCCAGCAGATCAGGCTGAAGGGGCAGGGCGAGAGCGCGCCCGGACACCGGCCAGGTGATCTCCTGATCACGATCCAGATCGCGCCGCATCCGTTCTTCAAGGTCGAGGGCAGCGACCTCAGGCTCGATCTGCCGATCACGCTTTACGAGGCGGTCCTGGGCGCCAAGGTGAGGGCGCCGACGCTCGGCAGCGCGGTCGAGCTGTCGATCCCGAAGAACACCTCCAGCGGCCGCACCTTCCGGCTCAAGGGCAAGGGCCTGCCCAAGAGCGATGGCTCGGTCGGCGATCTGTTCGTCACCACCCGGATCGTGCTGCCCGACGGCAACGATGCCGAGCTCGAAGCCCTGATGACCAAATGGCGCGACCGCCATCCCTACAATCCGCGCAGCAACCTCTCCTGAGGTTGCGCGTTGTAGGCCACTCGGCTTAAAGTTGAGGGGGCGAGCTGGAAAGCTGAGAGAAAAAGTGCGGCCTCGAAAGGGGGACCAGCGCGGTACAAAACCCCGATCGAGGCCGCTTCCGTGTCGATCGGCGGATCGAACACTCCTCATTTTTTCGTGAACATTTGGCGCTATATTGAGACGTGCCGGTGACCTGATTCCAGATTTCCGGTGACCGAATTGCGGCGCCGACCTTGGCGTGTCTCCCGCCCGGGCGAGGCGGGGATCGGTACGCTTTCGCGCAGCGTTTGCGGCCATCCTGCAAACGCTTCTGATCACGGCCGTAATCGCGCCGAGGCCGGCACCTCGCGAAATCGGGCAATGGTCCGCCGCTAGCCGCCCGCCCGTTCGGACTGGTCATAAACAAGGCGCGCGACCTGGGTGAGACGCGTCCGGTCGCTGCTGCCACTGACGACGTAGCTGACGCCGCGCTCCGCCCAGGACAGCGCAGCGGTGTTGCCCTGCGCCGTATAGCGCATCTCGGCCGCCTCGATCCCGACCT
This sequence comes from Bradyrhizobium sp. HKCCYLRH3073, assembly GCF_051167995.1. Classification (NCBI taxonomy): domain Bacteria; kingdom Pseudomonadati; phylum Pseudomonadota; class Alphaproteobacteria; order Hyphomicrobiales; family Nitrobacteraceae; genus Bradyrhizobium; species Bradyrhizobium sp. HKCCYLRH3073. Next base: position 540,741 of record NZ_JBNPUD010000001.1, read on the forward strand.
TGGTCGCATACACCGTGAAGCGCTCGCCGGAGGTGCTCTCGTACATCAGGAAGGACGCCGGACCGGTCGGCCCCGGCAGCAGCCGGCCGCCGACGAGCTTCAGTCCGGTGGTTTCCAGCTCCGGCGCCTGCACGGTGCGGCCGCAGCGCCGCGTCAGCCATTGCTGCAGATGGGCCTTCTCGTCGCCGGGGACCTCAACCGGATGGCGCACCTCCACGACGTAGAGTCGGTGCGCATCGAGTGCCTCGCCGGCGAGGGCCTGCAGCGGCGACGGCGAGGACGTAGCGCCACGCGCGACCCAGCCGACCGCGCCGCCGGCCGCGAAGGCCGCCACGCTTGCCGCCATGGCCGCGACGACCCAGCGCCGCGGCCGGCGCTCCAGACCGTCGAGGTCGAGCCGCGGCGGCACCGGCTCGTTGACGATCGAATCGTAGCGGGCATGGAGCGCCTCAGCCATGCTGCGCCAGGATTGCACGCGCTCGGCGTCCGCCGGATGCGCGGCCAGCCAGCGCTCGACGTCGCTGCGGCGCTCGGCCGGCAGCTCGTTGTCGACGTAGGCGTGCAGCTCGTCTTCGGTGACGGGAATGGTCGGCTCGGTCATCATCGGGATCTCGTTGCAATCGAGCGGCTGCGGCGATGCGCGGTCGCTGCAGGCTTGGGCAGCCGAACATGGCAGGGCGGCTTTTGTGCAGTGGTCATTTCACCCTCCGCAGCGCCGGCCGCTCGCCCTCGAGCACGGCACGGACATGGGCGCGGGCGCGGGCGAGGCGGGACATCACGGTGCCGATCGGGACACCCTGGATGTCGGCGACCTCGCGGTAGCTCATGCCTTCGAGCACGACGAGGAGAAGCGCCGCGCGCTGCTCCTCCACCAGGGTCGCCAGCGCGCGCTCGATGTCCCGGCCCTCGGCCTCAGTGCCGCTGGCGTCGGCATTGTCGTCCTGGAGCGGCATGAAGTGAGGTCGCCGTGCCAGGGAGCGCCGGCGGTTCTTGTTCAGATTGGTCAGGATCGTGTACAGCCAGCTCCTGATGTCGCCGCCCAGGAACAGCCGTTCCGAGCGCAGCGCCCGCACCAGCGTGTCCTGGACCAGCTCGTCGGCCGCGTCCATGTCGCGCGCCAACGCCCGGGCATAACGGCGCAGTGCCGGAATCATGGTCTCGACGCTCTGGCGGAACGCGTTCATGGACTGCCCTGCGGCTGTTCGCTGCGATGACAAGGGCGCAGGCCGCAGCCGGCGCCTTGCAAAGATCATAACCCCGCGATCTCAGGCCTATTCCAGCCGGGCAAGCTGGCTGGGCGTTTGCCACAGAGCGGGCGGAATGGGGCTGTACCGGGCCAGACCGGTGGTGTACGTCCAGTCCTCAGAGCATGATGCGCTTCCACGGAAACGCATGATGCTCATCTCCTTGTTTGAGCATGATCTTTCGGAAAACCGGTTTCCACTTTTCCGGATCATGCTCTCATAATCAGTTCGATGGGAAGCCGCATGGCGCAGATTTCAGGTTTGATGCAGGGCAAGCGCGGGGTGGTCCTCGGTGTGGCCAACAACCGCTCGATCGCCTGGGGCATTGCCAAGGCCGCGCGCGCGGCCGGCGCGGAGATCGCGTTGACCTACCAGGGCGACGCGCTGAAGAAGCGCGTCGAGCCGCTGGCGGCTGAGCTCGGCGGCCTCGTGCTCGGCCATTGCGACGTCACCGATCCATCGACCATCGATGCCGTGTTCGACGTGCTCAAGGAGAAGTGGGGCAAGATCGACTTCGTCGTCCACGCCATCGCCTTCTCCGACAAGGACCAGCTCGACGGCCGCTACATCGAGACCACGCAGGACAATTTCTCCAAGAGCATGCTGATCAGCTGCTACTCGCTGACCGCGATCGCGCAGCGCGCCGAGAAGCTGATGACCGACGGCGGCTCGATCATCACCCTGACCTATTACGGCGCCGAGAAGTGGATGCCGCACTACAATGTGATGGGCGTCGCCAAGGCCGCGCTGGAAGCCAGCGTGCGCTATCTCGCCGCCGATCTCGGCGAGAAGAGCATCCGCGTCAACGCGATCTCGGCCGGCCCGATCAAGACGCTGGCCGCGTCGGGCATCGGTGACTTCCGCTATATTCTGAAGTGGAACGAATACAACGCGCCGCTGCGCCGGACCGTGACCATCGACGAGGTCGGCGACAGCGCGCTGTATCTCTTGTCCGACCTGTCGCGTGGTGTCACCGGCGAGGTGCATCACGTCGATTCCGGCTATCATGTCGTCGGCATGAAGCGGCCCGAGGCGCCCGACATCTCGCTCAGCAACTCCGTCGGCGCCAAGGACTAACGTCAACACGCAATGCCACGGCCCACGATCTACTACATCCGCCACGGCGAGACGGAATGGAATGCGCTCGGCCGGCTGCAGGGCACGCAGGACATTCCGCTGAACGCGCTCGGGCGGGTGCAGGCGGTGCAGGCCGGCAACCTCCTGGCCGAGCTTGCTGCGCGCAACGGCCATGATGCGGCGCGCCTGCCCTACGTCGCGAGCCCGCTCAGCCGCGCCCGCGCGACCATGGAGCTGGTGCGTGAGACCCTGGGGCTGCCAGCCGAGGGCTATGCGCTCGATGCCCGGCTGCGCGAGATCGGCTACGGCAAATGGGAAGGGGCGACGCTGCCGGAAATGCAGGCGGCCGATCCCGCCTTCTATGCCCGGCGGCTGACCGACAAATGGTCGCTGGCGCCCGAGGGCGGCGAGACCTATGCCGACGTCGAGCGCCGCGTGCGCGACTGGTACGATGGGCTGTCTGGCGATATCGTGGCGGTCGCCCATGGCGGCACGGCGCGGGCGCTGATGGTCGCGCTGGGCTTCGAGACGCCGCACGGCGCCGTCGACCTGCCGATCCAGCAGGGCGCGGTCTATGTGTTCGGCGAGAACGGCTTCGAGAAGTACAGTTAGTTTGTCCCCGTCATTCCGGGGCGCGTCGTGAGAGGCGAAACCGGAATCTCGAGAGTCCGGGTCTGGTCCTTCGGACCGTCCCGGAATGACGGTTTTTCCGATTGGGTGATCAGCTCATGTCCTTCAACACCTTCGGCCACATGTTCCGCGTCACCACCTTCGGCGAGAGCCATGGCGTGGCCATCGGCTGCGTGGTCGACGGCTGTCCGCCGCGGATCCCGCTGCAAGCGGAGGAGATCCAGCGTGATCTCGACCGCCGCCGTCCCGGCCAGTCGCGCTTCACCACCCAGCGCCAGGAGCCGGACCAGGTGAAGATCCTGTCCGGTGTGATGGCCGATCCAGACACGGGAGCGCAGGTCACCACCGGCACGCCGATCGCGCTCCTGATCGAGAACACCGATCAGCGCTCCAAGGACTATTCCGGGATCAAGGACAAGTTTCGTCCCGGCCATGCCGACTTCACCTACGAGGCCAAATACGGCCTGCGCGACTATCGCGGCGGCGGCCGGTCCTCCGCGCGCGAGACCGCGACGCGCGTTGCGGCCGGCGCGATCGCGCGCAAGGTCCTGCCCGACGTGAAGGTGCGCGGCGCGCTGGTGCAGATGGGGCCGCACAAGATCGACCGCGGCAACTGGGACTGGGACGAGGTCGCGCGCAATCCCTTCTTCTGCCCCGACAAGGACAAGGCAGCGTTCTTCGAGGACTATCTCGACGGCATCAGGAAGTCCGGCTCGTCGATCGGCGCCGTGCTCGAGATCGTCGCCGAGGGCGTGCCGGCGGGACTTGGCGCGCCGCTCTACGGCAAGCTCGATGCCGATCTCGCCGCGGCGATGATGAGCATCAACGCCGTGAAGGGGGTCGAGATCGGCGCCGGCTTCGGTGCGGCCGAGCTGACCGGCGAGGAGAATGCCGACGAGATGCGCTCGGCCAATGACGGCACGCGCTTCCTCTCCAACAATGCCGGGGGCATTCTCGGCGGCATCGCCACGGGACAGCCGATCGTGCTGCGCTTCGCGGTCAAGCCGACCTCGTCGATCCTCACCCCGCGCCAGACCGTCGACCGCTCAGGCCAGGAGACCGAGATCCTGACCAAGGGCCGTCACGACCCCTGCGTCGGCATCCGCGCGGTTCCCGTCGGCGAGGCGATGATGGCTTGCGTGCTCGCCGATCACCTGCTGCGCCATCGCGGCCAGGTGGGGTAGGTTAATCGTTCTCGCCGTACACATACGACGCCTTCAGCCCGAAGGTCACGATCGAGAGCGTGACCCACAGCCGCAGCATCGCGAACGAGAAGATGAACACGAAGAACACCAGGTTCTTGGCGAACTGACTGGCCTCGGTCTGCCCGAACGTCCAGATCAGGCTACGGACGGCATTCTGGCCGTAGCCCAGTCCGATGTTGACCAGGCCCAGCACCAGCACGGCGGTCCCGAGCCATAGCCCGCGCCGAGCGAACTCACCGAGTGCGGGGAAGAACGCGGTCCGGCCATTGTTGCGCTCGGCCTGCAGGATCATCAGCAGCACCAGCGCTGCGATGAATGCGCTCCAGAACCGGCCGAGATGCGTGAACTGGTCGAAGGCCATGCCATCCAGTCCGGCCATCAGATGGGGGCTCTGTCCCGCATAGGGCGTGAACACCAGGGCTAGCGCAGCCGCGATCATCAGCAAGGCGATCCGCCATAGCACGGCCAGGGACAATCGAAGCTGGTCGGTGACGCTCAGCTCGCCGAGGTTCGTCTGGCCGCCGCTTGCCTCGATACAGCGCTGCGCCGTGACGATGAAGGCGTGCAGCACGGCGACCGCGGCCACGACCAGAGCGGGCAGGCTGGCCGGTCCGCCGGCAAACGCGATCACCCGCATTGCCGCGGCGAGGATGAGCCATGGCAGCGCCGGCAGTAGCCGCAACGGTCCGAACGAGGTCTGAGGAACAATGGTGGATGATACGCTGCGGAGGGTCTCTCTCATCGTGTCAGGATACCGCGCGGAGCTGAACGGCCTTCCTCGCAAATGGCTAAAATTGCCGCCACGCCGCGTGCGTCTCGCTGTCTCCATGAGCTGTCACGAAGAGCCTCGCCAAGGGCCATCACGACCCCTGCGTCGGCAATCCGCACGGGCCCGGTGGGCGAGGCGATGATGGCCTGCGTGCTCGCCGATCATCTGCTGCGCCATCGCGGCCAGGTCGGTTGGTCGCGCACGGAGTACCTGTTTACTGTTGTCACGTCCGTCGCTTAATCTCAGCCCATGGACACTTCCAAGCTGCGGGACATCAAGGACTGGCTGGTCGATGGTGCGCGCTCCGCGGCGACGCCGAGCCAGATGATGTCCGAATGCTGCGAGCGCCTGGTCGGGCTCGGCATCCCGTTGTGGCGCGTCGGCGTGTTCGTCCGCACCCTTCATCCCGATATCGCCGGCCGCAGCTTCATCTGGCGCCAGGGCGCCGAGGTCGAGATGGGCACGGTCGATTTCGGTTTCGAGAGCACCCCGGCCTACACGGACAGTCCGCTCGCGCTCGTGTTCGAGCATGGCAGGGAGTTCGGGGCCGATCCTCGCCATCCGCAGGCGGAGCGTTTTCCGATCCTGATGGATCTGCGTGCCGAGGGCGTGACCGACTATCTCGCCTTGCCGATGACCTTCATCGATCGCGCGGTCCATGCCTCGAGCTGGACCACCAAATCTCCAAGAGGCTTCACCGACGCGCAGCTGAACGCGATCCGGTCGCTGATGCCTGCGCTCGCACGCTACACCGAGATCGTCACGCTGCGCCGGACCGCCTCGATGCTGCTCGACACCTATGTCGGCAACAGCGCCGGCGAGCGCATCCTCGGCGGCCAGATCCGCCGCGGCCACACCGATACGCTCGATGCGGCGATCTGGTTGTCGGATCTGCGCGGCTTCACGCCGCTGTCGGACCGGCTGCCGGCCGAGAACGTCGTCGACATCCTCAACCAGTACTTCGACTGCCAGGTGGATCCGATCCGCGAGCAGGGCGGCGAGGTGCTCAAGTTCATGGGCGACGGCCTGCTCGCGGTGTTCCCCATTCGCGCGCAGGGCGGCGATCCGAGCGAGGTCTGCGGCCGCGTACTCACGGCGGCGCGGGCGTCGCGCGCCCGCGTCGACGCGCTGGAATATGCGGTCGGCGACATCGGGGAGCGGTTTCGTTTCGGCGTGGCGCTGCATGTCGGACGGTTGCTCTATGGCAATATCGGCGGCGGCAACCGGCTCGACTTCACCTGCATCGGCCCCGCCGTCAATCTCGCCGCAAGGCTGGAGAAGATGGCCGCGCAGCTGAAGCGCACGGTGGTCGCGTCCGAGGCCTTTGCCGGCGCCTGTCCCGAGCCGCTGACCGATCTCTGGACCGATCTCGGCGAATTTCCGATCGCTGGCCTCGCGACCGCGCAACGCGTGTTCGGGCTGCGCGAGGAAGGGAATTAGTTCGCCGGCTCAGGTCTCCGGCTCGGTGGTGAACAGCAGCGGGTATCCCTTGGCGCGGCCGGCATCGGTCGCGCGCGTCGCCTTGGTCTCGGCGACGTCCTTTGTGAACACCGCCACCACGCAGACGCCGAGCTTATGGGCCGTGATCATGACCTTGTAGGCCTGGTCCTCGGTCATGCGGAATTCCGCCTTCAGGATCATCACCACGAAATCGCGCGGCGTGAAATCGTCGTTGACGAGGATCACCTTGTAGAGCCGCGGACGCTCGGTCTTGGTGCGTACCTTCGTCTTGGGCTTGGTGACGGCATCGTTCATTTGAAGGGCGCGCCTGTGTTCCTGATGCGGCAGTCACGCCACGATACAGGCTTCGAACGCTCCGGGAAACCACGGGCTGCATGCCTTGCGCGATGGGCGCACGCGGCTGCCTGACATCCGGGCAATCCAGGGGACTAACCGGAATGTGAATGGATGTGTGCGTTCCCGCTTTGCGCTCTGCGGATTGCATGTCACCATCATCAGACGCGATTGGAGGGCAGCTCATGCGCTGGTGGATCTCGATCGGGGTGGCGTGTCTGGCGGGCGCCTTGGCTGGCGGCGACGTCGCCAGCGTCGTGGCCGCGCCGAGGACCCAGCCGGCGCAGCAACTGAGCGAGAAGGAAGCCTCCGTCGACGTTGAGCTCATCCTCGCCGTCGACGTGTCCTACTCGATGGATCTGGACGAACTGGCGATCCAGCGCGAAGGCTACGCCCAGGCGCTCAGCTCGCGCGAGTTCCTGCAGGCGCTGAAGAACGGCGTGCACGGCCGCATCGCCGTGACCTATTTCGAATGGGCGGCCTCGAGCGACCAGAAGATCATCATTCCATGGCGCCTGATCGACGGACCGGAAAGTGCCGACGCCGTCGCCGCCGAGATCATGAAGACGCCGATCCGCCGGGCGTCGCGCACCTCGATCTCGGGCGCGATCTACTTCGCCATGCCGTTGTTCGATGAGAACCCCTATCGCGGGCTGCGCCGCGTCATCGACATCTCCGGCGACGGGCCCAACAACAACGGTCCCTCGCCGGTGACGATCGCGCGCGACGAGGCCGTCAACAAGGGCATCACGATCAACGGCCTGCCGATCATGGTCAAGGAGCCGTCCTACTCGACCATGGATATCGAGAACCTCGATCTCTACTACAAGGATTGCGTCACCGGCGGCCACGGCTCGTTCGTGGTCACGATCAAGAGCCGCGAGGAGTTCAAGGAGGCCATCCGCACCAAGCTGCTGATGGAGGTCGCCGGACGGGCACCGCCGCCGCGCATCGTGCCGGTCGCCGATGACGCCGACAAGGAGCCGCGCGTGTCCTGCACGATCGGCGAGAAGATCTGGCAGGATCGCTGGGGCCGGTGACCCGGGCTGCGCCACACCGGCGCCCCTGATCCGCCATCGACCGGCGCGCAGCGCTTCACACCGCCTGTCCTGGTCGGAGGCGTGCACTGCGCACCCATCGGACGCGTGTCGGGTGCAAGGATTGGTATCCCGATCTCGTGTGGAAAAACCCCGTCTTGTTGCCGATCCGGCGAATCTGTGACCTCACAGCCACACATGATCTGAAAACCAGGGGTTGCATGGCGCCAAAATTCTCTTTGCCACTGTGCCGCCGCGATTGGGCCGCGACCATGAGCGGGTTGAGGCGGAGGCGCACAGAACATGCGTATCATCGACCGGACAGCAGGTCCCTCGTCAGTCGTCCATGGCCCGGGTGCAGGGCTCGCATCCCAACTTCTGAGGCCAGCGCTGCTGTGTGCGGCGGCGGCTTCGCTCGCCGCCTGCGCGCAATCGTCGGCGGTCCGGCAGGCGCGCTGGGCGGCGCCGACGAAGCAAGCTGCCGCCGAATTCCGGCCGCAGGTGCAGCGTGCGGAGACGGCGCCGGAGTCGGTGGTGCGCGTCCAGCAGGCCGAGCTCAGCCCGCCTCCAGCCCACGCCACCTCGTCGGGCCTCGCCAGCTACTACTCGGAAGGCCGCAAGACCGCGAGCGGCGAACGCTTCGATCCCTCCGAGCTGACGGCCGCCCATCGCAGCCTGCCGTTCGGCACCCGTTTGCAGGTCACCAACGTCAAGACCGGCCGCTCGGTGGTGGTGCGTGTCAACGACCGTGGACCGTTCGTGCAGGGCCGGGTGGTGGATGTGTCCTACTCCGCCGCCCAGGCGCTCGGCATGATCCACACCGGCGTCGCCCCGGTGAAGGTCAGCGTGGTGCGGTAGCAGTCATAGACACGGCAGCGCCGCTGCTTGACCTCTCGTGTTTCTTGATTGGCCGGGATCTCGCAGCGGCGGCAGTGCACCTCGCCCCGCTTGCGGGGCCGCGACGAGCTTCGCTCGCGCTGAGAGGTCGGATTGCATCGAAGATGCAATCCGGGTGAGGGGGACAGGTCTATCCACGCACACACCCGGTGCGTTTGCCCCTGCTGACACTTCCCGTGCGGCTGCCTCTCACCCCAACCCTCTCAGCGCGAGCGAAGCTCGTCGCGCCCCCGTAAGAACGGGGAGAGGGTGCGCACCGTTCGTGCCGAGCAAGCTCTGCGCTCAACTAATAGGCATCCCGCATCACCGCCTCACCGCACCAGCCGCGCCACCAACTCCACATGCGGCGTGTGGCGGAACTGGTCGACGGGGACGACCGTCTCGAGCTTGTAGCCGCCGTCGATCAGCATGCGGACGTCGCGGGCGAAGGTGGTGACGTTGCAGGACACCGCGACGATCACCGGCGCCTTGCTGGCCGCGAGCTGCCTGGCCTGGGCCTGCGCGCCCTGGCGCGGCGGGTCGAACACGACGGCATCGATGTCGCGCAATTCCGGCGGCATCAGCGGGCGGCGGAACAGGTCGCGCGCCTCGGCCTTGATCGGCTTGAGGCCGGGCGTCCCGGCCGCCTTCTGCAGCGCCGCGATCGCGCCGGCATCATTGTCCATGGCGGTGACGCGCGCCCGCGTGGCGAGCCGCAGCGCGAACGGGCCGACGCCGCAGAACAGGTCGGCGACGTGCCTGGCCTTGCCGGTCCGCTCCATCACGAGCTGCGCCAGCGTCTCCTCGCCTTGCACGGTGGCCTGCAGAAACGAGCCGGGCGGCAGCGTCACCTGCGCCGTGCCCATCGTGACAACTGGCGCATTGCGCATCAGCACCAGCTCGCCGTGGCGCGTCAGCCGCGCCAGCCGGTGCTGTTCGGCGAGGCGGGACAGGGCCGCGATGCGCGGCGGCGGCAGCGGGCCGGAGCCGCGGATGTCGATGTCGAGGCCGTTGCTGGTCGCGGTCGCCTGGATGTCGAGCGGCTTGCCGGTCGGCTTCAGCGCCTCAGCCAGGGCCCATGCGGCTTCCAGCGCACCGTCCAGAGCAGGATCGAGCATCGGGCAGCGGTCGATCGGCACGATATCGTGGCTGTTCGCGGCCGAGAATCCGACCCTGAGAACGTCGTGCGTGCCCATCCGGGCGTGGAAGGTGGCGCGGCGCCGGCCGGCGCCGTGGGCATCGATCAGATCGGCCACGTCGCAGTCGACCTTGGCGGCCCGTAGCGTCTCGACGATGATGTTGCGCTTCCATTGCTGATAGGGCCCGGACATCCAGTGCTGGATGGCGCAGCCGCCGCACACGCCGAAATGCGCGCAGAACGGCGCGATCCGCTCGGGACTCGCCGTCTCCACCGCGAGCAGCTTGCGGCGATCGGGATGGCCGGGCACGACGGCCGTCTCCACGGTCTCGCCGGCCAGCGTGTAGGGCACGTACAGCGCCTCGCCCGATGACAGCGACACGCCATCGCCGCGATGGCCGACCTGGTCGATGACGAGACGTTCAACCATGGCGGCGCGCTCCCAGGAAGAATTCGGCGTTGCCGTCGCCGCCCTTGATCGATGACGGAAAGATCGCGATTTCGCTGCAGCCGAGCGAGGCGGCGAAGGCGGCGATGTCATCGCACACGGCTTGATGGACGGCTGCATCCTTGATGATGCCGCCCTTGCCGTGCTTTCCCTGCGCCTCGAATTGCGGCTTGATCAGCGCCAGCAGGCTCATCGGCGAGGCGGCGAGCGATAGCGCGGCCGGCAGCACCGCCTTGAGCGAGATGAAGCTGCAGTCGATCACGACGATGTCGGGGCGCTGCGCCAGCCGCTTGCCGTCGTAGCTGCGGATGTCGGTCTGCTCCATCGAGATGATCTTCGGGTGATTGCGCAATGACGGGTGCAACTGGTCGCGGCCGACGTCGACCGCGAACACGAGCGCCGCGCCATTCGCCAGCAGCACCTCGGTGAAGCCGCCGGTGGAGGCGCCGACATCGAGGCAGACATGGTCCTCGACCTCGATGCCGTAATGCTCCAGCGCCGCCGCCAGCTTGACGCCGCCACGCGACACCCAGGGATGCGCCGGCTCGGCCTGCAGGACGGCGTCGGCGGGAATGCTCTCCGAGGCTTTGCCGACCTGCTTGTCGTTGGCGAACACGAGCCCCGCCTCGATCGCCGCCTGCGCCCGCGCGCGGCTCTCGAACAGGCCGCGTTCGACGAGGAGGATGTCAGCGCGTTTGCGGGCAGGGGTCATGGGCGGTTTGATGAATGGTCATGAGTTGTGGAGTGGTCATGAGTTGTGGAGGTCGCGCAACCATTCCGGTGTCGTCCCGGGCAAGCACTGGCGCGCATCGCGCGTCGGTGCGCCGACCCGGGACCCATAACCACAGGACGTAGTTTGTAGGAAGATGGCAACTACGTGTCTGCCCAACACACCGTCCTGTGGTTATGGGTCCCGGCTTTCGCAGGGACGACATGGGAGTTCGTGTCATCGATCGTGCCACCACGCGAGACTCGTAGGGTGGGCAAAGGCGCGTGCACCGGTGTTTCCGCAAGCTCGTATCGCAATTGACGCGCCGTGCCCACCATCTCGATTGCAGAGCGTGGATGGACGGTGGGCACGCTGCACCTGGCGGCGCCGCTTTGCCCACCCTACGAGACCGTGGCCAGCCGCTCCGCCGCTAGCTTCACGCACAGCTCGAACGCCGAGAGATCGTTCCAGACATTCGCCGGCCGCTCGCGCGGCAGCACCAGTGGATGGCCGCGCAGCTCGAGCGCGTGGATCATCATGAGATTGTCGGGCAGGCCGAAATCCTCGACCGTCAGGCCTTCGCCATCGACCAGGCGGCCGTCCTGCTCCGTCACCGCCGTGAAGCGCCGGGCTCGATCGGCGTAGATGGCCGGGTCGTTGCAGTAGCCGAGACACAGCTTGCCGGATCCGGCCATGTAGCCGAACTCATAGACCGTGCCGGCATCGGCGCCGGGGCCGCGGAACGGCGTGAGATTGGCGATGATGGCATCGGCGTCGTCCATCATCGCCTCGTTGCCATGGAAGATCTGGCGCGAGGCGTCGGAGGAGGCGAGGTCGATGCTGTTGTCGAGGGGGTAGAGGCCGATCAGGCCGTGGCGGTCGCAGATCGCGGCCTTCCGCCGGCCGATTTCAATGGCATCCGGCAGGAACACGTCGGGACCTGCCAGATAGATCTTCATGGCTCACCACTGCGGGACGCAAGCCCGCCCTCAGGCGAGCTTGACCGACTCGGTCGCGTAGTCCTTGCCGAGCGCCTCGAACACCTTGCGGACGATGCCCTTGGCGTCCAGCCCGGCGCGGGCGTACATCGCCGCCGGCGTGTCGTGGTCCTGGAACTCGTCGGGCAGCACCATCGAACGCATCTTCAGGCCGCCGTCCAGCATGCCCTGGTCGGACAGATACTGCATCACGTGCGAGCCGAAGCCGCCGATCGAGCCTTCCTCGATCGTGATCAGGATGTCGTGCTCGCGGGCGAGCTTTATCACCAGCTCCTCGTCGAGCGGCTTCATGAAGCGCGCATCGGCGATCGAGGCGGACAGGCCATGGGCGGCGAGCTCGTCGGCCGCCTTCTCGCACTCGGCCAACCGGGTGCCGAACGAGAGCAGAGCGACCTGCTTGCCCTGGCGGATCATGCGGCCCTTGCCGATCGGCAAGGGAACGCCAACCTCGGGCATTTCCACGCCGCGGCCTTCGCCGCGCGGATAGCGCACCGAGCTCGGCCGGTCGTTGATCGCGACCTGGGTCGCCACCATGTGTACCAGCTCGGCCTCGTCGGAGGCCGCCATGATCACCATGTTCGGCAGGCAGCCGAGATAGGCGTTGTCGAACGAGCCGGCATGGGTGGCGCCGTCGGCGCCGACCAGGCCGGCGCGGTCGATCGCGAAGCGCACCGGCAGGCTCTGGATGCAGACGTCGTGGACGATCTGGTCGTAGCCGCGCTGCAGGAAGGTCGAGTAGATCGCGCAGAACGGCTTGTAGCCTTCCGCCGCGAGGCCGGCGGCGAAGGTCACCGCATGCTGCTCGGCGATGCCGACGTCGAAGGTGCGCTTCGGGAACGCCTTGGCGAAGATGTCGATGCCGGTGCCCGAGGGCATCGCGGCCGTGATGCCGACGATCTTGTCGTCCTTCTCGGCTTCCTTGACCAGGCTCTGGCCGAACACGTTCTGATAGGCCGGCGCGTTCGGCTTGGCCTTGGCCTGGGTGCCGGTGGCGATGTCGAACTTGGCCACCGCGTGATATTTGTCGGCCGCCGCTTCCGCGGGCGAGTAGCCCTTGCCCTTCTGGGTCACGACGTGGACCAGGATCGGGCCGGCCTCCATGTCGCGGACGTTCTTCAGCACGGGGAGCAGATGGTCGAGGTTGTGGCCGTCGATCGGGCCGACGTAGTAGAAGCCGAGCTCCTCGAACAGCGTGCCGCCGTCCATCATGAAGCCGCGCGAATATTCCTCGACGCGGCTGGCGCGGTTGGCAATCACCTTGGGCAGATGCTGGCCGAGCTGCTTGGCGGCATCGCGCAGGGTACGGTAGGTCTTGCCCGAGTAGAGGCGGGACAGATAGGCCGACATCGCGCCGACCGGCGGCGCGATCGACATGTCGTTGTCGTTGAGGATCACGATAAGGCGGGAGTTCATCGCGCCGGCATTGTTCATCGCCTCATAGGCCATGCCGGCGGACATCGCACCGTCGCCGATCACGGCGATCACGTTGTTCTTGCCGCCCGACAGGTCGCGCGCCACGGCCATGCCGAGGCCGGCGGAAATCGAGGTCGACGAGTGCGCAGCGCCAAACGGATCGTAGTCGCTCTCGGCGCGCTTGGTAAACCCGGACAGGCCGCCGCCGGTGCGCAAGGTGCGGATGCGGTCGCGGCGTCCGGTCAGGATCTTGTGCGGATAGGCCTGGTGGCCGACGTCCCAGATCAGGCGGTCGCGCGGGGTGTCGAATACGTAATGGATGGCCGTGGTCAGCTCGACCACGCCGAGACCCGCGCCGAAATGGCCGCCGGTCACCGAGACCGCGTCGATGGTCTCCTGGCGCAATTCGTCGGCGACCTGCCGGACCTGCTCGACCTTCAGCCGGCGCAGATCTTCCGGGGTCTTGATGGTGTCGAGAAGCGGCGTCTTACTAAATGTGGTCACGGTGACATTCCAATTTTGCAGGTCGGGTTCAAGGGCCGACATCTGAGAGGTTCATCGTAACGGGCGGCGAAACCTGAGGTCTTGAAGGTCACATCCGCGCGGATCGAAGCCGCAGTCCGAAGACTAGCCGGGTTTGGGATCGATCTATGTGATGTAAGTCACTCTTGGTGGCCTTGCCGTCCTCGTTAGTCGCCCAAGATCGCCAAGTCGTTCAGCCAAGTGAGTTTTGCTAGCTCTTGCAAGCGCTTAGATTCCTCTCTCTGGAGAGGATGGACACTTCCAAAAACCCGCAGTTGCGAGAAGCTTTACACCAAAGTGCGTCTTAAAGCCAACCCGGCGGGCGTTGGCAAGCCCGCAAACGGTACCTTTGCGCCACGTCTCAACCGCGGCGGCGTGCCGGAGGTTCCAGTGCGCTGCTCAAATCGACGGCAGCCAGCGCTCCGCAATAGACCGGGGACGCGAGCTCGGTCCAGGCTTTTTCCCGCGGCACAGAATCCGCCGATGCGGCGATTGCGCGCGCCGCGGCGCGGTGAGCCATGCGTTCGCGTAAGGGGATCGGTCCGCGGACGATCATGAAGAAGTCGCCGGCGTGCGGCCTTTCGTGGGCCGTCACGAAGCGGACGCGGAAGGCCTATGAGCGCAGCACGTTGTCATGATCGGGCCCGGACGCTTGCAGCCGTGGACCGGCGCGCTCATGGGATCGGGGACGCCATGGTCGAACTGCCAGGATCCAATCGTGTCGCATGGTAAACGAAGCACGTAGCGGCGGCTCTCGATCGGTGAACGCGGGGCAGAGACTTCGCCAGGGGGCGCTTGGCGGCCAAGCCCGTCGACAATGCAGCTGCTCCGATGTGCGGCCGAATTGCACGATTGAGAGGCGCTCCGACCGCGCGTGAAAGTCGCGCCGGACGGCAGCGAAATAAATCCGGACTGTTGCCCGGAGAGGCCCGCCGCAAGCCGCTATTGCACGTCGAGCGGTACGGTTCCCGCCGCATGGCCGCTGGCGTCGGTCGTGATCTTCTCGACCCGGGCCTCGGCCTGGCGCAGCAGTTCCTCGCAGCGCCGCTTCAGCGCCTCGCCGCGCTCATAGATCGTCACCGACTCCTCGAGCGGCACCTTGCCGTCCTCGAGCCGCTTCACGATCGTTTCCAGCTCCTCGATCGCGCGCTCGAACGACAGCTTCTTGACGTCGGTTACGGTGTTGTCCGCCATGCGGGTTCCCTGCAGCTCACTCAACTCCGGGGCCGTGCTTTTACACCCCGCTCGCGGCCCTGTCAGGCCCTGCCGGGGTGGATCGGCCGGAACCTGGGGATTACGCCCCGGTCAGCGCCGCGACGTGGGCCGCGACGGATTCCTTAAGCCCCTGAAGGTCATAGCCGCCCTCCAGGACCGAAACGACGCGGCCGCCGGCGGTCTTGTCAGCCAGATCCATCAGCTTGCGGGTGACCCAGCCGAAATCCTCGGCCCGCAGGTTGAGCGACGCCAGCGGATCGCGATAGTGGGCGTCGAAGCCGGCCGAGATGATCACGAGCTCCGGGCTGAACTTAGTGAGCTGCGGCAGGATCAGGTTCTCGAAGGCGGAGCGGAACTCGAGGCTGCCGTCCTCGGAGGCCAGCGGCGCGTTGACGATGGTGTCGTGCTCGCCGCGCTCGCCGCGGGCGCCGGTGCCCGGGAACAGCGGCATCTGGTGGGTCGAGCAGTACATCACGCTCTTGTCGGCCCAGAAGATGTCCTGGGTGCCGTTGCCATGGTGGACGTCGAAATCGACGATGGCGGCGCGCGCGATGCCGAAGGTGCGTTGGGCGTAGCGCGCGGCGATCGCGACATTGTCGAAGAAGCAGAAGCCCATCGGCTTGGCGATCTCGGCATGGTGCCCGGGCGGGCGCACCGCGACGAAGGCGTTGCGGTGGCGGCCGGACATCACCGACTCGGTCGCCGCGACCGCGCCGCCGACGCCGCGCATCACCGCTTCCCAGGTGCCCGGCGACATCGAGGTATCGCCGTCGAGATAGATGATCCCCGAGGTCGGGGCCATATGGCGCAGCTCGGTGACGTAGTGCTCGTTGTGGCAGAGCAGGGCGAGCTCGATGTCCGCCTCCGGGGCCTCGTCGCGATCGAGCAGGGCGAAGCGCTCCTCGGTCAGCGCCTCCTCGACGGCGCGCAGCCGGTCGGCGCGCTCGGGGTGGCCGGACGGCGTGGCGTGATCGAGGCAGGCTTCATGAGAGAGATACAGCGTCGACATTAGGGCTCTGCCACTCGCGCGTTGCGGGAGTGCCCAATCTATGCGCTGAACGCAGCCTCGGAAAGAGCCCCGCGGGCGATATGACCGGCTTTCCGCCCAGCGTGCGGGGCGTCACGAGGCCTTGTTGACGATGCGGCCGCGCGGCGGCGGCGCCAGCGGGCCGTTGGCCTTGAGATAGGCGAACAGCGCCTCGTCGTCATAGGGGCCGGTGATCGGATCGCGGCCGCTCTTGAACGCGGTGAAGCCGTCGCCGCCGAGCGCGAGGTAGTTGTTGATGGTGACCCGGTAGGACGCGGCGGGATCGATGGCCTTGCCGTCGAGCATCATGCTGGCGGCATCGATCCGCGCGCCCGCGGATTGTTTGGCGTCGAAGGCATAGGAGAAGCCGCTGGAGACCTGCAGGATGCGCGGCCGCGCCGGGTCGAGCCATTGCTGCTCCAGCGCGGCCTTGATCTCGGCGCCGGTCAGGGTGACCGTCATCAGCTGGTTGCGAAACGGCTGGCTCGCGAACACGTCGGCATAGGTCACGGCGCCGTCGTCGCGGCGGACGAGATCGGTGCGGATGCCGCCGGGATTGGTCATCGCGATCACCGCGGCGCCCTTGTCGGCCGCCCGCGTCGCCGCGAGCTGGGCATCGGCGACGACGTCGCCCAGCACGCTCTCGCCGGACGCATCGGGCATCCGCGACAGCGTTGCGCTGAGCACGCCGGCGGGCCGGTTGGCGTAGGGCGCGGCGAGCTTCTCATAGGCGTCGATCAGCGCGGTCTGTGCCGGATCCTTCGGCAGCGTGGTGTCGACGACGATGTTGGTGGCGGTCGCGCTGATCACGTCGCGCGTGGTGCGGTCGAGCTTGACGTCGATCGCGGTCACCAGCGTGCCGAACTTGTCGCCCGAGGTGACGAGCCGCTTGTCGATGGTGCAGACATAGGCCTGGTGGGTGTGGCCGGAGATCACGATGTCGACCGCGCTGTCGAGGTCCTTGACGATGTCGACGATCGGCCCCGACAGCCCGGGACATTCGTTCATGCCGCCGGACGGCCAGCCGCCCTCGTGGATCAGCACGACGATCGCCTGCACGCCCTTGGCCTTCAATTCCGGGATCAGCGCGTTGACGCTCTCGGCCTCGTTGCGGAAGTCGAGGCCGGCCGCGCTCGCCGGCGAGATGATGCCCGCGGTCCCCTTCAACGTCAGCCCGATGAAGGCGACCGGGATGTCCTCGAAGGTGCGGATCTCGTAGGGCGGAAACACCGTCTTGTCGGTGCCGGCGAGGAACGTCGACGCCGCGAGATAATGGAATTTGGCGCCGGTGAACGGCTGCGGCCCGCGGCAGCCGTCGGTCGGATGACAGCCGCCGTTCTGCATCCGCAGCAGCTCGGCCTTGCCTTCGTCGAACTCGTGGTTGCCGACCGCCGACAGCGCGAGCCCCATCTGCGACATCGATTCGATGGTCGGCTCGTCGTGGAACATCGCCGACAGGAACGGGCTCGCGCCGATCAGGTCGCCGGCGGCGACGAAGATCGTGTTGGGCTGGCCGTCGGCGAGCAGCTTGACGAGGCTCGCCATGTGCTCGGCGCCGCCGGCTGGAACCACGGTGGTCTTGGTCGGGTCGGCGGGATCGGCGACGCGGATGCCGGAGGAGGGCGGCTTCAGATTGCCGTGGAAGTCGTTGATGGCGAGGATGCGCAACGCCACCGGCTCGTCCTCGGCCGAGGCGGGCGGGCCGGCGATGCTTGCAACGGCGGCGCCGGTCAGCAGGCAGGCAAGCGCAAAGCGGGACAGACGGCTCATGGCAGGGTCACGTGTGGTGCAGGTCCGACGGACGAAGCGCGATTGCCCCGCCGCGGTCGCAATGACATAAAAAGATTGCATAACAACAATACATCGGGAGGCCGGAATGAAAAGAATGATGCTGCTCGCGGCGACATTGTCGCTGGCCGCCGGCTCCGCTGCAGCGCAATCGCTGCCGGACCTGATGAAGCAGATGGTCGCGGCGTGGAATAAGCCGACCGAGCCGTTCAAGGTGATCGACAACGTCTACTACGTCGGCACCAACGGGCTGGCCTCCTACCTGATCACGACACCGCAGGGCCATATCCTGATCGATACCGTGATGCCGGAATCGACCGCGCAGATCGAGGCCAGCATCGGCAAGCTCGGCTTCAAGGTCGCCGACATCAAGTACATCCTCAACACCCACGCCCATATCGACCATACCGGCGGGCTCGCGCAGATCAAGCAGGAGACCGGGGCGCAGATGGTGGCGGGCGCCAAGGACGTGCCGCTGCTCGAAGGCGGCTTCTATCCGGGCCGCGAGGAGGAGCGCTATCTCGGCTTCCCGCCGGTCAAGGTCGACCGCGCCGTGCGCGAGGGCGACACCGTCACGCTCGGCGGCGTGACGTTGACGGCGCACGAGACGCCGGGCCATTCGCCGGGCTGCACCAGCTGGACGACCGACGTGAAGGACGGCGACGCCACCCGCAGCCTGATCTTCTTCTGCAGCGCCACCGTGGCGTTGAACCGGCTGGTCGGCCGTCCCACCTATCCGGGCATCGTCGACGACTACAAGAAGACCTTCGCCTGGGCCAAGACGGCGCATCCCGACATCCTGCTGGCGCCCCATCCGGAGATGTACGACATGGCCGGCAAGCGGGCGAAGATCGCGGAAGGCGCGGCCAACCCGTTCGTCAAGCCGGGCGAGTTCAATGCCTATCTCGACAAGCTGGAGACGCAGTTCAACGAGGGGCTGGCCAAGCAGACGGCGGCGCTGCAGTCCGGCAAGTAGTCAGGCCGGATCGGCGGCGGCCAGCCGGTCCAGCGTGAAGCCGGAGAGATCGACCCTCGGTGTCTCGCCCCGGGCCATCGCGGCGAGCGCCTCGCCGACCGCCGGCGAATGCTTGAAGCCATGGCCGGAGCAGGCCGAGGCGTAGATCACGTCCGCATCGCCGGGATCGCGGTCGATGATAAAGCGGCCGCCCGGCGCGTTGGTATAGAGGCAGACCTCGCTGCGCAGGCAGCGCGGGCCGAGATCCGGCACGAAGGGGCGGACATAGGTCTCATAGGTCGCGGCGATTTCGTCCGGCGTGACCTCGCGCGCGACGTCGTCCGGATCGGTCTCGCCGGTCAGCACTTCGTTGGCGATCTTGACGCCATTGTCAGGCGAGCCCAGCCACGGAAAGCCGTAGATGTCGGAGGCCGCGCGGTCGCGGCCGGTGACGTCCCAGATGAAGACCGGCGCATCCGGACCGAAGCGCTCCGGATGGGACAGCACCTCGAACCAGTACAGCACCTGGCGGGTGACATTGACGCGGCGGCGCAGCGGCGCGATCAGCTCGGTGATCCACGGCCCGGTGGTGACGATCAATGTGTCCGCCGAGGCCGTCGCGCCGTCGTCCAGGGTCACGACGAGGGCGCCCGCGGCACGGCGAAACGCCGCCACGCGCCGGCCGGTCACGAGCTCCGCGCCATGGCGCGCGGCCACCGCAAGCTCGGCGCGCACGCAGTCCTCGACCATGAGATAGCCGCCCTCGCGATCGAGGAAGGCGCGGTCGTTCGCCGCGGTGGCAAACGCCGGAAAGGCGGCGCGCAACTGCTCTGACGACAGCGTCTCGCCGTCGACGCCGTGCAGCCGCGCCGCGGTTTCGATGTTGGCGAAGAACTGCGCGCTGCTGACGCCGTGGACCTCGCCGCCATCCTGGCTCGGGATGAACAGGCAGCCGCATTGTTCGAACAGCCGTGCGCCGGTCTCGCGCTCCAGCTCCCGCCACAGCACGTGCGAGCGCTGCGCCAGCGGCGTGTAGTCGACGCCTTCGCCGATCGCCGTGCGGGTGATGCGGGTCTCCCCATGGGTCGAGCCGAATTTGTGCGGCGGCTGGAAGCGGTCGATGCCGAGCACGCGCTTGCCCGCCTTGGCGAGATGCAGCAATGCGGCGCTGCCGACGGCGCCGCAGCCGATCACGATGACATCAAACTGCGCCATGCGCGCCCGCCGCGGCTCCGCTCATTTCTTCTTCTTGCGCGACAGGAACGCCTTGAACGCGCCGACCGCCTCCTCGGAGGTCATGCGCTCGGCGAACAGATAGGCCTCCTGGTCGATGCGGCGGGTCAGCTCGTCCGGCGCGGTGCGGATCAGTCTGCGCCCGATCGCGACCGCCTCGGCCGGCAGCCGGCAGATGTCGCGCGCCACCTTGTGCGCCTCGACCTCGGTATGGCCCGGCGCCACCACCGTATTGACGAAGCCCGCGATCTGCGCATCCTCCGCGGTCATGGTGCGCCCCATGACCAGCATCGCGAACGCGCGCTGATAGCCCATGGTCTGCGGCATCAGCAGGCTCGAGGCGCCCTCCGGCACCAGGCCGAGATGGATGAAGGGCGTCGAGAACGTCGCCGTGGTCGACGCCAGCACGTAGTCGCAATGGAACAGCATCGTCGTGCCGATGCCGATCGCGACGCCGTCGACCGCGGCGATGATCGGCTTGACGTTGTGCGCCAGCGAATACAGGAACTTGGTCGCCGCCGACGTGCGCGCGGCGTCGCTGCCGGCATTGCCGGCATGCAGGAAATCCTCCAGATCATTGCCGGCCGTGAACACGCCGGAGCCGCCGGTGATGATGATGCATCGCACCAGCGGGTTGTTCTGCGCGGTGTCGATTGCATCGCTGATGCCGAGATACATGGCCTGGGTGATCGCGTTCTTCTTCTCCGGACGCCGGAGCTTGATCGTCCGCGTCTCGCCCTCGTCGGTGACGATCAGATGGTCGGTCATGGGCCCCTCATGCGTGTGCGCCGGCCGCTGCGCTGCCGCCGGTCATTTGTCCAGTCCTGCATCTCGCCGCAGCCTACATCATCCGCTGGTCGCGCCAAGGGCTGAAGCGTCATTGGTCGCGGAGCGAATGCGGGCGTGATCGCAGGCGAGCGCTCGCCGTGATTCTCGCCGTGGTTTACGACTGGTTTGCAACGGCATCGGCGTCCGCTATCGTCCCGCGCAAAACTGCGATCCTCTGCAAGGCAATTCGATGACCAAGCCCTTTTCAGTACTGCTGTCGCTGCTGCTGCTCTGTCACGCCTTCCCGGGGATCGCTGAGGCTGCCGTCACCGACCGCGCGCTGCTGTCGCTGTTCTGCGCGCCCGGCGCGATCGCGGGCACCACCTGCAAGCGCGCCAGATCGTATCCCGACTCCGAGGGGCGCCGCTGTGACGTCACCCTGAAGCCGGAGCGGCAGCAGGGACGTTTCCTGGCCTCCAGCGATCCGCTGCTGGTCGTGAGCTATGGCAGCGGCTGCGAGCCGCATGCGACCGATTTCGGCGGCGCGGTCGTGTTCGAGCAGGTCGGCGGCGCTTACAAATTTCGCGGCTTCCAGCCGGGCATGCAGGTGAATGAATGCGTCATCTCCACCACCAGGAACGAAGCGCAGGACGTGCTCGTCTGCCTGACCGGGCATATGGGGCAGGGGGTGGTCGAGACGGGCGTGGCGCGCGTCGGCTTCGCCAATGCCAGCGGCGGGCCCATCGAGATGTCCTATGATTTTCTGCTGCAGGCCGAGGACACGACGGGAGCCTACCTGACCAACATCGTTACCTGTTCGGAGCAGCTCAAATATTTCGATCTGTCGAAGCTCGCGGCCGGGCCGAGCCCCGGAACGGTCGTTGCGGACGTGAGCTACGCCGACCGCGAGACGATCGAGACAGCCTGTGGCAAAGGCTTTCCGAAGCCGAAGGATGCGGAAGACATGCGCGAGCCCGCGGCGGGCGAGGGCTCGGTGCCGCAGGGTTACGCCAAGACCGGCAGCGTTGTCATCGACATCGCGAGCCGCGCGGCCAGGCTGCGCTGAGGACCGACGGCGACGCCAAGCGCACCGTCTCACGCGGCGATGCGGCCGCCGCTGAGCGTTCCCCGGGCGGTGTAGGTCTGCAGCCCCGTGCTCGGCGGCGCTGTGGAGACCGTCACCCCGGTTGTGCCGTCCGAATAGGTGGTCGTGGTGATGATCTCGCCGGCGACCGTGATCGAGACCTTGCTGATCACGATCCTGCTCGCCGTCGGGACGCCGGCCGTGCTGACCGCGGAGCGCGATCCCGTTCGCGCCAGGGCGGTCGCCGCCGGGGCTGCTGACGTCGTGGTGACGGAGCCGATGGCATTGATGGGCATGGCTCGCCTCGCTCGGATGTGAGGCCGATGCGGGCTGCGGATCCGGTGCTGACGTCCGCACCCTGCGACGGGACTGTCGTCGCCTTTGGCCTCGTGCGTGAGGTCCGCCGCGAGGCTCGCGCCGCCGGGTTAACAATGTCTCAACGCGCCTCGCGGCGTTTGGGCGCGCCGCAGGGCCCGCGGGCGTCGGGCTGCCCCGTCGTGGCGCGACCGGCCGCACGCGATCGATCCGCCTCTGCCGCCTATTTGGCGCCGTCGGACCGGGGGACGGGCGCTGCGCGCGAGGCAGCGGCTGGAGCCTGCTGGCGGACGGCCTCGCGCCGCAAGGCCTGCTCCAGCACCACCAGCCGCGTCGCCATGCGCGTCAGTTCGTCATGGACCGAGCCCTGAACGCCCTGCACGGCGTGCTGCACCTCGCGCAGTGCGTCACGCTGGGTCTCGGCCTTGAGCACCCTGAACTCGGCCTCGATCGAGGTCAGGCGCTGGTTCACCGCCCGGATCGCCTCGGCGATCTCCTTCTGGCCGTCCTGCAGCGCGCGCACGTGATCGACCAGCCGCAGATGATCGGTCAGCTCCTCGACCGTCTTGCCGATGTTGCTGCGGCCCCACATCCTACTTCACCGACCTCAGCAGGTTCCTGATCGTCGCCAGATGATCCTCCGGCGATCCGAGTCGCGCCGAGATCGCGCTCATCAGATCCTTGCGCAGCTCCGACAACTCGTCCTCCGGCACGATCCGCTCGGCTGGCTCATCATAGGGCATCCGCCGCGGCTCGACCTCGACGGGGCGTGGCGCGACGTCGAAATAAGGCGGCCGCTCGTAGACCGGGATGTGCGGCGCCTGACGCGATGAGGTGATGCGTGCCAGACCTGGAAATCGCGGCGGCGGCGTCCGCTGGGGACGTTCGATCTGGTCGATCAGCGCCGCCAGCGCGACATCCATGTTGCTGTCGTCAGGCTCCTCTTCGACGACGTAGGAGGGCTTCCGCACTGTCGCCCCATTCGCGGGCGATGATAGCGTAAACGACGATGCGTGGTCGCGGAGTCGCTCGATGACCCGGCGGACTCGCTCGCCGAGACCTGGCTTCTCCCTGGCCGGTGTTCGCATCAACATGTCACTCTCCAGCGGAACAGCTTAGGCGAGCAGGGAAAACCTTAGCAAGAGGCCATCGTTCAGCTGCCAACAGGATGTCGCGCAGTAGCCGGCGCCGGCGGCGCATGCGCTGACCCCCGGCAGGTTCCTCTTGCGGATCCCTGGCACGAACGCGCGAAGCGCCGATGACGCCGGCAACCCAGGTGTGAAGTGCGTTTCGGCGTGCATATGGACCTGGCCGGCGGGGGAGCTGGTTTGACGCGGCCCCCCGACCCTTCGTGCCGTGGCCGGTCTGCCGGGCCGCGCGGCCGGCAGGAACGCGTAAGGCCATCAGTCGGAGGTAAGGAACAACCGTGATGCCCGGCCGTTCGGACCTTGCTTGCCGTCCCCGCAAACGTCCGAGGCCTTCCATGTATCACCACGTCAAGAAGCTGATGTTCACCGTCCGTGTCGACGAGCCCGATCCGCGCTTCGGCAACATGCTGCTGGAGCAGTTCGGCGGCGCCAATGGCGAGCTCGCCGCCGCCATGCAGTACTCGATCCAGGGCCTCAATTGCGAGGACCCCGATCGCAAGGACCTGTTGATGGACATCGGCACCGAGGAGCTGAGCCATCTCGAGGTCGTCGGCACGCTCGCCCGCATGCATCTCAAGCCCGCCAAGTTCGACCGCGAGGCGGCCGAGGCCGATCCGCTGATCGCGATCGCCGGCGGTGGCGGCGTCAACCTGTTCAACTCGCAGGGCAGTGCCTGGACCGCGGACTATCTCAAGATCACCGGCGAGCTCGACGTCGACCTGCGCAGCAACATCGCCGCCGAAGCCCGCGCCAAGATCGTCTATGAGCGGCTGATCAATTTCACCGACGATGCCGGCACGAAGGACGCGCTGCAGTTCCTGATGACGCGCGAGATCACCCACATGAAGGCGTTCGCGCTGGCGTTGGAGAGCATGAACAAGCCGGCCTTCAGCATCGGCCGCATCGCGCCGACGCCGGGCCTGGTCGATCAGTTCTTCAACGATTCCACCGGCACCGGCGACCACGGCGAGATCGACACCCGCGGCCCCTGGAACGAGGGCGGCGACTGGGTGTTCACGGAATCGCCGGCGATCCAGGCCGACAACGGCGCGGCCAATGCGATCGTCACCGAGAGCTCGCCGCCGGCCGACGAGGCCGGCCTCGGCGATCTCCTGATCGAGGAGCTGCGCGACATCCTCCACGCTGAGAAGCAGCTCACCAAGGCGCTGCCGAAGATGGCGGAGGCCGCGCGCTTCGATCAGCTCCGCGAACTGTTCGAGCAGCATCTGGCCGAGACCGAGGCGCAGATCGAGCGCATCAACGAATGCTTCGAGCTGCTCGGCAAGACGCCGCGGGCAAAACCCTGCAAGGGCATGATGGGCCTGGTCGAGGAAGGCCAGGAGATCATCGCGCAAGGCGAGGACAAGGAGGATGCCGCCGCCGATCTGGCGCTGATCGGCGCCGCGCAGCGTGTCGAACATTACGAGATGTCCGGCTACACCACCGCGCGCAACCTCGCCCAGCAGCTCCGCCACAGCGCCGTCGTCGCGCTGCTGTCGAAGTCGCTGGCCGAGGAGGAGAACGCTGATCAGCTCCTCAACCAGGTCGCCCGCTCGCTGATGTCGGTCGCCAAGATGCCGGCGGCGATCGAGCAGGCGTGATTGGGAGTAGGGCGGATGAGCAAGCGTCATCCGCCGTTTTCCCGCGAAGATGGCGGGTTACGTCTTCGGCTAACCCGCCCTATTTTCTACGCAGCGGCCGACCTCCCTGGAGGCAAGGCTCGCGTCGAACATCGCAGCTATGTGCTCGTCTCCCTCCACGTCGTCATGGCCGGGCTTGTCCCACGGCTGTCCGGTTCAGACAGACTGGACATGGTGCATGGCGTGGATTCTTCTGCGGTCTTGAGCATCGCCAAATGTTCGAGACACACCAGGAAGGTCCCGCCATGCCGCATCAGAATACAGTATTCCGAGACATTCTGAAGTTGGTCCCCTGGCATCGCTTCGAGGCGCTTGTGGACGAGCATGGCACGGACGCGCGGATTCGACGGCTTTCCACCAAAGACCAATTTGTGGCGCTGCTGTACGGTCAGCTTTCGGGGGCTTCCAGTCTGCGTGAGATTGTCACCGGGCTGTCGAGCCACACCGCGCGGCTTTATCACCTGGGTGGGGGCCCTGTCCGCCGCTCGACTTTCGCGGACGCCAATATGAATCGGCCTGCGGAGATGTTTGCCGCCCTGTTGGCCATCATGATGAAGCAGGCCCATCGCCGGTTACGCCGCAAGCTTGCCGAGACGACGTATTTGATTGATTCGACCAGCGTACGGCTGACAGAAGCCAGCGCTGGCTGGGCACGGTTCTCTACCGGTGTCTGCGGTGCCAAGGTGCATGTGATCTATGATGCCGACGCCGACCGGCCGATTTATGCGGCAATCAGCGGAGCCAACGTCAACGACAATACTGCAGCGCATCAGATGCCCATCGAGCCGGGAGCAACCTACGTCTTCGATCTCGGCTATTATGAATATGCTTGGTGGGCTCAACTGGACGCCGCCGGTTGTCGAATCGTGACCCGGTTCAAATCCAATACGCCGCTGCGGGTCGTGGAGGAGTTGCCTGTCATCGCGGATGGCAACATCCTCTCCGACCGCATCGGCTTCCTTCCACAACGCCAAGCCTACAGCCGCCGCAATCCAATGCAGACTGCGGTGCGCGAAGTGCGCGTCACCTTGGAAACGGGAAAGATCCTGCGCATCCTGTCGAACGACCTCGATGCCAGCGCTCAAGAGATCGCCGACCTCTATCGTCGCCGCTGGGCCATCGAGTTGTTCTTTCGTTGGGTCAAGCAGACCCTCAAGATCACCAGGTTCCTCGGGACTTCTGAGAACGCCGTTCGTATCCAGATCGCCGTTGCCCTGATCGCCTTCCTCTTGCTTCGCCTCGCGCAAGACCTTCAGAAGGCAATCCAAAGCCCCTTGGTCTTTGCCAGATTGGTCCGCACCAACCTCATGCATCGCCGCCCCATCGATCAATTGCTCACGGGGCCACCCCAACTTGCCAAAAACCCACAACAGTTGAGCCTCGCAATATGCGGAAGCTGAACCGGACAGCCGTGGGCTTGTCCCGGCCATCCACGTCATACCGCGCGCTGAGAACCGCGTGGATGCCCGGGACAAGCCCGGGCATGACGGAGTAACCAACGCTGCGATCGCTTGCCGCAGCGGCTCGACTTATTCTGCGGACGTCCGCCACCGCTCCGCGCGCCGGGCATGCACCGGCGTCAGGCAGCGCCGGGCACGGTTGATCTGCGCGTCGGTGGCGCCGCGGCTGCGCGCATACATCTCGGCGACCTCGGCCGTGTACTTCTCGACGTAGTAACGGACATCTGAGCACGACATCCGCGTCTCCGCACCTGACTCGCCCGCCGCCTGAAGCTCCGATCCCATCGCCAGGATCAGCAGCCCCCCAGCCATCACGCCCCGCAACATCGACATCCCCCCTGATTGCCTTGTTTGCTAACAGCAGTGAATCGTGCCGGCGGCGCAAATTAACAATCGCCCGATCGCGAAATCTGACGCGCAGTGTTGCTTGGCGGCGTCACCGCAGTGTCACGGCCGACTGCCGATACGCCACGGTTCCGCGCGGGAACTGTTAGTCAGGCCATCGCGGATGCACGACGGCTCACACCGTCATGCTCTGGCTTGACGTGCCGGTGCCGCCGCTCGTGCCGTTTCCGGAAGCGCCTTGTGCATTGTAGCCTTGCGCATTGTAACCCTCCGCGCCCTTGCTGCTGCTGTCCGATGCGGCTGCGGTCTTGGTCACCTCGGTCGATCCGTCGGAATAGGTGATGGTTGTCGTGGTGACGCCATCGAGCGTGATCGACACCTCGCTGACCACTGCCTTGCTCGAAGACGAGCCACCGCTGCGGGAGGAACTTTGCGATGCGCCGTCGGCCGGGCTCGTGGCCGATGACGAGGCCGTGGCGGTCGTCGACGAAGTTGCTGTGGTGGACGATGGGGCGGTGGTGGCCTGGGCCGAGACCGTGGAGAGAGGAGAACTGACGGAGCTGATCGACATGGGACTCTCGCGTGAAGAGGGACCAACCGCGCGAGCCGCGCGGTTTGCTTCTTCAACGCAACGAGAGCGCGGAGCTGGCGCGACGAGTTGCGTCTGATGGTGTCCGTGCCCCGCTGCGCTGTCGCCGAACTGGCGATTGCCAAACGCCTTGGGTGCGCTCTAATCTCACGCGCGTATGACCGTCGAGTTCTCCTCTCTCCAGAAGTCCCGCTTTGCTGACGCCGGTGCGGTGCATTTGCCGGCGTCGCTCGATGCGTCGGCGTTGCGCGGACTTGTCGCGGCCTTGTCCGGCCACGCACCAGCGCAGGCCGGCACGCGTCTGCACGGCGTGGCAGCGTTGACACCCTTTCTCGCCAATGACGGTCCGGTCGGCCGCGCCGCCGCCGCCGTTCTTGGGGACGCGACGCGCCCGGTTCGCGCCGTTTATTTCGATAAGACTGCGCAGGCCAACTGGGCGGTGCCCTGGCATCAGGACCGCACCATCGTGGTCCGTGACCGCATCGAGGTCGCAGGCTTCGGCCCCTGGACGATCAAAGGCGGCCTGCAGCACGTCGCGCCGCCTTATGAGGTGCTCGCGCGAATGGTCACCCTGCGCGTCCATCTCGACGCCGTCCCTGACGGCAACGCGCCGCTCCTGATCGCCCCCGGCTCGCACCGCCTCGGTCGCATCCCGGAAGCCGATGTGCCCGTCGTCGTCGCGCGCTGTGGCACCGCCGTGTGCCGCGCCGAGCCGGGCGACATCTGGCTGTATGCGACACCGATCCTGCACGCGTCGGAGCCGTCCGTGCAGCCCGGACATCGTCGCGTGCTGCAGGTCGACTTTACGGCGGACGAGTCGCCGGGTGGGCTGATCTGGTTGGGCGTATGAGCCGTCCCGACGGAGCAGGGGCATAAGCGCAGCGTCATCCGCCGTTCGAGGAGCGGCGAGACGGCGGATTACGCTGTCGCTAACCCGCCCTACGCCGCCTGCTTCAGCAATTCGTCGATGGCCTGTTACTTGCCGAGAATCTTCTCCGCGGCCGTCACAATGCTGACCGAGGGATGCTCGGCGCAATAGGTGCCGAACTTCTTGGCGTTGGCGACGAACTCCTCGGTGTCGAACAGCGCTTCGTCCTGGTCGCCCTTGTACCAGCCGTCCAGCCAGATCAGCACCATCTTGATGGTGTCGTCGCCGCTTTCGACGAACTGCTTGCAGCTCATGGTCGAGAGATCGAGCACGACGGCGGAGGCCGGAGCAGGGGACAGCAGAACGGCCGCGGTGAACAGAGGAGCGACGAGCGATTTCATGGGGCGTCTCCAAACGGATATGATGAAAACAATGAACTATGCAGAGCGTTACCAATCCCTTCGCAGACCGAGCTGAAAGACGTGGTCCCGGTCGCGGCGAGCGGCAGTGGTAGCACTGGCCGGAGCGCGCTCAGAAGTCAAGGATGCGGCGGTTGGGTGCGGCGATCCGATGCGCCCGTCGGGCAACTCACCTCGATCCGAAGCCGTGGTGTCAATGGATTCCGAAAAACATAAATCGCTTGGCGGCTTCCCCAAATCAGCATTATGGTCCGCGCATCCCGTTGCACGGTAGGGGACGGTTCGCGGTCGTCACGGACGTTTGCAGCGGGATGCGGTGGACGCGGGCGGGCGGCGTGCTGATAGCACGGACGAACGTCAGGCTCGCGGACGGTGAAGGCGTGTGGTTCTGATACTCCGATGCTAGTATCCAGCGCGATGCGCGAGAGCGCGTCGTCGCGACATGGTGGCCAGAAAGCCCGGTGCACCAGGAAGAGCGCGCTATAGCCCGTTAAAACCATCGCGCGGGGAAGGCCGGGTCTGTCCGGCTGTACCTGTGGTGACTGCCGCCTGCTTTTTTTCTGCAGGCGGGCCACGGGCCTCAGCCGAGGTCCGGCCTTCCTCGCGCCCTCCATCTGGAGAGGGCGGGACTTCTGGGCATCACTCGGGCGCGGCAGGCGTCGCGAGACCGCGAATGCTCATCTCATCACGATCTCATCTGATGCGGCATTTTGTATGGCAGTGTGGATCGGGACTGTGCGCCTGGCGTCATTGCGAGCGCAGCGAAGCAATCCAGAGTCCTTGCTCGACCCTGGATCGCTTCGCTGCGCTCGCGATGACGGAATTCCGAGTAGACGGCCTGCGCAAGAAACGACCTTCATCGCCACAAAGTTTGCAATGACGTAGTGCGGGGCAGGGCGCGGCCACAACCTCAACTGTCGTCCCGGCCTTGAGCCGGGACCCATAACCCCAGGGAGGAGTGCGGGGCACGATGGAGGAGCGATTGGGCCAAGCCATGACCGCCGGTGAGTCTGGGTCCCGGCTCAAGGCCGGGACGACACCTTTTGTGTGGCGCATGTCGCGCCACCAGCACATTGTGTGGCTCGAGTCCTCACGCCACCAGCACGGCCTCCGCGGCGAGCACGGCGTCGGCGCCGTCGGTGACGGTCTTTTCCAGCGACGGCGCCTGCACCGCGAACGTCTCGGCGAAGAAGCGGGCCAGCGCGACGTGGCGGGCGCCGTCGGTCTCGTTCTCGCTGCGCGCGGCCAGCGCCTCGTTGGCGAGCATGCAGCCGCCGAGCGCGGAGCCGAACAGGCGCAGGTAAGGCGTGGCGCCGGCGAGCGCGTCGTTCGGCGCGGTGCCGAGCTTGTCCAGCAGCCAGCGGCTGGAGCGGTCGAGCGCGCCCAGCGCTTCGCGCAGCTTGGCGCCGGTGGTGCCGAAGGCCGGATCGTTCGAGGCCTCGACGCGGCGGACGATGTCGGTGAGCTCGTCGAGCAGCTTGAACACCGAGGCGCCGCCATTGGCGCCGAGCTTGCGCGTCACCAGGTCGATCGCCTGGATGCCGTTGGTGCCCTCGTAGATCGCGGTGATGCGGGCGTCGCGATAGTGCTGTGCGGCGCCGGTCTCCTCGATGAAGCCCATGCCGCCATGGATCTGCACGCCGAGATAGGCGACCTCGTTGCCGATGTCGGTGGAGAAGGCCTTCGCGATCGGCGTCAGCAGCGCGCCGCGCGCGGCGGCCTCGGCACGGACGGCCGGATCCTTGGCGCGCACGGCGACATCGAGCGCGACGGCGGTGGCGTAGCAGATCGAGCGCGAGGCGGCGGTCAGCGAGCGCATCTGCATCAGCATGCGCTTGACGTCGGGATGGGCGATGATCGCATCGGAGCCGGTGCCTTTGCTGCCGACGGCGCGGCCCTGTTTGCGCTCCTGCGCATAGGCCAGCGCCTGCTGATAGGCGCGATCGGCGACGCCGACGCCCTCGAGGCCGACGCCGAGCCGCGCCTGGTTCATCATCGTGAACATGCAGCGCATGCCGGCATTCTCTTCGCCGACGAGATAGCCGATGGCGCCGCCATGGTCGCCCATCGTCATGGTGCAGGTCGGCGAGGCGTGCATGCCGAGCTTGTGCTCGATGCCGCTGGCATAGATGTCGTTGCGGGCGCCGAGCGAGCCGTCGGCGTTGACGAGGAATTTGGGGATGAGGAAGAGCGAGATGCCCTTGGTGCCGGCCGGCGCGTCCGGCAGCCGCGCCAGCACGAAATGCACGATGTTGTCGGTCATGTCGTGATCGCCATAGGTGATGAAGATCTTCGAGCCGGTGATGCGGTAGGTGCCGTCGGCGGCGCGCTCGGCGCGGGTGCGCAAGGCGCCGACATCGGAGCCGGCCTGCGGCTCGGTCAGCTGCATGGTGCCGGTCCACTCACCGGAGATCAGCTTGCCGAGATAGATGTCCTTCAGCTCGTCGCTGCCATGCGCGTCGAGCGCCTCGATGGCGGAGAGTGTCAGCAGCGGACACAGGCCGAAGGCGACGTTCGAGGCGCTCCAGATCTCGGTGCAGGCGGCGTTGATGGCGAGCGGCAGGCCCTGGCCGCCATGCGCCTCGGGGCCGGACACCGCGTTCCAGCCGGCCTCGGTCCAGCGCTTGTAGGCATCGGGCCAGCCCGGCGCGGTCGTCACCTTCTTGTCGGCGAGCTTGACGCCGTTCCTGTCGCCGATCGTGTTGAGCGGGGCGAGCACGTCGGTGGCGAACTTGCCGGCTTCCTCGAGCACGGCGGCAGTGATGTCGGGGTCGAAATCGCCGTAATGGCCGGCCTCGACCGCCGCCTTCAGCCCGGCGCCGTGGTTGAGGGCGAGCAGCATGTCGTTGAGCGGGGCGCGATAGGTCATGGCGTGTCCTCGGGGGTCGAAATTTGCCGGTTTGGCCGCCGTCATCCCATGAAACCGGCCGGGTCTCAACTTTTTCGCAAGTCGTTGCGGCAGGCCGCCGCGGCGGCTCGGGACGGGCGGGATAAGAGCTTGTCCAAATTGACGAATTGGCGGCAGCCCCGGATCACTTGGGCGCGCCGCAAAATTCCTGCCGCCCGGCGGTTGAAATGGGCGGGCGCGCTCTGTAGACCACGGACGCCGATCCGGAATCGCCGGGCGTCTCCACGCTACGCCGATCCGCCGAGCCTGATGGGGCGTAGCCAAGCGGTAAGGCAGCGGATTTTGATTCCGCCATTCGGAGGTTCGATCCCTCCCGCCCCAGCCAGATTTCTGCTGCCCGGTCAGTATCTTACATTTTCACGATTTTGTTGTTCTGAAACTCGCCAGAGACCGCATTCTGAAACTCCGTTTGCGTTGTGTTCGCCAAGACGTGAGCTCGTCGTTTGCGTGTGGCCGCAAGGATGCGCGGAGCTGTGCGCTTGGCATAGCCGGCGTAACTTTCCTTTGTGCAGTGTGCCGACAGGGCGCGCCCCTGTCCCTCCGTAAGTTCGGCTTCCTCAAGCTCGGTCATCCCGCCGTGTCGGCAGGCGTCGAGACTGTCAGCAAACCCTACTCGTTCTCCGGCATGCAGAAGATCGTTCAACGGATGCGGAAGGAAATTGGTCTGGCCCTCACGTTCACACTCGACGGCGAATTCGGCCGGGTATAGTCGGTGAACTACGCGCCATGCCTTGCGGCATAGGCCGACGAATTTTTCGCCGCGCCGAAAGAGGACACTTTCGCCCGCGCTATTCTTGATGAACATCTCGTAGACCTTATCGGCGGCGCGCGGGGTGATACTCTTGATCGGCAGCGATCCGATGCGCTCACCTTTTTTGTTTCGCAGATCGCAGACGGCTTGCATGCTGTGCTCATAGCTTGGCCACGACCGCTTCGAGACCTTCTCAAGACACGCCTTCGTCTGCTTATATTCGCGGAAAAGCCAGTCAAGCGACCCGACGCGCGCTATAGAAGCTTTCGCGTAGATCACACCCAATCTCGCTCGAAGAGCGCCATTTTCCGCTCTCCGTGACAATTGGTGATTGTAAGATCGTCACCGGAGAACCGGACACTCATTGATCTGTGTCAAGAAACGAAGCCTATCGAGAGGACAAGGTTGTGGCCTCTACCGAGGAGCCGCTTTATCGATGGCACAGGTAAGAAGTGACACCCACGACATCCGGATCCCGCCGATTGGTCTTGCAGGAGTGTTGCATGTCCCGGGAGATGCCTATGCAATTGTCGCCTTCGTACATGGGAGTGGTTCAAGTCGGTTGAGTCCGCGAAACCGGGCGGTCGCAGACGCATTGAACACCCGGGGTATGGCGACGCTTCTATTCGATCTTCTCACCGACGATGAAGAGGATGATCGGGCCAACGTCTTCGATATCTCGCTGCTAGCGGACCGGCTCGCTGGCGTTGTCAGCTGGCTGGATGCACAGCCGTCTCTCGCAAGGCTTCCCCTGGGCCTGTTTGGGGCCAGCACTGGAGCTGCGGCTGCACTCGTTGCGGCCGCGAAATGTCCCCGGCGCGTGAGGGCTGTCGTATCGCGGGGCGGCCGTCCGGACCTTGCTGGTGACTTCCTTGATGAAGTTCGGGCCCCCACCCTCCTTGTTGTGGGAGGAGCGGATGTCGGCGTGATCGAACTCAACGAGGAGGCATTGGCACGGCTGCAGGGTTTGAAGGCCCTGGAAATCATTCCGGGTGCCAGCCACCTGTTTCCCGAGCCGGGAGCGCTGGAGGCGGTTATTGAGCATGCTGCTCGCTGGTTCGAACATTATCTCGGGGCTGGCTCGGAGAAGTCGGCGCCCGGTATCGGGACCGAAAACGAGCGCAAGGGATCGTAGCGCCGTTCGAGAGCCGATTGGAGACGAGATGGATCGTTTTCGTCTCCGGCCACATGCGACCTGCCTCAGCCGAACGTGAACAGCCAGTCCGTGACGGCACGACGATCACGACGCTGGGCGCAAGGCTGACAAGCTTCTGCGATTCGCTGCCAAGTAACAACGATGCAGGCACGCGACGTGTCATGACCAGCCCTGCGCAGAAAGGCAGTTTGAAGCAATGCTGGATATCGCCGATCCGCTCCAGCCTCGCAACCTCCGTGGCTGGATTGACGTTTCTCTCAAGCCGCCTGCTTGGTCGTCAGACCTTTGATTTACCTCATGGCACCCGTCTATCCATGGGGCTGGATATGACAAGCATCTCCGAGCGGAGTCATGTCGGATGAATCCTATGGACAGCGGAACCATCACAGTCCAGCAAGGAGGCGCGTCTGTCCGCCCCGAAGCGAAGGGCCGTCACTATCAGAGGATCATTGAGCAAGCGGAAGGCCTGCAGCCCCTCCGCACAGCCGTCGTCCATCCAGTTGATGCCCTGTCTCTCAGCGGTGCCATCGAAGCAGCGCGAGCGGGCTTGATTCTGCCCGTGATGGTCGGGCCCGAGGCGAAGATACGGGCGGCGGCCGAGCAGGCCAAGCTCGATTTGACCCCTTACGAACTCGTTCCGGCTGAGCACAGCCATGCGGCCGCTGTACTGGCGGCCGCCCTCGCCCGCGACCGCAGGGTGGAAGCGCTGATGAAGGGCAGCCTGCATACAGATGAATTCATGATGCCGATCCTGGCTGAGGAGAAGCTGCGGACCGAGCGCAGGATGAGCCACATATTTGTCATCGACACCCCGCTCTATCCGCGGCCGCTTTTCGTGACCGACGCAGCCATCAACATCTATCCAAATCTCTCCGACAAAAGGGATATTGTGCAAAACGCAGTTGACCTTGCGCATGCGCTTGGCAATCCGTCGCCTCACGTCGCAATTCTCTCGGCAATCGAAACTGTTACCGAGAAGATTCGCTCCACGATCGATGCGGCGGCACTCTGCAAGATGGCGGATCGCGGTCAGATCACTGGAGCCGTCATCGACGGGCCACTCGCCTTCGATAATGCCGTTTCCAGGGAGGCGGCGACGAGCAAAGGCATCATCTCTCCGGTTGCCGGACGGGCCGATATCTTTGTTGTGCCCGACATCGAGGCGGGTAACATGCTGGCAAAGCAACTCGAATATCTCGCCGGCGCGGACGTTGCGGGCGTTGTGGTCGGTGCTCGCGTTCCCATCATTCTGACGAGCCGGGCCGACAAATCACTGGCGAGACTCGGATCTTGTGCAATCGCGTTGCTGTGGGCACGCTATCGCGTGCCGACTGCCTAGCAGAAACAGGACTTCTCGTCCTTAGACAGAGCCCAGCATCGCTCCGACCGGGGGGCGCGCGCCGCCGCCCGTTGCATCCTGATTCAAGCGGCCGGCGATTGAAGTTGCCGGGCAAGGCTCAGAACTCGCAATTCCCGCGGGCGCAACCAACTTACTCCTTGGCCGATTCCAGTTTGGCTCTGAGATAGGCGATCATTCCGGAGAGAGTAACGAGTTTGGGATAGTCGATCTCCGGAATATCGATGCCCGTCCGGTGATGCAGGGCGGTCACGAGGTTCAGGAAGTCTATCGAGTCAATATCGACGGTCTCGCGCAAATCAGCTGCTGGATCAATGTTTGCCAGATCGACTTCTGGCGCGATGTTGTTAAGCTCCTGTTTGACGATTTCGCTGAGCTCACCCTGCGTGATTTTGCGAATCTCGATCTCGGTCATAGCTTTTCAGGCTCCTGCAAAAGTCTGCCGATCTCGGCCAGAAACAAGGCGCCGGCGTGTCCATCGGTCACGCGATGATCACCTGCCAGCGTCATGGTCACCACGGAACGGGGGCCGATCACGCCATCGATGATCCAGGGACGCGTAACGACCTTACCAAAGCCAACGATCGCGACCTGGGGTGGATAGATGATGGCATAGAGAGCTTCGACTCCGCGCTCGCCTAGGCTGGATACTGTGATCGTCGGATCTGACAGTTCCGAACTGCGAATCCGCCCCGAGCGCGTTCGTTGCACCAGGTCGCGTAAGCTGCTCATCAAGTCGTGGAGCGGCAGTCGGTCCGCGTCATGCAGAGCCGGCGCCGCCAAGCCGCCGCCGCGGATCGCAATGGCAACCCCGACATGCACCGCCTTTGACGGCTCGAATTTGTTGTCGCGGTAGAAGCCGTTGAAGGCTGGAAAGCGACGAATCGCCAGCGCGACCGCCTTCAGCGCAAGCGCGCCGATCAAAAGGCGGCTGTCGGGCGGAAGCGCCGCGTTTTGGTCGGCCAGCCAGTGTTCGCATGGCGTGACGTCGATCTGATGTTCAAGATAATAGTGTGGGATCTCCCGCTTCGACCGGGCCATTGCGGCCGCGATGGCTGTCCGCATCGCCGCGAGATCAAGCCAGCCCGCGCGCCTCTTTTCGGTTGGTGGCGGGGTTGCGCCGGACTGTCGCTCCACGTCGACGTAGACGATTGCTCCGCCCGGTCCGCTGCCGGTGATGGTGGAGAGATCGACGCCGCGTTCTGCGGCGAGCCGTCGTGCGGCAGGCGAAGCGGGAAGCCGTCCCACGACAGCAGCCGCAAGCGGTGGCGGCATTGGCGCGCCGATCGGCGTGGGCGGTGGTTGGGAGGGCACCGCAATCGGGGGATGCGCGGTTGGCAGAGGTAACGGCGGTGGCACCGGTGCTGTGACGGCGGCTCTTTCTTCACCGTCGGTACGGATCAGTGCTAGCGGCGTTCCGACTGGCACCTTGCTGTGAAGATTGACGAGGAATTTTTCGATTTCGCCGGCCAGGAAGGTTTCGATCTCGATCGCACCCTTCTGTGTCTCGACCACCGCAACAATATCGCCGCGTTTGACCCGGTCTCCCGGCTTCACCAGCCATTCCACCAGCGTGCCGGCTTCCATATCGGCGCCGAGAGAGGGCATGAGGAATTCGGCCACGGCCCGCCTCACGTCCGGCCGAGCGCCGTTTTCGCAGCGGTCACGATCTTCGCTGTCTGTGGCAGTGCCGCGTTTTCGAGGTGGTGAGGGTAGGGGATCGGCACCTCCTCGCTGCAAACCCGCCCGATCGGCGCGTCGAGCGACCAGAAGGCTTGTTCGACGATGCGCATGCCGATCTCTGCCGCCAGGCTCCCGGAACGCCAGCCTTCGTCGACGATGACGGCACGCCGGGTCTTGGCCACCGAAGTCATGATCGTGGCGTCGTCGAGCGGCCGCAGACTGCGCAGATCGATCACCTCGGCATCGATGCCATCGGTTGCGAGCGCGGTCGCAGCCTCGAGCGTCTTCCAGAGCGACCCGCCATAGGTGATGAGAGAAATATCGCGGCCCTGGCGGCGCACGGCAGCCTTGTCGATATTGACGGCTCCGGCACCGGACGCGAGCTTGCCCGACATGTTGTAGAGCATGACGTTCTCGAAGATCAGCACCGGGTCGGGTTCCTGTAGGGCGGTCCACAGCATGCCGCGGGCATCTTCCAAGGTTGCCGGCGCGAGCACCTTGATGCCGGGAATATGTGCGTACCAGCCTTCAAGGCTGTGGGAATGTTGGGCTGCCAGCTGGCGGCCGGCACCGGTGGCCATGCGGATCACAAGCGGCACGCCGAACTGATTGCCCGACATGTGGCGCACCGTCGCTGCATTGTTGAGGATCTGATCGAGCGCGAGCAGGCTGAAATTGACCGTCATCAGCTCAACGATCGGCCGCATGCCAGCCATTGCTGCGCCAATGCCGGCGCCGGTAAAGCCTGACTCCGAGAGCGGCGTATCGCGAATCCGCTGCGGCCCGAATTCGGCGAGCAGTCCGTGACTCACCGCGTAGCAGCCGCCATAGCGACCGACGTCCTCACCCATCAGAAAGACGCGGTTGTCGCGGCTGAGCGCGTCCCGAAGCGCTGCACGCACCGCCTCGCGATAGGTCATCTCGATTGCATTGGTCCTGGGTGCCACCTGCTGCATGAAACCTCACATCCCGGTGGGGACCGCTCTGTCTGCATAAACAAAGCGGCTCAGTTGCTCGGTCGGCTCCCATGTCCCGGCCTCAGCAAAAACGACTGCTTCAGCGATTTCGGCATCGATCTCGGCCGTCATGCGGGACACCTCGTCCGGATGGACCATGTGATTGGCCTCGAGCCATCCCTGGAAACGCACAATCGGCTCCCGTGGACGCCACGACTCGACCTCGGCCTTGTCGCGGTAGAGCTGGGGATCGAACATTGAATGCGCGCGCAGCCGATAGGTGCGGCATTCAAGAAAATAGGGCATGCGCGTTTTGCGCACCGCCTGGACCGCGCGGCGGGCCGCCGCCTCGACCGCCACCACATCCATGCCATCGACGGCTTCCGAAGTGATGCGGTAGCATGCCGCCTTGCGCTGGATGTCAGTTTCGGATTCCGAAAGGGCGAGCGCGGTTCCCATGGCGTAGAGATTGTTTTCGCACACGAACAACACCGGCAACTGCCAAAGCTCCGCCAGATTCAGGCTTTCGTGGAATTCGCCTTCGGCCACCGCGCCGTCTCCGAAGAAGCATGCCGTGACGAGATCATCGCCCTGCATATGGGAGGCGAGCGCAAGGCCGATCGCCAACGGCAGGCCGCCACCGACAATGGCATTGCCGCCATAGAAATTGGTCGCGGCGTTGAACAAGTGCATCGAGCCGCCACGTCCGCGGCTGCAGCCTTCCTGCTTGCCGTACATCTCGGCCATCACGGTTGCCATCGGCACGCCGCGCACCAGGGCCTGCCCGTGCTCGCGATATGTCGCCACGATCCGATCGCGTTTTTCCAGCGCGGTTATCACTCCGACAGCGACCGCTTCCTCGCCGTCGTAGAGATGCATGAAGCCGCGGATCTTCTCCTGAGTGTACAATTCGGCACATTTCTCCTCGAAGCGGCGGATGCGGATCATGTGCTTGAGCAGACCCAGCATGTGCTCGCGCGATAAATGCGGCTTTGTGGCTGCAACCGTCATCGTTCTTCGCTTTCGAGAGTGGAGAGGTCGCCTTCGGGCAGACCGAGTTCGCGGGCCTTGAGGAGGCGCCGCATGATCTTGCCGCTGCGAGTCTTCGGCAGGTTCTGGCGGAACGCGATGTCCTTTGGCGCGACCGCCGGTCCGAGCCGCTGCCGCGCGTGGCCGAGGAGCTCCTTTCGCAGCGCGTCGCTCGGCGCAAAGCCCGGGTTGAGCGCCACGTAGGCCTTGACCACCTCGCCGGCAGTGGGCTCCGGGATGCCAATCACGCCGGCTTCCGCAACGGCCTTGTGCTCCATCAGGGTGCTCTCCACCTCGAAAGGTCCGATCAGATGGCCGGAGCTCTTGATGACGTCGTCGGCGCGGCCGACGAACCAGTAATAGCCATCGCTGTCGCGCATCGCGAGATCACCGGTGAGATACCAGCCGCCTGCAAAGCACTTCTTGTAGCGCGCCTCCTCGTTCAGGTAGCCCCGCATCATCGACGGCCAGCCCGGATGCAAGGCCAATTCGCCCATGGCCATCGGCCTGGTGATCTCGCGCAACGCGCCGCCTTCCAATCGTTCGACGATGCCGGCCTCGATGCCGGGTAGTGGTCGGCCCATCGACCCCGGCTTCACGTCCATCGACAGAAAATTCGTGATCATGATGCCGCCGGTCTCGGTCTGCCACCAATTATCGTGGAACGGCTTGCCGAAAGCCTCCATGCCCCACATCACGGCTTCCGGATTGAGCGGCTCGCCGACGCTGGCGAGCAGGCGCAGCGTCGACAGGTCGAACTTCTTGGCAAATTCGGCGCCGGCTTTCATCAACATGCGGATCGCGGTCGGCGCGGTGTACCAGACCGTGATTTTCTGATCCTGCAGAATGCGGTACCAGCGCTCGGTGTCGAACTCGGCCTGGTCGATGACCATGGTCACGCCATTGGTCAGTGGCGAAATGATTCCGTAAGAAGTCCCGGTGACCCATCCCGGGTCTGCGGTGCACCAGAAAATATCGTCGGGATGAAAGTCGAGCACGAGCTTGCCGGTCACATTGTGGGCGATGACCGCCTCGTGCACATGCACCGCTCCCTTGGGCGTGCCGGTCGTGCCGCTGGTGAAATGGAGCAGCGCCATATCCTCAGGGAGGGTCCGCACCGTCTCGAAGACTTCAGAGGCCTCCGCAAGCGCCGCAGCAAGGTCGATCGTATCGGGCGGCAAAGTGGCCGAGCATTCAGTCAGGAACACTCTTTCCAGGCTGGCGAGCTCCCTGCGCCAGGGCTCGATCTTGCGGCGATAGAAGGCTTCGGTGGTGATGAGCGCCTTGGCTCCGCCGATCGTCATGCGCGCCTTGATGGGCTCGGGTCCGAACGCCGAGAACAAGGGTGAAAACACGCCGCCATTCTTCAGCGTGCCGAGGGCTGCGATGTAGAGTTCCGGCACCCGCCCGAGCAGCGAGAAGACCCGGTCGCCCTTCCTTATCTCGTGCCGGGCCAGGGTGTTGGCGAAGCGGTTCACCTGGGCGCCGAGCGCGGCATAGGTGAAATCGCGAGTGCTGTCGTCGCGGCCGATCCAGCGCAGCGCAAGCCTGTCGCCGCGACCGGCCTTCATATGGCGGTCGATGGCCTCATGGGCGATGTTGAGACCGCCGCCGGGAAGCCCGTCGAGCAAGGCTCGCGCATCGGCCCATGAGAAGGTCCGCCTGGCCTGATCATAATCGATCAGGTTTGCGCCGACGTAGTCTTGCGGGCGCTTGCGGATTCGTTCCCATTGCTGCTCGGTCTGAGCTTCACTCCCGCCGCGGGAGTTCGCCGCGTCCGTGGTGGTCATGATTGGCTCCGGTTCATTGCGAACGCGCCCGACGCGTCGCTGTACCAGCTAAAATTTGGTCCGAGCGCGCGGACGCTCGTTGATCTGC
The DNA here is from genome assembly GCF_051167995.1 of Bradyrhizobium sp. HKCCYLRH3073. NCBI lineage: Bacteria > Pseudomonadati > Pseudomonadota > Alphaproteobacteria > Hyphomicrobiales > Nitrobacteraceae > Bradyrhizobium > Bradyrhizobium sp. HKCCYLRH3073. The sequence continues at coordinate 581,173 of NZ_JBNPUD010000001.1, forward strand.
GTCAACAATGAGCCCCGCGGTCTGCCGGTTTGGCACCGTGTGACCTGTCCCCGAAGTTTCATCCAGCCGCAATTGGAGTCCTGTTGGGTTTGCAGTGACGACGCAGGTGCGGCGCCCGCGTTTGGAGGCGCATATGAGCTGACGGTCATTGTCGATGACACCAGGCGAGCGAGCCGGAGATCCAGTTCGAGGGCCGCGATCACGCCACCATAGTCATATCAATGGGGGCGCGTCTCGCGAGCTTCTTGCCGATGCCCGACACGCGCGCTTTGCCGCAGATTGACAATGGGTCATGTTTCTGTGCGCTCAGGTTGGCAGCGCTATCTCTCATAGCGGCCGACAAGAACCGCTTCCGCGAGCGCAAATTTGCGTGCCTCGCGCTCGACATCCCGGCAGGACGCGTTTGCCTTGGCCCTGACATGGTCGGTCGAAAGCGCGAGCAGCCGAAAATGATAACGATGCGGCCCATGGCCATGTGGAGGGCAGGGCCCGCCATAACCGGTCTTGTGGAAATCGTTGACCGCTTCCTTGATGATCGCATTCGTGGCATCCTCGGCAAGCTCCGTCTTCGTGAACGGAATGTCGTAGGCCGCCCAGTGGTGCCAAGTGCCCGCGGGCGCGTCGGGATCGTCGCAGAGCAGCACGAAGCTCCGCGTTCCCGCTGGCGCACCGGACCACTGTAGAGGAGGCGAAACGTTGTCTCCGTCACAGGTAAAGTGCCGCGGAATGACCGCTCCGTCGGCAAAGGCGCTGGAAACGAGCTTCATGGCTCTCTCCTTCAGGCTGCGGGGGACATCGGCTCGGGCTTGACGAGTTCTTCCAGATCCGGCTCGCCGCAACGAGCGAGCATCCATTGTCGCACTTGGTCGCGCAGCCGAATGATGGATTGAAAATCGATGCCGCGGGGCTGGATCGGATCGCCGATCTCGATGCTGACTGCGCTGTAGCGCGGGAACCACTGATCGCTGCGCAACATTGTCCGTGTGCCGGCGATGATGCCCGGCAGGACGGGAAGATCGGCTTCTGCCGCGGTCTTGAAGGCGCCGAGATAGAAGCCGGACAACCCGGCCCTGCGCGTGAACGTTCCTTCTGGAAAGAAGACGAGAAGCCGCCGGTCGCGGGCTAGCGCACCCAGTCGCGCGGCATCCGTCAGGCTGCCCGAGACGTCGTAACGTTCGACGAAGGGAATATCGAGCCGGCGCAGGATTGGTCCTGCGACAAGCTGCTCGGCCAATTCACGCTTTGCGACGATCGCTGGCTCCCCGGGGAGTGTCGTAGCCAGAGCAAAGGCGTCCATATAGCTGGAATGGTTGAATACGAGTACCGCCCCTTGCGCAGGAATTTTCTCCAGGCCCTTGATCGCAAGCGGAACGCCCATCCCTGCGAGCGCAATGCGACCGATCTGCCTGAGCGCCGACCAGCGCGATCTCGGCGTCGGAAGGATGAGCACGGCAAGATATCCCGCAGCGAAGGCGCCGCCGAGCATGATCCACCACCATGCTGCATAGATGTCTTCGTAGAGCAGTCGGCCAAGCCGACCGACCTGAGTCGCCGCGCTGGCAAGGGCAAGACGCAACAACTGCAAACCAAGTGTGCCCTGGTGCGTATCGATATCGCCTCTTTGGTATAGCTCCCGGGCCGCACTGCGGCGAATCTTTCCGCTCGATGTCTTCGGCACTGTGCGGGGCGGCGCCAACACGATCTCGTCGGGTGGCGTGCCTGCGACGTCCGTCACAACCTCCTGGGCGCGCGCCTGCAACTCGAGGCGGCGAGGTTGGTCGGACTCACGGGTTTCGACCAGCACGACGACGCGCTCCGTCCCCGAGACGCGATCGGGTACGCCGAACACCGCGACGCCGCCTTTGTGCACGCCCGGGATATTGGCAACTGCTTGCTCGATCTCTTGGGGATAGAGATGCCTGCCAGCTCGTATGATGATGTCCTTGACTCGTCCCGTCACGAAGATGTCGCCCCCAACCATGTAGCCGCGGTCGCCGGTGTCGAGCCAATCTCCATGGAACAGTTCGCGCGTCTTCGTCTCGTTGCGGAAATAGCCGCTTGTCGCCGATGGGCCGCGAAACTCGATCCGTCCTTCCCGCCGTTCGCCCAGCTCGCGGCCGGTCGCGTCAACCACGCGGATTTCATGGCCGGGAAGCGGCTGGCCGCACGCCGGAATCTCCAGGACCGCTGTATCGCCAGGCGGTGCCGGCTTCGCGATGCCGTGAATACTCAGTTCGTCGCGATTGATGCGATCGATGACCGGCCCGCGGCCGAGCGGCGGAAAAGCCAGGCCGACGGAGTTTTCGGCCAGGCCATAGACCGGCGCCATCGCCTTTGCGGGAAAGCCGTGACGGCCGAACCGCTCGGCAAACTGGCGCAGAGTCTGGACGCTGACCGGTTCGGCGCCGTTGGCGACCATGCGCAGCGAGCCCAGATCGAGTCCCTCGAGATCATCATCGCTGATCTTGGCAAGGCATAGCTCGAAACCGAAATTGGGCGATGCTGAAAACGTTGCGTGATACCGATGCATCGCCCACAGCCAGCTCTGCGGTCGGATCAGAAAACTCAACGGCGACATCACGTAGAGCGGTGCTGCATAATGCATGCAGCCGAGCCACGCGCCGATCAGCCCCATGTCGTGATACAGCGGCAGCCAGCTGACGAAGACGTCGGCGGAACCGGCTTCCATCACCGTGCCCATCGCTCTGATGTTGGCGAGCAGCTTCGCATGGCTGAGCACCACGCCTTTCGGGTCACCGGTGCTGCCTGACGTATACTGGATCAGGGCCGTTGCACTCGCATCCTTCAAATGGGGTAGCGGCGCCGGCGCCGCGGAGGCTTCGATGTCGGCGACACTGGCGACGCTGACCAGGCTTTGCACCAGACTGCGAAGCAGGCCGGCTAATCGCCGTCCTTCCGGCATGGTGATCAGCATCCGGGTGCCGGCATTGCGCAAAATCATGGTCTGGCGCCGTAGATGGTCCTCAAGCTGCGACAGGCGCATCGGCGGGTAGATCGGGACCGGTATCGCGCCGGCGTAGAGAATGCCGAAGAAGGCGACGAAAAAATCGATGCTGGTTGGGAGCATCAATCCAATCCGGTCTCCTGCCGTGATGTCTCGTGCGATCAGACCACGGGCCACCTGCCGGGCTTTCGCCGCAAGTTCTCCATAGGTGAGCGTCCCGAGCGTCGTCGCCTCGTCCTGCAATACTGTCAAATGCAGCCGGTCGGCGTGTCGCGTTGCGTGCCAGTCCAGCACCTCGATCAAGGTGCGCGCCTCGCTTGCGGCCGGTACGGCCGGAAGCGCCGAAACCGGGTGCCCGACTGAGACCGGGCGGTCCAGCGTCGGGCCGGCCCGTTCGAGCGCGCGGACCAGATCCTCGACGGTTTCTGCCTCGCCGACCGCCTGCGCCGGAAGGCGAACGTGGAAAGCCCGCTCGATGCGCAGGATCAATTCAGTGCGCGCGAGGCTGTCGATCCCGAGGTCTCGCTCGATGCGACTCGAAGGCTCGACCTCCATGAACCGGCCGCGCTGAGGATGAAGCTCGTGGACGAGATCCTTCACGAGCGCGATCAAGGCGCGACGACGCTCGAGAGTGCCTGGCGCAAAATCATCCATGACATCAGGTAGCTCGAATAGCTCACGGGACTATTGAGCAATGTCAATTCGGCCATGCGCAGATGCGGCACTGGCAACCGCCAGCAGTTGCCCGCCGCGTCCATGTCGCAACCAGCGTCGCCACCATGACCGACGCATTGCGTCAGGTGCGTCTGTTCCTGTGCGGGGACGTCACCGGAACGCACTTGGCGGAGCTGGTGCCAAGCCTCGGCCGCTCGCGCGCTATGGTTCCTTCACAGCCGAGAGGTGTGCCTTCAGCCCTGCGGCCCCGACCGCCCCGGGGACTATGCTGTCGCCGACGACATAACCCGGCGTGCCATTGATGCCGAGCGCCGAGGCAAGGCGCGTGTTCTGCTGCAGGGCCTCGTTCACCTCGACGCTCGCCGCATCCTTCTCGATCTCGCCTGCGTTGAAGCCGAGATCTGCGGCCACCTCAAGCGCCGCGGCACGATCGACCCTTCCCTTCTTCGCCAGCAGGCGGCGATGAAACTCCAGGGATTCCCCGGCACTGGGATGATGCATCTGCAGCGCGATCGCGACCTTCGCGGCTTCGACGGAGTCCGGCCCGAGAATCGGAAGCTCTTTGAGCACGATGCGCACGTTCGGTTCGTCGGCGATCAGCGTAAGGGTGTCGCCGAGCGCCTTGCGGCAATAGCCGCAGTTGAAGTCGTAAAATTCGACCACCGTCCTGGTGCCGTCAGCGGCGCCGAGTGTCGTCTGCAACGGCGCGTTGTACAGCGCCTTGGCGTTGTCACTGATCGCCTGCTTGACGCTGGCCGCCGCAGCCGCGGGCGCGGTCTGGGCGACAGCGTTGCGCTTGGCAATCAGCGCCATCAGGGCAGTGCGCACCGCCTCCGGGTGATCAGCCAGGTATTTCTCGATTGCCGGCCCCAGGGCTTCCGGGTGCGCGGCGAGATATTGCTGGATCGCCTGGTCGATGTCCGCGCGCTGCCACTCAGCCTGGGCTGTCCTGGGTACGGCGATCGCCGCGGCAACGAGCGTGACTGCTGCGATGGCACGAATACGAATGCGCGAGAGCTTCGGCATGTCAGTTACTCCAATCATCCCTCAGTTCCTTCCACTCATGTTCTTCACCACGACAAGCGAGCACTGCATCATCATCGGCACCACACAAAGCTCCTAGCGACCTCTCTCGAGCGGCGGTGGTGCAGTCCAGCGAGGCGCAAGCGGCGCAATGCGACCACGTGCGGCCGGCCAGCAGCGCTTGCCGAGTGGCCCGGGAACCATGCCGGGCGGGCAGGTGATCGGGCCTGTATTAGACGGCGCGCGCTTGTCTGGAACCTTGGGTATCGAGGGACGTCGCGGTGACGGCCCGGGCACGACAGGCACAGGCGAGGGTTTTCGCGCCACGCAAACGCCCTCGTCGTCGCGAACTTTGCCCGCGGCGCAGGGCTCTTGCGGAACGGACTTCTTCTGGGCTGGCGCAACACATCGCGAGCGATCCTTCGGATTGACGGCGGCCGGACAGCACTCGCCGCTCGTCGTCAGGTTTGCGGTCGCGCAGCACTTGCCCGCCGCGGTCGGGACGTAGCCTGCGGCACAGCAAAGCGAGATCTTGGGAATCTTGAACGTTGGCTGGCACTGTGTCCCGTCGGCGCTCGGCGTCTGTCCGATCGGACAGCAAACCCCTTTCGAAGTCGCCTGGCTTTTCAGGCAGCATTTGCCCGCGATCTTCACATAGCCGGGCGAACAGCAATCCGGGCACTTTCCGTTTGGGATTTTCGGAATGGAGGGCTCGCAAACGCCATTCACGAGAGCGCTCAGGCAGCAAGCCTGAACGCCACCCGGACCGGAATAGATGTGATCGTTGTTGCAGCACTCCTGCTTGGGGCCGATCGCCGTCTGGGTGACCCCGCACATCGGTTTGGCAATGTCAGTCGATGGAATCGAGCCGCTCGAACAGGCACCGCCGGGTCCGAGGTCGGCAGGTGAACAGCACCTGCCGCCCAGGAGGATTTCAGGCGGCGCGCAGTTCGACGCGCAAGCGCCCTTGCTCCACACCTGATTGATCGGACAGACCGGGAAACCCGGGGGACCGCACACATGCGTCTGACAGGCGCGGAAACTCGGCGGTGGCAGCGGCACGCCGGCCGGGAGCGGGCCCGGGAGCAGCTCCGCCGGCTGCTCCGCGCAGATCCGCAGGATAGCAATGTCTCCCAGATGCCCCCGGGCCGACAGATCGGGCGGCGCATCGGCATAATCGATGAAATAGCTCATCCGCGGCGGCGCATCGCCACGACGGATGCGCCAAGCTGGATTTCCCTGCAGGCCGTCGATTGCGAGCATGTCTGTATGACCAAGCTCTGCGGAGAGCTTGGGGTCGGTCGTGTAGCGCAACTGTTCTCCGGTGATCCAGACGAAGCCGCCGCAGGAGCGGGGATTGATGTTGCCGCGCTCATCGTAGCTGTAGCCGATGGCGACGCCGCCATTGTCGTTGCGGAAGGTCTCGGGGAAGCCCACCGCATATTCGTCCGGCACGGCCTGCCAGATCGGCTGTTGGGCCTCGGTGACGCCGATCACGGTATAGCGCAGCGCGCGACCGATCGATGGCGCCGACAGCGCCTCGAAATCCTGCGCGCCAGTCGGCGCCGGCCGCTCGGCAAGATACATCCGCCCTGCATCATCGAAGGTGATGCGCGAGATTTCAGTCGGGCCGGCCGCGGGTGGCACTGCGACCTCGATCCTGATGTCCGAGCCGAACGAACCATCCGGCTTGAGGCCGACCGACCAGATGCGCAGTCCGTCGGCGACAGCGTAATAGAGACGACGATCGCGTATCGCGAGACCGAACACGCGCCGTGCCGTCGCGGCATAGCCCCAGGTCTCGGGGCGGGCGCTATCAAACTGTGGGCTCGCGAGATCAATGCCGGCCCCGCCAGCAGCGGGCATCGGCGCAAGCCCGACGGCGGCCGTGCCGGCGGTGCCGTGATCGTAGACGCCGAGATCCGCGCCGTTCGGGTCGAGGCGATGGATCAGGCCGGTCTCGCGGTCGGCGACGAACAGCGACTTCGTGGCAGAATCATACGCGAGCGCGCCGAGCGCTGCGCCCGAGTTCGCCTTTCCCTCAGTGAGGACGTTCGCAAATAGCTTCACCTCGCCGGTAAGGCCGTTGATCTTCCAGATCGACCCAGGGCCTCCTCCGGGGCCCCATTGTGCCGGCATGAAGACTGCACCGGTCCTCCCGGATCTGATGTGCTGCGGCTTGCCATCCGATCCGGGTGCGACGATGGGCAGCCCATAGGCCGATGTCGCCGCGACATAGATGTTGGGGGGCGACTGGTCGTCCAGCGCAACACCGAACACCTGTCCGATCCACTTCGCGCTCACCGTGAACGGCTTCGGAGCGCCGACCACCTGTGCTTCCGGCGGCCCGCCCATGCGGCTGAGATCAACGACGCGCAGCGACGGTCCGTCTGGATTAATGAAGGAGTTCAGATCGGGGTCCTGGCCAGGCTCGATCTCGAACGGACGCAGACCGCCGGAGAAGCCGGTGACGACCGCCTGGCCCGGCGCGTAGATGCTCCGGGGGGCCTGAGCCGATGCCGTGCTGACGAGCGCGAGTGCCAAGCTCGACACGATGACGATGCGCCGCATCGCACGGGCGGCGATAGCCAACGAGGTATGACGACAATATTCCATGATGTTCTGTCGCCTCATTTCGGGGGCTCAGGTCGCGGAACGCAGGTGCCGCTCTTCGGGTCGGGGATGGTGTCCGGCGGGCAGCATTGCCCGCAGGAGGTCATCTGGGCCGGATTGCAGCAGCTCCCATCGAACGCCATGCCTTGGCTCGGATCGGCGCATGGCGTGATGCAGTCGCCGATGCCGCCGATGCGAACCTGTCCGGTGGGGCACGCCGGCGGCGGACACATGCCGAACGGCGCAAAGCCCAGGTTGGCGGGCTGGTTCGTGTTGTCACACAGACATGACGAGATCCCACTCGGCATCATGGCGCCGGGATGCGTGCCGTCCGGGCACTCGCACGCGAAGGCGTATCGATGATCGCCTGAATCAGGATTGGGGACTTCCTGCCAGTCAGCCTTCATCGGCGACGGGCAGAAGCAATACTGCACTCCTTCGCAACCTGTACCCTCAGCGGAAGGGGGCAACTGCTCGATGAGTGTTCCCTCGGCAGTCGTCGTGCATGCCAATGTCGGCTGCCACGGCTCCATGTAGCTCCCCGTGCTCTGGCAGCTCGGGATGGAGTGGCCGATCGAGCCGGGCGCAACACATGCAGGGTCATGCATTCTGGTGAGGAAGTCCTTGCCTTCACACTTCTTCAGGTCGATGGCAGCGCAATTGGCGAAACGGGGCGGTGGTCGCGTGCAATCGCAAGCGCCGAGACCAATCTCTTCCTGAAGCCAGCACAGCGCGTCCTCCATGCATTGCCCGATGTCCGAGCCAAGGGAACCCGCCCCCTGCTCGGTTGAGCAGGCGCATTGCATGACCTTCGCGGGCGAACCGACGGCGGACAGCACATTGGCGAGCTCCCCGAGCAGGCCCTGTCCAATCTTCGAGCCGCCCGCCGACTGCAGTTGGGCGAGGATCTGGGTGAGGTTTCCCTGTACTTTGCTGCAGAACGAGTTGACCGCGCCTTGCCCCGCAGCGCCGGCGACCTCGGTGAGGACCCCGGTGGCTGCAGCCGCCGCAGCGCACCCAGCTCCGTCCGCACAGGCATCCGCGCAACTCGACAGTCCGCCCACCGTCTGTTTGGCAGCATTGAATATGTCGCCTGGGTTGCAGCCTGCTCGCGCCGGCGACGCTAACAGCAGCATTGCGGCGGCGATCGCTGCGCCGTGGAACCACCAACTTCCTCGAAGTTGCATGACCATCGCCCGCCACTGACTTGGCCCGATAGAGATAACCGAACCTGCGTCCATTGAATTTGAGATGCGTCAATCGATAGACGGCCGATCGTGCCGGCCGTGGCGTCACGACGCCAATCTCATTTCACCGCCTGCTTCGGCACACAGGTGCCGCTGTTCGGGTCAGGTATCGTGCCCACCGGACAACATTGCCCGCAGGACGTCATCTGCGCGGGATTACAGCAACTGCCATCAAACGCCATGCCCTGGGTTGGATCGGAGCACGGTGTCACACACGCACCGGTCAGGCCCATACGCGTCTGTCCCGCGGGGCACGCCGGCGGCGGACACATGCCGAACGGCGCAAAACCCAGGTTCGCCGGCTTACCCGTGTTGTCGCAGAGGCACTGAGACAAGCCGCTCGGTAGGATCGGGCCTGGGTGTGTTTGATGATCCGGATTGTTGGCCTCATATGGACAATCGCAGGCGAATAGCCAGCGATGCACGTCGCTGTTCGGATTGGAGATCTCGTGCCAGGCCGGCACCATCGGCTTGGGACAAAAGCAAGATATGACCGGGTCACAACCCGTATCCTCTTGCGTGGGAGGTAGTTGAACGGCCAGCGTTCCCTCCGCCGACTCAATCCTCTCCACCGTTGGGATATTGTCGCCGTAGCCGCACTTCTGCCACTTGTCATTGCAGTTCGCAATCGAGCTGTAGGGAACGCAGGCGGGGTCCTTCATCTGATCGAAGTGACCTTCCGTCTGGCAATGCTTGACGTCGACCGATCCGCAATAAGCCATCTGAGGCGGTGGCCGCGAGCAGTTGCAGCCGATCCCCAGCCCCCCGCACAACGCATCTTGAATGCACGCGCCGATATCGGCGCCGATCGAATTCGTACTCTGCTCCGTTTCACAGGCGCACTGCACAACCTTGGCAGCTGAGCCCACGGCTGCGAGCTCAGTTGACAAATCGCCGAGCACTTCCTTCGCAATTGCATTGCCGAATATCGTGTTCAGCGCACCGACGATATCCTTTCCCTTCACTTTGGCTTCCGCGCAGAATTGATCGACCAGCCCTTGTCCTTTTCCGGTGTCCGATCCTTCGAGGGCGACCCCCGCAAGAGCTATTTCAAGTGCGACCGCGGCAGCGCAGGATGCGTCATCCTCGCAAACAGACTTGCAGTCCGATGTTGCCTTGAGCGTTCCGCAGAACGCGTTGGCAACGTCCTCGAAGCTGCATCCTGCGCTCGCAGAGGAGCCGAGCAGCGCGACTGCCGCCATGACGGCGACACCTTGGATCCACCAGCCCGTGGGAAATGTCATCGTCGTCGTCCCAGCCCGGATGCCCCCAGCTTAGGCAAAGTCCAATCTATTGAAATTGAGATGCCTCAATCGACGCGGCATGCTCGTCACGTCATCGACGACGGCGCCTTCAGCTTTCCTTGTACGCGTGGCCCCGAAGACAGCGGGGCGAAACCGCCCGTCGCAGCGGACCCGAATTCGACCCTCCAAGATCCTTCGCCTTCGCGCTGACGATGACTGCGACCCGTCCAGCTTCATCTGACGCATCTCGGAAGCTCATTGAGCAGCAGGCCTCGCGGTCGGCCGAGGATTATGTGGTCCTTGCCGAGCAGGCGAGCGGCCACATTTCGCGGCGCAATGCACCATCCTACATCTGGGGCGCCGCCCTGGACGAACTCGCGCGCATGCAGCCGGATGCACGGATCGTCAATCTCGAAACGGCCGTGACCCACAGTAACGACGGGGCTCACAAGGGTATCAACTACCGCATGAGCCCAGAGAACGCGGACTGCCTCATCGCAGCAGGAATCGACCGCTGTGTCCTGGCCAATAACCACGTGCTCGACTGGGGCTACGCCGGCCTGGACAGCGCTGAGCTGTGACAGCGAAGAGATCGTCGAGGCCGTAAGCCGGCGAGGGATGCGTGGTTATGTACGATCGGTGATCGAAGCGCGACGGCAGGTCCCATCGCGCATTGCTACGATAGCCAAGGATCCATCGAGCTATGATCTCGTTGTTGTCGGCACGCCGGTGTGGGCCTGGTCGCTTTCGTCGCCCGTCCGCGCCTTCCTGCTGGCAAGCAGGTCAAGACTTCCTGCGGTGGCGTTCTTTTGCACGCTGGGCGGGGCAGGCAGCGACAGAGCCTTCGGCCAGATGCAGGAACTCGCGGGCAAGCCTCCAGTCGGATGTCTCGCAATCACGGCACGTGAGGTCGCATCGGCTACGTACCAAGCGAAGGTCGTAATGTTTGCGGAGGCCCTGCAGCGCAGTCTGGCCGAGCAGCGTGAAAGAGCGGCGCCAACTGCGGCCTGAATGGCTGCGTGCTGATAGGCAGCCTGCGACATTTCAGCGAAGCGCGCCGAGCAGATCGCCCCGCGATACGGTTGGGCTGCGGCGAGGTGTGTCAACCGGCGTGCAAGATATTGGACGCCGGTGGGCATCGAAAGTGCGCTCGGCAAGGGTGTGAGCGCCGGCCGTCTGCCTTGGCGGGTGTCATCTTGAGACGGTGACCGTCTCGGCGAGATCCTGGGGTGCTTCGGCATTGCCCGGCGCAGCATCCATGAGACGCGAGCAGTCATACCTCGGCCGCAGAAGCGGTCGAGTTCAGGATTCGACGGAGACGATCGGCCGGTCCGGCGGGCGAACGACAAGCACCGGCACGTTGCTGTGTGTCAGTACTTTGTTCGTTTCGCTTCCGAGCATGATGGCGGTGATCCCGCGCCTGCCGTGCGATGCCATGACGATCAGGTCGCATGACCTCGCTTTCGCCATGTCGACTATGGCCAGATAAGGATGATCATGTTCGACATGCACGGCCTCGCAGCCGACGCCAGCGGCCAACGCGACCTCCTTGGCCGCATCGAGATACTTCGTGGCAAGGGCCGCGACCTGCTTCGCGTACTGCGCCGGCGTGTCCGTGACCATTGCCGGCTCGACGGCAAAGGTGTGGAAGGGGGTGGATACGGTCAATATTGTGACCTTGGCGCTAGCCGACTTGGCGAGGGCGATGCCGTACTCAACCGCAGCCTGCGACAACGTCGAGCCGTCCGTCGGGATTAGAATATGTTTATGCATGCGGCATCCTGACTATGAAACCATTGCGGCCTGACCGATGCAGTTCTCGACCACAGCTCCGCGTGCCGCAAAGCGGAGCCGCTAAGGAAAGCGTAGGCACTTGCAGCAACCGTGATGACAGGCTGCTATTGTTTCGATCTTGCAGGCGGGGAGGTTGATTTCCATCAAGCTCCAACACCAAGGCTGGTCCTGGGTCCAGCCGGAGGGGTGTCAGACCCGCTTGCCGGAGTCGGGATCGAACAGCTTCGCCTTGTCCATGTTGACCTCGAAAGAATAGAGGCTGCCGACAGGCGCCTTGTCCTCGGGGTGGACGCGCGCGATCATCTCTACACCGCCCAGATCGAACACGATCATGGTATCGGGTCCGGTCGGTTCGACCACATCGACTGGACGTTGGAACGTGCAGAGCAACCCGCTCGGCTTCTGGGTGCCCTGACGGGTGATGATTTCCGGCCGGAGTCCCAGTTTCAGATGGCGCCCGACATGAGTGCCAATCGAGGCTGACGCTCCCGGCGGAACGGCAAGTCGCACATTGCCGCGCGCGTCTTCCACTTCGAGCCAGATTCCATCACCCTGAACGACGCGTGCCGGCACCAGGTTCATCGCCGGCGAGCCCATGAAACCTGCAACGAACAGATCCGCCGGCTGCTCATAGACGGTTTCCGGCGCGGCGAACTGACGGATCCGCCCATTGTCCATCACGGCGATGCGTGAAGCCAGCGTCATCGCCTCCACCTGATCATGAGTGACATAGATGATGGTCTGCCCGAGCCGGGCGTGCAGCTTCTTGATCTCGGTGCGCATCTCCACCCGCAGCTTGGCATCGAGATTGGACAAAGGCTCGTCGAACAGAAAAACATCGGGCTCGCGCACCAGCGCCCGTCCCATGGCGACGCGCTGGCGCTGTCCGCCGGATAGCTGGCCGGGCTTGCGCTGCAGTAGCTGCTCAATATGCAGCAGTTCGGTCACGCGCGCGAGAGCCTGCTGCTGCTGCACCTCCGGGATTCGCCGCGTCACCATCCCGAACAGGATGTTGTCGCGGACGGTCTTGGTCGGATAGAGCGAATAGGACTGAAACACCATTGCGATGTTTCGATCCTTTGGCGGTACATCATCGACGATCCGGTCGCCGATCCGGACCCGGCCTTCCGACAATGTCTCGAGCCCGGCCACAACGTTGAGCAGGGTCGACTTGCCGCAGCCCGAAGGCCCGACCAGCACGACGAATTCGCCATCGGCGATTTCGAGGTCGATGCCGTCGAGCACCGCAGTTGCGCCGAATTGCTTGTAGACCTTGTCGAGACATACAGAAGCCACGGTCAACCTTTCACGGCACCAGCGGAGAGCCCGCGCAAGAAATAGTTTCCGGCGATGATATAGACGGCCAGCGTGGGCAGAGCAGCGATGATGGCCGCCGCCATGTCGACATTGTATTCCTTGACGCCCGTCGAGGTCGCGACCAGATTGTTCAGCGCAACCGTGACCGGGTTGCTGTCGCCGGCCGTGAAGGCCACTCCAAACAGATAGTCGTTCCAGATCTGGGTGAACTGCCAGATCACGGTCACCACGATGGTCGACGGCGCGAGCGGGAGCACGACCTGGAAGAAGATCCGGAAGAAGCCCGCGCCGTCGATCTTGGCCGCATTCATGATGCCGTCCGAGACGGTGACGAAGAAGTTGCGGAAGAACAGCGTCGTGAACGGAATTCCATAGATCACGTGGACCAGCACCAGTCCGGGAATGGTGCCGGCCAGATCGAGGATGCCGAGGGTACGCGCCATCGGCACCAGAACGACCTGAAAGGGAATAAAGGCGCCGAACAGGATCAACCCGAACAACGTCTCTGAGCCGGGAAACCGCCACTTCGCCAGGGTATAGCCGTTGACGGCGCCAAGCATGGTGGAGAGGCATACCGACGGAACGACCATCAGAACCGAATTCCAGAGATAGGGCTTGAGACCGGCGCAGCGTACCCCGACACAGGCGGATTCCCAGGCTTTCGGCCACGCCTCGAAGGTGACGGCGCGTGGAAGGCTGATCAGCGATCCGGTACGGATCTCCGCGAGCGACTTCAATGATGTCGCCACCATCACCAGCAGTGGCAGCAGGTAGTAGAGAACGAACAGGCCGAGGATCGCGAACAGGACGCCGCGCAGCGCCGTGGTTCGGATACCGGTCGGGCGGACGATGCCGGGTGCGCGCGAGCGGATCATTGGCGGTCCGTCCGCAGCTCGGACCATAGATATGGCACCATGATCGCCACCACGGTCGCCAGCATCATGGTTGCGCTCGCCGCCGCGGTCCCGAGCTCGCTGCGCTGGAATGCGAACGAGTACATGAAGGTCGCAGGCATATCGGTCGCATAGCCTGGCCCGCCGTTCGTCAATGCAATGACGAGGTCGAAGCTCTTGATCGCGAGATGGCTCAGCACGACAAATACTGACAGAAAGATCGGCCGCAGCATCGGCAGCACGAGCTGGATATAGAGGCGGAACGGACCGGCACCATCGACCGCCGCGGCCTTGAGAACATCGTCGTCGATCGAGCGCAGGCCCGCGAGAAATAGCGCCATGGCATAGCCGGAAGATTGCCAGATGCCGGCAATCACGACGGTGTAGATTGCCATGTCCGGATTGACCAGCCAGTCGAAGCGAAAGCTCGTGACGCCGAGCGACTGCACCATCTTTTCCAGTCCGAGACCAGGGTTGAGGATCCATTTCCAGGCGGTGCCGGTGACAATGAACGACAATGCCATCGGGTAGAGATAGATGGTGCGGATCACGCCTTCGACGCGGATGCGCTGGTCGAGCAGGATCGCCAGCATGATGCCGATAACGGTGCAGCCGCCCATGAACAGGGTGGTGAAGATGAACAGGTTGGCGATCGCCACATACCAGCGCGGCGTCGCCCACAGCCGCGCGTATTGGACGAGCCCGGCAAAGCTGTAATCGGGCAGGACGCTGGACCGGGTGAACGAGACGTAGATCGTCCAGGCAATGAACAGATACACGAACACGAACACGGCCGCGCCGGACGGACTTATGACCAGGCGCGGCAGCCAAGTGTCGACACGTCGCAGGAATCGATGGAGCGCTGCGTGGGGCATGGCGATGGTACTGCTCGACGGACATGAGGCGCTGCAGACGGCAGCGCCGTTCGTCTTATGACCTCGCGCGCCTGATCGCCTCCATCAATCGTTTGACAGCGTCCTGCGAGCTCATGTCCGAATTGAAATGGTTGGTCACGACGTCCAGGATCTCGCCGCGTACCGAACGCGACACCGCCATTTCATGCGCCATGCTTGGAACCAGGGTATTCGCCTTGGTGTCCGCAGCCAGATCGTCCATCGATTTCCGCGCGCAGGAATCGAACTTGTCGCGCGGCACGCCGAGCCGTGCGGGGATCGACCCCTTGTTGAGGCTGAACGTCTCTTGGAAACCCTCCGACATGATCAGGCTGGCAAGCACCTTCTGACCCTCCAGCTTGTCGACACCGTTCACCTTGAACATCGCGATGCTGTCCGAATTCAAGATGAAGCCCGGCAGGCCCGGCGCCGGAATGCACAAGAAATCCTGGCCAGCCACTTTTCCGGCCGCCACGAACTCGCCTTTCGCCCAATCTCCCATCAGCTGGAAGCCAGCCTGGCCGTTCATGATGGTGGCCGTGGCGAGGTTCCAGTCGCGGCCGGAGAAATCCGGGCTGACATAGGAACGCAGCTTGCGCATCTGGTCGAACACCTTGATCATCGTGCTGCTGGTGATCGCCTTTTCGTCGAGTTCGACCAGCGCTTTGCGATAGAAATCCGCGCCGCCCAACCCGAGCACGACCGTCTCGAACAAGGTCGCGTCCTGCCACGGCTGGCCACCATGCGCCAGCGGCGTGATCCCCGCGGCTTTGAGCTTGTCCGCTGCGGCGTTGAACTCGTCCCAGGTTGTCGGCGGCAAGACGCCCGCTTTGGCAAGCACCGCCGGGTTGGCCCAGATCCAGTTGACCCGATGGATGTTGACGGGGGCGGCCACGTATTTGCCGTCGAACTTCATGATCGACGCAAGCACCGGCGGCAGCAGCTCGTCCCACTTTTCCGCCCGAGCGACCGCATCGATATCGGTGAGTACGCCCTGGCGCGCCCATTCCTGGATATTCGGTCCTTTGAGTTGGACCGCGCTCGGCGGATTGCCGGCAACAACGCGCGCTCGCAAGGCGGTCATGGCGGCGTCGCCACCCCCGCCAGCGACTGGAGAATCGATCCATTTGCCGCCTTGGGCTTCGAAGGCGCTCTTCAGCGTGGCGATCGCCTTGGCTTCGCCACCGGATGTCCACCAGTGCAGCACCTCGACGGTGCCGCCGGCCTGGCAGACGCTGGGGAAGGCGAGGACGCCAAGCAACATGCCTAGTGCTGCAGTATGACCGCCGAGCCGCATGGGAAGTCTCCTCATCCTTCTCGCTAAGTTTTGGTCCCGATTAACCTGAAGTTGTAAAAAGCTGACATGTCCATCGCCAAGAGCGTTGACCTGCGTCAACAATGTCGACGGTCGCTTGAGAGCTGGTAGATCGGCAGCAACTCGACAAGGTCCAAGCCCTGGCTGTCGCGCTGGGTGTTGAGCCTTCCGATCTGCTGAAGCCGCCTCTCTAAAAGAGGACGTTTGGAAAGATAGCTGGCGAACCGGCACGGTCAGCAACAGCGATCCTGCAATATCGGATCACCGGCACGTTGCACCTCGGCGTTCGGGCGTCCGTCAGCGCGGAAGCATAGCGTTCAAGGCGAAACTCAGAAGAGCCGGACGATCTCGGGGCCAAGATCGTCGTCTGGTTGCGCTTCGCTTGCCGGCAGTTGGAGAGTCGTGCGCGGACGGGCAGGGGCTACGTCCCATGCTGGTGGCATTCACCTTCGGCGGGCTATCGAAGCGCCCAGAAGGAACGCGAACAGCAGAGAAGCAAGCGGGGCCCGGCGGGCGGCGTTGCTTAGGACGCTGAGCGGCATGCCTGGCTTGCGCCCGGACTCCACGGCGCTGCGCACCTGCTTCGCAGCCTGCTTTACGAGACCAGCGAAGGAGCCAAAGGCGGTCTTCTTGTCCTCGGCAGGATAGAGCCCTTCATAGATGAACGGCGGGAGCGATGGATCGTCTCTCATGGTCGTTTTCTCGTTTTGCGGGATGCGCTTGTTTGCCTGTTGGCATCAATGGCGCGGAATTAGAGATGGTTCCGCGCCTCCCCCTTGGGCGCGGTTGTGATCCTGAGGCCGTGGCTTTGGCGGGTCGTCCTAGCCCAGCCCAACCATTGGACGGTGCGGGCGCCGCTAAAATTTCCCATTTGAGATCAAGGCGCCTCAATAGAAGGAGGGTGCGCAAGCCATTGATCTTATTTCGGGTCTTTCGCCCCTGTCGTGCCCCACACGACCGGAGGCTGCGGGCAAAGGCCTGTTCTCTCTCCGTCCATCTAGCCTCCAGAGATGGGGCGCTCAAATGAACGGCCTCAGCGCGTCCACAGTCGCGACATAGCGGTCCAAGGTCGAAATATTGCGCTGAGGCGGGTCAGGACTGGTGCCGCCTCGTGATCGCGATGCGCGTCGCCTGGCCGTACAGCCCCGCCATCTGGTCAAGCTGAGCCGCTGTCGCGGCGCAGCCGTCGATCCAGCCGGGTAGGCCGTCGAACATCGGCGGCAGGGTTGCCGCGCGCAAGGCCGCATAATCCTCGGTGACGGCGCGGCCGCGTGTCGTGGCGCGGTAGCGTGTCTCCTTGCGTGAGGAACGGCCTTCGGTCTCGATCAGCCCGGCGCGGACCAGCTTGCGCGTCGCATATTGCAGATTAGGCACATCGACGCGGTTGAGCAGTTGGCCAACCTCGGCGAGCCGCTTCGGCTCGTCGCCCATGCGTACGACATTGAGGACGGCGACATCGTCGCCGGTCAGCGGCACCTCGCAAACGGCGGCGAGGCAGGACGCCTTCCAGCGATAATAGGACTGGGCCAGCCGCTCCAGCGCGAATTCGAAGTCGGACAGCCGTCGCTCGGTGTCACTGCGCGCAAGATGCCACGCTCCCTTCGCGTCGCCTTTGCTGCCGCTCTCGGCCTCATCGCGAGCCGCCTCTGACCGTGACCGCGCCGTGCCGCCCGCCACCCTCGCCTTCACCGCCACGGTCCTGCGCCTCGCCCCAGCGCTCGTCGTCCTCTTCAATAGCCCGTCTCCCGATGACGCTCCGCACAATGCGTGTGCAGCGCATGCTCAATCTCTGCTGTTTACATCCAACATTTTTACATTAAAAATTCAATGAAGAAAACACATCAGGCGCGGCGTCACCGTGGACGTCGGCCGGCAGAACCGGGGAGCACGACAGTGGCTGGTCAGTGGATCGACATCGCCGCCGCCGATGGCGGCACGTTCAAGGGCTATCTCGCGGTGCCCGCGTCAGGCTCCGGTCCCGGTATCGTGCTCCTGCAGGAGATCTTCGGCGTCAACGCCTCGATGCGCGCGGTCGCCGACTATTATGCTGAGGAAGGGTATGTGGTCCTGGCGCCGGACCTGTTCTGGCGCTTCGAGCCGGGCATCGAGCTCGGCTATGGTGAGGCGGATTTCGGTAAAGCCTTCGGCTACTACCAGCGCTTCGACGTCAATCTCGCGATCAAGGACACGGCCGACGCGCTGAAGGTGCTGCGCGCGCGTCCCGAGTGCAGGGGCAAGGTCGGCGCGCTCGGCTTCTGCCTCGGCGGCAAGCTCGCTTATCTCACCGCCGCCCGCACCGACGTCGATTGCGCCGTCTCCTATTATGGCGTTGGCATCGAGGCCGATATCGCCGAGGCCAAGAACATCAAGGGCCCGATCGTCTTCCACTTCGCCGAGCTCGACAAGTTCGCGCCCGCCGAGGCGCGCGAGGCGGTCAAGGCCGGCTTTGCCGGCCGCGACGATGCCGAGTTCTATCTCTATCCAGGCTGCGACCACGCCTTCGCCGCGCCGGAGCGCGCCAGCTTCGACAAGCCGGCGACCCTGATGGCGCATTCGCGCTCGATCGCGCTGTTCCGGAAAGTGCTCGGCCCGCACTACGATCTGTCGTCGCTGTGGGACCGTCACACCGAGCTCGAATTCGCCACCCGCTCGGCGGAGGCGACGATGGGCACGATGGTCGCCGAGCCCTACGTCAACCACATCCCGACCATGACCGGCGGCGTCGGCTACAAGGATCTCTTGAGGTTCTACGCCAACCATTTCATTCCGAAGACGCCGGCGGACACCAAGCTGGTGCCGATCTCGCGCACCATCGGCGCCGACCGCGTCGTCGACGAGATGCTGTTCTGCTTCACCCACGACATCGAGATCGACTGGATGCTGCCCGGCATCCCGCCGACCGGCAAATATGTCGAGATTCCGCTGGTTGCGATCGTCCGCTTCCGCGGCGACAAGCTCTACAACGAGCACATCTACTGGGATCAGGCCTCGGTGCTGGTGCAGATCGGCCTGCTCGATCCGGCGAAGCTCCCGGTCGCCGGCATCGAGACGGCGAAGAAGCTGGTCGACGAATCCTTGCCCTCGAACACGCTGATGAAGCGCTGGGCCGAGAGCGCGCCGAACTGATCAATTCGTCCGGCGGCGTCGGCAGGGACGTCGCTTCTCTTCGCTCATCGTCCTTCGTCCATGCGGAGTTGCATCACCATGCGTGACCATCAGATCTCTCGTCGTACGATGTTGCAGCTCGCAGGCGCAGCTGCGTTGCCACTCGCCACCGGCCTGCCGCTGCGCCCCGCCAGTGCCGCGCCGGGCACGCTGACCATCGCCTACAACGTCAACCTGCCGTCGTTCGATCCGACCGTCGGCGTCTCGGCGGTCAATCCGACCATCCAGTCGATCTACCAGGCCATCTTCGATCCCTATATCGGCCAGGCCGCCGATCTCTCGTTCAAGCCGGGCCTCTTGACGAAGTGGGGCTGGAACGAGGACCGCACCAAGGTCACGATGGAGCTGCGCTCCGACGCGACCTGGCATGACGGCTCCAAGGTGACGCCGGAGGACGTGGTGTGGTCGCTGACCCGCGCCGCCGATCCGAAGGGCGGCAACCCGATCCAGTTCGTCTGGTCGAAGATCAACAACTTCAAGATCGACGGCCAGACCATCACGGCCGACGTGGTAGAGTTCGAGCCGGTGCTGTTCAAATGGATGGCGTTCCTCACCGGCTACGTGCTGCCCAAGGCCTATTACGAGAAGGTCGGCGCGGAGGGCTTTGAGAAGGCGCCGATCGGCTCCGGCCCGTACAAGGTCGATGCCTTCGAGCGCAACGCGTTCCTGCGGCTGAAGGCGCATCCCGGCTATTGGGGGCCGAAGCCGGCGTTCGAGACCGTCGTCTTCAAGTTCGTCACCGATCCGACCAGCCGCGTCGCCGAGATCGAGTCCGGTGGCTCCGACATCACCTTCGAGATTCCCTATGAAGAGTTCGACCGCCTCAAGGCCAAGCCGAATTTGGCAGGCCTGACGCAGCCGATCTCCGACATCGGAATGATCTTCCTCACCGACATCGATCCGATGCTCGACCGCAACATCAGGCTCGCCGCCAACCACGCCATCGACAAGAAGGCGATCGTCGAAAAGCTGCTGCGCGGCTATGGCGTGCCGATCGATACCTTGGAAGCTCCGGGCTACGCCGCCTTCGATCCCTCGATCAAGGTCGCCTATGATCCGGAGCTCGCGAAGAGCCTGCTCGCCAAGAGCGGCTACTCGGCCGCCAAGCCGGTCAAGTTCACCATCCAGACCACGCGCGGCTTCAAGCCGAAGGACTACGAAATGGTCCAGGCGATCGCCGGCATGTGGCGCAAGGTCGGCATCGAGGCCAACATCGAGGTCTACGAGATCGCGCAGCATTTCGAGCTGCGCGCCCGCCACGCGCTGGCGCCGGCGGCGTTCTACAATTGGGGCAACGCGATCGGCGATCCCACGACCTCGACCGGCTTTGCGATGTTCGGCCCGTCGCCACATTCAGCCTGGAAGGGCAAGGACCTGATCGAGCGCATCGGGCCCTTGTGGGGCGAGAAGGACGAGGCCAAGCGCATCGCCGGCTGGAAAGCGGTCGACAAATACATCGCCGAGGAGGGTGAGGTGATTCCGCTGCTGCAATACGTCCAGCCGATCGTGCACAAGAAGGGCCTCAAGGTGGTGCCGCAGGCCAACGGCATGATCCTGCCGCAGCTCGTGACCCAGGGCTGAGACGGAGTCGGGCGATGCGCTGGAGCGCCATTCTCAAGCGCCTCGCTCTGATCCCGCCGACCCTGCTCGGCGTCGGCGCCATCGTGTTCGTGCTGCTGCGCGTGGTGCCCGGCGATCCCATCGCGATGATGATCCCGCCCGGCGCCTCGCCGGCCGACATTGCGCGGCTGCGCGCGCTCTACGGCCTCGATCAGCCGCTGCTGTCGCAGTTCATCACCTGGCTTGGCCAAGTCGCGTCGGGCGATTTCGGCCGCTCGATCAGCCTGCGCCAGCAGGTGTTCGAATTGGTCAGCGCGCGGCTGCCGGCGACCCTTGAGCTCGCAGCGCTCTCGGTGATCATGGCGCTCGTGATGGGCGGAGCCGTGGCGCTGGTCGGCAGCCTCACGCGCGGCACCCGCGCCGAATGGCTGCTCGACACCGCCAACGGCTTCTTTCTCGCCATTCCTGATTTCCTGTGGGCCCTGATCCTGCTGCTCGGCTTCGGCGTGCTGCTGCCGCTGCTGCCGATTTCCGGCCGGCTCGATCCGCAGCTTGCCGTGGCCTTCCGCACCCACTTCTATCTGATCGAGAGCCTGCTCACCCTGCGCCTCGACGTCGCCGCCGATCTCTTGCGCCATATGTTGCTGCCGTCGCTGGCGCTCGCGCTGCCCTTCGCCGCGCTGGTCGCGCGTCTCCTCAAGGCGCAGCTCGCAGAGGCCGAGGACCAGGACTACGCCCAGATCGCCCGCACCCGCGGATTTTCGCGCACCACGATCCTGCAGCGCGAGGTGTTCCCCAACGCGCTGATCCCGACGGTCGCGCTCTCAGGCGTGCAGGTCACCCTGCTGCTCGGCGGCACCGTGCTGGTCGAGCGCATCTTCTCCTACGAGGGCATCGGCAACATGGCGATCGATGCCGTCATCAACCGCGACTTCCCGCTGATCCAGGGGCTGATCCTGACCTTCGCCGTCCTGTTCATCGCTCTCAATCTCGCCGTCGACCTGCTGGTGGCGCTGCTCGATCCGAGGCTGCGCCATGGTTGACTTGGTTCTTTCTGGCCCGATCACGGCCCAGCCGTCGCGCTGGCGCAGCGCTCTCTCACGCGGCGGCGCGCGGCTGTGGATCGGCGGCGGCCTTGTCGCGCTGCTGCTGCTCATCGCGCTGTTCGCCCCGGTCATCGCGCCGCATGATCCGGCCGAGCAGGATCTGATGTCGGCGCAGCTGCCGCCGGCCTTCATGCGCGGCGGCGAGGCGGCGTTTCCGTTGGGCACCGACAGCCTCGGCCGCTGCGTGCTGTCGCGCCTGATATATTCCGCGCGTACTGCGGTCTCCGTCGCGCTGATCGCCTCGCTGCTCGCTGCGGTCATCGGCATCGCACTCGGCCTGATTGCCGGCGCCTTCGGCGGCTGGATCGATCAGCTGGTGTCGCGGCTGATCGACGTCTGGATGGCGTTCCCGCCGGTGCTGCTGTCGATCGTGCTCGCCGCCGTCATCGGCGCCGGCCTCACCTCGGTCATTGCTGCGATCGTGGTCGTCGACTGGACCCGCTTCGCCCGCATCACCAGAGCCGAAACGCAGGCCCAGCTTGCGCGCGACTACGCCGCCGCGGCCCGGGTGCTCGGCCTCACCCGCGCGCAGGCGCTGCGGCTCGAGATCCTGCCCAACCTCGTGCCGCTGATCGTCACGTTGCTGGCGGTCGAGATGGGCATAGCTATCCTGGTCGAGGTCATCCTGTCCTTCGTCGGCATCTCCGTCACCGGCGACACCGCGAGCTGGGGCGGCATGATCACCGAGGGACGGCAGATCGTCTACCAGGCGCCCTGGATCATGGCGCTGCCGATCGGCGCCGTCATCGTCAGCGTGATCGGCTTCAACCTGCTCGGCGACGGCCTGCGCGCCGCGCTCGATCCGGTGCAGCGCCGATGAGTGCCGTGCTCGACATCGACAATCTCCACGTCGCGATCGGCGCCGCCAATGTGCTGCGCGGCGTCTCCTTGCGCGTCGAGGCCGGCGAGGTCCGCGGGCTCGTCGGCGAATCCGGTGCCGGCAAGTCGATGGTCGGCCGCACCATCTTCGGCCTGCTGCCGGCGAAGGCCGCCATCACGGCCGGCCGCGTGAGCTTCGAGGGGCGCGACCTCCTGGCGATGCCGGACAAGCAGCGCCGCGACCTGCTGGGACGGCGCATCGCGCTGATCCCGCAGGATCCGATGACGTCGCTCAACCCGGTCCGGCGTATCGGCGCGCAGATATGCGCGGTGTTGCAGCTGCATCTGAAGCTGTCGAAGCGTGCCGCGCGCGATCGCGCCGCCGAGCTGCTGAGCGAGGTCGCGATCCGCGATCCCGCTGGCGTCCTCGCACTCTATCCGCACGAGCTCTCCGGCGGCATGCGCCAGCGCGTGCTGATCGCGATGGCCTTCGCCTGCGATCCGTCGCTGGTCATCGCCGACGAGCCGACCACCGCGCTCGACGTCACCGTGCAGCGCCAGGTGCTGCAGCTGGTCGAGCGGATGCGCCAGCGCCACGGCGCGGCGATCCTGTTCGTCACCCACGATCTCGGCGTCGTCGCAAAAATCTGCCGCAGCATGACCGTGCTGCATGCCGGCCGCGTGCTCGAGGATGGATTGACGTCGGACGTGCTGGTGAAGCCGCATCATGCCTACACGCGCGCGCTGCTGGCGGCGACGCCGCGCGCCGACCGTCCGGCGGACAGCTTGAGGCCGGTGCCACCGGCGCTGATCGAAAGCCTGTGGGCGGAGGCGCACCGGCTCGATCAGCTCGCGGCGAGGAGGCCGGCATGAGCGAGATCCTGCTGCGCACCGGCCAGCTCGGCTTCGCCTATCCGGCGCGGTCGACTTCGCTGTTCGGCAAGCCTGTGATGCGTGACGTCATCAAGTCGGTCGATCTCGCCGTTCCGCGCGGCGCGGTGCTCGGCCTCGTCGGCGAATCCGGTTCGGGCAAGACCACACTGGGCCGGCTGCTGGTGCGGCTGCTGGAGCCGACTTCTGGCGGCCTCCAGTTCGACGGCGTCGAGATCAGCCGTCTGTCCGAAGCCGCGCTGCGCCCCTTGCGCGCGCGCATCCAGATGATCTTCCAGGATCCGCAATCCTCGCTCAATCCGCGCCTGCCGCTCGCGGTCACCTTGACGCGCCAGCTCGAGGTCTATGGACAGTTGAAAGGCCGGCGCGATCGCCGCGACCGCGCCGCCGCGCTGCTCGATCTCGTCGGCCTGCCGACAGCCTTCGTCGACCGTTATCCGCACGAGCTCTCCGGCGGCCAGCGCCAGCGCGCCGGCATCGCACGCGCGCTGGCGCTGCAGCCGGACTTCATCGTCGCCGACGAGATCGTCTCCGGGCTCGACGTCTCGACCCAGGCGCACATCCTGATGCTGTTGAAGGAGCTGCGCGCCAGGCTCGGGCTGACCGTGGTCTTCATCAGCCATGATCTCTCAGTGATCCGCGTGCTCTGCGACGAGGTCGCCATTCTCAAGGGCGGCGAGGTGGTCGAGCACGGCCCGGTCGGCCGCATCTTCTCCCATCCGCAACACGCCTATACGCGCCAGCTCCTGGCCGCCATTCCGCTCCCCGATGTCGAGCCGGGCTGGCTCGACGACACCTCGCCCCGTGAGCAACCCCAGCAGCAGGGATCAGCCGCATGAGTGCTTCGATCAAGGACTCCGTCGTCGTCATCACCGGCGCCACCGGCGCCATCGCGAAGGCGCTCATCGCCGAACTGCTCGCCCGCGGCGCTGCGAAGATCTATGCCGCCGCCCGCGACGTCTCCGCGCTCACGGCGTCCGACAGGGTCGTGCCGTTGAAGCTCGACGTTACCAGCGATGGGGACGCGGCAGCCGCCGCCGCACAGGCTTCCGACGCGACGCTGCTGATCAACAATGCCGGCGTCAATCACAACACTGCGTTCATGCTCGCGCCCGATCTCGCCATCGCCACGGAGGAGATCGAGATCAACTACCTCGCGCCGTTGCGGCTGACGCGCGCCTTCGCGCCGGTGCTGATCAAGAACCAGGGGGCCGTGCTCAACATCCTGACCATCCTGGCGCGGGTGAACCTGCCGCTGATGGGCTCCTATTGCGCCTCGAAGGCCGCGGCGCTGAGCCTCACGCAAGGACTGCGCGGCGAACTGACGCCGAAGGGCGTCCACGTCGCCGGCGCGCTGCCCGGTGCCGTCGACACGCGCATGACGGCCGGCCTGCCGATCCCGAAGATGACGCCGGCCGAGGCCGCCAAGGAAATTCTCGACGGCTACGAGACCGGCGAGGAGGACATCTATGTCGGCGACATGGCCAAGGGCATCGCCGCCGGCCTCGCGCAGGATCACAAGGCGGTGGAAAAGCAATTGGCGTCGGGCTAGCACGAACGCCCTGATAAAAGTCGCACCCGGAGCAGCGACGCGAGAAGGTCGACGCGGCAGAGCGCGCGAGGCCTGGAACCGAGATTTCTGCCGCGACGAGGCGTCAGTTCTTCCGATCCCGAAAACTATAGGTGACAGGCCCCAGCGCGGGCCCAGGAGATTGAGACGACTGGCATTGGCTTCCCGAGGCACCGGTTTCCTTTGAAGCCTGCCAGGCGTACGTAAAGGCCAGGGAGCGGCCCGAGAGCGTGGCCGAAGTGCGACAGTCTGCCGTTACTCGCTTCTCCGAAGACGGCCGGCCCCTAGGCAGGTTGCAGGAACTGGGTGACGTCCGCCATTTGTTGGGGAACGCGCCTTTTGCCAAGCTCGAAAAGGTCATCGTAGCGCAGCGCGGAAGGAACGCTGCCCTATGGGAGCAGATCGAACCAAGGCGTCGTGAACGAGGGCGGCTGCTTGAGGCCCGGTATAGACCAGGCGTTGCCCGCCTAAGGTCAGATTGATTGAAGCCCCTGGCTCACCCGCCGAGCTTGTCACCCCAAAAATGGAGGTGCGGCATGCCCCGGAAGTCAAATACGCCTAGTGAGGCCCGTAACGAGTTCGTGCAGCTCGCGCTTGTCCCGAACGCCAACATTCAGAGCCTTTGTCGGCGGGGATCACCGTTCAATGAGAATACGCGCAGCGGGCGATAACACGCGCCTTTGCCCACGGGACATGAGCGCGGCGCTCGCATCTGAGTTTCAGAGGGAGGATAGTTCCCCAAGCAATTTCACAGTCAGATCGTCACCAAGTGTGGTTATCAGCGCTGGCCATCGCCCATCAACGGCTTCATGGGCTCCCCATCTGGACTATAGGACGACACGCCGTCTCCGACGGAAAAGGACATCAGGTCGTGTCCGATGACTAATGGACCCTGGTACGTCGCGCGGGTGCGCCGAAGCAGCGCCTCCTCGGGCACATCCTGCACCGGCTTCACCGTCGCGAATACGACATGCGAATAGACCGCCAGCTTCGGCTTTGCGAGCGAGAAGATCCGCCCGGCTTCCTCTGGTGAAGTGTGATGGGCTTCGATAGCACGATAAGAGGGATAATCCTTCACGAGATCAGGTTCGATGATTGCGACCTCGTGAACCAGCAGATCGGCGCCTTTCGCGGCGTTCACGATTCGCTCGTCATATTTGGTGTCACCCGATAGAACGACTTTCTTGCCGCCGTACTCGATCACGTAGCCGAAGGCTGGCTTGATCTTCTCACCGTGGTTGACCTCAATCGCCGTGACCTTCACGCCGCCCTTCTCATAGACGAGTCCGGGCTGAATGTCGTGCGCATTAAATGCCACGCCTTCCGGCGGCAGATGTTCGTCATCCTCGCGAATGCGAATATCCTCCGAGAACGCCTTGGTCAGGTTTTGCGTCATTGCGACGGTTCCGGCCGGCCCGAAGATCACCATCGGTGATTTTCGTGAGGCCCAGGGCGTTCCGATCCAGCCGCTGAGCCACATATCAGGCAAGCCGACAATATGGTCGGAGTGGAGATGCGTGATGAAATGAGCGGTGATGGCGCCGAGCGGAATTCGCTTCTGGAAGAGGCGAATGGTCGAGCCCCGCCCCATATCAAACAGCAATTTCTCGGGTCCGGCCTCGACGAGTGTTGACGCACTGAAGCTTCCGATCCGTGGAGTCGGTGTGCCGGTTCCGAGCAAAGTCACCTTCATCTCATCTGCCGCGGAGGGATTTCCCCACAGCAGAACACAGGCCGCAATTGTCGAAGCAACTAGTCTCATTATGCCAGTTTCGATTGCTTGCATCTGAACACCGGGCATTTTCGAGGTTGCTGATAGCAGGGCTGCCTGTGGCCGTCGCCGCCTTGATCGGCTTGGTCCATTCAGGGACGCGGCTCGATCGTTGATGTGTGTCTTTCGGCTCAGCGTCAATGGTCGACAAACGTTTGACCAAATCAAATGTGTTTTGCGATGCACAATGCTGCTGTTGGAGATTGTCAAACGACGGTATGTTTCGAAAACGTCACCTCATCCGCCATCCTCCACCCTCAGCCGGAACGTCATGAGCAATTTGAAGGATCCGTCAAACATTGACGAGTATCTCGCGTTTCGTATCTACAATCTTGGAAAGCTCGCCGCGCGGGGCGCGGGCATCATGCTACGGCGGGAGTTGGGGATCGGTCGGCGCGACTGGCGCATTCTCGCTTACGTCGCGCAACGTCCCGGCATAAGCCTGAGCGAACTCGCCGAAGTCGCCGACATCGAGCTGGAGCCTGCAAGTAGAGGGGTTGGTAGACTCGTGGGCAGCGGAATCATTGCGAAGACAAGGCTCCCCAAAAATAAGCGACGTTTGGCACTTTCGCTGACGGACACTGGACAGGCCCTGTACGAGCAGGCGCAACGGATAACCAAGGCGTACAATAGAGATTTGGCAGCGTGTCTGAGCGATGAAGACGCACATATGTTGGACATGCTGCTGAGGAGACTCTCGGAACGAGCTGCGGAGCTCACTGATCTGCAGGCAGGCGCTGGCGGCGAAGAAGACATCGTCGAATAGGGTATTCGATGCCGTCATGACCCCCGGCTGCTGCCATTAGTCGAACCGACGCCAGCTGGAGGCGAGTTCAGCGCATGCGGGCAATGTGGGGGGCGCGCCCGAAAACGTCATGAGCTCGGGGAAATTGCGGCGATCGCATCGATGATCATCGTCATTCCGCCGGTATAGTCGTTGGGTTTGTCCGAAAGAGGTTTCAGCAGCATTGGCCGCAGCACGCTTGAGCGAGCAACTGGAACGACGTCGCCAAACTCGCGGCCCAAGTCACTCCAAATGGCACCGGCTATTTGCCTGCGAGCCCGGCGGCCTGAATGATCGGCGCCCACCTCTCGCAGTCTTCCATTTGAATCGCGCCAAGCTGCGGCGGCCGTTGGCGATGTTGCATCTTTGGCCATCGATCGCTCCACTTCACCTGAGAGCCCTTCTATGCCGAACGCCGCAGTCCGCCGGGCGATCGCTGCCGAACAGTTCATCTTTCTGTGCTTCGGCAGCGCATGCCGCCTTACTACGAATTCATCTCGCCGACAGGATGAATTAATTCGTCGGACAGGACGTAGTAATCTGACGAGCGTTACTCCTTCGTGCAACGCCGTGAGGCGCAACATCTTGAAGGAGACAATCCATGTCGGACAGCAATCAGCAACCTCGCCGCAGGATCATGCCCGCGCGGCGCCTGACTCTGCTCGGATCGGCTGCCGTGATCGGTTCGGCGATCGCGCTGTCGGGACCGCTCGGCTATGGCCGCCTGATCGATCAGGCCTGGGCGGCGGCGCCTTCCCAGGGCGAGCAGGGCCCCACTGGCTTCGCCGATCTGGTCGCCAAGGTGAGGCCCGCGGTGATCTCCGTCCGCGTCAGTGTCGACGAAGGTGACGAGACCGACATGCTTGGGCCGAACGGGGAGCCGTTCATGCAG
This sequence comes from Bradyrhizobium sp. HKCCYLRH3073, assembly GCF_051167995.1. Taxonomy (NCBI): domain Bacteria; kingdom Pseudomonadati; phylum Pseudomonadota; class Alphaproteobacteria; order Hyphomicrobiales; family Nitrobacteraceae; genus Bradyrhizobium; species Bradyrhizobium sp. HKCCYLRH3073. Next base: position 609,710 of record NZ_JBNPUD010000001.1, read on the forward strand.
GGAACGCCGTTCGAGAAGTTCTTCCGCCAATACGGATTCGCCGACGGCCCGCAAGGCAAGATGCGTCGCCACCAGTTGATTACGGGAGTTGGCTCCGGATTCTTCATCTCGGCCGACGGCTACGCGGTGACCAACAACCATGTCGTGGACCACGCGAAGTCGGTGCAGGTCACCACCGACGACGGCAAGACCTACACCGCCAAAGTCATTGGGACCGACCCGAAGACCGACGTCGCGCTGATCAAGGTCGAAGGCAAGTCGGACTTCACCTATGTCAACCTGGACAGCAAAACGCCGCGCGTCGGTGACTGGGTCGTGGCGGTCGGCAATCCCTACGGCCTCGGGGGCACCGTCACGGCGGGCATCGTCTCGGCGGAAGGCCGCGAGCTTAGCTCAAGCCCCTATGACAACTACATCCAGATCGACGCGCCGATCAACAAGGGCAATTCGGGCGGTCCCACCTTCGATACCAACGGCAATGTTATCGGCGTCAACACCGCGATCTATTCGCCCACAGGCGGCTCGGTCGGCATCGGCTTCGATATACCTGCGCCGACGGTCAAGATGATCGTTGCCCAGCTTAAGGACAAGGGCGTGGTGACCCGGGGCTGGCTCGGCGTGCAGGTCCAGCCGGTGACCGCAGGCATCGCAGAAGGCCTCGGCATGAAGAACGCCGCGGGCGCGCTGGTCGACGAAGCAAAGCCGGATACGCCGGCGGCGAAAGCCGGGATTGAACCTGGCGACGTCATTACGGCCGTCAACGGTGAAGCCATCAAGGACTCGCGCGCCCTGGCGGGCCGGATTTCGGCGATGGCCCCCGGAAGCTCCGCAAAGCTCGACATCCTTCGCAAGGGTGAGTCCCGGACCATCGCTGTGACGCTTGCGAACATGCCGAACCAGCAGGAGAAGCAGGCCAGTTCCGACGATCACGACAACGGCTCGGCTCGCGGCGTGCCACATCTCGGTCTGTCAGTCGCGCCCGCAGAGGACGTGGCGGGCGCCGGAAACAAGGGTGTCGTGGTCACCGCCGTGGATCCCGACGGCCCGGCGGCGGAGCACGGTATGCAGTCCGGTGATGTGATTCTCGATGTCGGCGGCAGGATCGTCGGCACCGTCGCCGAACTGCGCAATGCATTGTCGGAGGCAAGGTCCGCCGGCAAGCGCGACGTGCTGATGCGGGTCAAGTCCGCCGCCAATACCCATTTTGTTGCGGTCCCGATCGGCTGACGCGCCGATACGGAGCCTGCTGCCGGTGCTCTCCCCATCGCCGGCGGCAGGCCACGCGTTGTGTGCGGGATGAACGACGGACATGCGGCGAGCCCCGTGTCGACCCGACGTCTCGGCGAGGGGCGACTCCGCAGAATCGTTGCGGCGGCCGGCGCGTCCTGTGGCCACATCTGACGCATCCGGTACTGAAACGGCAACCGGATGTCGCGAAGTGCGTTTCACGTCAGGGGGCGACCAACGGTGGGGAGTCAGCACTCATGGGTATGGTCAACAAGGAAACACCAACCGAGCGCCTTCCGGCCCGCGCGAAGACGGATCGACTGCATCCGCACGTTACCGGATCCTGGCCGGACTTCCGGCCTGGCTGGACGTCTCGGTCTGTAGGGCGCAGTCGGAGGACAGCGAGATGATGTCGCGGGTGCCGTCGACTGGCTGCAAGTCGGTGACGAGATGGTGCCGTTTCGCGATCGAGGGACAGCAGCCGGGATACCGGCCGGCAGGATCAAGATCCAGCGCGGGCCTTGGATATGACGGTCGCTCGGACAAGCGCGCAGAGAGACTGACGCAAAAAGCTACCGAGCCGGTGCCAGGTCCGCCAAACCAGTCTCTGCAAGGTCGAGATCGCAGGGTCAAGATCGAGTGCGTCGTGATCGAACCCCTCGGTTTCACAACAAAACGACAGGAGGACGCCATGATCGAGCAGCTCACGAACTTTCCAGACCAGGTCGTCGGGTTCCGCTGCAGCGGCCGGGTGACGAAGGAGGACTATGACAAGGTGCTGGCGCCCGCCGTGCTCGCCGGACTTCAAGCCAACCGGACTCTTCGATTATACTACGAGACCGGCAAGGATTTCACGCTCGATGCCGGCGCAATGTGGGAAGACTTCAAGATCGGCATCGAGCATCTGATGCGCTGGGACAGGATCGCGGTCGTGACCGACATCGAATGGATCCGGACGGCGGTACGTCTCTTCGCGTTCATGATGCCGGCAACGACCAGGGTGTTTTCACTGTCCGAGGCGGCCGAGGCCCACGCCTGGATCGCCGCATGACCAGAGGAGCAGGGTGAGGGGACGCCGCTGCGCGCACCTATCTCACCGCGATGTTCGGCCAGCACACGACCTACCGACGCGTGGACATGTTCCTCAAGGCCGGCCCGATCGTTCTCGACTTTCTCGAGCGGAAGACGGGCGTCCTGTTCGCGGCGCATCCGGTCCACCTCGCTGGACCATTGAGGCATGTCCTCGGTCTTCTCACCCGCTATGCGATGGACCGGATCGGCGACACACGGAACACGCCTGGTCATGGGAAACGCACTCGTCGCACGACTTCTCGACAGCATCCATCGCCTTGCCATCGACCTGCGCTTCGACGCCCGCACCGACTTAGAACGATCAGTTCACCTCCATGCGGAAAGATATCCGCAGGAAATGTGCGTTCCCAACCCGAGACCGATCTGACAAAGGAATAATCGCTGGGCTGGATCGCGCCGCTTTGGCCCAAGGAGTCTGGCGGCCCGGGCTGATCGATCTTGTTGTGGCTTCGTCGAGCACGACCACGCGGACCGAACCTCATCGCGGACGGGCGATACCTGCTCGTGATCACCGGCGGGGCCGGTCGGGCCACGGCGTGCCGGCCCGTCCGGTTCTTCGGGCGCCGGCCGGGGCCATTTTCCGAAAGTCCAGACGCGGCGCCGCGAGGGCCCTGGCCCGGCGGGAGTGATGGTTCACAAATCGCAGCAAACTGAAGGACATGCAGATGCCTCACGCCGCACCGTTCGGCTGGCACGATTGCTGCTTACTGAGCCGCCAAACGAGCGCCAGCTCCAGAACAACAGATGCGAGGGGACGTCCGGATGCCAGCCTACAGCTCATTCCTCACCTGAGACCCGGTGACAGGCGATCCCGACTGCGCAGCTTAGCGGGTCCGCCTCGCGCGGCCCGCGTCCAGACGCGCGACGTGGCCCCGGCACGCAATGGAGCCGGCGCGGAAGCGGGTCCTAGGCAGGCCAGAGAGATAGACCGAGTAAGATCAGGGAGAGAAGATACGATGTCTGCAACCATCACAGCGGCCGCGGCGCCGCAGAAGCCGTTCTACCGGATCCTCTATGTGCAGGTCCTGTTCGCGATCGTGCTCGGCGTCATCGTCGGCTGGCTCTGGCCCGAGTTCGGCAAGAACGAATGGATCAAGGCGCTGGGCGACGGCTTCGTCAAGCTGATCAAGATGGTGATCGCGCCGGTCATCTTCTGCACCGTGGTGTCGGGCATCGCACACGTCTCCGAAGTCAAGAAGGTCGGCCGCGTCGCCGTCAAGGCGCTGATCTATTTCGAGATCGTCTCGACCTTCGCGCTCGCGCTCGGGCTCATCGTCGGCAATTTCATTCAGCCGGGAGCAGGCTTCCAGGGCCAGAGCAGCAATGCTGCCGCCGTTGCCAACTACGCCAAGCAGGCGAGCGAGATGAAGTCGGTCGACTTCGTGCTCCACATCATCCCGGACACGGTGGTCGGCGCGTTCGCGCAAGGCGAGATCCTGCAGGTGCTGCTGTTCTCGATCCTGTTCGGCATTTCGCTGATGACGCTCGGCGAGCGCGGCCATACGATGCGCGCCTTCGTCGACGACGCCGCGCACGCGATCTTCGGCGTCATCGCTCTCGTGGTGAAGGCGGCTCCGATCGGCGCCTTCGGCGCCATGGCCTTCACCATCGGCCGCTATGGGCCGCAGGCGCTCGGCAACCTCGCCGGCCTGATCGCGACCTTCTATCTCACGGCGATCGCTTTCGTCGTGATCGTGCTCGGCATCATCGCCCGCATCGCCGGGTTCTCGATCTTCAAGTTCCTCAAATACATCAAGGACGAGCTGCTGATCGTGCTCGGCACCTCGTCGTCCGAGAGCGCGCTGCCGCAGATGATGGAGAAGCTGGAGCGGCTCGGCTGCTCCAAGCCGGTCGTCGGCCTGGTGGTTCCGACCGGCTACTCGTTCAATCTCGACGGCACCAACATCTACATGACGCTGGCGACGCTGTTCATTGCGCAGGCGATGAACGTCCACCTCTCCTTCGGCGAGCAGATCACGATCCTGCTGGTTGCGATGCTGACCTCGAAGGGCGCCTCGGGCATCACCGGTGCAGGCTTCATCACCCTGGCCGGAACACTTGCGGCCGTGCGGCCGGAGCTCGTTCCCGGCATGGCGATCGTGCTCGGCATCGACAAGTTCATGAGCGAATGCCGCGCACTGACCAACCTGTGCGGCAACGGCGTCGCCTGCGTGATCGTGGCGTGGTGGGAAGGCGAGCTGGATCGCGACAAGCTGCGCATCGCGCTCGATCGCGATATCGATCCGGCCGATGTCGAGGTCGCCGTCACGACGGGATAGGCCTGCGGTCGCGGGTGGCGCTGCTGTCGCATTCCAGCGTCAGTGGCGCCGTCGTGCCAAAATGTGGCATGCCCGCTTCGTCATCGTCAGGGGCCCGGCGCATCAGTCGGTCAAGCCCAATCGCGATGCCGCCAACATCTCGGATAATCTGCTAGGGTGGCAGCGGGCAGGGGCTCACCGTGGAGGCATCCTGCCTGGCGCCGCAAGGCCGCGCATTCCGACGTGATGACGCAACCGGAGTGACATCGCAGTCCCTCCGTCGCGGCGCGGTCACCCTTGGGGAGGTTGGATGATGGCCGTCGCGCAGTCTGGTGTTCCTCGCATCGTGATCGTCGGCGGCGGTGCCGGCGGCCTGGAGCTCGCGACCCGGCTCGGAGACGGATACGGCCGCAAGGGGAAGCTCGACGTCACCCTGGTCGAGCGCAACCGCACCCATGTCTGGAAGCCGAAGCTGCACGAGATCGCCGCGGGCAGCATGGACCTCTCGGCGCATGAGGTTGACTATCTCGCCCAGGCCTATTGGCACGGCTTCCACTACCGCATCGGCGACATGATCGGCCTCGACCGCGACAAGCGCGAGGTGCTGGTGGCGCCCTATCTCGATGCGGAGGGGCGCGAGGTCACGCCGCGGCGGACCATCCCCTATGACGTGCTCGTCATGGCCATCGGCAGCCAGAACAATGATTTCGGCACGCCCGGTGTCGTCGACCACGCGATCAAGCTGGAATCGCAGCACGACGCCCGGCGTTTCCACGAGCGCATGGTCAACGCCTGCATCCGCGCCCACTCGCAGTCGTCGCCGATCGCCCCGCACCAGCTCAAGGTGGCGATCATCGGCGCCGGCGCGACCGGCGTCGAGCTGGCCGCCGAGCTGCATCGAACGACCCGCGAGGTGGTGGCCTATGGTCTCGACCAGGTCGACGCCGAGAAGGACATCCGGATCACGCTGATCGAAGCCGCGGGCCGGGTGTTGCCGGCCTTGCCCGAGCGGGTGTCGCGCGAGACCGAGAAGCTGCTCGCAAAGCTCGGCGTCGAGGTGCTGGTCGGCGCCAAGGTCGCCGAGGTCGGGCCCGACAAAGTGAGCCTCGCCGACGGCCGTGTCATCCCGGCCGAGCTGATCGTCTGGGCCGCGGGCGTCAAGGCGCCCGACTTCCTGAAGGACATCGCGGGGCTGGAGACCAACCGCATCAACCAGCTCGTGGTGAGGCAATCGCTGCAGACCACGCGCGACGAGCGCATCTTCGCGATCGGCGACTGCTCGGCCTGCTCCTGGGGCGAGCGCGGCAACGTGCCGCCGCGGGCGCAGGCCGCGCATCAGCAGGCCTCGCACCTCTACAAGCAGATCCCGCGCTTCGTCAGGGGCGAGCCGCTGGCGGACTACCGCTATCACGATTTCGGCTCGCTGGTGTCGCTCGGCGAGTTCAGCACCGTCGGCTCGATGATGGGCGCGCTGGTCGGCGGCAATCTGGTGTTCGAAGGCCTGTTCGCGCGGATGATGTATCTGTCGCTCTACAAGATGCACGAATACGCGCTGCACGGCTTCGCCAAGGTGACCCTGGACACGCTGGCGCGGCTGATCACCCGCCGCACCGAGCCGCACGTCAAGCTGCACTGACGAGGGTGCCCAGGGCGCCGGCGTGGCCGATTTTGTTGTCGCCTATGGCCCGGCAAGGCCTTAGACTTGCAGAACAATTGCGGATACGGCAGGCGCGGCCCGGTGCATGGGCCTGGGAGCGATGGGCCTGGAAAAGGGAATGACGGACCTTCCATTCCGGATCGGCCTCGAGCGACATCCCGACGTCACTGCGGTGGTCCGCGGGCGCGCGGGCTTGGTCGTTCGCGGAGTGATGGCGGCTGCGCTGGTCGGCACGGCGGCCTGGTTCGGCTATGCCATTGCCTTTTCCCGCGGGCTCGATCAGCGGCACGCCACGGCCCAGCAGCGGCTGGCGGTCGAGGCCGCGCAGCTCGACGGCTACCTCTCGCGCTTCGAATATCTGCCGTCGCTGCTGGAGACCTCGCCCGATGTCTTCCGGCTGCTCGGCACGCCGGACGATCGCGCGCTGCAGCAGAGCGTCAGCCTGCATCTGAAGTCGATCAATCTGCTGGCCGGCGCCGACAACCTCTATGTCCTCACCGTCGCCGGTGATGCGATCGCCGCCGCCGATTTCGACCAGCCGGGCACGCCGGTCGGCAGCAACCTGTCCTACCGGCCTTATATGCGCCAGGCGCTGGCGACCGGCCGCGGCGCGTTCTTCGGCATCGGCATCACCAGCGCGCGCGCCGGCTATTACCTGTCCTATGCCGTCAAGCAACAGGGACGGACGATCGGCGTCGCCGTCGTCAAGGTCAATCTCGATGCCTTCGAGCGCGAATGGCGCAACCGCGGTGCCGACATGCTTCTGGTCGACGCCCGCGGCGTCACCATTCTCGCCTCGCGCGAGGAATGGCGCTTCCGCCCGCTGACGCCGCTCTCGGTGGATGCGCTCGAGGAAATCGCGACGTCGAAGCCCTATGGCAGTTCCAGCCTCGCGCCGCTCGGTTGGACCTTCATGGAGAGGACCGATCGCGGCGGTCAGGTCGCGACCGAGCGTGGCGCGGTCTACAGCGTCGACGAGCGTCCGCTCAACGGGCGGCAATGGCAGCTGCTGCTGCTCGACGACGAGGCGCCGATCCGGCGGACGGCCTTGATCATCGGCACGCTCTCGGGTCTCGCCAGCATCGTGGCGCTGCTGGCGTTCGGCCTGCTGGCGCAGCGACGCCGCGAGATCCGGCAGCGGCTGGCGAGCCAGGCCGCGCTGCAGGCCGCCAATGACAGGCTGGAAATGCGGGTGCAGGAGCGCACCGCCGAATTGCGCGCGGCGCAGGACGAACTCGTCCATGCCGGCAAGCTCGCCGTGCTCGGCCAGATGTCGGCGGGCATGGTGCACGAGATCAACCAGCCCTTGGCGGCGCTGCAGACCGCCTCCGACAATGCCGTGCAATTCGTCGATCGCGGCTTGATCGGCGAGGCCCGCGGCAATCTCATCCGCATCGGCGAGCTGGTCCGCCGTCTCGCGCGCCTGACCGGCCAGTTGCGCGTGTTCGCCTACAAATCGAACGCGCCGCTCGATGCGGTCGCGGTCGAGCAGGCGCTGTCCGAGACGTTCAAGATCCTCGGCGCGCGGGTGAAAGACGGCCATGTCGACGTGACCATCGATCTCGCGCCCGAGCTTCATGTCAGGGCCGATCAGATCCGGCTCGAGCAACTGCTCTGCAACATCGTCGCCAACGCGCTCGATGCCGTCGAGGGCGCCGCGCGGAAGTCCATCCACATCCACGCCGTGCGTGAGGAGGGGCAGTGCCGTATCGCCATCGCCAACAGCGGCCCGGTGATCGCCGCCGATGTCCTGCCGCACCTGTTCGAGCCCTTCGTCACGACCAAGCCGGCCGGCAAGGGCCTCGGGCTTGGGCTCGTCATCGCCAACCACATCGCACGGTCATTCGGCGGCGAGCTGCGGGCGCGGAATCTCGAGCCGGCCGGCGCCGAGTTCATCGTGCTGCTGCCGCTCGCCGATTGAAGAGGTCCCCGCATGACTCCTGAGCAACCGGTCGGCGTGATTTATGTCGAGGACGACGAGGATGTCCGCATCGGCGCCGTCCAGGCGCTGCAGCTCGCCGGCCTCCCGGTGACGCCGTTCGCCTCCGCCGAAGCCGCCGGCGCAATCGTCCGCGCCGACATGCCGTTCGTGGTGGTGTCCGACGTGCGGCTGCGCGGCAAGAGCGGCACCGAGTGGCTGTCCGAGCTGCGCCGGCTCGATCCCGACCTGCCGGTCATCCTGGTCACCGGCCACGGCGACATCTCGATGGCCGTGGACGCGATGCGCAACGGCGCCTACGACTTCATCGAGAAGCCCTGTTCGTCGGAGCAGCTCGTCTCCGTCGTGCGCCGCGCGCTCGACAAGCGGCACCTGACGCTCGAAGTCCGCACCTTGCGCTCGGCGCTCGCCGACCGCCAGGGCATCGAGGCGAGCCTGCTCGGGCGCTCGCCGCAGATCCAGGAGGTGCGCCGCCTCGTCGCCAATCTGGCCTCGACCAATGTCGACGTGACGATCTATGGCGAGACCGGCACCGGCAAGGACGTCGTCGCCCGTTGTCTCCACGCCCACAGTGCCCGGCGCGGCGGCAACTATGTCGCGGTGAATTGCGGCGGCCTGCCGGAGTCGCTGGTCGAGAGCGAATTGTTCGGCCACGAGGCCGGCGCCTTCACCGGCGCGACCAAGCAGCGGATCGGCAAGATCGAATACGCCCATGGCGGCACGCTGTTCCTCGACGAAATCGAGAGCATGCCGCTCAGCGTTCAGGTGAAGCTGCTGCGGGCGTTGCAGGACCGCTCGGTCGAGCGCGTCGGCTCCAACAAGCCTGTGGCGGTGGATTGCCGCGTGGTGGCGGCCAGCAAGGCCAATCTGTTCGAGCTCAGCGAGCAGAAGCTGTTCCGCGCCGACCTGTATTATCGTCTCGGCGTCGCCTTCATCGAGCTGCCTCCGTTGCGCGAACGCCGCGAGGACATCCCGATCCTGTTCGAGCACTTCACCCTCGAGGCCGCCAAGCGGTTCGAGCGCGACGCGCCGATCGTGAACGAGCAGACCATGTCGCTGCTGCTCGGCTACTCATGGCCGGGCAATGTGCGCGAGCTGCGCAACGTCGCCGACCGCTTCGTGCTCGGCGTGCTCGACCGCAAGGTCCTCGACCGCTCGGGCGCCGCAGCCTCGGAACTGTCGCTGCCACGGCAGTTGGAGAACATCGAGCGCTCGATCATCGAGGATGCGTTGCGCCGCAAGCTCGGCGACGTGCCGGCGACCGCGGCGCTGCTGAGCATTCCGAAGCAGACGCTTTACGACAAGATCAAGCGGCTCGCCGTCAAGGTCGACGGCATCCGCGAGGGCGCGCCGGCGCGGCCTCAGTCCTGACCGCGGCTGCATCGCCACCGTCGACGCCGACCACTGCGCTCACCTGAGGTAGGAAGGCCTCGTTCCATGCCGGCGATCAGGAACGAATGCCGCAGCACGCTTGTTGAAACATCATGACAGGCAGAGACACCCGCGACCTGCGCTCCGGCGCCTACGACCCCGTCAGCAAGGACGGTCTGCCGCAGCCGCAACAGGTCAAGGATGAAACGACGCCCCGCCAGCAGGAGCAGTGGGGCGCCGACGTGCGGGCCGAGCCCTTGCCCGGCACCGAGCCGGTGCTTCCCGAAGGGCTCAGGCGCGAGCGGCGTGATCCGCTCAATCGCAACACCGGTCGCCGCGACACCGGCTAGGGCATGATCCGGAAAAGTGGAAGCCGGTTTTCCGAAAAGATCATGCTCAAACAAAAGGATAAGATCATGATGCGATTCCGCGGAATCGCATCATGATCTAGGGCGCGGCGACCCAGCGTCTACTTCGCCGCGATCACCATGATCTCGACGGTGTATTGCGGCGCCGCAAGTCCGGCCTCGACCGTGGCGCGAGCCGGGGTGTTGCCGGCCGAGACCCAGCCATCCCACACGGCGTTCATTTCGCCGAACGTCTTGATGTCGGTGAGGTAGATCGTCGCCGACAACAGCTTCGACTTGTCGGTGCCGGCCTTGGCGAGGTGGCCGTCGATGATCGAGAGAATCTCCTCGGTCTGCTTGGTCACGCTTTCACCGGCCGTCTTTTGCGCGACGACTCCGGCGAGATAGACGGTATTGCCGTGAACGACGACCTGGCTCATGCGCGGGCCAATTTCGAAACGCTGGATCGACATCGAAGAACTCCTCAAAAGGTCAATTCGGGGCCTCTCCCTAGCGCGTGCGGCGCGGCAACGCCAGTCGGCTGAGGCAGGGCAGGGGTGGCAATCGAGCCTCTTTCCCGCCCCCTTTTACAACGTCGTGGCTGGCAATGTGCCCTCCATCGTCCTTCGAGACGCCCGCCTTTGCGGGCTCCTCAGGACGAGGCCGGAATTCGCGGCGCGGTCCATCTATCCTTCAGCACGATGCATCTCCTCATGGTGAGGAGCGCCGCTAGCGGCGCGTCTCGAACCATGAGGCCTCGACACGACCTTGCGTTGCCGGCATATCCGCAGCACACGGCCAGCGACGTTTCCGCATGACGCCGCTTCACCGCGCTGCAAAGCGGGGTTGCCCATGGGGCAGGCAAGCATGGGGCGTTTTCCGCGCTTGCACGGATATTTGAGACATGAAACATTCTCCGCGAGGTTCCTTTTTTGATGAGGCGGAGGGGCGTGATGCGGAAACGGTTGATGCTGGCGGCACTCGCGGCGATGACTTTGGTGACGAGCGCGGGGCCGACATTCGCACAGCAGACGATCCGCGTCGGCTGGACCATCCCGGCGGAAGAATCCAAATACTGGATGATGAAGCGGCCCGCCGAATTTCCGGATATCGGCAAGACCTACAACATCGAGTGGACCCAGTTCCAGGGAACGGCACCGATGACGCAGGCGCTCGCCGCCGGCGCGCTCGACTGCGCCACGCAGGCGCCGCTGTCACTCGCCAACGGCGTGGTCGGCGGCGGCCTCAAGGCCTACATCGTCGCCCAGCACGTCTATGAGAAGCCGGGCGGCTTCTCGGTCTACTGGGCGGTCAAGGACGATTCGCCGATCAAGACCATCGCCGATCTCAAGGGCAAGACGGTCGGCATCTCCGTGATCGGTGGCGGCACGCAGGGGCCGTTCAACATGCTCTTGAAGAAGGCCGGGCTCGATCCCGCCAAGGACATCAAGCTGGTCGAGGTCGGTTTCGCGGTGTCGGAGGATGCGCTGCGCCAGGGCCGTGTCGACGCCGTCAACATGAATCAGCCGTTTGCAGCGCGCGCCGAGGCCAAGGGCGGCACCCGTAAGCTGTTCTCGCTGTCCGAGGCGATGCCGAACATCGTCCACATCCTCGAGGCCTGCCGCGCCGATTTCGTCGACAAGAACCCTGAGCTGGTGAAGGCCTATGTCCGCGACATCACCGCCGGCATGAAGAAGGCGCTCGCCAACCGCGACGAGACCTTGAAGGTGGTGTCGGAGGTCATGAAGGCGCCGGTCGCCGTGATCGATACCTATCTGCTGAAAGACAACGATTTCGGCCGCGACCCGGTCGCCGCGCCGAACTTCCCGGCGATCCAGAAGATGCTCGACATCTACGCCGAGACCGGCATGCTGCCGAAGCTCGACGTCGCCCAGTTCAAGCATCCGACGATCGTCGCGCCGATCCAGTAGGCGGCTGGCGCGGAGCTCGTGTCGATGAGGAAGCTGCGCTCGCGCGTGACGGTGGAGGGGCTCGACCGCGCCCCGCACCGCGCCTTCATGCGCGCGATGGGGCTGGATGACGCCGACATCGCCAAGCCGATGATCGGTGTCGTCAGCCAGAAGGGCGAGCAGACGCCCTGCAACATGACGCACGACTTCCAGGTCGACGCGGCGAAGACGGGCATCTCGGAGGCCGGCGGCACGCCGCGCGAGTTCGCCACCGTCTCGGTCTCCGACGGCATCAGCATGAACCACGAGGGAATGAAGTTCTCTCTGTTCTCGCGCGAGCTGATCGCCGATTCGATCGAGGCCGTGGTCCACGGCCTCGCCTATGATGCGCTGATCGGCTTCGGCGGCTGCGACAAGACCTTGCCCGGCGTGATGATGGGCATGGTCCGCTGCAACGTGCCCTCGATCTTCATCTATGGCGGCAGCGCGCTGCCCGGCAAGTACCAGGGCAGGACGCTGACGGTGCTCGATTCGTATGAAGCCGTCGGCAGCTACATGACCGGCGAGATCGATGCACAGACGCTCGAAGGCATCGAGCGGTCCTGCCTGCCGACGATCGGCGCCTGCGCCGGGCAATTTACCGCCAACACCATGGGCATGCTGTCGGAGGCAATGGGCCTGTCGATGCCCAACGTCTCGATGATCCCCGGCGTCTATGCCGAGCGCGCCCACGTGGCGCGGCAGGCCGGACGCCTGATCATGCAGATGCTCGCGCGTGGCGGCCCGCTGCCGCGCGACCTCGTGACCCGGAAGGCGCTGGAGAACGGCGCGGCGATCGTCGCGGCGACCGGCGGCTCCACCAACGCGGCGCTGCATCTGCCGGCGATCGCCAATGAGGCCGGCATCCGCTTCACGCTCGACGATGTCGGCGAGGTGTTCGCGCGCACGCCGCTGATCGGCAATCTCAGGCCGGGCGGCAAGTACACCGCCAAGGACGTCTACGACATCGGCGGCGCCGCCGTGGTGATCCGCGCGCTGATCGAGAGCGGCCACATCGACGGCTCCTGCCTCACGGTGACGGGCCGCACGCTGGCCGAGGAATACGGCGCGGCCAACGCGCCGGACGGCGAGATCGTGTTCAGCCCGGCCAGGCCGATCATGGCCGACGGTGGCGTCGCCGTGCTCAAGGGCAACCTCGCGCCCGATGGCGCCGTCATCAAGGTTGCCGGCCTCAAGAACCTGGTGTTCGAGGGCCGTGCACGGGTGTTCGAAGACGAAGAGACCTGCGTCGCGGCCGTGCGCGCGCGCAACTATCAAGCCGGCGAGGTGCTGATCATCCGCAACGAAGGACCGGTCGGCGGTCCCGGCATGCGCGAGATGCTCGGTGTCACCGCGCTGATCTATGGTCAGGGCATGGGCGAGAAGGTCGCGCTGATCACCGATGGCCGCTTCTCCGGCGCCACCCGTGGCCTGTGCATCGGCTACGTCTCCCCGGAAGCCTTCGTCGGCGGTCCGCTGGCGCTGGTGCAGGATGGCGATCCGATCCGCATCGATGCGAAGGCGCGCACGCTCGACGTGCTGCTCGATGAGCGCGAGCTCGCCGCGCGTCGCAGCGCGTGGTCGCAGCGCCCGCCGCGGCACAGGGCAGGAGCACTGGCGAAATACGCGAAACTCGTTGGGCAGGCACCGCTCGGCGCCGTGACTCACGAGGGGCCGGCCGAATGGCCCTGGTTCGATCAGGACCGGGGATGATCCGCGCGTGGCGACGATTGGCAGGGTTCTTGCTAATCTGCGGCAGTCCGTCTTGCCTGATTTCACGGAGCGTTTGAGCGTGCTGCATCGGAAAGAGAAGCCGACATGGGCGTGACCCCGATCCGACCCGGCCAGCTTGCGGGCACGCCGCTCGGCCGCCGCGCGGCCACGCCGATCATCGAGATCGATCACGTGTCGCAGGTGTTCAAGACCTCGTCGCGCCGCGACCACACCGCGCTGTCGGACATTTCGCTGACGGTGGGCGAGGGCGCCTTCGTCTCGATTCTCGGGCCCTCCGGCTGCGGCAAGTCGACCTTGCTCTACATCGTCGGCGGCTTCGTCAGCCCGACCAGCGGCACCGCGAAGATGAAGGGCAAGCCGATCACCGGTCCCGGCCCCGATCGCGGCCCGGTGTTCCAGGAGTTCGCGCTGTTCCCCTGGAAGAGCGTGCTCGGCAACGTCATGTATGGTCCGCTGCAGCAGGGCAAGAAGCCGGCGAAGGCCGAGGCGCTCGCGCGGACGTTGCTCGCCATGGTCGGCCTCACCGGCTTCGAAAAATTCTATCCCAAGGAGCTCTCCGGCGGCATGAAGCAGCGCGTCGCGCTGGCGCGCACGCTGGCCTACGGGCCGGAGGTGCTGCTGATGGACGAGCCGTTCGGCGCACTCGACGCGCACACGCGCACGCGGCTGCAGAACGACCTGCTCGACATCTGGGAGCGCGACCGCAAGACGGTGCTGTTCGTGACCCACTCGGTCGAGGAAGCCGTGTTCCTGTCCGACAAGGTCGTGATGATGTCGCGCTCGCCCGGCCGCATCCGCGAGGTGATCGACATCGATCTGCCCCGGCCGCGCCGCCGCGAGGAGCTGCTGCTGGACCCGCGCTATCAGAAATACATCGTCGACATCGAGCGCATGTTCGACGATTCCGGTGACAACGAGCTGCCGTCATGAATGGACTGTCGAAGCCGCTCGCGCCGGTGCTGGCTTGCTGCGGTCTGCTCCTGGCCTGGCAGCTCGCCTCGCTCGGGCTGAAGAACGACAGCTTCCCGACCGCGCTGGAATCGCTGCGCGCGATCCCGCCGATCCTCACCGACAAGGAATCCCTGATCAACATCCTGGCCTCGCTGCGGCGGATGGCGATCGGCTTCGCGCTGGCGCTCGCCTTCTCGATTCCGCTCGGGTTGCTGATGGGGCGCAGCCGGTCGACCGCCGCCTTCTTCAATCCGCTGCTGATGCTGATCTACCCGGTGCCGAAGGCGGCGCTGATGCCGATCATCATGCTGTGGCTCGGCGTCGGCGACATTTCCAAGACGCTGGTGATCTTCCTCGGCGTCAGCCTTCCGGTGATCTACCACAGCTTCGAGGGCGCCAAGGCGGTCGAGGAGAAGATGCTGTGGTCGGGAGCGGCGATGGGTCTGTCGCCGGCCGAGCGTCTGCTGCGCATCGTCCTGCCTGCGGCCTTGCCGGAGATCCTGACCGGCTGCCGCACGGGCCTGGTGCTGGCGCTGATCACGATGGTCACGAGCGAGATGATCGCGCGGCAGTCCGGCGCGGGCAACATCCTGTTCAACGCGCTCGACATGGGCCAGTACGACACGGTGTTCGCGATGATCATCATCATCGGCGCCATGGGCATCTGCCTCGACGCGGCGTTCGAGGTCGTCAGGCGCTGGCTGGTGCGCTGGTCCGAGCCGCAGTTCGACATGCCCTTGAGCTTCTCATGACGCGCACCTCCAACGACATCCTGCTGGGCGCCGCGCCGATCGTGCTGGTCCTGCTGCTGTGGCAGGCGCTGGTGTCGTTCGGCTACGCGCCGCCGACCCTGCTGCCGCCGCCGGGGCAGGTGTTCCTGCGCATGGGTCAGCAGCTCTCGAGCGTCACCTTCCAGCAGGACATCGTGGCGACGCTGTTCCGGCTGTTCGCCGGCTTTGCGATCGCCGTGGTGCTCGGTGTTTCCCTGGGAATTGCCGCTGCGGTGAGCCCGCCCGTCAACGCCGCCGTCAAGCCCATCGTGCGCGTGCTGGCGCCGCTGCCGAAGGTCGCGCTCTATCCGGCCTTCCTGCTGCTGCTCGGCTTCGGCCACGAATCCAAGATCATGCTGGTGGCGGCGGATGCGCTGTTTCCGATCCTGCTGTCGACCTATTACGGCGCCACCACGGTCGAGCAGAAGCTGATCTGGTCGGCACTCGCAGCCGGGACGCCGCCGCGCGACGTGCTGTGGAAGGTGGTGCTGCCGGCCGCGATGCCGTCGATCCTGACCGGCTGCCGCATCGGCCTCGTGATCTCCTGCATCGTCGTGTTCCTCGCCGAGATGATCACCTCGACCGACGGGCTCGGCCATGTGCTGGTGACCGCCGCGCGCACCTTCCAGGCGGTCGACATGTTCGTGCCGCTGATCACGATCTCGCTCCTGGGCCTCATTCTCAACGCCCTGCTGCAGGGCCTGCGCGCTTACCTGCTGCGCGGCTTCCCCTCGGTCTGATACAGACAACGACAACAATCGGGAGAACGACCATGCTGGCGGATCGCATCGAGGCGAAATGGATCGACGCATTCTGCGAGATCTTCGAGCGCTGTGCCGTGAAGGCCGGCGACACCGCCGCGATCCTGTCGGAGACGCAGTCGCGCCCGCTCAACGTGCACATCGCCGAGCTGGCGCTGCTGCGCATGGGCGCGCGTCCGTTCCACGTCGTGGTGCCGACCCCGCGCAACCCCCACCCGGTGCCGGTGCGCTCGACCGGCGCGTCGGAGGCGATCGGCAAGCTCGGTCCTGTCGTGACGGCCTTGCAGCAAGCGGGCTTCGTCGTCGACTGCACGATCGAAGGGCTGATGCACGCGGTGGAGACGCCGGAGATCCTCAAAGCCGGCGCGCGCATTCTCGTCATCTCCAATGAGCATCCGGAAGCGCTCGAGCGCATGCGGCCTGACTCGGCGCTGGAGAAGCGCGTGCGGGCCGCCGCCAAGATGCTGCGCGGCACGAAACGCATGCGCGTGACGTCGAAGGCCGGCACCGATCTCGACGTCGTCATGGAGGGCGCCTCGACCGTCGGCGTTTGGGGCTGGACCGACCGTCCCGGCACGCTGGCGCATTGGCCGGGCGGCATCGTCGTCAGCTTTCCCAAGAGCAAATCGGTCAACGGCACCATCGTCATGGCGCCGGGCGACATCAACCTCACCTTCAAGCGCTATCTCTCATCGCCTGTCACGATGACGCTGCGCGACGACTACATCACCGACCTGGCAGGCGAGGGCGCCGACGCCGCGATGATGCGTGCCTATCTCGCCTCCTGGGGCGACCGCGAGGCCTATGCGGTGTCGCATGTCGGCTGGGGCATGAACCCCGGCGCGCGCTACGAGGCGCTGACCATGTACGACCAGCGCGACACCAACGGCACCGAGCTGCGCGCCGTCCCCGGCAACTTCCTGTTCTCCACCGGCGCCAACGAATTCGCCGGCCGCTATACGGCGGGTCATTTCGACCTGCCGATGATGGGGACAACGATCGAGCTGGACGGGGTCGCCGTGATCAAGGAAGGCGTGCTGCAGGACGTGTTCGGGTAAATTCCTTGGTCGTATTCGAGCAATCGCCCCGACAACGGGGCGCTCCCCTCCCCCTTGCGGGGAGGGGAGCGCACCTTGGTCGCGGCGGCAGGTCGCCCAACACGACGAGGCGTATCGATGACGATCCCGAACCTGAGCGAATTCAGAAAAAAATAAATCACTTGCTATTTTTCGGAAATCGTGGTTCTCTCTCTGCATCCCGCCTCACTGCGGAGGGGCGTTGCGCGCGATCGTCACGACACGCGAGGTGGGGATGCGATGGCCGCGAGAGATCGCAGCGTCTTCTTACGAGGGCGCGGACGAACGATCGCTTGCGGACGTGAAGTCGCAGCGTCCTGATACCCCGACGCTGGTATCAAGTCGCGTCGGCCTCAGTGCCGCGCGGTGATGGTGGCCAACAAGCCCGGCGCACCAGGGAGACTGCGTATAAGCGTTAGACCCATCGCGCAGGGAATGCCGGCGTGTTCGGCTTTGCCTGTGGTACCTGCCGCCTGCATTTTTTTCGCAGGCGGGCCATGGGTGAGGCCTTCACCCGGCATTCCCTGCGCCCTCTGCACGAGAAGAGGGACGAACTAATCAGCAGCCTCGGACGCAAATGCGTCGCGAGACCGCGTCCGCATGTCGATCGCTGTTTGAACCGTGAATCCGCTGGATGTCGCCGAACGTGCATCTCGACTCAAAACATTTCGGCCGGCGCGCTGCTCGATACATCGCCCTCTCCCCTTGTGGGAGAGGGCATCTCCGGCCTATCAACAAACGCGGTCGGGTGAGGGGTCTCTCTCCGCAGGCAAACTTCGTCGAGGCATACCCCTCACCCAACCGAGCCAGCCGCGCTGTCCCACATGCCCTCTCCCGCAAGGGGAGAGGGCCCATTCACGAGCAGTCGCCCCGTCTATTCTCCGCATCCGTAGGGCGGGCAAAACGGCCGCTCGCAGGGCGGTTGCGTGCCCACCGTAGATCCACGCGATCGGTGCGACCGGTGGGCACGGCGCGCGAGACATCGTCACGATCGGACGACGGCGTGGCGCGCCTTTGGCCACCCCATGGCTCCGTCGCTGCGACGTGCTCCGCCTCAATCCACCACCGGCGGCCGGGCCAGCTTGAAGTGACGCAGCATGTCGACCAGCGCTCCCAGCCGGTGCTCGCGATAGGCGGCGACATCCATCCCGGAATAGTCGAGGAAGCCCGAACCGGTGCGCAGGCCGATGCGGCCCTCCGCCATGTTGCGCTCGATCACCTCGGGCGCGCGGTAGCGGTCGCTGCCCAGCGCACCTTCGAGATAGCGGCTGGCGTAATACAGGATGTCGCCGCCGCCCCAGTCGATGAATTCGAGCAGGCCGAGCACGGCGTAGCGGAAGCCGAAGCCGTAGCGGATCGCCTTGTCGATCTCCTCGGCGCTGGCGACGCCTTCGCCGACCATGCGCGCCGCCTCGTTCATGGCGAGCGCCTGGATGCGCGGCACGATGAAGCCCGGCGTCGCCGCGCAGACCACCGGCACCTTGCCGATGGCTTCCAGCAGAGCCTTCAGCCGCGCCGTGACGTCGGGATCTGTGGCCTTGCCCGGCGAGATCTCGACCAGCGGGATCAGATAGGCCGGGTTGAGCCAATGGGCATTGAGAAATCGCTCGGGCCGCTCGACCGCACCGGAGAGATCATCGACCAGGATGGTCGACGTCGTCGAGGCGATGATGACGTCCGGCGCGACCGCGCGCGACGCCGCGGCCAACACCTCGCGCTTGAGGTCGACGATCTCCGGCACGCCTTCGAAGACGAGCGTGGTCTGCGCCAGCACGTCGCTGCTCGCGTCGGCCGGAGCCACGCTGATCTTCGCCATCAGTCTGTCGGCGTCCGCGGCCCGCAGCATCCCGAGCCGCGCCAAGGTGGCGAACGTCGCGCTGATCTCGCCGAGCGCCTCGCGCTGCAGCCTGTCGAACTCGGCCGCCGTGCGCGGCTTGATGTCGATCATGGTCACGGGATGGCCGGCATAGGCGAAAGCCACCGCGATCCCGCGCCCCATGCGACCGGCGCCGAGGCAGGCAATATGACCGCGCGCGCTCATGCCGCGAACCCGTCGCGCAGCAGCGCCTGCAGGGCGGTTCGATCGAGACCGCTAAGGCCGAGGCTGGCGAGCGTGCGTCCCGTCGCCCAAAAATCCTCGCCGCAGATCGCGCCGCCGATGGCAAGGAAAGCGCGGGCAAGCGGCACAGGCGTGCCGGTCAGCTCCGCCGCGGAGATCAGGAATGAGAGTCCGAGCCGAAGATCCTCGCGCATGTAGCGGTGCTGCGTCAGCACCAGCTGCTCGCGCCAGTCACCGGAGTCGGTGAGCCGGTCATGCGAGCCGCGGCCATACATCCAGATCTCGCCTTCCTTGGCGTAGTGATGCGCCAGCGGGAAATGCGGCGCGCCGTAGCCGAGCGCCTCGCGAACCGCGATCCGCTCCGAGTCGAGCGCGTCGGTCACCCGGCGGATCGATGCTTGCGTGCCTTCCTTGTGGATGTCCCAACGCTCGAAATGCTCGATGGGACCCGCATTCATCACGATCAGCGGCGGATGGATGATGCAGCCGGCATTCATCAACGCGCCCGACAGCGCATCGCCGCACGGCTCGATCACGCCGGGGAACGCCTTGCCGATCACGGCGAGCGCATGCTCGGCCGTCTTCAGCGGAAACACTCCGACCGGCAGCCGCTTGGCGCGAATGGTGATCGCGACCTCGAACGGTCCGTGCTTGCGCGTCAGCCAGGGCAGGGTGCCGGTCTCGGCGTAGCTGACACTGGCTTTGTTGCCGGCATCGCGCGCGGCTGCCGCGAAGATCATGGTGCCGAAGGTCGCCGGCGGCAGGAATACGACCTGGCCGTCGGTCAGATGCGGCGCCAGATGGCGCGCAATGTCGGCCTGTGCGAAGGCCGGCGCCGGGCAGAGGATCAGCTCGGCACCATGGACGGCCTCGCCGATGTCGGTCGTGACCAGCGCGAGCCTGGCCTCATGCCGGCCATTGACGTCCTTGACGACGATCGTCGAGCCCGCCGCTCGATGCTGCGCGACAGCGTCCGCATCGCGGCGCCACAGCCGGACCTCGTGACCTCCGAGCGCGAAATCGCCTGCCGCTGCAAAGGAGCCGTTGCCGCCGCCGAGCACTGCAATTTTCAAGAGCGCGTCTCCGTCTCGCTTATTTCGGGGTCATCGATCTGGCGCAGCAGATGGTGCTGCACCTTGCCGAGCGCGGTGCGCGGCAGGTCGTCGACGAAAACGATGTCCCGCGGCACCTTGAAGCGCGCGAGCTGCGACTGCAGATGCGCGCGCAGGGTCTCGGCCTCCAGCGCGCAGCCCTGGCGCTTGACCACGAAGGCGACCGGCACCTCGTCCCAGCGCGGATCGGGCCGGCCGATCACGCCGCAGTCGACGACGTCGGGATGCTCGCTGAGCACGCGCTCGATCTCGGCCGGATAGACGTTCTCGCCGCCCGAGATGATCATGTTGTTCTTGCGCTCGAGCACGAAGAAGTACCCCTCCGCATCGCGCTGGGCGATGTCGCCGGTGCGATACCAGCCGTCATGGATCGCCTGCTGCGTGGCTTTGGCGTTGCCCCAATATTCGAAGAACAGATTGGGCCCGCGCACGGCGATCTCGCCCGCTTTGCCCGCCGGAAGTTCGTCGCCGTCTTTGTCGATGATCTTGGCCTCGCAGCACAGCCCGGGCAGGCCGGTCGAGCCTGCGCGCGAGAGGTCGCCGCCGAGCCGCGTGTAGACCGCGATCGGACAGGTCTCGGTCGAGCCATAGACCTGCAGTACCGGCACACCGCGCGCCGTGATACGCGCGATCAGCGCCGGCGGCACGATGCTCGAGCCGGTGGCGACGGCCTTGAGCGACGACAGGTTCGCGGCGGCCCAGCCCGGATGCTCGGTGACGGCCTGGATCGTTGCAGGCACCAGCACGGTCAATGTCGGCCGGTCGTTGACGATCGCGGCCAGCGTCGAATCCGGGGTGAAGCGGGCGTGCAGCGTGACGGTGGCGCCGTGATGCAGCGCCGGCGTGGTCTGGATGTTGAGGCCGCCGACATGGAACAGCGGCAGCACCGTCAGCACGTGATCGTCGGAGGTCAGGCCATGCATGTGCTGGCTCATCACCCCGTTCCACAGCAGCGCCTCCTGCCGCAGCACTGCGCCCTTCGGCCGGCCCGTGGTGCCCGAGGTGTAGACGATCAGCAGCGGGCAGGAGAGATCGATGTGCGGGTTGCGATCGTCGCCGTGGCCACGCGCTAGGAGATCGTCGATCTGCAATCCGTTAGCCGGCGTGAAATCGATGCCGACCGGCACTGTCTCCGGGTGCTGCTCCGCTAGCGCCGGCAGCACCGGCGCAAACGCCTGCTCCAGCACCAGCACCTTGGCCGCGGCATCGGAAAGAATGAAGACCTGCTCGGCCACCGCGAGCCGCCAGTTCAGCGGCACCAGGATCGCGCCAAGCCGCGCGCAAGCATAGAGCAGGACCAGATAGTCCGGCCGGTTGAGACTCAGGATCGCGACGCGGTCGCCGCGCCCGACGCTGAACTCGGACTTGAGCGCGCGCGCCATCAGCGCGATGCGCGCGCTGAAATCGGCATAGCTCAGCGTCGCGCCTTCGAAGTGGATCGCCGGCTTGTCCGGCGTGAACGCCGCGTTGCGCTCGATCAGGTTGCAGAGGTCCACGCTCAGTCGTCCGTCTCGCCGGGCTCGTACAGTGCCTCGCGGCCGATGCGGTCGAGGCACAATTCGGCGGTCCAGGGCAGCATCAGGGAGCCGCAACGGCTGTCGCGATAGATGCGCTCCAGCGGCAGCGTCTTGAGCATCGACTGTCCGCCACAGGTGCGGATGGCGAGCGCCGCCAGGTCATTGGCCCCCTCCATCACCGAGTATTGCGCCGCATAGGCGCGCAGCGCCTGCTCCTTGGTCGGATTGGCGCGCGCCTCGGTCACCGCCTGGAACCAGATGCCCTTGATCTGCTCCAGCTTGATCTGCATCTGCGCCACCGCGATCTGCTTGGTCGGATACATCCGCCGCTTGACCGGCGGCATGCCCGGCACCTCGCCGCGCAGATATTTGACGGTGAAGTCATAGGCCGCCTGCGCCAGGCCCATATAGGTCGGCGACAGCGTCATGAACATGTGCGGCCAGCGCATGGCCGCCTGGAAGTAGACGCCGCGCGGCATCAAGGCGGCGTCCTCCGCGACGAAGACATCCTTGAACAGCAGCGTGCGTGACACCGTGCCGCGCATGCCCAGCGGATCCCAGTCGCCGACGACGGAGACGCCCTCCGTTTTCGCCGGCACCGCGAGATAGAGCGTGTTGCGGCGGGACGCCTTCTCGCCCTCGCTGACCTCGGTGCATAGCACACCATAATAATCCGCGTGTCCGGCAAGCGAGGCGAAGATCTTCTTGCCATTGATCAGCCAGCCGCCATTGACCGGCTTGGCCTCGGTGCCGAAGGCGACGCCGCCCGCCGCGGCTGCGCCGCCTTCCGAGAACGGTTGCGAGTAGATCGCGCCGTCCTCGACGATGCGCTTGTAGTGGATCGCGCGCCGCCGCTCATGCTCGGCGCGGACGTCGTCCTCCATGTCGAGGTCGTCGGCGAGCGGTCCGGACCATAAGGTCGAGCAAACGTGCATGTTCCAGGTCAGCGCGGTCGCGCCGCAATAGCGGCCGATCTCGGCGGCGGTGAGTGCATAGGTCTGGTAGCCGGCGCCGAGGCCGCCGAGAGCCTTGGGAACGGAGATGCCGAGCAGGCCGGCGCGATGCAGGTCCTTGTAGTTCTCAGTCGGAAAGCTCGCCTCGCGATCCCAGGTCGCGGCGCGGCCCGCCAGCACGCTCTGTCCGAGTTGCCGAGCGCGAGTGATGATGTCGGCCTGCTCAGCGGTCAGCCGGTACGCGGCCGGATCGAACATCGGGGCGTCGAGCGCCTCACGGGATGCCGTCGCCGTCTTCTGGACCTGAATGGTCATTGTGCCTCCGCTGCCGTCGTTGTCGCGTGCGCCCTCAGAAAGGCGTCGAGCGCAGTGTTGAATTCGCCGGGCCGTTCGAGATTGACGAGATGGCCGGCGCCTTGGATCTCGACATAGCTCGACGCGGGAATGAAGCTCGCCATCTTCTCCATCATCGGCGCCGGTGCGTTGCGATCCTTCGATCCCGAGAGCACCAGCGTCGGCACCTTGATGTTCCTCAAGGTTTGTCGCCGGTCGAAACCGAGCAGGGCCAGCATGCTCGAGCGATAGCTTGCCTCGGGCACGCCGGCCATGCAGGAGGTTGCAATTTCAAGGCCGTTCGGATCGGGATCGTCGCCGACCAACTCCTCGACCAGGCCCGACGCCAATGACGCCATCGTCGCTCCGCGATCCAGCGGGCCGAGGCGGGCCTCGATGAACGATTTCTGCCAGTCGCCGTCGGCCTTGCCGAAGGCCGGGCTGGTCTGAGCCAACACCACGGCCGACGCGGCCTGTGGATGCATCGTCAACCATTCCTGTACGATCATTCCGCCGATGGAATGACCAACGAGGATCGGCTGCTTGGCGCCGATCTGAATCAGGAAGTCTTGGAGCGCAGCGGCGAGCGTGGTGATGCTGACCATGTCGAGCCGGGCGGATCGGCCATAGCCCGGCATGTCCCAGGCCATCGCATGGCAGCGCTCGCCGAAATAATCGAGCTGACCACGCCAGGCGCGCGCGGCGCCACCGATGCCGTGCAGGAACACAACGCTCTGTTGCTCGGGCGTCCCCGATGCCTCGTAGCCGAAGCGGCCGTCCTTCGTGGTAACGATTTGCGACGCAGGCACGCAGACCTCCGAGATATGCCCGAGGCCGCTACGTTGCTCGCTCCAGGCCCTTGAACGCTAGTCGCGGTAAACGAGGTGTCAAGCCGCTTCCGGCGTGTTGTTGCAAAAATTTGAAGTTTAAAATAACTTCTCCGTCGAGACGAGCCAACGAAATCAGAGGAGGCGCACGCATGTCCGGACTTCCGCAAGCCGCGCATGCGATGGTGACCGGGGGCGGGCGCGGCATTGGCCGCGAAATCGCGCGCGCCTTGAAGCTTGCGGGCGCAACCGTGACGATCGTCGGTCGCAACCGCGCAACGCTCGATGAGGCGATCGCGGCCGGATGCGCAGATCATGCCGCAATCGCCGATGTTGCCGATCCGGTGGCGCTCAATGCCGCAGCCGCAAGCGCCGCCGCGCATCAGCCGATCGACATTCTGGTCGCCAATGCGGGAAGCGCAGAATCGGCGCCGTTCCTGAAATCCGACACCGCGTTGTTCCACCGCATGATGGACATCAACTTCATGGGCGTCGTACACGCCGTGCAGGCGGTGCTGCCGGCGATGAAGGGCAGGCCCTACGGCAGGATTGTCGCAGTGGCGTCTACCGCGGGCCTCAAGGGCTATCCCTATGTCAGCGCGTACACCGCGGCCAAGCATGCGGTCGTCGGCCTCACGCGATCGCTGGCGCTGGAGCTGGCCGCGACGCGCGTCACGGTCAATGCCGTGTGTCCCGGCTTTACCGATACCGATCTTGTCGCGGAAAGCGTCGACAACATCATGAAAAAGACCGGCCGCAGCCGGGAGCAAGCGATCGCCGAGCTTGCCAAGCACAATCCGCAGGGGCGTCTCATCATGCCGCAGGAGGTTGCCGACACTGTGCTGTGGCTGTGCGGCAGCGGTGCCGGTGCGATCA
The DNA here is from genome assembly GCF_051167995.1 of Bradyrhizobium sp. HKCCYLRH3073. Taxonomy (NCBI): domain Bacteria; kingdom Pseudomonadati; phylum Pseudomonadota; class Alphaproteobacteria; order Hyphomicrobiales; family Nitrobacteraceae; genus Bradyrhizobium; species Bradyrhizobium sp. HKCCYLRH3073. Next base: position 634,519 of record NZ_JBNPUD010000001.1, read on the forward strand.
CGGGGCAGGCGATCGCGGTTGCCGGCGGCGAAGTGTGAGCCGCAGCGCCCTGGCCTAACGAAAACAGTTGAACAGAGGGAACTTACATGTCGAGACCGGCCAACCCCGTCACCGTGCCGCTGGCGGACTACAAGCCCAGCCATTTCCTGCTTACGGTCAAGGATCGCGTCGCGACCGTGACGTTGAACCGGCCCGAGCGCAAGAATCCGCTGACGTTCGAGAGCTATCGCGAGCTGACCGATTTCTTCCGGGCCTGTGCCTTCGACGATGAGGTCAAGGCGGTGGTCGTGACCGGCGCCGGCGGCAACTTCTCGTCCGGCGGCGATGTGTTCGAGATCATCGGTCCGCTGGTGAAGATGGACACCAAGGGTCTCACCGCCTTCACCCGCATGACCGGCGACCTGGTCAAGGCGATGCGCGCCTGTCCGCAGCCGATCGTCGCCGCCGTCGAGGGCATCTGCGCCGGTGCCGGCGCCATCGTCGCGATGGCCTCCGATATTCGTCTCGCAGCGACCGGCGCCAAGGTCGCGTTCCTGTTCAACAAGGTCGGTCTTGCCGGCTGCGACATGGGCGCCTGCGCGATCCTGCCGCGCATCATCGGCCAGTCGCGTGCGTCCGAACTGCTCTACACTGGCCGCTTCATGAGCGCGGACGAGGGCGAGCGCTGGGGCTTCTTCAGCCGCACCGTCGCGCCCGCCGACGTGCTGGGGCAGGCCGTGACACTGGCAACAGAGATCGCGAACGGCCCGACCTTTGCCAACACGATGACCAAGCGCATGCTGGCGATGGAATGGGCGATGTCGGTCGAGGAGGCGATCGAGGCGGAGGCAGTTGCCCAGGCCTTGTGCATGACGACAGAGGATTTCAACCGCGCCTTCGAAGCGTTCGCCGCCAAGTCCAAACCGGTCTTCCAGGGCAATTGAGCGGCCGCGGGAACCAAAGGGACTTGCCAGGAGATATTTTAGGTCTAAAATAATTTTCATTGGCTCGGCTCTCCAGCGGAGGCGCTCATGAAGATCGCGATCATCGGCGGCGGACCTGCCGGTCTCTATGCGGCGATATTGCTCAAGAAGCAGCGGCCCAGCGCCGACATCGCGGTCTACGAGCGCAACCGTGCCGACGATACGTTCGGCTTCGGCGTGGTGTTCTCGGACGCCACGCTCGACAATTTCGAGAAGCACGATCTGCCGAGCTACCAGCGCATCACCCAGGAGTTCGCCTACTGGGATGATATCGCCGTGCACTTCCGCGGCACGGTGCATCGCGTCGGCGGCAACGGCTTCTGCGGCTGCTCGCGCCGCACGCTGCTGCGCATCCTGCAGGAGCGTGCCCACGAGCTGGGTGTCGCTCTGCACTTCGAGGTCGATCTCGAGGACGAGACGCAATTCGCTGATGCCGATCTCCTGATCCTGTCGGATGGCATCAACAGCCGCTTCCGCCAGAAGTATGTCGATCACTTCCAGCCCGAGGTCGACCTGCGCGCCAACAAGTTCGCGTGGATGGGCTCGACCAAGCCGCTCGATGCCTTCACCTTCATCTTCCAGGAGACGGAGTGGGGCCCGTTCATTGCGCACGCCTATCAGTATGAGGCGGGGCACTCGACCTGGATATTCGAGACGGATCCCGAGACCTTCGAGCGCGCCGGCCTGACCGGGCTCGACGAGCGGCAGTCCGCCGATCGCATGAAGGAGATCTTCGGCTGGTTCCTCGGCGACCATCCGCTGCTGATCAACCGCTCGATGTGGCGCAATTTCCCGATGATCCGCAACAAGCGCTGGGTCAGGGACAACATGGTGCTGCTCGGTGACGCCAAGTCGACCGCGCATTTCTCGATCGGTTCGGGCACCAAGCTTGCGATGGAGGACGCGATCGCGCTGGCTGACGCCATGCAGCGCGCGCCCAACATTCCAGCGGCGCTCGATCTTTACGAGCATGGCCGGCGCGAGGAGGTCGAGAAGACCCAGCACGCCGCCGACGTGTCGCTGGTCTGGTTCGAGCATGTCGACCGCTTCTGGGATTTCGACCCGGTTCAGTTCGCGTTCGGCGTGATGACGCGCTCGAAAGCGATCACCTACGACAATCTCACTCTGCGCGCGCCGGACTTCGTGGCCGAGGTTGACAAGGCCTTCGCGCGCCAGGTCCGCGCCAAGGGTTTTGATGTCGATGTCGAGAAGCCCTTGGCGCCGATGTTCCAGCCGCTCAAGCTGCGCGAGATGACAATCGTGAACCGCGCGGTGCTGTCGCCGATGTGCATGTACTCGGCGGAGGAAGGTGTCCCTGGCGATTTCCACTTGGTGCATTACGGCTCGCGCGCGATCGGCGGCGCGGGTCTGCTGTTCACCGAGATGACCTGCGTCAGCCGCGGTGCCCGCATCACGCCCGGCTGTGCCGGTCTGTGGAACGACGCCCAGGAGGCGGCGTGGACGCGCATCGTCGATTTCGTCCATGCGAACTCGCAGGCGAAGTTCGCGCTGCAGCTCGGCCACGCCGGCCGCAAAGGCGCGACCAAGCTGATGTGGGACGGCATCGACCGGCCGTTGGAGCAGGGCGGCTGGGACGTGGTGTCGGCGTCGCCATTGCCGTATTTTCCGGACAGCCAGGTGCCGCGCGAGCTCGACCGCCAGTCGATGGATGCGATCAAGACCGACTTCGTCGCTGCGGCCGAGCGCGGCAACCGCTGCGGATTCGACATGCTCGAACTGCACTGCGCCCACGGCTATCTGCTCGCGAGCTTCATATCGCCGCTGACCAACAGGCGCACCGATGAGTACGGCGGCTCGCTGGAGAACCGGCTGCGCTTCCCGCTGGAAGTGTTCGCGGCGATGCGCGCGGCGTGGCCGGCGCACAAGCCGATGTCGGTGCGCATCTCCGCCACCGACTGGGCCGAGGGCGGCATCACTGGTGACGACGCGGTGCTGATCGCCCGCGCCTTCGGCGAGGCGGGCGTCGATCTCGTCGACGTCTCGACCGGGCAGACCGTGCGCGAGGCCAAGCCGATCTACGGCCGCATGTTCCAGACGCCGTTCTCGGACCAGGTCCGCAATGAGGCTGATGTCGCCACCATGTGCGTCGGTAACATCACTTCGGCCGACCAGGTCAATACCATCCTCGCCGCCGGCCGCGCCGATCTCGTCGCGCTCGGCCGTCCGCATCTGGTCGACCCCGCCTTCACGATGAAGGCCGCGGCCTGGTACGGCGCCGACATGTTCTGTCCACCGCAATATCTGCCGGGCAAGGAGCAGATCTTCCGCAACAGCGTCCGCGACCGGCAGGATTTCGAGGAGCTGAAGATTAAGGCTAAGCCGAAAACGCGGGCCGAGCTGAAGGCCGAGGCTGCGAAGCCGCTTGCGGCGGAGTGAGCCGCTGTGCAACGCTGCCGCCCGGTATGCGAAGTACGAGTGGAGTAGGGAACGATGAAGGCGATCATCGTAGGCGGCGGTATCGGCGGATTGACCACGGCTCTGATGCTGCGGGCGCGCGGCATCGACTGTGAGCTGTTCGAGCAGGCGGATGCAATCCGCGAGCTCGGTGTCGGCATCAACACCCTGCCGCACGCGATCCGCGAGCTCGCCCAGCTCGGGCTGCTCGACCGGCTCGACGAGGTCGCCATCCGGACCTATGAGCTGTTCTACCTGACCCGGCGCGGCCAGGAGGTCTGGCACGAGACCCGCGGGCTCGATGCCGGCCATGACGTGCCGCAATTCTCGATTCACCGCGGCCGTCTGCAGAGCGTGATCCATCAGGCGGTGATGCAGCGGCTCGGGCCTGAGAAGGTCCACACCGGCTGCCGGCTCGGCGCCTTCACCCAGGATGAGGGCGGGGTCACCGCGTATTTCTTCGACCGCACCGGCGCCCATGTCCACACCGCCCGCGGCGACGTGCTGATCGGCGCCGACGGCATCCATTCCAAGGTCCGGCAGACGCTGTTCCCGAACGAGGGCGCGCCGTGCTGGAACGGCCTGATGCTGTGGCGCGGCGCCACCGACTGGCCGGTGTTCCTGACCGGGCGTTCGATGATCATCGCCGGCGGCCTCAACGCCAAGGCGGTGATCTATCCGATCGCCGAGGGCTCGAGCCCCGCGAGCCGCCTCACCAACTGGGCCGTGCTGGTGCGCATCGGCGATGCCAACACCGCGCCGCCGCGGCGCGAGGACTGGTCGCGGCTCGGCAAGGCCGACGAGCTGATGCCGCATGTCAACGGCTTCTCCATTCCCCAGGTCGACTTCGCCGCGATGGTGCAGGCGACGCCGGAGTTCTGGGAATATCCCTGCTGCGACCGCGATCCGTTGCCTTACTGGTCGAGTGGCCGCGTCACGCTGCTGGGCGACGCCGCGCATCCGATGTACCCGGTCGGCTCCAACGGCGCCTCGCAGGCCATTCTCGATGCCCGAGCGCTCGCTGATGCCTTGGCCCGCTCCGAGCATCCGCGCCAGGCGCTGATGACCTATGAGCAGAAGCGGCTGCCGATGACGGCCGAGATCGTCGCGTCCAACCGTCGCGGCGGCCCCGAGGGCGTCATCGATGCCGTCGAGCAGCTCGCGCCGCAGGGGTTCAGCGACATCAACACCATCCTCAACTACGAAGCCCGCGAAGGCATCGTGCGCGGCTATGCCAGCCGGGCTGGATTTGCCGCGCGGATGGTGACGCGACAGGCGTCGTAAGTCAGCGTCGAGCACCGTTTTCCGGGCTGCCCCTCACCCCAGCCCTCTCCCCGTAAGAACGGGGAGAGGGAGCCGCCTGCATTCTGCGGTATAGTTCGAACCCAAGCACCAGCCCGGCTCACGCCCCCGGAGGCGGGGGCAGGAAGTGGATGTTGTGCTCGGCGGCGAGCTTCACGACGTCGTCGGGGTTCTGCTCGCGCATGTTGTGGATCGCCCAGAACAGCTCGTAGAGCCGCCGCGTCGGCGACACCCAGAACAAGGTCTTCGCCGTCTGCTGCGACTTGTTGAAGATGCCGTGCGGCTTGCCCATTGGCAGCCGCACCGTGTCGCCGGCGGTGGCGTATTCCTCGGCGCCGTCGAGGAAGAAGTCGAGCCGGCCCTCGAGGATGTAGAGATACTCGTCCTGGTCGGGATGGATGTGCGGCGGCACGAAGGTGCCGACCGGGAACGTCGCATGCCAGGAGAAGCTGTGCTCGGTGCGGTTCTTCGGCACGTAGACCTGGCCGAGGATGTTCCAGGAGATGCCCTGGATGCCCTCATTGGCCCGGGTGATGCCGGCGATTTCCGGATGATTCATGTTGGTTTCGCTCCCTGTTGTTACTTGGCCGCGCAATCCTTGGCGTAGCGGTCGGCGTAGTTCTCGAACACCTTCTGCACGATTTCGGTCTGGAACTTGCCGTCGGGCCGCTTGGCGACCTTGGTCAGATAGAAGTCCTGGATCGGGTAGCCATTGGTGTTGAACTTGAAGTTGCCGCGCAGCGAGGCGAAATCGGCCTTCTTCAGCGCCGCGGCCACCGCATCCTTGTTGCTGAGGTCGCCATTGACCGCCTTCACGGCGCTGTCGATCAAAAGCGCGGCGTCATAGGCCTGCATGGCGTAGGTGCCGGGCACGCTGTTGTAGGCGGCCTCGTAGCCGGCGACGAACTTCTTGCTTTGCGGATTGTCGAAATTGGGCGCCCAGTTGGCGCCGCCGAACATTCCGACCGCGGCGTCCTGCTGCGCAGGCAGCGTGGATTCGTCGACCGTGAAGGCCGAGAGCACCGGAATGGTGTCGGCAAGGCCGGCCTGCTTGAACTGCTTGACGAGGTTCACGCCCATGCCACCCGGCATGAAAGTGAACACGGCGTCCGGCTTCTGCGAGGAGATCTTGGACAGTTCAGGCTGGAAATCGAGCGTGTTGAGGGGGACGTAGGACTCCTCGACGATCTCGCCCTTGTAGTCGAGCTTGAAGCCGGCGACGGAATCGCGCCCGGCCTGGTAGTTCGGAACCAGCAGATACATCTTCTTGTAGCCGCGGTCCTGCGCGACCTTGCCGAGAACGGCATGCACTTGGTCGTTCTGGTACGAGGTCACGTAGAAGTAGGGACTGCACTCCTTGCCGGCGTAGCTGGACGGACCGGCATTCGGGCTGATCAGGAAGGTCTTGTTCTCGGTGACCGGCCGGTGGATCGCCTGCAGCATGTTGGAGAAGATCGGACCGACGACGAAGTCGACCTTGTCACGCTCGAGCAGGCCCTTGACCTTGGTGATCGCGGCGTCCGGCTTGAGCTCGTCGTCGGCGACGACCACCTCGACGTCCTTGCCGCCCATCTTGCCGCCGAGGTCCTTGATGGCAAGGTTGAAGCCGTCTCGGACCTGGCCGCCGAGCGCGGCGGCGGGGCCGGAGAGGGTGACGATGACGCCGATCTTGATCTTGTCGGCGGCCAGCGTCGGCTGGGCGAGCAGGCTCGCAGCAATGCCAAGACCGACGCCGAGACCGGCCAGCTTCGAACTCATTTTCATGACAACTCCCCCGGGATGCGGAATTTCAGGTTTATGTTTTTTGCACCTGACCAAACGATGGGCCAGACCGCAGCTTGGTCACAAGCCTAGTCTGATGACGCCCTCAGCTGCAAGCGAGCTGCTTGCGGAAAGGGCAGTTTCGGCACGCATGCAAGCGCCGCGCCAATTGCTTGAAGGTTAAAGGAATTGCCGCCTCATCGTCCTGCGCAAAATGACGGTACATTTTTCCTTGCTCCCGGGAGGTCCTGAAGGTCAAACTCACGAGCCTCGCCCGACGAGGCTGAACGTGCCCAAGTGATTCCGTCATGACGCTTGATTCCGAGACCAAGGCCGTCGAGCTGCCCGAGGACCATGCCGAGGAGCTGCGGCTGTGGCTGCGCCTGCTCACCTGCACGACGCTGATCGAAGGCGAGATCCGCAGCCGGCTGCGCGAGCGTTTCGACGTGACCCTGCCGCGTTTCGACCTGATGGCGCAGCTCGACAAGGCGCCTGATGGCATGACCCTGTCCGACGTCTCCAAGCGCATGATGGTCTCGAACGGCAACGTCACCGGACTGGTCGAGCGCCTCGTCGAATCCGGCCATCTGGATCGCCGCACCTCCGATACCGACCGCCGCGTCCAGGTGATCCGGCTGACCAAGCTCGGCCGCGCCGAATTCCGCAAGATGGCGGCCGAGCACGAGACCTGGATCGCGGATATCTTCGGCGATCTCACGGAGAAGGACGTGCGCGAGTTGATGCGGCTGCTCGCCAAGACCAAGGGGTCGGCGCAGAAGGCCGTGCAGCGCCGGCAGGATTGAAGCGGGCCTGACAGGACGTCGCACGCCACGCTGCCACGCGCGGCAAACGCTCAAACAATTTGCGGGCAGTGCACAATCTTCGGCTATCTTCGGCTCTTGCGTCCAGATGTTTTAAGTCTAAAATGTTTAGGACTGAAACGTGCCGGGCGTTCTTCCCTTCAGACAGGAGCGTGTGATGGCCACTGCCGCCAAGGTTCAGCAGCCGGAGAGCGCCAGTGCGCATGCGCACAGCGCTCACGTCGACACCTTCGCCCAGGACAATCTGCCGCCACGCGAGCTGTGGCCTGACTTCGTCTTCAGCCGGCCCGAATTCCAATATCCGCCGCGGCTGAACTGCGTGACGCATTTCGTCGATCGCTGGGTGAATGAGGGGCGGGGCGATGCGCCGTGCATCATCAGCGCTGACATCGGCTACACCTATCGTGAGCTGCAGGCCCTGGTGAACAGGATCGCCAACGTCCTGGTCGGCAAGCTCGGCCTCGTGCCCGGCGGCCGCGTGCTGCTCCGCTCCGCCAACAATCCGATGATGGTTGCCACCTATCTGGCCGTCATCAAGGCCGGCGGCATCGTGGTCGCCACCATGCCGCTGCTGCGTGCCAAAGAGCTGTCCTATCCGATCCAGAAGGCGCAGATCGCGCTGGCCTTGTGCGACGGCAAGCTCGCCGACGAGATGGAAAAGACCCGCCCGATCGCGCCGGCGCTGAAGCAGGTGGTCTATTGGGGCAACGGCCAGCCCAGCGCGCTGGAAGCGCTGATCGCCGATGCCAGCCCGGAGTTCACCGCAGTCGACACCGCCTCCGACGATCTCTGCTTGATCGCCTTCACTTCCGGTACGACCGGCGATCCCAAGGGCACCATGCATTTTCACCGCGACATGCTCGCAGTGTGCGACGGCTACGCCCGCAACGTGCTGCGCGCCAGCCAGAGCGACCGCTTCATCGGCACCGCACCGCTCGCCTTCACCTTCGGCTTCGGCGGCGTGCTGTTTCCGATGCATATCGGGGCATCCTATGTCGTGCTGGAAAAGACCTCGCCGGACGATCTGCTCGCGGCCATCGAGCGCACCAAGGCCACGATCTGCTTCACGGCGCCGACCGCCTATCGGGCGATGCTGAGCAAGCTCGAGGGGCGCGACATCTCCTCGCTGCGCAAATGCGTTTCCGCCGGTGAGACCCTGCCGAAGCCGACCTTCGACGCCTGGCTGAAGGCGACCGGGCTGAAGCTGATGGACGGCATCGGTTCGACCGAGATGCTGCACATCTTCATCAGCGCCATCGAGGACGAGATCCGCCCCGGCGCCACCGGCAAGCCGGTGCCGGGCTACGAGGCCAAGATCGTCGACGACGAGGGCCGCGACGTGCCGCCGGGCACGATGGGGCGGCTCGCAGTGCGCGGTCCCACCGGCTGCCGCTATCTCGCCGACGAGCGTCAGCGCAAATATGTTCAGAACGGTTGGAACGTCACCGGCGACACCTATGTGATGGATGAGGACGGCTACTTCTGGTACCAGTCGCGCTCCGATGACATGATCGTATCCTCGGGTTACAACATCGCCGGCACTGACGTGGAAGCGGCGCTGCTGACGCATCCGGCGGTTGCCGAGTGCGGCGTTGTCGGTGCTCCCGACGACGCGCGCGGCATGGTCGTGAAGGCCTATGTCGTGCTGGCGCCGGGAGCCGAAGGCACGCCGGCGCTGGTGGCCGAACTGCAGGAGCATGTCAAACGCGAGATCGCACCGTACAAATATCCGCGTGCGATCGAGTTCGTGACACAGTTGCCCAAGACCGAGACCGGCAAGCTGAAGCGCTTTGCCCTGCGGCAGCTGGCGCAAGGCGTGGCCGCGCCGCCGTCCGGCGCTGACAATCGATAAGGAGGCACAGTCGTGAGCACGACCAAGGCGCCCACGCTGGCCGTGGTGAAGCAGGATGAGGCCGAGGGCATGCGCGTGCTGCAGCCGAGCGGCTGGCCGATGCCAAAGGGCTATGCCAACGGCATCAGCGCCGAGGGGCGCATCGTCGTCACCGGCGGCGTGATCGGCTGGGACGCGAGCGAGACGCTCGCCGACGGCTTCGTCGCGCAGGTGCGGCAGGCGCTGGAAAACATCTCCGCAATCCTGGCCGAGGGCCATGCGCGTCCGGAGCACCTGGTGCGCCTGACCTGGTATGTCGTCGACATGGATGAGTATCTCGGCCATCTGAAGGAGCTTGGGAAGATCTATCGCGAGATCTTTGGCAGTCATTATCCCGCGATGGCCCTGGTGCAGGTCGTCAGGCTGGTCGAGAAGGCCGCGCGGGTGGAGATCGAGGCGACTGCGGTGGTGCCGCGCTGAGGGCGGGTGCTGCCGGCAGGGGCCCGTCTTTGATCGGTCGAATCTGGAATATGACATCGCGCTCTCGCGGCTGGTCGGCCCGAGCTTTGCTGGTCGATCACCCCCGGCGAAAATCGAGGGCGCAGGGAAGGCCGGGTGTCCACCACACCCGCGGCCCCCGTGCGATCAAAAATGCACGGGGCAGGAACCACAGGTGGGCCGAACATGCCGGCCTTCCCTGCGCGATGTTTGACGGATTATACGTGGTCTCCCTGGTGCGCCGGGCTTGTTGGCCACCTCCGCGCGAGGCGAAGCCTCGTCGCGTTCGCGACAACGCGCGTAGCGCGTTGCGCGGGTGATACCAGCGTCGGGGTATCAGGACATCACGACTTCACCGTACGCCACGACATCACTCGTCCGCGCAACAAGCGCATGATGCAACGGCGTCCACCGCAGCCTGCCCCACGTATCGTGACGACGCGTACGCCCCTCTTCGCCGGAGCAGGTTGGGCGCAAGCATCGTCGTGATTTGCCCGACGACACAAGGCTCGAGCGCTGCGACATGGTAACGCGGCGGGCAGTCACACAGCACATCACAGTTCGCAGGCATCGCGCTTCGTTCGTCGAACAATTGTGGTCGTCTGATGCGCCCTCTGTCGAACGATGGACGCGAGATCGCCATGTCGCGGCCACCAACCTGTTCGAGCGTGGCCGCCCAGGGGCGGATGAGAGCAGGGGGGCGGACTTGGATTGGAAACTCTTCGTGACGACGGCGCTGGCCGCCGGCATCGGCGCTGCGGCCGGCGCGCTGGCATTGGCGAGCGTCGGTGGCGGCGGCATCGAGCATCAGGCCGATGCCAAGATGCTGGAGATCGGCGTCGCCATTCTGCGCGAGCCGGCGCGGGTGGATGACGATCCGATGCGGTCGTGGGCGGTGCGCGTGGTGGAGAAGAAGTCGGGGGTGAGTTTTACGGACCAGCAGCGTGCGGCATTGTTGAAGCGGGCGGCGGGGGGCCGGTAGCTCCGCTCCCGGTGCGTAGGGTGGGCAAAGGCGCGCCCTGATCGCGATTGTTTTTTGGCACTGTCTGATCGCGCCGTGCCCGCCGTTGTTCGCGGATGGTCCGCCGGTGGGCACGCGATCGTGCGGCTTACTCCGCACGACGGCTTTGTCCACCCTACGAACTTATGGCGTCATTGCGAGGAGCGCAGCGACGAAGCAATCCAGAGTCGCGCACTCGGCCCTGGATTGCTTCGCTGCGCTCGCAATGACGCGTGGGGAGAGCGGAGTGCTACTGATACGCCGAGACGATGTCGCTCACAGCGCGTTCCAATTGCTGAGCTGTCGCGCAGGGGCGGACGACGTTGCAGAAGGTCTGGTAGCGCGGCATCTCTGAATCGCCCCAGCCCCAGGTCATGCGGCCCTCTGGATTGAGCCAGACCACGCGCTTGGCGCGTTCGGAGATGGCTTTGAGGATGTCGGCGCGTGGGTCGAGCTTGTTGCTGCGGGCATCACCCAGAATGATCACGGTGGTCTGCGGCGTCACCGAGGCCATGAACTGCTTCTCGAAATCCACCAGCGACGAGCCGTAGTCGGACGAGCCGAAGCCGACCTTGTGCATGATCTCGGCCATGGCCTCCTCGGCCGGATTCTGCTCCAGGATCTCGCTGACCTCGATCAGGTGGCCGGAGAACGCGAACGAGCGAACATCGCTGACGACGTCGTGCAGGCTGTGGATCAGCAGCAGGAAGAAATCCGAGACGCGGGCGACCGAGCCGGAAACGTCGCAGAGCGCCACGATCTTCGGGCGGTCGCGGTGCCGTCGCTTCCACGCGGTGAGGAAGGGCACGCTGCCCCAGGCGGCGTTGCGGCGGAGCGTGCGGCGGACGTCGAGATGGCCGCGGCGCTGGCGCTTGCGCGGCTTCGCATAGCGCTCGCGCAGGCGGCGCGCGATCTGCCGGATCAGCGCCCGCATCGCCGCGACCTGGCGCGGCTCGATGCGCGAGAGCTGGGCATTGCGCAGGATCTCGTGGCGCAGATTCTCGGTCTCTTCTCGGCCGTACAGCGCCAGCGCCTGCGCGACGGCATCGCGCACGGTGTCGCGCAGGCCGTCGAGCCCGGCCTGCAGCCGCTCCGCCAATGACGGATTGGTTTCGGTGAGCGTATCCAGATCGTCGCGCAGCCGCTGGATGCCCATCGTCTCCAGCATGCGGCTGGAGAACAGGCCGCGCTGGGTGAAGTAGCGGATCTCCGACAGCCCGACGGCGCTGGACGCGTTGGCGATCGCGGCCGAGATGTCAGCCGTGTTCTGCGTCAGCAGCATCTGGGCGAGGGGCCCAAGCTCGGCATCCGCCTCGGCGCCGGCCGGCTGTCCCGATGATGGCGGAGCTGCCTGGGCCTCCTTCGACGCCGCGTCCTGCCGCGTCTCGTCATCCGCCTCGGCCTGCGCCGGATCGACATGGGCGAAGAACAGGTCGAAGCAGGCGCCGAGCGCCTTCTTCTCGTCCTCGCTCTTGGCGAGCGTCAGCAGCAGGCTGTCGCGCAGCACCGTGCGGTCGGCGAGACCGACGCTCGCCACCGCGCGCATGGCGTCGATGCTCTCGGCCGGCGAGACGTGCACGCCGGCGCCGCGCGCCGCCCGGAAGAACCGATGCAGGTTCTCCTGCATGGCGCCTACCCGAAGATGTTCTGTCGCTGCGCCTTGGCGACGAAGGTCGTCACCTGCGGCAGCGCGACCTCGATGTCCGATTCGTATTTCAGCAGCACGTTGAGCGTGTCCTTGACCACCTCGTGGTCGAGTTCAGCGGCCTGCAGCAGCACCAGCACGCGCGCCCAATCGATGGTCTCGCTCACCGAAGGCTGCTTCTTCAGGTCGAGCGTCCTGACGTCGTGGATGAAGGCCACGAGCTGCCGGCGCAGATTCTGCGCGATGCCGGGCACGCGGCTCTCGACGATGCGCTCCTCCAGCTTCTGCTCGGGGAAGCCGATGTGCAGATGCAGGCAGCGCCGCTTGAGCGCGTCGCCGAGATTGCGCTCGGAGTTGGAGGTCAGGATCACCGTCGGCGGCTTTGCGGCGGCGATGCTGCCGAGCTCGGGGATCGTAACCTGGAAATCGGAGAGGATCTCCAGCAGCAGCGATTCGAACTCGGCGTCGGATTTGTCGATCTCGTCGATCAGCAGTACGCAACCGTTTGGCTCGAGCAGCGCCTGCAGCAGCGGCCGCGGCTCGACGAACTCCTTGGAGAAGAACACGTCGCCGAAATCATGCAGCTGGCCGAGCGCGGCATGCAAGGTCTGGGCGCCGCCGAGCACCTCGCCGAGCTTGTCCTTCAGGATCTGGGTGTAGAGCAGCTGCTTGGCGTATTTCCACTCGTACAGCGCCTTGGCCTCGTCGAGACCCTCATAGCATTGCAGCCGGATCATCTTCAGGCCGCGCCAGGCGGCGATCGCCTTGGCGAGCTCGGTCTTGCCGACGCCGGCCGGCCCCTCAACCAGGATCGGCTTGTCGATCGCCTGCGACAGGTAGACGGCGGTGGCGATCTGGCGGCTGGCGATATAGCCCTGCGCGGCGAGGCCGGCTTCGACGGCCGCGATCGAGGCGATGGCTGAAGGGGAGGCCGGGGAATCAGCCACTGACGAAACTCCGTTTCCTGGTATCAGGACCCGGCGCAGATGTGATCGGCGTTCCGGTCCCTGGACGTTGGTATCAGGGCGAAAACCCTGACTTTTCCTCGCATTGTGTTATGTCCTGGCTACGCGCACCCGGCAGCCCTGTCCAGTGCGTGCGTGGGTGCCCAAGCCGCATGGCTGCCGGTCGCCAGCGGACGGACCGAGAACCTCCTCCTGTAAATCACGCCGAGCGGAATATGAACCGATCCATCCTGCATCTCCTCGTCCTGCTGGTCCTCGTGGTCGGAGGCGGCTGGATCATCGGCGCCTCCAACATGCCCGGCGCCTGGTACGGCTCGCTCAACAAGCCCTGGTTCACCCCGCCGGGCTGGCTGTTTCCGATCGCCTGGACCGTGCTCTACATCATGATTGCGGTCGCCGGCTGGCGCACCTATGAGCGGGTCGAAAGCGGCGCTGTGATGCAGGTGTGGTGGGGACAGCTGGTGCTGAACTTCGCCTGGTCGCCGGTGTTCTTCACCGCGCATCTGATGTGGGTCGCGTTCGCGATCATCGCCAGCATGTTCGTGCTGATCGTGATCTTCATCGTGATGCAATGGCGCGAGGATCGGATCGCCGCGTTGCTGTTCGTGCCCTATGCGTGCTGGGTAGGGTTTGCGTCGGTGCTGAATTTTTCGGTGAACGTGTTGAATTGAGATGAGGCGGGTTTGATGAAAGCTCGCTGTCAGATGAGAACAACGGTGCGCTCCCTCTCCCCGTTCTTACGGGGAGAGGGTTGGGGTGAGGGGCAGCCGCGCGGGGGGTGTTCGCGGATAGACCTGTACCCCCTCACCCGGATTGCATCTGACGATGCAATCCGACCTCTCAGCGCGAGCGAAGCTCGTCGCGGCCCCGCAAGCGGGGCGAGGTTGCAGCGCGCTTGCGGCTCCGAGTTCGCGTCACACCACGGGCATTCGCGGGGCCACCGCCCATGAACCTCAAGCAGCTCGAATACTTCGTCCAGGTCGCCGAGCTCGGCTCGTTCAGCAAGGCCGCGTCCGTGCTCGACGTGGCGCAGCCGGCGCTGTCGCGGCAGGTGCGGGCGCTGGAATCGGAATTGAAGCAGCAGCTGTTCGCGCGCAACGGGCGCGGCGTCGAACTGACTGAAGCGGGGAAGCGGCTGCTCGACCACAGCGTCGGCGTGCTGCAGCTGGTGGCGCATGCGCGCGAGGATCTCGGCGCCAGCCGCGATGCGCCGGTCGGCCGCGTCACCATCGGCCTGCCGCCGAGCATCGCGCGGCAATTGACCTTGCCGCTGATCGATCGCTTCCGGAAGGAATATCCGGCCGCGCGCCTCGCCGTGGTCGAGGGCCTGTCGACGCATGTGGTCGAGTGGGTCACCACGGGCCGCATCGATGTCGGCATGGTCTACAATCCCGAGGCGCAGGCCGGCATCGAGATCACGCCGGTGCTGCAGGAGCCGCTCGCCCTCGTCAGCCACGCGCCGAAGGGCAAGCGCCGCGTCACCGCGCCGCTGCCGATGGCCGAGCTGTCGCGCTACAGCCTGATCATGCCGGAGCGGGTGCACGCGATGCGGCGCCTGCTGGAGACGCAGGCCGCGCTCGCCGGGATCAAGCTCGACATCGCCTGGGAGGTATCGAGCGTGCCCTCGATCATCGATCTCGTCTGCGCCGGCTACGGCCACGCGGTGCTGACCCCGAGCGGCGTCGCCGCCTCGGGCCGCGCCGGCGAGCTCGCGATCCGGCCGCTGACCGAGCCGGCCCCGACAAGCGTGCTGTGCTTCGTCACTTCGGCGCACAAGCGCCCAACGCCGCTGGCGCAGCAGACGATCAAGCTGGCGACCGCGTTGATCAGGAAGCTGCCGCGCTGAGCGCTGCGTCAGTTCGGTTCGGGCGGTGCCATTGTCCCCTGGAGGTTCAAGGCGGGCATGTGAAGATATCGGACTCCTGGGACGAGCAACCCCGCCAGTGAGTTACTCCGTCATGCCCGGGCTCGTCCCGGGCATCCACGTCATTCCCAGGATGCCGACCAACGTCGATGGCCGGGACAAGCCCGGCCCTGACGACTTGGAGACACGCGAGCGCAAAGCTCCGATCTTCAAGTGTAGCAGCGTCGCCTGGGGAGGTGGAGGTGTGAGCCTCGACGTCGCGCCCAAGCGGCTGTGGCGGCCTCTCCAGACCCATTCTAAATTCAGCATGGCTCATGTGATATCTTATGCCGTTTCGGAATAGCTGATAGAAGCCCCCGGGCGCTGGTGCGCGCTGTCCCTGTCCGTCACATAGCCTGTCAAGCTGCCGAAGCTGCAAGACCCGACCACGCGAGGAACGGGCGTCTGCGGACCTCGGTTGATGCGCCAGAACAGCACCCCAAGGAAGCAGAAGCGATGCCAACGACCGCCCGTGTCGACGTCCAGGCCTTTCTCGACGACCACCCGTTTTCCGGCTTCCAGTGGCTGATCTTCGCGCTCGGCTTCGTCATCGTGCTGCTCGACGGCTTCGACACCGCGGCGATCGGCTTCATCGCGCCGTCGCTCCTGAAGGAGTGGGGCATCGAGAAGTCGGCGCTGGGACCGGTGCTGAGCGCGGCGCTGTTCGGCCTTGCCGGCGGGGCGCTGTTCGCAGGGCCTATCGCCGATCGTCTCGGCCGCAAGCTGGTGCTGGTCGGCTCCGTGCTGATCTTCGGCATCGCCTGTCTTGCCTCGGCGTTCGCGAGCAACCTCACCGAGCTCACCGTGCTCCGCTGCGTCACCGGTATCGGCCTCGGTGCCGCCATGCCGAATGCCGTGACCCTGCTCAGCGAGTATTGCCCGGGCCGGCTGCGCGCGACCATGACCAATTTGATGTTCTGCGGCTTTCCGCTGGGCGCGGCATGCGGCGGCTTTCTCGCGGCGTGGATGATCCCGCAATGGGGCTGGCGCAGCGTGCTGGTGCTCGGCGGCGTCACCCCGCTGGTGCTGACGGTGCTGCTGATCGCGATCCTGCCGGAATCGGTGCATTACCTGTTGTCGCGAGGCGCCAGTGTGGAGCGTGTCCGTAAGGTCATGCGCAGGGTCTCTTCTGCCGCCTCCGAAGTCGGCCAGTTCGTGATGCTG
Organism: Bradyrhizobium sp. HKCCYLRH3073; assembly: GCF_051167995.1. Classification (NCBI taxonomy): domain Bacteria; kingdom Pseudomonadati; phylum Pseudomonadota; class Alphaproteobacteria; order Hyphomicrobiales; family Nitrobacteraceae; genus Bradyrhizobium; species Bradyrhizobium sp. HKCCYLRH3073. Next base: position 650,786 of record NZ_JBNPUD010000001.1, read on the forward strand.
GAGCCGGAGCATGCCGAGACCACCCGGCGCGTCAATGCCACCGGCATCGGCATGGTGCTGTCGCCGGTGCTGCGTGTGGGCTCGCTGATGCTGTGGGTCACCTATTTCATGGGCCTGGTGATCTTCTATTCGCTGATCAACTGGATGCCGATCCTGTTCAAGGATGTCGGGCTGAACCCGCAGACCGCGACGCTGATCTCGGCGCTGTTCCCGCTCGGCGGCGTCGGGGCGGTGTTCTTCGGCGTGCTGATGGACCGCTTCAACGCCAACCGCATCGTCGCGGTCGGCTATGCGCTGACGGCGGTCACGATCTTCCTGATTGGGCAGGCGGCTGGCAACATGGGCTTCCTGGTGGTGATCGTGTTCGTCGCCGGCGTGGTCATGAACACGGCGCAGTCGTCGCTGCCGGCGCTGGCCGCGGCGTTCTATCCGACCCAGGGCCGCGCCACCGGTGTCGCCTGGATGATGGGCATCGGTCGCTTCGGCGGTATCGCCGGGTCGTTCCTGGTCGCCGAATTGACCGCGCGGCACCTGACCTTCAGCGAGATTTTCACCGTGATCGCAGTTCCCGGCTTGATCGCGGCGCTCGCCCTTGTGGTAAAGCAGGTCGTGGGACCGGGAGGCCGCGCCAGCGGCAAGGATGTCGGCGCCCCCGTGGCGGCGCATTGAAGGCGCTAGCTGGCTCGCGAGACAATCTGAGGGAGAGACTGACGTGATCATCGACGTGCACGGCCATTACACGACGGCTCCGAAGGCGCTCGAAGAGTGGCGCAACCGGCAGATCGCGGGCATCAAGGATCCCTCCGTCATGCCCAAGGCGTCGGAGCTTTCGATCAGCGACGACGAGCTGCGCGAGAGCATCGAGAGCAACCAGCTCAAGAAGATGAAGGAGCGCGGCAGCGACCTCACCGTGTTCTCGCCGCGCGCGAGCTTCATGGCCCACCATATCGGCGACTTCCAGGTGTCCTCGACCTGGGCTGGGATCTGCAACGAGCTCTGCTACCGCGTCAGCAAGCTGTTCCCGGACAATTTCATCGGCGTCGCGATGCTGCCGCAGTCGCCGGGCGTGGACCCCAAGACCTGCATTCCCGAGCTCGAGAAGTGCATCAAGGACTACGGCTTCGTCGGCATCAATTTGAACCCGGACCCGTCCGGCGGCCACTGGACCTCGCCGCCGCTGTCGGACCGGCACTGGTATCCGATCTACGAGAAGATGGTCGAGCTCGACATCCCCGCGATGATCCACGTCTCGACCAGCTGCAATGCCTGCTTCCACACCACCGGCGCGCATTATCTCAACGCCGACACCACCGCGTTCATGCAGTGCCTGACGTCGGACCTGTTCAAGGACTTCCCGACCCTGAAGTTCCTGATCCCGCATGGCGGCGGCGCGGTGCCGTATCACTGGGGCCGGTTCCGCGGCCTCGCCCAGGAGCTGAAGAAGCCGCTGTTGAAGGACCATCTGCTCAACAACATCTTCTTCGACACCTGCGTCTATCACCAGCCGGGCATCGACCTCCTGACCGGCGTGATCCCGATCGACAACATCCTGTTCGCGTCGGAAATGATCGGCGCCGTCCGCGGCATCGATCCGGAGACCGGCTTCTACTACGACGACACCAAGCGCTACATCGAGGCCGCCAAGCTGACCCCCGAGCAGCGCCACCAGATCTACGAAGGCAATGCGCGGCGCGTGTTCCCGCGTCTCGACGCCGCGTTGAAGGCCAAGGGCAAGTAATCTAAAGGGCAGGCGATATGAGCACCCCCATGAACAATCTCGGCATCGTCAAGACGAAGATCAACCGCGCCGACAAGGCGGCGGTGGAGAAGCTGTCGAAGTTCGGCGTCGCCACCATCCACGAGGCGATGGGCCGCGTCGGCCTGATGCAATGCTACATGCGCCCGATCTATCCGACCGCCAAGATGTGCGGCACGGCCGTCACCGTGCTGCTGCAGCCCGGCGACAACTGGATGCTGCATGTCGCGGCCGAGCAGATCCAGCCCGGCGACGTCGTCGTCGCGGCCTGCACGGTCGAGAATACCGACGGCTTCTTCGGCGATCTCCTGGCGACCAGCTTCCGCGCCCGCGGCGCGCAGGGCCTCGTCATCGACGGCGGCGTCCGTGACGTCGCCGATCTCACCGACATGCAGTTCCCGGTGTTCTCGCGCGCGATCTCCGCGCGCGGCACGGTCAAGGCCTCGCTCGGCTCGGTCAACATCCCGATCGTCTGCGCCGGCGCCGCGGTCAATCCGGGCGACGTGATCGTCGCCGATGTCGACGGCATCGTCGTGGTGCCGGCCGCGGTCGCACATCAGGCGGCGGATGCGGCCGCGGCGCGCGAGGCCAACGAGGCCGACAAGCGCGAGAAGCTGGCGTCGGGCGTGCTCGGCCTCGACATGTACAAGATGCGCGAGCCGCTGGCGAAGGCCGGGCTCAAATACATCGATTGAGCAGCGATGACCGCGGCGTCGAACCAGTGGCATGTCGGGCTGATCGGCTACGGCGAGGTCGGCAAGATCCTCGCCGAGGATCTGCGCAAGGATGGCGTGCGCGTCTCGGCCTATGATGTGAAGCTGGCGGACAGCCGCGGCGACGCGATGCGCAGCCATGCCGAGAGCATCGGCGTGACGCTCACGGCCTCGCATGCCGAACTGGCGGCGCAGGCCGACTTCATCGTCTCGGCAGTGACCGCCAGTCAGGACGTGGCGGTGGCGGAAGCCTGCGCTCCGAAGATCAAGCCAGGCGCGTGGTTCCTCGACTTCAACTCGGCTTCGCCCGGCGCCAAGCAGCGCGCGGCCGCGTTGATCGACGGCGCCGGCGGCCGCTATGTCGAAGGCGCGGTGATGACCTCGGTGCCGCCCTATCGCATCAAGGTGCCGCTGCTGCTGGGAGGCGCCGGCGCGCGCGAGCTGGCGCCGCTGCTCAACGATCTGGGCTTTGCCGCGAAGCCCGCTAGCGACAAGCTCGGCGTGGCCTCGGCCACAAAGATGTGCCGCAGCATCATGATCAAGGGCCTGGAGGCGATGGTGATCGAGAGCTTCACCACCGCCCGCGCCTATGGCGTCGAGGACGCGGTGCTGGCCTCGCTGAAGGAGACCTTTCCCGGGATCGACTGGGAGAAGCAGGGCGCCTATTTCTTTCAGCGGGTCATCGAGCATGGCCGCCGCCGCGCCGAGGAGGTGAGGGAGGTGGCCGAGACCGTACGCGACATCGGGCTGACGCCGTGGTCGGCGGACGGCACCGCCGAGCGCCAGGCCTGGGTCGCCGATCTCGCCGATGAGGGCCTGTTCGGCACGCGCGGCACCAAGGAGTTCGCGCGCAGCCCGGATTGGCGCACCGAGGCCGATCGTATCATTAACAAGATCAAGTCCAAGGAGTAGGGAACCTCATGGAGTTCCAGAAGACCCCGGGATGGCTCGACTGGTACGACGGCCCGTCGAAGCCGCGCTTCAAGGTGCCGGCCGGCAGCGTCGACGCGCATTGCCACGTGTTCGGCCCTGGCGCCGAATTCCCCTATGCGCCCGAGCGCAAGTACACGCCCTGCGACGCCTCCAAGCAGCAGCTCTACGCGCTGCGCGACCATCTCGGCTTCGCCCGCAACGTCGTGGTGCAGGCGACCTGCCACGGTGCCGACAACCGCGCGATGGTCGATGCGCTGGCGCATTCGAACGGCAAGGCGCGCGGTGTCGCCACCGTCAAGCGCAGCGTCACCGACGCCGAGTTGCAGGCGATGCACGACGCCGGCGTGCGCGGCGTCCGCTTCAACTTCGTCAAGCGCCTGGTCGACTTCACGCCGAAGGACGAGTTGATCGAGATCGCCAACCGCATCAACAAGCTCGGCTGGCACGTCGTGATCTATTTCGAAGCCGTCGACCTGCCCGAGCTGTGGGACTTCTTCACGTCGCTGCCGACCACCGTCGTCGTCGACCACATGGGTCGTCCTGACGTGACCAAGCCGGTCGATGGCCCGGAGTTCGAGCTGTTCGTGAAGTTCATGCGCGAGCATTCCAACGTCTGGTCCAAGGTGAGCTGCCCGGAGCGTCTCTCGGTCAAGGGACCGCCAGCGCTGAACGGCGAGCAGAACGCCTATCGCGACGTGGTGCCGTTTGCGAAGCGCATCGTCGAGACTTTCCCGGATCGCGTGCTGTGGGGCACCGACTGGCCGCACCCGAACCTCAAGGACCACATGCCCGATGACGGCCTGCTGGTCGACTTCATTCCCCACATCGCCGTCACCGCGGAGCTGCAGCAGAAGCTCCTGGTCGACAATCCGATGCGGCTGTACTGGCCCGAAGAATCCTGAAGGAGGGAAGCGATGTCGCTCGACAAACCCTATACCGACGTTCCCGGCACGACCATCTTCGACGCGGACATGTCGCGGATGGGCTATCACCTCAACCAGTTCTGCATGTCGCTGATGAAGGCGGAGAACCGCGCCCGCTTCAAGGCCAACGAGCGCGCCTATCTCGACGAATGGCCGATGAGCGAGGAGCAGAAGCAGGCCGTGCTCGACCGCGACCTCAACCGCTGCATTGCGCTTGGTGGCAACATCTACTTCCTCGCCAAGATCGGCGCGACCGACGGCAAGAGCTTTCAGCAAATGGCCGGCAGCATGACCGGCATGACTGAAGACCAGTATCGCGAGATGATGATCAAGGGCGGCCGCTCGGTTGAGGGCAACCGCTACACCGGGGAGAAGAAGTAAATGGCAAAAATCTCCGCAAGCGTTTTCACCTCGCACGTGCCGGCGATCGGCGCCGCCCTCGACCTCGGCAAGACCGGCGAGGATTATTGGAAGCCGGTGTTCGCCGGCTACGATTTCGCCAAGCAGTGGGAGAAGGAGCAGAAGCCGGACGTGGTGTTCCTGGTCTTCAACGACCACGCGACCGCCTTCAGCCTGGACATGATTCCCACGTTCGCGATCGGCACCGCAGCCGAATATCAGCCGGCCGACGAGGGCTGGGGGCCGCGCCCGGTGCCCAAGGTGATCGGACATCCGAAGCTCGCCGCGCATATCGCGCAGTCGGTGATCCAGGACGATTTCGATCTCACCATCGTCAACAAGATGGATGTCGACCACGGCCTCACCGTGCCGCTCAGCCTGATCTTCGGCCAGGTCGATGCATGGCCGTGCCCCGTCATCCCGTTCGCCGTCAACGTCGTGCAGTATCCGGTGCCGTCGGGCCGCCGCTGCTTCATGCTGGGCAAGGCGATCCGCAAGGCGATCGAGAGCTATGACGAGCCGCTCAACGTGCAGATCTGGGGCACCGGTGGCATGAGCCACCAGTTGCAGGGTCCGCGCGCCGGCCTGATCAACCGGGAATGGGACAACATGTTCCTGGACAAGCTGATCAACGATCCCGAAGGCCTGTCCAAGGTGCCGCATATCGACTACGTCCGAGAGGCCGGCAGCGAGGGCATCGAGCTCGTGATGTGGCTGATCGCGCGCGGCGCCATGAGCGACGTCAACGAGACCAAGAAGGGCAACGCTCCGACCGTGCGCCACCGCTTCTATCATGTGCCGGCCAGCAACACCGCGGTCGGCCATCTGATCCTGGAGAACAACTAAATGGCCAAGACGATCAAGGTCGCGCTCGCCGGCGCCGGCGCCTTCGGCATCAAGCATCTCGACGGCATCAAGAACATCGATGGCGTCGAGGTGGTGTCGCTGGTCGGCCGCCGCTTCGACCAGACCAAGGAAGTCGCCGACAAATACGGCATCAAGCACGTCGCGACTGAGCTCGCCGACAGCCTCAAGCTGCCGGAGGTCGACGCCGTCATTCTCTGCACGCCGACGCAGATGCACGCTGCGCAGGCGATCGACTGCCTCAAGGCCGGCAAGCACGTGCAGGTCGAGATTCCGCTCGCCGACTCCTTGAAGGACGCCCAGCAGGTCGTCGAGCTGCAGAAGGAGACCGGCTTGGTTGCGATGTGCGGCCACACCCGCCGCTTCAATCCGAGCCACCAGTTCGTGCACAAGAAGATCAAGGCCGGCGAATTTCACATCCAGCAGATGGATGTGCAGACCTACTTCTTCCGCCGCACCAATATGAATGCGCTGGGCCAGCCGCGCAGCTGGACGGACCATCTGCTGTGGCACCACGCCGCGCACACCGTCGACCTGTTCGCCTACCAGGCGGGCTCGCCGATCGTGAAGGCCAATGCGATCCAGGGGCCGATCCATCCGACCTTGGGCATCGCGATGGACATGTCGATCCAGCTCAAGGCCGCCAATGGCGCAATCTGCACCTTGTCGCTGTCGTTCAACAATGACGGCCCGCTCGGCACCTTCTTCCGCTACATCGGCGACACCGGCACCTACATCGCGCGCTACGACGATCTGGTGAACGGCAAGGAGGAGAAGATCGACGTCTCCAAGGTCGATGTCTCCATGAACGGCATCGAGCTGCAGGACCGCGAGTTCTTCGCCGCGATCCGCGAGGGCCGCGAGCCCAACGCGTCCGTTGCCCAGGTGCTGCCCTGCTACCAGGTGCTGCACGACCTCGACGCGCAGCTCGCGAAGGGCTGAGCCGATTCCCTCCTCGCGTCTCGGCGCGCGGGGAGGGGACCCTCGGCGGCGCCTGGAAGATCCGCCGACGAGCGTTGCACTCGTATGGCGGCTTCGCTTACCATCGGCTTCAGCAAGATGAGGCCGCCCTTGACCGTGCAATCGCCGCAACCGTTCCAGACCGAAAGCTTTACCGACGCGGCCGCCGCGGTGGCCCGGCTCGAGGAGATCTACGAGCGCAACACGGCGTTCCTGCGCGGCCATTTCGAGGCCTATGCCAACGGCGTCGTGCCGGCGACACGGATCCGCGCCACCTATCCCTTCGTGCGGCTGACGACCGCAAGTCATGCCCGGCTCGACTCGCGTCTGGCCTATGGCTTCGTCGCAGGGCCCGGCGTGCACGAGACCAGCGTGACGCGGCCAGACCTGTTCCGTTCGTATCTCACCGAGCAGATCCGTCTGCTGGTGGAGAACCACGGCATGCCGGTCGAGATCGGCGAGTCGGCCGAGCCGATCCCGGTGCATTTCGCCTATCGCCGCGACATCAACATCGAGACGGCGCTTCCGCACCATGAGAGCCCGTTGGTGACGCGCTCGCTGCGCGACGTGTTCGACGCTCCGGATCTCGCGACCATGGACGATGCGATCGCCGACGGCACGCTCGAGCTGAAGCCCGGCATGCCGGAGCCGCTGTCGCTGTTCCGCGCCGCGCGCGTCGACTACTCGCTGCGTCGGCTCTATCACTACACCGGGACCGACCCGGACCATTTCCAGAATTTCGTGATCTTCACGAACTATCAGTTCTATGTCGACGCCTTCGCCGATTGGGGCCGCCAGCAGCTGGCGGCCGCGCAGGGGGCAGCCGAGGCCTTCGTCGAGCCGGGCAATGTGATCACGCGAACCGCGCGGCTCGGCGGCGGAACCACGGGCTCCGCGCCGGCGCGCACGCCACAGATGCCGGCGCTTCATCTGGTCGAGCCAGGCCATCAGGGGATCACACTGATCAACATCGGCACCGGCCCGTCGAATGCGCGCAACGTCACTGACCACATTGCGGTGCTGCGGCCGCATGCCTGGCTGATGGTCGGCCACTGCGCGGGACTGCGCAACACTCAGCGGCTCGGCGACTACGTCCTCGCGCACGGCTACGTCCGCGAGGACCACGTGCTCGACCAGGAGCTGCCGCCCTGGGTGCCGATCCCCGCGCTGGCCGAGGTGCAGGTCGCGCTCGAAGAGGCCGTGGAGACGGTGACCGGCTATTCCGGCTTTGAGCTGAAGCGGGTGATGCGGACCGGCACGGTGGCCAGCGTCGATAACCGCAATTGGGAGATCTCCGGCCCTGGGGTGATCCGCCGCTTGTCGCAGTCGCGCGCCGTCGCGCTCGACATGGAGTCCGCCGCCATCGCCGCCAACGGCTATCGCTTCCGCGTGCCCTACGGCACCTTGCTCTGCGTCTCCGACAAGCCGCTGCATGGCGAGATCAAGCTCGCCGGCATGGCCGGCGACTTCTACCGGCAGCGCGTCGGCCAGCATCTTCAGATCGGGCTGAAGGCGCTGGAACTGCTGAAGCACCAGGAGTCGGAGCGGCTGCATTCGCGCAAGCTGCGCAGCTTCGCCGAAGTCGCCTTTCAGTAGCGGTCTGCGACCGCCGCCGATCAGCGGCCGCGGCGCTCGTCGAAGGCCTGACGCGCCTGCTCGACCTCGGGCATCTTGGCGATGGTCCAGGCGTAGAGCGCGCGGAATGGCGGCTGCAGGGTCCGGCCGAGCGGCGTGATCTCGTACTGGACGGCAACGGGCGAGTCCGCGATCACCTCCCGCGCGACGAGGCCGTTGCGCTCGAGCCGGCGCAGGCATTGCGTCAGCGCCTTCTGGGTGACGCCCTCGAGCTGCTTCTTGACCGCGTTGAAGCGCAACGGCCCGCCGTCCAGCACGGCCAGCACCATCATCGACCATTTGTCGGCGATCTGGTCGATCAGCACCCGGCTCGGGCACTCCGACGAGAAGTGCTGCGGCTTGCAGCGGAGCGGGGCGGTCTCTGATGTCGACGCGACGGTCACGACGCGGTTTCCTCTGATATACCTGAGCGACTTCGGGTGCCTGATTGACTTCAGGTTTACGAAGTATACTGGAGCGGTTCCGAACGCAATGGAGCCCTCTGAATGTCCGACCTCGATACCAGCGTGCTGTTTCGTCCGTTTCGCCTGAAGTCGCTGGAGCTGAAGAACCGCATCGTCATGGCGCCGATGACCCGCAACGCGGCGCCGAATGGCGTTCCCGGCGAGGCCAATGCCGCTTATTACCGTCGCCGCGCCGAAGGCGGCGTGGGGCTGATCCTGACCGAGGGCACTGTCGTCAACCGTCCGGCCTCGCGCAACGAGCCCAATATTCCCTTCTTCCACGGTGACGCAGCCCTGGCCGGCTGGCGGAGCGTGGCGAGCGCCGTACACGCGGCCGGCGGCCGCATCGCGCCACAGATCTGGCACACCGGCTCGACCAAGGGCATGAGCCGCTGGGAGCCTGATGCGCCGGTCGAGAGCCCGTCCGGGCTGGTTGCGCCTGGCAAGCCGCGCGGCAACGCGATGACCGAGAACGACATCGCCGACACCGTCGCCGCATTCGCGCAGGCCGCGGCCGACGCCAAGCGCACCGGCTTCGACACCGTCGAGATCCACGGTGCGCACGGCTATCTGATCGACGAGTTCTTCTGGTCCGGCACCAACCAGCGCGAGGATCGCTATGGCGGCGCCAGCATCAAGGAGCGCTCGCGCTTCGCCGGCGAAATCGTCGCCGCGATCCGCAAGGCGGTGGGGCCGGATTTTCCGATCATCCTGCGCGTCAGCCAGTGGAAGCAGCAGGACTATGCGGCGCGCCTCGCCGAGACGCCGGCGCTGATGGCCGACTGGCTGCAGCCGCTGGTCGCGGCCGGCGTCGACATCCTGCACTGCTCGCAGCGCCGTTTCTGGGAGCCGGAATTCCCGGACGTCGACGGCGAGAAGGGCCTGAACTTCGCCGGCTGGGCCAAGAAGATCACGGGCGCCGCGACCATCAGCGTCGGCTCGGTCGGCCTGTCCGACGAGTTCTTCTCGGCGTTCGCCGGCAAGCCGTCGACGACAGCCGATCTCGATGCGCTGCTGGAGCGCATGGCCAAGGAGGAGTTCGACCTCATCGCGGTCGGCCGCGCGCTGATCAGCGATGCCGAATGGGTCGCCAAGATCAAGTCCGGCGACAAGGCGGGCCTGAAGGGCTTCAGCGCGGCGGATCTCGGCGCGCTGGTTTGAGCTCTGGTAAACCGGTTGGCGCCTCCCTCGCCCCGCGCAAGCGGGGCGAGGGAGCATACCGTCCGCGAGGTGCGTGCTCGAGCCCGCCATCCCGTCCTTGCGACCGACTAATGAGCCGTCAGTTCCAGGTACATCGGGCTGCGGAAGGTCGATGACGGCATCCAGGGCAGTTGCTCCTGGGTGCGGCGATAGTCCGGCACGACCTTGTGCAGCTCGTCGAACGCGATCCTGATCGCCATGCGCGCGATCGCCGATCCCAGGCAGGCATGCACGCCGCCGCCGAAGCCGAGGTGGCCGCGCGGCTTGCGCGTGATGTCGTAGACGTCGGGATTGGGAAACTGCCGCTCGTCGCGATTGGCGGAGCCGTAGGCGAGGCAGACGAAATCGCCCTCGCGCATGGTCTGGCCGTGCAGGGTGAGATCCTTCTGCAGGCAGCGGCGGAAACGCTGCGCCGAGGTGTTGAAGCGCAGCGACTCCTCGACGGCGTCCGCCAGCAGATCGGGATTGGCGACGACCGCACGGCGGGCGTCGTCGTGATCGGCGAGATTGTAGGCCAGCATCGTCATGAAGCCGCCGAGAGACTCGATGCCGGCCATGATCAGCGTGGTCGTCGTCAGCAGCACCTCGCGCTCGTCGAGCTTGTCGCCGTCGATCTCGGCCATGCTGAAATGCGAGATCAGATCGTTCTGCGGCCGCGCCCGGCGCTCCGCGATGATGCCGGCCGCATAGTCCTGCATCCAGTTGTAGGCTGCGATGTGCTGCGGTCCCTTGGCGCGGCTCACCGGATCGCTCTGCACCATGAGCACCGCCTTGTCGCGCACCGTCTGCTCGTCGCCGAGCGGCAGGCCGAGTGCGGCGAACAGCACGCGCACCGTGAACTTCGACGAGAAGGCGTCGATGAAGTCGAACCGGTCCTGGCCGCGCAGCGCCTCGGCGCTGTCGCGCGCGATGTCGCGGATCGGGCCTGACAGGCTCTCCAGATTGCGCTTCATGAAGGCATGCTGGACGAGGCCACGCAGCCGGTCATGGCGCGGCGGATCGGTGGTGCCGAGCGTCGCGCCGGCGCGGTTCGGCAGCTCGGTCATCAGGTTGCCCTTAGCCGACGAATAGGTCTGCCAGTTCGTGCCCGCCGCTGCCACGTCGGCATAGCGCGACAGGATCCACATCTGGGCTTGCTGGCTCCAGAAGCAGGGGTGCTCGTCGCGCAGCGTCTTGTAGAACGGGAACGGGTCGGCATCGACCGCCGGCGAATACGGGTCGAACGTGAACATGTCGGGCCTCCTCTCCATTGAGTGTGGTCGTTGTTGTTCTTTTCACTGATCTAGCCGAGCCGTGGCCGCGGCGTGAGACACGAAAGCCGGTCAAGACTTGTACTTTTCCGACATTCGGGGTTAGCTCTCGCTCATGCCCCGCTTTCGCACCAAGCCGTCGATCCCGGCCTTCGCGCTGTACGGCGAAGCCTCCGCCGCGCAGCCGGACATGCTGCATGTCGAGCCGATCCAGGTGCGCAGCAAGCTGTATCGCTGGGAAATCGAGGCGCATACGCACCAGGGCCTGCATCAGATCCTCTGGGTCGCCTCCGGCCCGGCCGAGATCGCGTTGGACGAAAGCCGCGAGCGCTGCACCGGCCCGGTCGCGGTGATCATTCCGCCCGGCGTGGTCCATGCCTTCCGCTTCTCGCGCGAGACCGACGGCTACGTGCTCACCTTCAATCCGCGGGCGGTGGTGGAGGGCGACGTGCCGGCGACCGGCGAGGCGCTGCGCGACCTGTTTGCAGCGCCACAAATCCTGCATCTGGAGCCGCAAGCCGTTGCGACGGGCCGGATCGGCACGCTGTTCGTCGACCTCGCCGGCGAGTTCGCCGCGGCCGATTCCGCGGCCTCCCCGGTGCCGCACTGGCTCGGGCGCTCGATCGTGTGGCGGCTGGCGCAGCAGAGCGCGCGGCAGTCGCAAGGCGGGCGGCGCGGCAGTGGGCACGCTGATCTGTTCACCCGCTTCATCGTGCTGGTCGAGGCGCATCACCGCGATCACTGGTCGGTGGCGCGCTACGCCGACGAGCTCGGCATGACGCCGGAGCGGCTCAATCGGTTGACGCGGGCCGAGACCGGCCAGTCCGCGCTCGACATCGTGCATGCGCGTCTGGCCCGTGAGGCCTGTCGTCGGCTGACCTATATTGCAGCGCCGGTGTCGAAGCTGGCGTTCGAGCTCGGTTTCAAGGACCCGGCCTATTTCTGCCGCTTCTTCAAGCGCCACACCGGGGCCAGCCCGCGCGACTATCGGCGCGCGATGGGCGTGGGAGACGGCGCGGCGCCGCCGGCCGGCTGACCGGCGCCGCCCGATACCACCGTCGCATTCGTTTTGCGTCGCGGCATGGTGTTGGAAAAGTACAAGAGAATGCCGCGTCCATCCAACTGATCCTGCGCATTTCTTGGTAAAATCCGCCACTGAAAAGCATACCCAACAAACCTGCGTCTGCGAATCCGGGAGAACACGCCCATGAAAGTCCAAGTCTGCATCATCGGCGGAGGCCCGTCGGGGCTGATGCTGTCGCAGCTCCTGCATCTGCAGGGCATCGATACGATCATCCTGGAGAAATCCAGCCGCGACTACGTGCTGTCGCGCATCCGTGCCGGCGTGCTCGAGCACGGCTTTGCCGAGCTGATGCGCGAGGCGCAGTGCGGCGAGCGCATGGATCGCGAGGGCGAGATCCATCACGGCTTCTACATCGCCCATGACGGCAAGCTCGACCGCGTCGACCTGCACAAATATTCCGGCGGCAACTCGGTGATGGTCTACGGCCAGACCGAGCTGACGCGCGATCTCTACGAGGCCCGCGACAAGCTCGGCGGCAAGGTCGTGCACAACGCGGCCGACGTCACGCCGCACGACATCGCCTCCGACAAGCCCTACGTCACCTATCGCAGCGGCGAGGAGGTGATCCGCGTCGACTGCGACTACATCATCGGCGCCGACGGCTTTCATGGCGTCAGCCGCAAGTCGATCCCGCACGACAAGCTGACGGAATACGAGCGGGTGTACCCGTTCGGCTGGCTCGGCGTGCTGTCGCGCACCAAGCCGGTGTCGCCGGAGCTGATCTATGCCAAGCACGAGCGTGGCTTCGCGCTGTGCTCGCTGCGCTCCCAGGTGCTGAGTCGCTATTACGTCCAGGTGCCGCTCACCGACAAGGTCGAGGACTGGAGCGACGATGCGTTCTGGGAGGAGCTGAAGCGCCGCCTGCCCAATGAGATCGCGGCCAAGCTGATCACTGGCCCGTCGATCGAGAAGAGCATCGCGCCGCTGCGCAGCTTCGTCGCCGAGCCGATGCGCTACGGCCGGCTGTTCCTGGCCGGCGACGCCGCCCACATCGTGCCGCCGACCGGCGCGCGCGGGCTGAACTCGGCGGCGTCCGACATCTACTATCTCTATCATGCGCTGCTCGATCACTACAAAAAGGGCGACGACGCCGGCATCGACGGCTACTCCCAGCGCGCGCTGGCGCGGATCTGGAAGGCGCAGCGCTTCTCGTGGTGGATGACAACGCTGCTGCATCGCTTCCCCGACCGGCTGTCCTACGACGACAGGCTGCAGGACACCGAGCTCGCCTATCTGTTCTCGTCCGAGGCCGCGCAGCGGTCGCTGGCGGAGAACTATGTCGGGCTGCCGTTCTGAGCGAGCGCGGCGCGCTTCGTCGGCGTCAACTGATGGCGTAACCGCATCAGCAAACTCTCCTGTCGTCCCGGCCTTGAGCCGGGACCCATAATCACAGGGCATAGTTCGGGGCAGGCGCGTCGGCCATCCCGCGCCTCACACCCGCCGCGGACCATGGGTCCCGGGTCGGCGCCGCGACGCGCTTTGCGCGTCACGGCTTGCCCGGGACGACGGTGGTGGGTGGGGTAGGCTTCACGGCTCAAACAGCGAGGACATAGCAGCGCGTTCTCGCGGCATCTGATGCCCGAGGCCTGCAATTGGTTCGTCCCTCCAAGTGAGAGGGCGCAGGGAATGCCGGGTGAAGGCCTCACCCATGGCCCGCCTGCGAAAAAAATGCAGGCGGCAGGTACCACAGGTGCAGCCGAGCATCCGGCATTCCCTGCGCGGTGTCTTCACGCTTATACGCAGTCGCCCTGGTGCGCCGGGCTTGTTGGCCACCATCCCCAACGCAATGCGTTAGCATTGCGCCAGGTTGACACCAGCTTCGGGGTGTCAGGCCGCTGCGACTTCACGTCCGCAAGCGATCGTTCGTCCGCACCCTCGTGAAAGAGAATGCTGCGATCTCTCGCGGCCACCGCATCCCCGCCTCGCGTGTCGTGACGATCGCGCGCAACGCCCCTCTCGTTGAGGCGGGATGGCGGGAGATAATCACGAATTCGGATAAATGGCAAGGTGATTATTTTTATCGGAAGATGGCGCCGGCTGGCCGGCCGATGGCAGGCAGGCCGGCCCTCGGGCGGGTTCCCTGCTGGACGTCGTGCTTCCTGTTAGGAATTTACTCATTCTCCTCCTCAATCCGGCGTTAAGTCCCTCCGCGAGAAGCTGTCGGCGAGGAGTTGCCGATGTCAGCCGACCACCACGACGATGCCCGCCGCCTGGAAGCCCTTGCCGAACTCGACATCCTTGATACACCCAGCGAGCTCGCCTTCGACCGTCTCACCGGCCTGTGCCGGAAGGTCTTTGGCGTCCCGATGTCGACACTCACCCTCATCGACGGCCATCGCCAATGGTTCAAGGCGGCCACAGGGATGGCCGACCGTGAGGGCGAGCGGCGGCCCGCGCTGTGCAACTATGCCATTCAGGAAAGCGAGCCGCTGATCATCCCCGACACGCATCAGGATGCGCGGCTGGTGGACAACGTCCTCGTCCATGGCAAGCCGTTCATTCGGTTCTACGCTGGTGCGCAGCTTCGCATCTCCGGCGTGAACGTCGGCACGCTATGCGCGATGGACACGACGCCGCGCGAGTTCAGTGCGCACGATGTCGATGTGCTCAAGGACCTCGCCGCGATCGCCGTCGACGAGCTGATGCTGCGCAAGCTGAGCATGCGCGACGCCCTGACCGGCGCGCTGTCGCGCCGCGCCTTTCACAACGAAGGCGAGCGGTTGCGGGCGCTGGCCGAGCGTCACGGCCACAAGCTGACATATGCCATGGTCGACGTCGATCACTTCAAGTCGGTGAACGACACTTACGGCCATGCCGTCGGCGATCTCGTCCTGTCCAGGCTGGTCGAGACCTGGCGGTCGGTGCTGCGGAGCTCCGACGTCATCGGCCGTCTCGGCGGCGAGGAGTTCGGCATCCTGCTGCCGCATACGGGCCTGCACGACGGGCTGGCGGTGTTGGAGAAGATGCGGTCGGCGGCTGCCGGCCTGTCGATCGACACGCCGTGCGGACCGATCAGGGTCACCGCCAGCTTCGGCGCCGCGGATCTGACTTCCCGTCTGGGCTTCGATGCCATGCAGGAGCGGGCGGACATGGCGATGTACTCCGCCAAGAACAACGGCCGCAATCAGGTCATCGCCTGGGTGGAGGCGTCACCGTCGATCGCGCCTGCGCTGCGCCGCGTGTTCAAGGCGGGGCAGATCGCGTTCAACGCCGGACGTTCGACGCTCGACTGCACGGTCCGTGCGTTGTCCGAACGCGCGGCTGCAATGGACGTGATCTCCACGGCCGACTTGCCGGAGAACTTCAAGCTCGCGATCGCCAGCGACGGTTTCTCACGTGCCTGCCGCATGACGGCGCGGTCCGACAAGCGGATCGAGGTCGCTTTCGTCTAGCTCCCTCGGGGCTTCCAGGCGCGGCCGGGCGCGCCGCCCCTCAAAAATGAGTTGCGCACCTCAAAAACCGCGTTATGGTCCTCAACCCAAAGGGGAGGACCATGAACGCGCCGCTGACATTGCGGGACATTGCGCGACAGGCGGGTGTGAGCCTCGCCACCGTCGACCGCGTGCTGCACAACCGGCCGGGCGTGCGCCCGGACACGGTGCGACGCGTCAAGGACGCCATGGCGCGTAGCGCGTTCCAGCCGCATGCGGCGGCCTCCGAACTCGCCCGTGCCCGCGCGCGGCGCTTTGCCTTCGTGATGCCGTCCGGCATCAATCCCTTCATGCAGCAGATTCAGGCGCATCTCGGCGATCTGGCGAGCTGGATGGCCGCGCGCCGGCTCACGGTCGATGTCGTCACGACCGACGTGTTCGATGCCGCCGTGCTGGCCGCGAAGCTCGAGCAGCTCGTCGGTCAGGTCGACGGCGTCGCGGTGGTGGCGCTCGATCATCCGGGCGTGCGCGCGGCGATCAACGATCTCGTCGAGTCCGGCGCCAAGGTGGTGACGCTGGTGTCGGACGTGCCATCGTCGCGGCGGCAGCATTATGTCGGCATCGACAACATCGCCGCTGGCCGCACCGCGGGGGCGCTGGTCGGACGCTTCGCCGGCGGCAAGGCGGGGCGGATCGCGATCATGGCGGGCTCGCAAGGCCTGCGCGATCATGCCGAGCGCATCTTCGGCTTCGGCCAGGTTCTCGCGGCGGAGTTTCGGCAACTTGAGGTTTTGCCGGTTGCTGAGGGGCATGACGTGGACGATCGCTCAGAGCACCTCATGCGCAAGCTGCTGACCGAGCACCGCGACATCGTCGGGCTCTACAATGTCGGCGCCGGCACGGCCGGCGTCGCCAAAGCGCTGACCGAGTCGGGGCGCGCCGACGACATCGTGTTCGTCGGCCACGACGTAACGGCACTGACGCGCAAGCTGCTGTTGAACGGCGTGATGGACGCGGCGATTTCGCAGAACCCGGGCCACGAGGCGCGCTCCGCGGTGCGCGTGCTGCTGGCGCTGGCGCGCGGCGAGCCGATCCTGAGCGAACAGGAGACGATCCGCATCGACATCGTGATGCGGGACAATCTGCCGTGAGCGGGCGGCCGCGGTGACGCGGTCGTTTGCGTACGGAACGAGAAAGACCGAGGTGCTGGTTTCGAGGCGACAGCAGATCGCCGAAGCGCCTGGCGGTCGGTGGGAGGAGTGGAGTCGTGTTTCTCGGACTGGATGTCGGCACATCCGGCGTGAAGGCCGTGCTGGAGGACGAGGCGGGCGCGCTGATCGCGAGCGCCGGGCGTCCGCTGGCGCTGTCGCATCCGCAGCCGCTGTGGTCCGAGCAGAATCCGGATCACTGGGTCGAGGCCGTCATCGGCGCGGTCGATGATCTCGCGCGGGAGCGTCCGCGCGAGACCGCGGTCGTCCGCGGCATCGGCCTGTCCGGCCAGATGCACGGCGCGACCTTGCTGAACCGCGACGGCCGGCCGCTGCGGCCGGCGATCCTGTGGAATGACGGCCGCTCGCAGGCCGAATGCGCCGAGCTCGAACGCCGCTGTCCCGAGCTGCATGCGATCGCCGGCAACCTCGCGATGCCCGGCTTCACCGCGCCGAAGCTCGTCTGGGTGGCGAAGCACGAGCCGAAGATCTTCGCCGAGGTGGCGAAGGTGCTGCTGCCGAAGGCCTATGTGCGCTATCGGCTGTCCGGCGAGATGGTCGAGGACATGTCGGATGCGGCCGGCACCCTGTGGCTCGACGTCGGCGCGCGGCGCTGGTCGGAAAAACTGCTGGCGGCGACCGGGCTCGGTCTCGATCACATGCCGCGCCTGGTCGAAGGCAATGAGCGCAGTGCCGTGTTGTCGCTCGAACTGGCGCGGCGCTGGGGCATGGGGGCTGACGTCGTGATCGCGGGCGGCGCCGGCGACAACGCGGCGAGCGCGATCGGGCTCGGCGCCATCACGCCCGGCGATGCCTTCCTGTCGCTCGGCACATCGGGCGTGCTGTTCCGGGTGACCGACCGCTTCGCGCCGGCGCCGCAAGCGGCCGTGCATGCGTTCTGCCATGCGCTCGGCGGGCTCTGGCACCAGATGGGCGTGATGCTGTCGGCCGCGGCCTCGCTGGCGTGGCTGGCGCGCATTCTCGAGACGCCGGAAGCCGCGCTGCTGGCGCCGCTCGGTAGCAGCGTCGATCGCCCGAGCCCGGTGCAGTTCCTGCCTTATCTCGACGGCGAACGCACGCCGCACAACGATGCCCACGCGGCCGGCGCCCTGGTCGGGCTGCGCAGCGCCGCCGGCCGCGCTGATCTGGTGCAGGCGGTGCTGGAGGGCGTGGCGTTCGCCTCACGCGACATGTTCGCCGCGCTCGCGCGCAGCGCGCAGCCGATCACAGAGCTCGATCTCGTCGGCGGCGGCTCGCGCTCTTTGTTGTGGGCGCAGATCATGGCCGACGTGCTCGGCGTCACCGTGCATCGCGTCGAGGAGGGCGAGGTCGGCGCCGCCATCGGTGCGTCCAGGCTCGGCCGTCTGGCCGCGACCGGCGAAGCCCCGGCCGATGTCTGCCGCAAGCCACAGCGGCTGCAGAGTTTCGAACCCCGCGCGCCGCAGCGCGCCGCCTACGACGACGCCTACGCGCAATGGCGCAAGCTCTATCCCGCTCTCAAGGAGTGCATCTCGTGAACGTCCAGGCTCCCTTCTTCCAGACCGGCGCGACCGTCAGCTATGTCGGGCCCGAGTCACGCAGCCCGCTGTCGTTCCGCTGGTACGACAAGGACCGTGTCATCCGGGGCAAGCGGATGGAGGATCATCTGCGCTTCGCCGTCTGCTACTGGCATTCGTTCTGCTGGCCGGGCAGCGATCCGTTCGG
Source organism: Bradyrhizobium sp. HKCCYLRH3073 (assembly GCF_051167995.1). Classification (NCBI taxonomy): domain Bacteria; kingdom Pseudomonadati; phylum Pseudomonadota; class Alphaproteobacteria; order Hyphomicrobiales; family Nitrobacteraceae; genus Bradyrhizobium; species Bradyrhizobium sp. HKCCYLRH3073. The sequence goes on from NZ_JBNPUD010000001.1 coordinate 669,229, forward strand.
TGGCGAGACCTTCCTGCGGCCGTGGCAGCATGGCGACGATGCGCTGGCGATGGCGCGCGCCAAGGCCGATGTCGCGTTCGACTTGTTCCGGCTGCTCGACGTGCCGTTCTTCACCTTCCACGACGTCGACGCCGCGCCGGAAGGCGCGACGCTGAAGGAGTCGGTCGCCAATCTCAATGCGATCGGCGACCTGTTCGAGCAGAAGATGGCGTCTGCCAAGGTGCGGCTGCTATGGGGCACGGCCAATCTGTTCTCGCACCGCCGCTACATGGCGGGCGCCGCGACCAATCCGGATCCCGATGTCTTCGCCTATGCCGCCGGGCAGGTGCGCGCCGCGCTCGAGCTGACGCACCGCCTCGGCGGCGCCAACTACGTGCTGTGGGGCGGCCGCGAAGGCTACGAGACCCTGCTCAACACCGACATGAGGCGCGAGCTCGACCAGCTCGGTCGCTTCGTCTCGCTGGTCGTCGAGCACAAGCACAAGATCGGCTTCAAGGGACCGCTCTTGATCGAGCCGAAGCCGAAGGAGCCGACAAAGCATCAATATGATTTCGACGTCGCCACCTGCTACGGCTTCCTGCAGCGCTATGACCTGCTCGACGACGTCAAGCTCAATATCGAGCAGAACCACGCCATCCTCGCCGGTCATTCGTTCCAGCACGAGATCGCGCTGGCGCAGGCGCTCGGCGTGTTCGGCTCCCTCGACATCAACCGCGGCGACGATCTGCTGGGCTGGGACACCGACCAGTTCGCGATGAACGTGCCGGAGCTGGCGCTGGTGTTCCACGACATGCTCAAGGCCGGCGGCTTCACCACCGGCGGGCTGAACTTCGATGCCAAGATCCGGCGGCAGTCGATCGATCCGGATGATCTGCTGCACGCCCATGTCGGCTCGATGGACGCCTGCGCGCGGGCGCTGATCGCGGCCGACGAGATGCTGACCGACAGTGCGCTGACGGCGCCGCTCGCAGCCCGCTACGCCGGCTGGGACGGCGAGGAGGGGCAGGCGATCCTCGCCGGCCGCCGCTCGCTTGCCGAACTCGCCGACCGCGCCGCCGACACCGGCCTCGATCCGCAGCCTCGCTCCGGCCGGCAGGAATATCTCGAAAGCGTGGTGAACCGCTATGTCTGACGACAGCAGCCTGCGCATGTCCACGAACGAGGCTGGGCGCGCCGCGATGAGCACCGCCGCGCAGCCGGTGCTGGAGCTGAAGGGCCTCGGCAAGCAGTTCGGCGCGATCCGCGCGCTGCAGGGCGTGGATCTGACAATCGGCGCCGGCGAGGTCGTCGGCCTGATGGGCGACAACGGCGCCGGCAAGTCCACCCTGGTGCGCATCATCGCCGGCAACTTTCCGCCGAGCCAGGGCGCCATCCATTTCGACGGCCGCGAGGTGCATTTCCATCGCCCGATGGATTCGCGCAGCGTCGGCATCGAGGTCGTGTACCAGGACCTCGCGCTGGCCAACAATCTCACCGCCGCCGCCAACGTGTTTCTCGGCCGCGAGCTGAAGCGCAATTTCGGTCCCCTCGTGCTGCTCGACCACAAGGGCATGGAGGCGCGCGCGCTGGAGCTGTTCCGCGAGCTGCGCTCGGAGACGCGGCCGCACGATCTCGTCAAGGACATGTCGGGCGGCCAGCGCCAGGCGGTGGCGATCGCGCGCACGCGGCTGTCGAACGCCAAGCTGGTGATGATGGACGAGCCGACCGCGGCGATCTCGGTGCGCCAGGTCGAGCAGGTGCTGAGCCTGATCCATCGGCTGAAGGAGCAGGGCATCGCGGTGATCCTGATCTCGCACCGCATGCCCGACATCTTCGCGGTCTGCGATCGCGTCGTGGTGATGCGCCGCGGCGAGAAGAAGGCCGACAAGCCGGTCGGCGAGACCAGCCCCGAGGAAGTGACCGCGCTGATCACCGGCGCCAAGGAGGCGGCGTGATGTCCGTTCCATCCGGGACCAGCTCCGCCGGCACCGACGTCACCTTCACCAATGTCGGCGCCATCAGATGGTGGCATCGCGGCGTGTTCGCCTCGCAGACGGCCTACGTCACGCTGGCGCTCATCGCCCTCATCATCGTGATGAGCTTCGCCAGTCCCTATTTCCTGACCGAAGGCAATCTGCAGAACGTCGCCAAGAACTTCTCCTTCATCGCCATCGCGACGCTCGGCATCACCTTCGTGATCATCACCGGCGGCATCGACCTGTCGGTCGGCTCGATGATGTGCTTCGCGGCGATGATCACCTCGATGGTGATGACGACGCTGTCGACGCCGGGCATGCCGTTGTCCTCGCTGTTCGTGCATCTCGCCGCGGACGGCAAGACCGTCGTCGCCAACGTGCCCGGCCTGATCCTGATCGTCTCGGTGCTGGCCGGCCTTGCGGTCTCGCTGGTCGTCGGCCTCATCAACGGCGTCTGCATCGCCTTGCTCGGGCTGTCGCCGTTCGTGACCACGCTCGGCATGCTGTCGATCGTGCGCGGCCTGAGCTACGTGATCTCGAACGGCAAGGGCAGCTTCCCCGGCGGGCCGGACGCCGATTATTTCTACGCGCTGACGCAGGGTGACGTGTACGGCGTGCCGGCGCCCTTCATCTATCTGATGGCGCTGGCGCTGGTGATGGCGCTGGTGCTGCACCACACCGCGTTCGGCCGCCACGTGTTCGCGATCGGCGGCAACGAGAAGGCCGCGGAGCTCACCGGCGTCTCCGTGCCCCGCGTGAAGATCGAGGTCTATGTGATCGGCGCGCTGGCAGCCGGCCTGCAGGGCATCATCATCTCCGGCTGGCTCGGCTCGGCGCCTGCCAACATGGCAACGTCCTACGAGCTCAACGTGATCGCGGCGGCCGTGATCGGCGGCGCCAACCTCGCCGGCGGCCTCGGCGGCCCGCTCGGCGCCATCGTCGGCTGCGTGCTGCTCGAGGTGATCCGGAACGGCCTGGTGCTGGCCCAGGTCAACTCCTACTGGCAGCAGACCCTGGTCGGCGTGATCATCATCGCCGCCGTGCTGGTCGACCGCATCCGCGCCCGCCTGCTGTGACGAATACTGGCCGGGATGACAATCACGTCTATCCTCACCCGGAACAGACAATCATCAGGGATAGACATGGACGAGGGAACCCATGAAGAAGCTGCTCTTTGCGGTCGCGTCGCTCGCGATCATGCTGGCCCCGGCGCAGGCCGAGACCAAGTACCGCTTCGCCATCGTGCCGAAGGCGATGAACAACCCGTTCTTCGACGTCGCGCGCGACGGCTGTTTGAAGCGCGCCAAGGAGCTCGGCGATGTCGAGTGCATCTACAAGGGCCCGGTCGAGCACGAGCCGGCCACGCAGGCGCAGATCATCCAGGACTTCATCACCCAGAAGGTCGACGGCCTCGCCATCTCGGTCGCCGACGTTCCATCGATGACGAAATCGATCGAGGCGGCGACCGCCGCCGGCATTCCCGTCATCACTTTCGACGCCGATGCGCCGGGCTCCAAGCGCCTCGCCTATATCGGCACCAACAACAAGGACTTCGGTCTCGCGCTCGGCAAGCAGCTGCGGGAGCTCCGGCCTGACGGCGGCAAGTACGCCATCGTCTCCGGCGGTCCCGGCGCCAAGAACCTCGCCGAGCGTGTCGACGGCGTGCGCGAGGCGCTGAAGGGCTCGAAGTGGACGGAAGTGGCCGGTTCGCCGACCTTCTGCAACGACGATCCCGCGCTCGCCGTGCAGCAGATGGCCGACCTGCGCACCGCGACGCCGGACCTCGGCGCCATCGTGCCGATCGGCGGCTGGCCGATGTTCGCACCCGAGGGCTACAAGGCCTTCGTCAACAAGAACAAGAAGGACATCGACGCCGGCAAGCTGACGCTGGTCGTTGCCGATACGCTGAAGATGCAGCTCGAGCTGCTGCGCGACGGCTATTCCAACGCGCTGACCGGCCAGCGTCCGTTCGAGATGGGCGAGAAGGCGATGGACACGCTGCTCGCGATCAAGAAGGGCGAGAAGGTGCCTGAGGTGATCTACACGGGTCTCGACCTCGTCACCAAGGACAACGTCGCCAAGCTTCTGAACTGAGTTCCTCCCGGGGAAAACCTGGCGGTCCGGCATCCGGCTTCGGCCGGCGGCTGGGCCGCCCTTTTTTGTTTGGGGGCGGCGCGGTTGTGGCCGCGTTGACATCGCGAGTTATCTGACTTAGGTCAGATATCATGCTCGACCCCGTTTCCCGCATCCGCCGCTTCAACCGCGCCGTCACCTCGGAGGTCGGCGCGCTCGACACCTCGTTTCTCGGGCGGGGTCGGCCGCTCGGCGCGGCCCGCGTGCTCAACGCGATCGGCCACGGCCGCAGCGACGTCGCCGAGTTGCGCGACTATCTCGCGCTCGATTCCGGGCTGATGAGCCGGCTGCTGCGCGGCCTGGAGGAGGAGGGGCTGGTGACGACCCGGCCGCATCCCGACGACGCGCGCCGCCGCATCGCCAGGCTCACCGCAGGCGGCCGGCGCGAATTCGAGGCCTATGAGACGCTCTCCAACGCTCAGGCGGAGTCGATGCTGGCGCGCCATGGCCAGCCCCAGGCGTTGCTTGCCGCGATGGACATGGTCGCGGCCGCGCTCGGGCGTAGCCGCATCACCATCGAGGAGACCGATCCCAGGAGCGAGCAGGCGCGCTACTGCCTCGGCGAATACTACGCCGAGCTGTCACGCCGTTTCGAGCGCGGCTTCGATGTTTCGCTGTCGCGCGATCCCGACGCCTTGGACATGATGGCGCCGCGCGGCGCCTTCTTCGTCGCGTTGTCGGACGGCCTGCCGCTCGGCTGCGTCGGGCTGAAGGGCAGCGGCGGCGATGCCGCCGAGATCAAGCGGCTCTGGGTCGCGCCCGCCGCGCGCGGCCTCGGCCTCGGCCGCCGCCTGATGGATGCGGCCGAAGCGGCTGCGCGCAAGCTCTCGATCAGCCTTCTTCGCCTCGACACCAACAGCGCGCTCGCCGAGGCCATGCAGCTCTATCGTCGCACCGGCTGGACCGAGATCGACCGCTTCAACGACGACCCCTATCCGGACTTGTTCTTCGAGAAGCGGATTTCAGATTGATCTCGCGGCGCCTGCGCCTTGCGGTTCTCCAGGCCGAGCCACGGACCCGATCGCCCTGTTCGGCGTTAAGCGATGGGCAACCGGTGGGGTGGTGGAATGCGGGTCTTGGGGGCGTGCGACGGAAGGGCGCGTCCCGAGTCCGATTCGTTGCCCGATCCTGCCCCAATTGCGGCGAGCGGAAAGCCGATGACATCAGGACGCGCCTTCGCCTCACTTCACCCCAAGACATGATCGAGCGTATAGATCGTCCTGCGCCGATCGCGCCGGCGGAACAGCAATGACGAATCGGGAAACAGCATGGTGACACGATCCAAGGCGGCTCAGAACCTTGCAGCGATGCGGCGTCGGGGAACGGTCCTGACGACTCTCGCAGCCGCCACCGTGCTGGCGCTGGCCGGATCCGAGGCCGCTGCGCGGCAGGCGCGTCCGGCGCCGGTGACCGAGGCGACGGCGCCGCGCGCGCATGGCGATCCGATCATGGCGATCGTGTCGATCAAGGCGCAGAAGGTGACGTTCTACGACGCCGATGGCTGGATCTGGCGCGCGCCGGTCTCGACCGGCGTCTCCGGCCGCGAGACGCCGGCCGGCGTGTTCGCCATCATCGAGAAGGACAAGGACCACCACTCGACGCTCTACGACGATGCCTGGATGCCGAACATGCAGCGCATCACCTGGAATGGTGTGGCGCTGCACGGCGGGCCGCTGCCTGGCTATGCCGCCTCGCATGGCTGCGTCCGCATGCCCTATGGCTTTGCCGAGAAGCTGTTCGACCGGACCTGGATCGGCATGCGGGTGATCATCGCGCCGGGTGACCCGGCGCCGGTCGAGTTCTCCCATCCCGCCTTGTTCGTACCAAATGCGCAGGCGCTCGCCGCGGTGCCGTCGCGGGCCGCGACGCTTGGCCACGAAGCCGAGGACGCCGCCAAGAGCGCCGACGAGGCCAAGGCGGCGGCCGCCGCGGCCGAGCGCGAGGCCAAGGCGCTGAAGACGTCCTTGCGCAAGCTGGAGCAGGCCAAGGCACGCGCCGAGGCCGAGCTCAAATTCGCCGACAGGAAGCTGGCTGCCGCCAAGACCGATCAGGCCAGGACGCTGGCCGAGGATGCGAAGCAGAAGGCCGCCGCCAAGGCGACCGACGCGGCAGCGCAGCTCGAGGCCGCGAAGTCGGACGCGACCGTGAAGCTCGCAGCGGCGACCTCGACCAAGGACGCCGCCAAGGCGGCGGCGGCCAGGAAGACCGAGACGAGCAAGACCGCGACCGACGCCAGGCTCGCGACCGAGCCGGTCTCGGTCTATATCAGCCGGTCGACGCAGATGCTCTATGTCAGGCGCAACACGCACAAGCCGGCCCCCGATGGCGGCGGCGAGGTGTTCGACACCTCGATCGAGGCCCCGGTGACCATCCGTGATCCCGACCGGCCGATCGGAACGCATGTGTTCACCGCGGTGGCGCAGGACGGCGCGGGGCTGCGCTGGACGGCGGTGACCATCGACGACGGCGACACCGCCAAGGACGCGCTCGACCGCATCACCATTCCGAAGGACGTGCTCGACCGCATCGCGCCGACGGCGGTGCCGCGCTCCTCGATCATCGTCTCGGACGAGCCGCTGTCGAGCGAGACCAACTACCGGACCGAGTTCGTGGCGGTGCTGAGCAACCAGCCGCAGGGCGGCTTCATCACGCGGCGGCCGACGACCAATGCCGATGTCGTCGCCAGCGGGGACGAATATGACGACGGCTTCGGCAGCTTCTTCCAGCGCAGCTGGGATGGCCAGCCCGTCGCGGCTCCGCGTCGTCGCGGGCCGCCTCCGACCTACTACCGGCCGGTGCAGCCGGGCTGGTGGTGACCAGCCGGGCTGATGCCTGACCGCGATTCGCGGGTCAGGCCGGGTGGCACTTCAAATCAGTTGCGGCCTGCGGGGAGGACGCCGGGCCACTGCATCAGGAAGGGCTGCGGCTCGTGCTGCGCCTCGGCCGCGCGCGCTACGCGCCTGACACGGTGAGGCCTGCGGGAGATCGAGCTGGTCGCTTCGCGCGCGGTCTCGATGCGCGCCAACTGCTGACGCATCTCGCCGGTGGAGGTCCGGAGCTGCTCGATGGACATGTCGCTGTTCGCGGCGGCGGTGCGCAGCCCGCTCAGCTCGGTCGCCGCATCTTCCTGGGCGCCGCGGAGGCGGACCGCCTGGCGCTTCAGCAGCGCGAGATCGGACTCGATCTTGTCGGCCGTATCGCGGCGGCGCGCCTCGGTCTCGTCGGCGGCGGTGCGCAGAGTGGCCAGGCCGGTCTCGGTCGTGGTGAGGCTGGCGCGCAATTGCATGAGCTCGCCGGAGGTGTCGCTCTGGCGGTCGCGCAACTGGGCGGTCTCGGCCTTGAGCTGGGCCAGCTCCGATGTCAGCGTGGCGACGCGGGTCTCGAGCGAAGGCGCTCCGTTACCGAAGGAGAAGCTGTTGGCGCCGCCGCTGCTCCACCACATCGCGCCGGCGCTGGCAACGAGCGCCAGGCTCAGGACAATTCGTAGAGAGGCCGTGCCGCTGCTCGGCGGGGCGTCCGGCGTCTTGGTGGATCTGCGCATCGACGGGGTCTCCGGGATTTGATGGAGACAATTATGATCATATTAAGGTTGCCAATGTTCTAAGCGCGCCGCGCCGGTGGAACATTTCATCCACGTAGTTTTGCGGAATGCGGTCCCGGCGCCGAGCTGCAAGGCCGTGCGGTGCGCGCTGCTGCACGTCGGTCTCGCGGCGCGCGTCGTGAACGTGGTCGGCGGTGCAGAACGGTGCAGAGGCGGGAGCAGCGGTGGTCCGGGGCGGATCGTTCGCACACAAAGCAGATGTGCCGGAAAAAGACTTCGTGCCTCCGTGCGATCATGCTCTAAATCGCGCATGTCCCACATTCCGCCCACCGCCGCATCGCCGGCATTCGACGCGCTCGCCGGGGCCATCAGGAATCGCCGCTCGGTCTATGGCCATATCAGCGGGCTCAGGATGGACCGCTTCGCGCCCGGCGAGGCCTGGTCGACCCTGCCTTATCGTCCCGTGTTCGTCGGCGACAGCGAGACCGGCGTCATCCATGGCGGCGTGGTCACGGCGATGCTCGACGAGAGCTGCGGAATGGCGGTGCAGCTCGCGCTCGACGGCAGCCGGGCAATCGCCACGCTCGATCTGCGCATCGACTATCAGAAGCCGGCGACCCCCGGGCTCGACATCAAGGCGCATGCCGTATGCTTCCGCGTCACGCGCTCGATCGCCTTCGTGCGCGCCACCGCCTATCAGGAGGAAGAAAGCGAACCGGTCGCGACCGCGACGGCCTGTTTCATGATCGGCGCCAACCGCACCAACATGCTGACCGATCGCCCGGCGTTCAACGGCGCGCCGCCACCGCTCGAGGCGCCTGAGGATCCGACGGGGCCGTTCGCCACCAGTCCGTTCGCGCGCTGTCTCGGCATTCGTCTCGCCGAGAACGAGACGCTGATGATGCCGTTCTCGCAGCAGATCATCGGCAATCCCGTGCTGCCGGCGATCCACGGCGGCATGACCGGCGCATTCCTCGAAACCGCGGCGATCATCACCGTGATGCGCGAGCTCGGCGCGTCGGCGCCGCCGAAGCCGATCGGCCTCACCATCAACTATCTCCGTTCGGGGCGCGCGCTCGACAGCATCGCGTCGGCGTCGATCGTCAAGCAGGGCCGCCGCGTCGTCGCCTTCGAGGCCCGCGCCTGGCAGGACGATGATACGAAGCCGATTGCCACCGCATTCGGGCATTTCATGCTGCGGCAGGCGCCGGGGCAGGAGCAGGACTGAGGCTTGGGTTTGCACGACCGCCGCCGCGCGCTTGGCGCTCACGGCGTGCGCAGGATCTTGTCCATCGCCTTTCCGCGCGCCAGCTCATCGACCAGCTTGTCCAGGTAGCGGATCTCGCGCATCGTCGGCTCCTCGACGTCCTCCACGCGGACGCCGCAGACCACGCCCTTCATCAGGGAGCGCGCCGGATTCATGGCCGGCGCCCGCGTAAAGAAGGTCTCGAAGTCCGTCTGTCGGTCCACCTCGGCGTCGAGCTGTTTCTGATCGTAGCCCGTCAGCCAGCAGATGATCTGATCGACCTCGGCCTTGGTTCGTCCTTTCTTTTCCCCCTTCGCGACGTAGAGCCGGTACACGCTCGCGAAGCTCGTCGTGTAGATGCGGTGTTTCGCCATGACCACCCCCTGTCCGAGTCTGGCGCCCATGCAGCACGGAACTGCGCGAATTCGGTGTGCCAGCGCCGCCGAAGCTAACCGGCGCGGGGCTGCCCGTCGTCAGGATTTTGTCTGCCGGTCGAGCGAGTCCAATGCCCAGCGCAATTGCCGGTCGGTGGCGCGCAGCCGGATCTCGTCGGACGCCAGCGCCGCCAGCGCGAGCAGCGTCTTTTCCTGCTCGGCGTCGAGCCTGCGCGGTTCGTAGTCGATGACGCAAAGCGCGCCGACGGCGAAGCCGTCCGGGTCGGTGACGGGGGCGCCGGCGTAGAAGCGAAAATGCGGAGCGCCGGCGACGGCGGGATTGGTGTCGAACGGGGGCTCGCGGGCCAGGTCGTCCACGGCGAACACGCCCTTCTGCAGAATGGTATGGTTGCAGAACGACCAGCTTCGCGGCGTCTCCGTCATCTCCAGCCCGACACGCGACTTGAACCATTGGCGGCTGTTGGTCAGCAGTGTCAGCAGCGCCACCGGCGCCTTGAGGCTGCGGCTCGCAAGCCAGGTCAGGCGGTCGAAGGCGTCTTCCGGCGCGGTGTCGACCAGGCCTGAGCGATTCAGCGCCGCCAGACGCCGGCCTTCATTGGGGGCGAGCGGAAAGGACGCGCCGTCCACCACGATGTCACGGGGCCCCTCCTTGTCCTTCAACACGCCGTGCAACGCAGCCGCCAACTGGTCGGGCGGCGTCACGGTCACGCGCCGCAAGGCGGCGAGATCGCCGCGCGCGATCACACCGGCGCCTGCCGATGCAAACACGGCGATCGCGCCGAACGCGGGAGTCATGTCGATGTGCTTCAGGAACCCCAGCCGGTCGGCATAGGCGTCGTCGAGGTCGACGATCACCGCGGCCGGCAGCCGCGAGCCGATGACGAAGGCCGCGGTGTGGACATCCTCATGGATCGCGACGGTGCATTCCGGCACCGCCGCCAGCATCGCTTCGTAGGCCGCCCGGCGGTCCGGCGAGCACACGACGATGACGAGCGCGGATTCCAGGACAAGGGCGGGCTTGGTGCGGGCGATGAGCGCTTCGACCTCGGTGCGGTAGACCCGGCGGTGCCCTCCTGGCGTCTTCCATGAGGTCAGCGTGCCGCCCTCGATCAGCAATTGCGCCGTGCGCACGGAAATCCCCAGCAGCTTCGCCGCCTCGGATGTCGTCAGAACGTCCTTCTCCATGGACTGCACCGTATCGGCTCGCCGCATCGTTTGCAGCCCCCGCTGAACGGCCCGCGCCCGCGCGTGGATCGCCGCAGGGTCCGCTTCGGTTCAAACGCAGGCGCGTTCCTCCGATCACAAAACAATCATATTTGGTGATATTGATATATTCGATAGATTTGATAGTTTCAATCCCGCAGCGCGGCATTGAGATACCGAGATTCGGTGTCGTCCGGCCGCAGATGCACGTTTTGGCTGTGTTGAGTCCATTTCAAACGGAGAGGGAGTAGATGATGGCGACCGGTACCCGCGAAGACGATCCGCAGCGGATCACCATGGCGAGGCCTGGAGAGAGTTCCGGGCGATACGATTTCATCGTCTGCGGCGCCGGCTCGTCCGGCGCCGTTGTGGCCGCACGGATGGCGGAAGATCCGGCGGTTCGCGTGCTCCTGCTCGAGGCGGGCGGCAGCGACGACGTTCCCGAGGTCATGACCCCCGGACAATGGCCGCTCAATCTCGGCTCGGCGCGCGATTGGGCCTTCCAGGCCGAGCCGAATCCGCATCTGAACGGGCGGGCCATTCCGCTCAACATGGGCAAGGTGCTGGGCGGCGGCTCGAGCATCAACGTGATGGTGTGGGCGCGCGGCCATCGCAACGATTGGGAGCGCTTCGCTGCGGAGGTGCAGGATCCGGCGTGGGGTTATGAGTCGGTGCTGGAGATCTATCGTCGCATCGAAAGCTGGCAGGGCATTCCCGACCCGCGGCGGCGCGGCATCGGCGGGCCGGTGCATGTGGGACCTGCGGCCAATCCGCAGCCGGTCGCGCTGACGATGATCGAGGCCGCGCAATCGCTCGGTCTGCCGGCGTTCGACAGTCCGAACGGCGCCATGATGGAGGGCCGTGGCGGGGCCGCCATCAACGACCTGATCATCAAGGACGGACGGCGCTCGTCGATCTACCGCTCCTACGTGCACCCGCGTCTCGCGCAGCCGAACCTCACGGTCCTGACGGATACGATGGTCACGCGGCTGATCCTCGACGGCAGTTCCGTCGTCGGCGTGGAAGCGATGCAGGATTCGAAGCGGTGTGTGTTCATGGCCGGCCGGGAAGTCGTGCTCTCGCTCGGCGCCATCAACACGCCCAAGGTTCTGATGCAATCCGGCATCGGTCCGGAGGACGAACTCCGGCGCCACGGCATTGCGGTGATCCAGCATCTGCCGGGCGTCGGCCGCAACCACCAGGACCACATCGCGTTCGCCTGCGTCTTCGAATATCGCGAGCCGCAGGACGTCGGTCACGGCGGCTCGGAGGCCACGCTGTACTGGAAGAGCGATGCGGCCCTCGCTTGTCCCGACATGTTCCACTGCCAGGTCGAGTTTCCGGTGGTCAGTGCCGAGACCATGGGGCCGGACGTTCCGGAGCATGGCTGGACGATGTTCGCAGGCCTCGCGCATCCCAAGAGCCGCGGCACGCTGCATCTGTCCGGCCCGGGTCCGAACGACCCGATCCGTATCGCAGCCAATACGCTGTCGCATCCGGATGATCTCGCGGCGGCTTACGCCAACATCGAGCTGTGCCGCGCCCTGGGCGGCGACCCGGCCTTCAACAAGCTCGTCAAGCGCGAAGCGCTTCCCGGCAAGCGTGACGCGGCCGCGATGGAAAGCTTCGTGCGCAACGCCGCGGTTACCTACTGGCATCAGTCGTGCACGGCCAAGATGGGGCACGATGCGATGTCGGTGGTGGACGGCAAGCTGAAGGTCTACGGCATCGACAGGCTGCGCATCGCCGATGCGTCGATCATGCCGGAGATCACCAGCGGCAACACGATGGCGCCGTGCGTCGTCATCGGCGAGCGCGCCGCCGACATCATCAAGGCGGCGCATGGCCTGAATTAGTTCGGCAGGCCGGCCCGTCGTGTTCTGGCGGGCCGGTCGCCAGTCTGATCGCAATTTCAATCGCGCCGGACTGCAGGTGGCATGCTCACCTGAGATCGCAGTCCGCCATTGTGAAGAGAATTTTTGATGACAAACGAGTTGACCCTGCTGGTCATCCATGCCGAGCTCTGGCTCGACCTGCGCGTTGCGCTCTATCTTCGGCGACGCGCCGCGAAACTCCAGGCGCGCGACGGCGTGGACGCGCGCGAAGATGCTCGCCTGATCGAGGGCGAGACGGTGCCGCTGTCCTCAGGCGGGCCAAGGCGGCTCGTGCTGGTTCTCATCTGACCCGATTGCCCAGGCCTCGCTGACGATGCACCGCTCCGCGTGGTCTGGACACGCTATCCCGGCAGGAACATCGGAAACGACACGCCGAGCGACCACGCCAGGATGAAGCCGAGACCGATGCCCTCGGCCATCGGCGATCCGGTCCGGCGGCCGACGCAGCCGCCGATCAGTCCGAACACCAGGAAGAACAGCACGATCACCGGGACGATGATGAGCAGGAAGAACAGCCGCCGGAAATCGAGCGCGACCGCGCCGCCGAGCGAGGCTAGGAACGCTGTCCGGATCCACACCGTGCGCCACAGCGCGGCGTGCCCGCCCTGGTTGGCGATGCTGTCGGCCAGCATGCAGGGCACCGCGCCCATGGCTATTGCCGCGATGATCGGCAGGCGGGCGGCGATCGGCATGAACGAGGCGACGTAGCGGTCGAGCGCGCCACCGAAACCGAAGATGCCATAGGCGGCCAGCACCAGCGCCGCGAGCCGGGCTACGCGGCCGAAGCGAACACCCTGCATGCGCAGCAGCGACAGCGACAGCGCGCCGTATACGAAGAGATGAACGGCGAGGTAGTCGGCGACGAGCACGGGCAGGAAATGCGTGTCGACGAATCGCAGCACGACCGGAGTGACTGCCGCGGGCACGAGCGTGGCGATCGCAAGCTGACGCGGCGGAATCGAAGGCGGCGGCGCATCGCCCTTCGGCAGCAGCGCGGCCAACGGCCAGGCCAACAGTACGATGCCGGCCAGCAGCAGCGCGATCGGGCCGCCGGTCGCCGCCACCGGCCCGCTGCTGGTGCGCCCGAACACGCGATCCAGCCAGTCGCGCGCCTCGCGCAGCGCGGTCGTCGAATACAGCACGCTCACGTGTTCGACTCCGGGCGCGACGACGGCGCGGCGTCCGCCGTTGTCCGCGGGATCGCCCACGGTGTCGCCCTCGCGCGCGGCGGGATCGGCGAGCCGGAGGTTACGCAGCGCGTCCCTGCGCAGGGCCGTCTCCCATTCGCCGGTGATGATCAGCAGATTGCGCGGCGCGCTCGGCGTGACGGCCTCGGAAAACATCGAGATCGCCACCGTTGCCCTGATCCGTGGGTCGGCCAGGGCCTGGCGTACGATGATGTCGGAAGCCATCGAGTGCCCGAGCAGGGCCACCCGGCCGTCATTGCCCGGCAGGGACAGCGCGGCGTCGGTGACGCGGCCGATCTCGCTCATCAGCTTCCTCGTCGTGCCGTCGATGCGGGTGACGTCGCCCGACATCGGCGTCGGATTGCGGCCATGCCCCTCGAAATCGAACGAGACCGCGACATAGCCGGCGCGCGCCAAGGTCAGCGCATAGGCCTCCATGAATTGGCGCGAGCCCGCAAAGCCGTGGGCAATGACGACGACGGGCGACGCAGCCGCTCCGTCGCGCCGATAGACGGTGACGGGAGTGGAGCCCGCCTGCAGCGGGGTGATCGAGATGCCCATGCGCTCGGCTTCGAGGCGCCAGAGTCCGGCGACGCAGAGCGCGAGGCCGGCAAGCGCTGCAGCCAGCAGGGCTGCCCCGCGCAAACCGATGGCGTCCCGTCTGCGCGCCGCAGCGTCCATGATCGGCTCCGTTTGCAGCCGAAACTAGCGCAGGAATGTGCGCCATAACAACGACGCCGCAGGCGAGCGGCGTGGCCGCGATCGAACGAAACGCACGCCGCTTCGTTGACAACGCCGCCGCAGCGATATTCGGTGACCCCCGTTTGGTGGCGACAAGGAGGATGCATGAAACCGGAAGTCATCTGCCTGATGGCGTCGAGCGTCGACGGCCGCACGTTGCCGAGCCGCTGGCGTCCGAAGGGATCGGGCGATCTGTTCGAGCAGGTGCATGACCAGCTCGGCGGCGACGCCTGGCTGATTGGCCGCGTCACCGGCCAGGAATTCGCCAAGGGCTCGGCCTATCCCGCCGAGACCACCGAGCGCTTCCCGCGCACCCATTGGATCGCGCGGCCCGGCGCCAAGGCCTACGGCATCGTGCTCGATCCCCATGGCAAGATCTGCTGGGGCCGCTCCGACATCGGCGGCGATCCGATCGTCGTCGTGCTGACCGAGGCCGTGTCCGATGCGCATCTCGCGGGACTGCGCGGCGAAGGCGTGTCCTACGTCTTCGCCGGCCAGTCGAAGCTCGATCTCCAGCGCGTGCTCGACATCGTCGCGCAGGAGCTCGGCGTGAAACGGCTGCTGCTCGAAGGCGGCGGCGGCGCCAACGGCGCGTTCCTGCGCGCCGGTCTGGTCGACGAGTTCAACCTCGTTCTGTGTCCGGCGGTGGATGGCGCCAAGGGGGCGCCCAGCGTGTTCGATTCGACGGAAGCCGAGTCCGGCATGCGCGCGCCGATCACGGCGATGACGCTCGAAAGCAGCACGGCGCTGGAGGGCGGCGCGCTGTGGCTGCGCTACAAGATCACCAACGGCTCGGCCATGCCGGCCCAGGCAAGTCATGGCTGAGCGGCCAATGCACATCATCATCGTCGGTGCCGGTGCCGCAGGCCTGATGGCGGCGCGCGAGCTGGCCCGCGCCGGCCAGCGGGTGACGCTGCTGGAAGCGCGTGCCCGCTGCGGCGGACGCATCCATCCGCTGCCCGCGAGCAGGTTCGGATATCGCGCGGATGCCGGCGCGGAATTCATCCATGGCGAGGCGCCGGTCACCCATTCGCTGATGGCGGAGGCGGGGCTGGCCTCGACGCCGGTCGATGGCGCGCGCTGGTACGTGGCGGATGGCGCGTTCTTGCGCGACGATCCCGCCGATCGGCAGATGCGCCAGTTGCACCGCGTGGCGCGGCAGCTCGCCGAGGACATGACCGTGACGGCGCTGCTCGACCGGCATTTCGCCGGCGCGGAGTTCGCCGCCCTGCGCAAATCCGTGCTCGGGATGGTGCAGGGCTATGACGCGGCCGATCCCGCCCGTGCCAGCGTGTTCGCGCTGCGCGACGAATGGATGGGCGGCGAGCGCGGCGCTCAGGCGCGCATCGTCGGCGGCTACGCGGCGCTGCTCGATCATCTCCTGGCGGAGTGCCGGGCGCATGGCGTGGCGATGCAGCTCGAGGCGGTGGTGCGCGCGGTGGAGAGCGCCGATGATGGTGTCGTCGTGCGCTGCGCAGACGGCCGCGCGCAGCGCGGCGATCGCGTCATCCTGACCGTGCCGCTGCCGCTGCTGCGAACCATCGCGCTGCCGCCTTCCATGCGTCCGCAATTGGCCGCCGCCGAAACCATCGGCTTCGGCAACGTCATCAAGCTGCTGCTGCGCTTCGAGCGGCGGTGGTGGCGCGAGGCCCGGACCGAGGATCTTTCGGACATGCTGTTCGTGCTGTCCGATGCCGACGTGCCGGTGTGGTGGACGCAGCATCCGAACGATGACGCGGTGCTGACCGGCTGGCTCGCCGGGCCGCCGGCCGCTGCCTTCGCTGCGTGCGACGAGGATGCGCTGATCGAAAGAGGGCTTTCGGCGCTCGCGGACATCTTCTCACGGCCCGTGGGCTCCCTGAAGCGGCAGCTCGTCGCGTCGCATGTCACGGATTGGGCGAAGGATCCGTTCGCGCGCGGCGCCTATTCCTACGCGACGCTGACCTCGCGCGAGGCGCAGGATACGCTTTCGCGCCGGGATGGCGGACGGGTGCTGATCTCCGGCGAGGCGTTGTATCGCGGCCGCGACATGGGAACGGTCGAGGCGGCGCTGGCGAGTGGGCAACGGACGGCGCGGCGCATCCTCGCGATGTGAGCGTGCCGCGTGCATCGTTGCGCCGTCCTGCCGGCGGAGCTAGCATTCGGCCGTCATCATCGATGAGGATCGCCATGCTCGACCACGTCGGCTTCCCCGTTTCCGACTTTGCCCGCGCCAAGGCGTTCTATGCGGCGGCGCTGGCGCCGCTCGGCTACGTCCTGATGATGGAGATCACCGACGCGCAGACCGGCGGCCACGGTGATCACGCCGGCTTCGGCGACGGCCGTCCGGATTTCTGGATCGGCACCGGCGGGACGGCCGCGACCTCGACGCATGTCGCGTTCCACGCCAAGGATCGCGCCACGGTCGATGCGTTCTATCGGGCGGCGATCGCGGCAGGCGGACGCGACAACGGCGCGCCTGGACTGCGGCCGCATTATCACGAGAACTATTACGGCGCGTTCGTGCGCGACGCCGACGGCAACAACATCGAGGCGGTGTGCCATACGCCGGGGTGAGGGCCGCTCACCTCTCGGGATGAGTCACGCCATGATGGGCATGTGCTCGGCCGCAGCGGCGAGGCTCGGCGCGACCACGATCTCGAGCTGCTGGCGCAGCCAGCGGTGCATCGGATCCTCGTGGTGGCGCAGGTGCCAGACCATGTACATCGGCATCGCCGGGCAGGGGACCGGCACCGGCGCGACCGCGAGGCCGCGCAGCATGTAGGCGCGCAGCAGGCTCGGCAGGGTCGCGATCATGCGGCTGCCGCGCAGGAACGGCCCGATGCCGCCGAAGCCGGGAACCTGCGCCGCGAAGCGCCGGACGATGCCGCGCTCGGCGAGGACCTCGTCGATGTCGAGCCGGCGTCGCGGCTCGTACAGCACGGTGACATGGTCGCTGGCGAGATAGTCTTCCAGGCTTTCCGGCGGCTCGCGCTGGCCCGCATCGTAGAACACGCGATAGCTGTCCTCGAACAGCCGCTTCTGCAGGATGTCGCTGCCCTCGGGCGGGCGCGGCGTGATGATCAGCTGGCAGTGTTCTTCGCGCAGCATTTCCGGCACCGGTGCGCCTGAAGGGATCACCCGCAGGCTGAGGCCCGGCGCCTGCGCGCGGGCGTAGCGGAGCAGGGACGGCAGCAGCAGGTCGCGCTGCAGATCATTGGCCGCGATCGTCACCTGCGCGGAGATTTTCGCCGGCTCGAACGCGGCGGTGTGCGAGAAGCTCCGGAGATCGTCGAGCAGCGCGCGGGCGCGCAACGCCAGGAGCTGCGCATGCGCGGTCGGCACGATGCCGCGGCCGGACTTCACGAACAGCGGATCGCCGGTGATCGCGCGCAGCTTGTCGAGCAGATGGCTGACGGCCGACTGCGTGACGCCGAGCCGCTGCGCGGCGCGCGTCACCGAGCCTTCCTCGATGACGGCGAGCAGCAGCTGCAGCAGGTGGCCGTCGAGGTCCAAATGATCGAATTGGCTCATGGATCAGATCGGTCGCGCGGCCTTTATCGGCGGTGTCATCAGACGATACTGGCGGGCACGAATGGCGCCGCGTTTGATCCAGATCAAGCGCGGCCGTCCGAAACACGAACAGGGGAGGCTAAGATGTCCACCACATCAGCCCGGCAGCCCGTGCCCGGCACCACCATCTTCGACGGCGAGCAGGCCCGCAAAGGCTACGCCCTCAACAAGATGTGCTACTCGTTCAATGATGCCGCCAACCGCAAGGCTTTCGTCGCCGACGAGGACGGCTATTGCGCCAAATATGGCCTCAATGCACAGCAGCGCGCGGCGATCAAGAACCGCAACGTGCTGGAGCTGATCGAGGCCGGCGGCAACGCCTATTACCTCGCCAAGTTTGCCGGCATCTTCGGGCTCGACATGCAGGACATCGGCGCGCAGCAGACCGGCCTGACGAAAGAGCAGTTCAAGGCCAAGCTTCTGGCGGCGAGGGGGTAATCGTCATGGCAAAGATCGTCGGCTGCATCACCACCTCCCACGTTCCGGCCATTGGCGGCGCAATCGCCAAGGGCCTGCAACAGGATCCGTATTGGAAACCGTTCTTCGACGGTTTCCCGCATGTGCGCGAATGGCTCGCCAAGGTGAAGCCGGATGTCGTGGTGCTGGTCTACAACGACCATGGCCTGAACTTCTTCCTCGACAAGATGCCGACTTTCGCGATCGGCGCGGCCGACAGCTACAGCAATGCCGACGAGGGCTGGGGCATTCCGCAGACCGCGCCGTTCAAGGGCGACAGCGAATTGTCGTGGCACCTGATCGAGCATCTGGTGAAGGAGGATTTCGACCTCACGACCTGCCAGGAGATGGTGGTCGATCACGCCTTCACCCTGCCGATGGCGCTGTGCTGGCCGGATCAGAAATGGCCGGTGCGGGTGGTGCCGGTCGTCGTCAACACGGTGCAGGCGCCGCTGCCATCGGCTGCACGCTGCTACAAGCTCGGTCAGGCGCTGGCGCGGGCGATCGAATCCTGGCCTGGGGATGAGCGCGTCGTCGTGATGGGCACCGGCGGCCTGTCGCACCAGCTCGACGGCGAGCGGGCCGGCTTCATCAACAAGGATTTCGATGAGAAGTTCATGGCCAGCATGATCGACGATCCCTCGTGGGCGACGAAGTATTCGACCACCGAGCTGGTCGAGCTGTCGGGCACCCAGGGCGTCGAGTTGCTGAACTGGATGGTGGCGCGCGGCACCTTGCCGGAGAAGGTCCGCAAGGAGCATTCCAACTATCACATCCCGATCTCCAACACGGCGACGGGATTGATGGTGCTGGAGCCGGTGTAGCGGCTCTTGCGGGATCCTGGTGCGGACGGTGATGACCGAGAGCCGTTCCGCCAATGACCATCACGCGGTACGGGTCCCGGCGCAAGGCCGGGACGACAGCAGTGTGTTTGGCTCGACTAGGCCGCATCAACGGTGTCGTCCCGGCGAACGCCGGGACCCATACCGCGGATGCTATCGAGGAACGTCGCTATCAGTCGCCTGTCTCATCGCGACCCGATGTTAGCAGTCTTGGCTAAAGGCCGGGACGACAGCAGATGTTTTGGATGAGGGGAGTATGGTTTCTCAACCGACGCTTCCCGCGTGGTTGCCCCTCTCCCCGTGAAGAACGGGGGAGAGGGAGCGCACCGTCTGCGCGGCGCGAGCACGGATATCAATTCCGGCTGCTACGCCTCCGCTCCTGGCTGATGTTGATATCAGCTCGCCGCGCCGTCGTCGTCGCCCTGGATCTCGGCGATGGCGCGGGTGAGGATGTCGCTGACGCGCTTGGCCTCGTCCTCGCTCCAGCCGGGGCGGTGCATCTTGAGCGCCATCTTCAGCGTCTGCACGCTCTGCAGCACCTGCTCCGGCGGACGCATGCCGCCCATGGTGCGGGCCATGATGCGCAGCCGGCTGAGCAGACCTTCGATCGCCGCCTCGTCGTCCTTCAGCGCCTGGCGTCCGGCGTCGGTGATCGCGAACAGCTTCTTGCCACCCTCGCTTGAGGCGGCTTCGATCTGGCCCATGTCCTCGAGCAGATTGAGGATCGGATAGACCGAGCCCGGGCTCGGCGAATAGGCGCCGCCGACCAGCTGCTCGACCGCCTTGATCAGCTCGTAGCCATGGCGCGGCTTCTCGCCGATCAGCCACAGCAGCAGGCTGCGCAGGTCGCCGGGGCCGAAGAAGCGCCCGCCGCCACGTCCGAATTCCTCGCGCCCGCCACGGCGACCGTCCCGTTCGAACAGGCCGGGACCGCGATGGCGGCCGAATCCGGGGCCGCGCCCGCTGAGCCGGATGTCCTCGCAGGTCTCGCCGAAGCCATGCCGCTCATGCCGTCCGCGTTGCGCCCAACCGCGCTCTTCGTCGTCGCGGCGAGAAGGTCCGAATTTCCAATGATGATGTCTCATACGATATGATCTCCCGTTCGTACAAACGATATATCGTTTGCGTATATCGTTTGTCAATGCCGGGCTGCTCGATTGTCGGGTCTTCGCCTAAGCTTCTGATATTTCGTTGTTTTGTAAGCCGTTTAAGGAGCGGCTGTCGCCCCGGCAGCCTGGGCCGGCGTCTCGTGCGCCGTACCACGATGGGCGATCAGCGCATAGGCGACGGGGACCACGAACAGCGTGAACAGGGTGCCGATGGCGAGCCCGGTGGCAATCACCAGCCCCATGTTGAAGCGCGACACCGCGCCGGCGCCGCTCGCGGCGATCAGCGGGATCACGCCGAGCACCATCGCCGCCGTGGTCATCAGGATCGGGCGCAGGCGGACGGTGGCCGCCGCGATGATGGCCTCGGTGCGGTCCTTGCCGTGTTCGCGCAGCTCGTTGGCGACCTCCACCATCAGGATGCCGTGCTTGCTGACGAGGCCCATCAAGGTGACGAGGCCGACCTGGGTGTAGATGTTGATGCTGGCGCCGCCGATGCCGAGGCTGATGAAGATCAGCGCGCCCGCCAGCGACATCGGTACCGACACCAGGATGATGACCGGATCGACGAAGCTGTTGAACAGCGCGGCGAGCGCCAGGAAGATGATGATCAGCGCGAACACGAAGGTCGTGACGAAACCGCCGGACTCCTGCTCGAGCTGCCGCGACGCGCCGCCATAGTCGATCGAGTAGCCCGATGGCAGCGACGTCGCGATCTCCCTCAGGGTGGCGAGCGCGTCGCCCATCGCGATGCCCGGCATCGCCACGCCGGAGATGGTCGCCGCGTTGATCTGCTGGAAGTGGTTGAGCGACTCGGGGATCGTCTTGCGCTCGAGCCGGGCCACCGTCGAAAGCGGCACCATGGCGTTGCCGCTGGTGCGGATCGAATAGTCGAGCAGCTGCGTGTCGGTCAGGCGATCGTTCTGCCGGACCTGCGGGATCACCTTGTAGGAGCGGCCCTCCAGGCTGAAATAGTCGAGATAGTTGCCGCCCAGCATGGTCGCGAGCGCGCCGCCGAGATCGCTCATCTTGAGGCCGAGATCGGCGGCCTTGTCGCGGTCGAACACCACGGTGGTCTGCGGCTTGTCGATCTTCAGGTCGCTGTCGAGGAAGATGAATCTGCCGCTCGCCAGCGCCTTGGTCATGAAATCGCGCGACACGTCGTTGAGCTCGTTGAAGGACCCCGTGGTGCCGATCACGAACTGGACCGGCAGGCCGTTGCTGCCCGGCAGTGGCGAGGGCTGGAAGGCGACGGAACGGGCGCCGGCGATGCTGTTCAAGAGCTGCTGGAATTCCGGCTGCAGGGTCTTGGTCGTCGCCTTGCGCTGATCCCACGGCTTCAGCACCCAGCCGCCGATCGCCTGCGTCGGGGTGTCGATCTGGAATACGGTGCGTGTCTCCGGCCGCTGCGCGATCAGGCCGTACAGCTGCTGGCCGTAGAACTGGCGCTGCTCGAGCGTGGCCGAGGGCGCGGAATTCGTCAGCGACAATACGATGCCCTGATCCTCGTCCGGCGCGAGCTCGCTGGTGGAGCTGACATAGAGCCAGGGGATCATCGCGAGCAGCAGCAGCGCGAACACCACCACCACCGGCTTGGTCGCGAACACACTTTCCAGCCCGCGGCGGTAGCCGTGGGCGAGACGTTCGAGCACGCGGTCGATGGTGCGGACCAGCCGAGCCTCCAGCGTCGTGGCATCGCGCTCGGTCCGGCGCAGCAGCCAGGCGCAATTCATCGGCGACAAGGTCAGAGCGATCACCGCGGAGACGGTGACGGCGCCGGCGAGGGTGAAGGCGAATTCGGTGAACAGCGCGCCGGTGAGGCCGCCCTGGAAGCCGACGGGAACATAGACCGCGATCAGCACCACGGTCATCGCGATGATCGGGCTCGCCAGCGCCCGCGCCGACTGGATCGCCGCCTCGACCGGCGGCACGCCCTCGTCGATCAGGCGGTGCACGCTCTCGACCACGATGATGGCGTCGTCGACGACGAGGCCGATCGCGAGCACCAGCGCCAGCAAGGTCAGCAGGTTGATGGAGAAGCCCATCAGCAGCATCAGGCCGAAGGTGCCGATCAACGACAGCGGAATGGCGATCACCGGGATCAGCACCGAGCGCCACGAGCCTAAGAACATGAAGACCACGACGATCACGATCCCGATGGCCTCCACCAGCGTGTGGATCACCTCGTCGATCGACGAGTTCACGAAATCGGTGGAGTCGTAGAGGATCTCGCTGGTGATGCCGTTCGGCAATTGCCGCTGCAGCTCCGGATAGACCGCCTTCACGCCGTTGATGACGTCGAGCAGGTTCGCGGTCGGCGCCACCTGGACGCCGATATAGACCGCGGTCTTGCCGTTGAAACGCGTCGCGCTGTCGTAGTCGTCATTGCCGAGCGTGACATTGGCGACGTCGCGCAGGCGGATGATGGCGCCATTGACCTGCTTGACGACGAGGTTGCGGTATTGCTCCAGCGAATGCAGGTTGGTCGCGGCGGCGAGGTCGACCTGCACGAGGCGGCCCTTGGTGGTGCCGAGCCCGGAGATGTAGTCGTTGCCCGACAGCGCCGTGGACACGTCGGTCGCCGTCAGGCCATAGGCCGCGAGCTTGTCGGGATCGAGCCAGGCGCGCAGCGCGAACTTCTTGGCGCCGAGCAATTCGGCGGTCTGCACGCCGGAGACGGCCTGCAGCTTCGGCTGAACCACGCGCGTCAGATAGTCGGTGATCTGGTTCGGCGCCAGCACGTCGCTGGCGAAGCCGATATACATCGCGTCGATGGTCTGTCCGACCTTCAGGGTCAGGGTCGGCTGCTGCGTGCCTGTCGGCAACTGGTTCAGCACCGAGTTCACCTTGGCGTTGATCTCGGTCATCGCCTTGCCGGAATCGTAGTTGAGCCGCAGGTTCACCGTGATGGTGCTGCTGCCGGTGACGCTGGTCGACGTCATGTAGTCGATGCCGTTGGCCTGGGCGATCGCATTCTCCAGCGGCGTGGTGATGAAGCCGGCGATGATATCGCTATCGGCGCCGGCATAGGCCGTGCTGACCGTGACGATGGCGTTCTGCGTGCGCGGATATTGCAGGATGGCGAGCGTCGTCATCGAACGCAGGCCGAGCACGAGGATCAGCGCGCTGACCACGAGCGCCAGCACCGGCCGACGGATGAAGATGTCTGTGAAGCGCATGGGCGGGCTCTGAAGGTCGGAGGCTTTTCGCGAATTACTGATCGACGACGTCAGGCGCGGCCTCGGCGACCGGGACGTGCGAGTTGTCGATTCTCACCGGGCTGCCGTTGCGCAGCTTGATCTGGCCCGCGATCACCACCGTCTCGCCCGGCTTGATGCCGTCGGTGATCGCGATCCGGTCGCCCTTGGCCGGCTTGCTCTTGACGAAGGTCTGCCGCGCTCTGCCCTGGCCGTCCTTGAGATCGTCGACGACATAGACGAGGTCGCCATAGGGATTGCTGACGACAGCCGTCAGCGGCAGGGTGACGAGCTGCTCGGGCTGTCCGGTCGCGATCTCGACCTTGGCGAACATGCCCGGCAGCAGCCGCGCCGCCGCGTTGTGCAGCGTGGCGCGGACCTGGACGTTGCGGCTGGTGGAATCGACCTTGGCGTTGATGGCCGAGATCTGGCCGGCGAAACGCTCGGCAGGGAAGGCATCGACCACGATGGTGATGTCCTGGCCGATGCGGATGTCGGCGAGCGATTGTTGCGGCAGATAGAAGTCGACGAAGATGGGATCGAGGCTCTGCAAGGTCACGATGGTGGTGCCCGCGCTGAGAAATTGTCCGAGATCGACGGCGCGGATGCCGAGGCGGCCGGCGAACGGCGCCTTCAGGGTCTTCTGCTCGACGACCGCCTTCTGCTGCGCGACCAGGGCCTGCGCGTTCTTCAGGTTGGCGCGGTCGCTGTCGAGCGTCGCCTGGCTGACGGCGTTGAACTTGATCTGCTCCTCGTCGCGCTTGACGACGATAGCGTTGTTCTCGGCGGTCGCCTGCAGCGATTGCAGCTTGGCGACGTCGTCGGTGGCGACCAGTTGCAGCAGGGACTGGCCGGATTCGACGGCATCACCCGAATTGAACTGGATGCTCTGTACGATGCCCGAGACCTGCAGTGACAGATCGGCGCCGTTAACGGCGCGCAGCGAGCCGACTGCGGTGAGATTGGAGCGCCACGGCGCGGTCGCCGCGACCGTGGTCGAGATCGTCTGCGGCGGGTTCGCCATGGCGCCGATCGCCTTGGCGATCATGATGCCCTTGAAGGTCTGGAAGCCGTACAGGCCGCCGAACAGAGCGGCCATGGCGGCCAGCATGATGACCATGCGCTTCTTCATTACATTGCTTCCTGGGTCGTACGATTGGGACCGGCGAAATAGCCGGGATTGGCGCGCGGCAGCGCCGCCGGGGTCTCGTCCTGGCGATTCCACCAGCCGCCGCCGAGCGCCTGGAACAGCGCCGCGGTGTCGCTGAAGCGGGTGGCTTGCGACTTGATGCGGGAGACCCGGGCGTTGAGATAGGATTGCTGCGCGGTGATGACGTTGGCGTAGGGCACGGCGCCGGTCTTGAACTGCTCGACCGACATTGCAAGGCTGTCGGCCGTGGCCTTCTCGGCGGCGGCCTGCGCCTTCAGCGCCTCGGCGTCGTACTGGATGGCGCGCAGCGAATCCGCGACGTTCTGGAACGCCGTGATGACCGTGCTCTTGTAGAGCGACAAATCCTGCTCGAACGTGGCGACGTCGGCCTCCTTGGTGTGGTACAGCGTGCCGCCGTCGATCAGCTTCTGGCTGACGCTCGAGGCGGCATCCCATACCAGCGTCGTCGGCGAGAACAGCCGCTCCGGCCCGCTCGCGCCGTAGCTGCCGGACAGCGTCACCTGCGGCAGCAGGTTGGCGATCCCGACGCCGACGGTCGCAGTCGCCTGGTGCAAGGTCGCCTCGGCCTGCCGGATGTCGGGACGCTGCCGGACGAGCGACGAGGGCAGGGAGACCGGCAGCTTGCGCGGCAGCTTCAGCTCCGCGAGCGTCACGTGCTCGCCGCGGTCCTGGCTCGGCAGCCGGCCGAGATAGGCCATCAGTTGATTGCGCTGTTGCGCCAGTTGCTTCTGCAGTGGTGCCAACGTCGCCTTGGCCTGCGCCAGCGTTGCCTCCTGCGCCAGCACGTCGGATTTGGAGATCGCGCCGACGTCGAACTGGCGCTGGATGCGGCCGAGCTGATCGGTCTCGGCCCTGATGATCTCCTCGGTCGCCGCGATCTGGTCGCGCAGCGAGGCGTCGGTGATCGCGGCGGTCACCACATTGGCGGTCAGCGCGAGATACGTCGCCTCCATCTTGAACCCCTGGTAGTCGGCCTGGGCCTGCAGCGCCTCGACCTGACGCCGCGTACCGCCCCATAGGTCGAGCGCGTAGCTGACGCTGACGGAGCTACCGTAGAGCGTGTAGAGCGACGTCTGGCCAGGCCATTGTCCCTGCTGCGTGCTGGAGGCCTGCGTACGCTCGGCCGACCCGCTCGCGCTCAGCTGCGGAAACAGCGCGCCCTGCTGCGACAGAGCGTTCTCGCGCGCAGCACGCAGCGCCAATTGTGCGGCCTCGATGTCCGGGTGGTTGCGAATCGCCTCCTCGACGAAGGCGTTGATCTGCCGGGAATGAAACAGCGCCCACCAAGTGCCGGGCAGATCGCCTCCGGGCGCGAAGCTCTGCACATTGCCGCCCGGTGTCGAGGCGTTGGCGGTCGCGGCGAGCCGACGTTCGGCCACATAACCGGTTGCGGCCGGCGCGTCGGGAGACATGAAGTCCGGACCGACGGCGCAGGACGCGAGCAGCATGCTCCAGCCGAGCAGGCCGAGCCGCAAGGGCAATGCGCTGCGTCTTGGGACTGGTCCCGAACAGCCGTGAAACAATTGGACATCATCAGACATGAAACTAAACCGTTTCGTTTTCTGTTGCTGACGATGCGTGGCGGTACCGATCAGGTCAAGTCACGTTGATGACAGGACGGGCTTGCTCACACCTTGACGTCTCGGGCACCGTCCGCGCGGCGTCGGTGCCCGCCTGCGCCGGACTCGCGCATGACAGTTCTGCGACGAACCCCGAGAACGCCGCTGCTCGTCCCGTATTGGCGGGGGCCGACGTCGCTCGTCATAATGATCGGGAGAGCTCTGCTGCCGAGCCCATGTTGTCGCGAAGCAGCGCGCAGATCGCGCGCAAGGTCGTAACTGAGCCGGCCCGCAGAGCGAGCCGGCTCCACGCGATGATCGCGGTCGTCAGGACGGCATCGAGGATGCGACCACCGGCTTCGACGGCACGCTGCGCGCGCGGCTCGGACGCCGGAGCCGGCGCTGCGTCCAGATCAGCACGCCGGTGACCAGCAGCGCGAACAGCGCGACCGAGATCAGCACGTTGGCCGCGCTGCCGATCAGCGACCAGTTGCCTTCGTGCAGCAGGCGCGGCCAGTTGCGCGGCAATGCGGAGAGCCCGTCGGACGTGACCGCATAGGCCCTGAGCTCATCGTCCTCGATGATCCTCGCCATCATCCGCCCGCCGCGATTGCCGATCGAGTTCACCGACGACAGGTCGTGGTCCCTGGAGACGATGCTGACGGCCTCAGGCAGCGAGATGCGCTTGGCCGCTGCGGGCGGCGCGCTGCCTGCGAAGGTGAGGCCGAGCTCGAGGCAGAGTCCGGTGAGCGGGCTGAGCAAAATCAGCGGCAGCGTGAACCAGGCCGTGCCCTTGTGCCAGCCGGACAGCGTGTTGCGCAGCCGCGGCAGTCCCATCAGGATGCCGATGATCATGATGCCGACCATGGCGACGGTCGAGATCAGAGTGAGGCCGGGGATTCCGATCAGATGCTCGTGGGTCCTGCGCGCCCACGAGAAGACGCTGGCCATCGCCGGCCTCTCGACCGCGGCGCCGGTCGTCATGTCGACCTCGGTGCCTGGCGCCCCCTGCAAGGTCAGGTGCTGCATGGAGGCGTCGATTGACAGGCCGCGTGCCTTGCCGTCGGGATCGTACTGCTTGATCAGCGCGACCACGCGCGCCGGATCGACGCTGTGCGGCTTGACGGCGGCGACCTGTGCCATCGGCTCGAAGGAGAGGATCATCCCGGTCACGATGATGACAAGCAATGGCAGCGCGAAGACGAGGCTGATCCAACGGTGAAGTTTGAGCAGAAGCTGCTTGTTCATGATCGTCTCCGATTGATCGTCTCGCGCACGGTGTCATGCGGGACCGGTGGTCCTCAGGCGCTTGCTCCGTGAACGTTTCTGATCGTTCTTGCTGGACGACGCGGGGATATCGACACGTCGTCCGCTGCGCTTCATTAGCTGAGCACAGCAGCGAGACGAAAGAAGACAACTATTAATTTTAGGTCATGCGCCGTTTGATCGGCGTCAATGCGGCGAGACTCGCTTCACGTCTGCTTCAATGATTTCAATTTGCATCAGATGCCGTCATGACGCCATCGAGCACCTCGCGCAGGCGCGTCGCGTCCAAGCCATTCTCCCACCTCGCGATGACGATGGTGGCGACCGCGTTACCTATCAGGTTCGTCGGCGTCAGCCCCTGCGACATCAGCCGGTGAATGCCGAGCACCAAGGCGACACTGGCGACCGGAATCGTTCCGGTCGCGGCCAGCGTTGCGGCCAGCACGACGAAAGCGGCGCCGGCGATGCCGGCTGCGCCCTTCGATGTCACCAGCAGGATCAGCAGCAGCCCGATCTGGTGACTGACGTCGAGATGCGTGTTGGTCGCCTGCGCCAGGAACACCGCGGCGGTGGCGAGGTAGAGGCAGGTGCCGTCGAGATTGAACGAATAGCCGGTGGGGATGACGAGACCGACGATGCTGCGTTCGCAGCCGGCGGCTTCGAGCTTCGCCAGCATGCGCGGCAGCACGGTCTCCGATGACGTGGTGGCGATGCAGACCAGCACCTCGTCCCTGAGGTAGCGGATCAGCTTCCACAGGCTGAAGCCGGTGAAGGCGGCGATCGGTCCGAGCACGGCGGCGATGAAGATCAGGCAGGTCAGGTAGAAGCTGCCGAGCAGCAGGCCGAGCTTGGCGAGCGAGCCGATGCCGAACTTGCCGACGGTGAAGGCGATTGCCCCGAAGGCGCCGAGCGGCGCTGCCCACATCACGATCCGGACGACGCCGAAGATCATCTGCCCGGCGACCTCGATCACGTCCGTCACCGGCTTGGCGCGATCGCCGAGCCAGATCAGCGCAAAGCCTGACATCACCGAGATGAACAGCACCTGCAGGATATTGCCCTCGGCAAAGGCGCCAACGAAGGTCTGCGGGATGATGTTGAGCAGGAACGGCACGAAGCCGACCGCAGCGGTCTGCTTGACATAGGGCTCGATCGTCGCGGAGTTGATCGTCGCCGGGTCGACGTTCATGCCGACGCCGGGCTGAAACAGGTTCACCGCGGTCAGGCCGATGATCAGCGCCAGCGTCGTGATGGCCTCGAAATAGATCAGTGCCTTGATCGCGACGCGGCCGACCTTGGCCATGTCGGCCATGTGGGCGATGCCGTTGACCACCGTGCAGAAGATGATCGGCGCGATCAGCATCCGGATCGCCTTGATGAAGGCGTCGCCGAGCGGCTGCATCTGGGCGCCGAGATCCGGCTTGACGGCACCGAGCAGGATGCCCGCTGCCATCGCGATCATGACCTGGACCCAGAGCTCCTTCCACCAGCCTCGGCGGGCGCCTGGCTTGCTGTCGGCGGTGAGGGTCGTGGCGGTCATGATCGGTCCTGTCGCTGAAAGGTTCGAAGTCGCAGCTGGCGGTGACTCAGCTCTTGGGCTCGAACTTGAACAGCCGTTCGGGATTGCTGACAAGCAGCTTTCGCTGCATGGCCGGATCCGGGGCGTAGAGTGGGATCAGATCGACCAGATCGCCGTCATTGGGCATGATCTTGACGTTCGGATGCGGCCAGTCGGTGCCCCAGATGACGCGATCCGGCGCGTTGTCGATCAGCTTGCGGGCGAACGGGACCGCGTCGTGGAATGGGGGGCCGGAGGCCGAAGCGCGCTCGGGACCGGTGATCTTGATCCAGCACTTGTCGTCGCTCGCCTGCAGGTCGAGCAGCGCCTTGAACCCGGCATCGTCGATCCCCTTGGCGGCGCTGATCGTGCCCATGTGGTCGATCACATAGGTGACCGGCAGCGCCTTCAGGATCGGCACGAATTCCCGGATTCTTCCGGCCTCGAGATAAATGTCGACGTGCCAGCCGATCGCCGCGACGCGGTCCACCAGGCTGCGGAAGACGTTCATGTCGCCGACGCCGCCGAGGCGGCGGAGGAAGGCGAACCGGCAGGCGCAGATGCCGGCCTTGCCGAGCGCCGCGAGGTCGGCATCGGACATCGCCGCATTGATGTTGGCGACGCCCTTGTAGTTGCCGTTGCTCTGCGCGATCGCATCGGTCACGACCCGATTGTCGGTGCCGTGGACGGTGGCGTTGACGATGACGGCGCGCTCGACGCCGATCTTGGCGTGCAGCGCCCGGAACATCTCCAGCGATGCGTCGGGCGGCGTGTAGGGGCGGGTGGGCGAGAACGGATAGGTCGCGGCCGGTCCGAAGATATGGGTGTGGGTATCGACGCTGCCCGGTGGCGCCCTGAAGCTTGGGGTCTTCGGTGCCGGATCCGGCCCGGCGATGTTGGGGATCTTGGCCTCTTCGGCGGAGAGTTGCGCAGGGACCGCGCCGAGCACGCTCGCCGCTCCCAGTCCGGCCATGGTGGCCAGCAGGTCTCGTCTCAACATCAGAGCGTCCTCCTCGGGATGGCCGCGGTCACGGCAGGCGTCGCCTGCCAGGCGCCGGCATCGTTCGTGTTTGCTATCGTCACGCCACAATGGCGAGGTCAGGCGACATTTCAACGTGGCGTCGTGATCATGAGTGCTCCGGATCCGGAGCCGGCGGATCGCTGTGATCCCGGTCGTTCCCGATCGAGGATCTTGCAGCCTCTGCGGCACGACAAGAAGCATTGGGTGAACGGACAGTTCGCTTGCTTGGACAATGCTCCGCAGCCCAACTGCCAACGTTGCCGAGACCCTCCGTTCGAGCTGCGTTGCAGCGCGGCTGGGCGAGATCGGCTGCTCTTCAACCAGTCTGCGAGAAGGCCGCGTGAGCGCGCCGATCCGCGGAATTGTTCGTGCGACGGAAAGGTGAGTTGCATCAACGCCATGGCGTGCGTTTTGGTCATGCGCCGGCAGCTTCAAGCGCCGTTGTGAAGACCGCATGCGCAATGCTATGCGACAACAAAGAGAGCGTGCGGCCGCCGAGACGCTGCGCGCTGTCAGCGCACAGCAACATCGGGCAAAGGAAACACCATGGTCGACGCGCTCATCATCGATGCCTGCAGGACGCCGCGCGGTATCGGCAAGGCCGGCAAGGGCGCGCTCGCCGGGCTGCATCCGCAGCATCTCGGCGCCACCGTGCTGCGTGCGCTGGCCGAGCGCACCGGCATCGACACCGGCGATGTCGACGACATCATCTGGGGCTGCTCGTCGCAGCGCGGCCCGCAGAGCGGCGACCTCGGCCGCATGTCGGCGCTCGATGCCGGCTACGACATCCGCGCCTCCGGCGTCACGCTCGACCGCTTCTGCGGCTCCGGCATCACCAGCGTCAACATCGCCGCCGCCTCGATCATGGCAGGGCAGGAGGATCTCGTCGTCGCCGGCGGCTGCGAGATGATGTCGATGGAGGGCCGGCGCGGCGAGGGGCCGCTGATGATGGATGCCGGCAATCTGCATCTGCGCGCGCTGCACCCGCAGTCGCACCAGGGCGTCTGTGCCGACGCCATCGCCACCATGGAAGGCATCACCCGCGCCGATGTCGACGCGCTCGGGCTGGAGAGCCAGAAGCGCGCGGCGGCGGCGATCGCTGCCGGCCACTTCAAGAAGAGCCTGGTGCCGGTACGTCGCGAAGACGGCAGCCTCGCGCTCGACCACGAAGAATATCCCAGGCCGCAGACCACGGCGGAGGCGCTCGCCGGGCTGAAGCCGGCGTTTCCGGCGATCGCCGACTACGCGCTTGACGAGAAGGGCACGACCTATCGCAACCTGATCCTGCAGCGCTATCCCGACCTCGAGATCGACTTCGTCCATCACGCCGGCAACTCCTCGGGCGTGGTCGACGGTGCGGCAGCGATCCTGCTGGCGTCGCCGTCTTATGCCAAGGCTCATGGTCTGAAGCCGCGGGCACGCGTCGTGGCGATGGCCAACATGGGCGACGACCCGACCCTGATGCTGAACGCCCCGGTGCCGGCGACGCGCAAGGTGCTGGCCAAGGCCGGGCTCAAGCTTGATGACATCGACCTGTTCGAGATCAACGAGGCGTTCGCCGTCGTCGCCGAGAAGTACATCCGCGACCTCAAGCTCGATCGCGCCAAGGTCAATGTGAACGGCGGCTCGATCGCGCTCGGACATCCGATCGGCGCCACCGGCTCCATCCTGATCGGGACGCTGCTCGACGAACTCGAGCGGCGCGATCTCAAGCGCGGCCTGGTCACGATGTGCGCGGCCGGTGGCATGGCACCCGCGATCATCATCGAGCGGGTCTGAACGGTCGATCTCCTCGATTTGAGTTGCACGCGCCCGTTGCGGAGTCTCCCGTGGCGGGCGCCGTCGTTTTAAACTTGGGCTGCTAGTGACCTCAGCGGTGCCGCGCGGAGGCGTAGGATCGCGCGGGCCGCGGCGGTTCCACTTTCCGGACCGGTCAACCACGTTTCGACTGGACAGGAATTCGCGCTTGTTCCGCTAGTTGCGACAGGTTATTGCCACGGCGAGGCCTCATCGTAGAAGAAATGGCTCTCCGTGCTGTCGACGCTGTCGCATATCATCGATCGCAAGGCTTCGAACCGGGTGGTCACGCGGCTGCGGGCCCTGCTGCGCAGTAACGAGTTCTACCTGATCCCGCTGGCGCTGGTGATCGGCGTCGCGACAGGTGCGATCGTGACGGTGATGAGCCTGATCGCGCAGGTCGCGCATGTGGTCATCTATGGCATTCCGATCGATGTCCGGCTCAGCGCTCATACCTGGGTCAACCCGGCGGTCGCCCTGATCGCGCCCGCCTGCGGCGGCCTGGCGCTCGGCATCATGGAATGGCTGCGGCGGCGCTGGAAGATCGCGGCCGCGGTCGACCCCGTCGAGGCCAATGCGTTGCGCGGCGGACGGCTGTCGATGCGCGACAGCATCGTCGTGAGCAGTCAGACCCTGGTCTCCAACGGCTCCGGCGCCTCGGTCGGCCTCGAGGCCGGCTACACCCAGATCGGCGCCGGCGTCGCCTCGCTGCTCGGGCAGTATCTCACGCTCCGCCGCAACGATCTGCGCCTCATCCTCGGCTGCGGTGCGGCCGCAGCCATCGCGGCCGCCTTCGGCGCGCCGATCACCGGCGCGTTCTATGCCTGTGAGCTGATCGTCGGCGTCTACTCCGTGGGCAGCGCCGCGCCGATTCTGGCGGCGTCGCTGGCGGGTGCGCTGACCTCGCAATATCTCGCCGGCGCGCCGTATTCGCTGGAGATCGCCAAGGTCGGCGCGGTCGGCTTCGAGCAATACATCGCGCTGTTCGTGCTGGCGCTCCTCGTCGCCGGCATCGGCATCGTGGTGATGCGCGCCTCGCCGGCGGTCGAGCGGCTGTTCGTCCGCATCCCGGTCTGGCTGCGCCCGGTGATCGGCGGGGTCTGTGTCGGCGCCATGGCGATCGTGACGCCGCAGGTGCTGGCGGCTGGCCACGGCGCGATGCTGCTCGATCTGCATCGCGAGATGGCGGTCGGCATGATCGCCACCATCATCGTGCTCAAGCTCGCCGCCTGCCTGATCTCGCTGGCCTCGGGCTTCCGCGGCGGTCTGTTCTTCGCCTCGCTGTTCGTCGGCAGCCTGCTCGGCAAGCTGTTTGCGGGACTGCTCGCGCTGGCCGGCCTCGGGCTCGCGATCGACCCGCTGGTGGCGATGCTCACCGGCATGGCGACGCTCGGTGTCGCCATCGTCGGCGGGCCGCTGACGATGTCGTTCCTGGTGCTGGAAATGACCCGCAGCGTCGACGTCACGGCCGTCGTGCTGGGCGCCTGCATCGTGACGTCGGTGTGCGTCCGCGTCCTGTTCGGCCACTCGTTCTCGACCTGGCGACTGCATCTGCGCGGCGAGACCATCCGCAGTGCCAACGACGTCGGCTGGCTGCGCAACCTCACGGTCGAGCGGCTGATGCGCTCCGACGTCGCCAAGGTGCCGACCACGACCAGCATCGCGGCCTGTCGGCGCGAGTTCGCGCTGGGCACGCGCCAGGCGGTGGTGGTGGTGAACAACAGCGACGATTATTGCGGGCTGGTCTCGTTGCCCGATTTGTTCTCGGGCGAACTGGACTCCATTGCCGACGAGATCCAGGTGGTCGAGCTCGCCAAATATTTCGAGGTCGCGCTGTTGCCCGAAATGAACGTCAAGACGGCGATGAAGATCTTCGACGATTCCGGCGCGGAAGAGCTGGCGGTGCTGGAATCGGAGAACAGCCGCAAGGTGATCGGCTTCCTGACCGAGTCCTTCGCGCGCCGACGTTATGTCGAGGAGATCGACCAGGCGACGCGCGGTGTGCTCGGGGCGCTGTCGTGATCGCGTCCCATCGCCGCGACACGTGATCGCCGGTCCTCGACCGGGGTAGACTGCCGGCCGTTCGAGACGCGCGAGGACTGCATGACGAGACTGATGAGCACGGCTGTCGTGGCGACCTTGAGCGCGCTGGCGGCGATCGCCGCCGCAGCCGAACCTGCTGTGCTGAAAGGCAAGGACGCGTTCGGCAGCTGGCAGGGTGATGCGCCGGGCACGATCAGGCTGATCCGCCCTGAAGACCTGCCCAAGCCGGGGGCGACGGCGTCCGCCGCGAACGTGTCCCGCGTGGTGCAACGACCGGCCTCCGCCGTGCCGAAGGTCGTCGACGGTTTCAAGGTCGCGCTGTTCGCCGAGGGGCTGAACGGGCCGCGCATCCTCCGCACCGCGCCGAATGGCGACATCTTCGTCGCCGAGACCCGGGCCGGGCGCGTCCGCGTGCTGCGCCCGAGCGAGGACGGCAGCAAGGTCGCCTCCAGCGAGATCTTTGCCGACCGTCTCGGCCATCCCTTCGGCATCGCGTTCTATCCGAGCCGCGATCCGCAATGGGTCTATGTCGCAAGCACCGAGCGCGTCATGCGCTTTCCCTATCGGGCTGGCGACATGAAGGCGTCGGCCGCGGCCCAGACGATCGCCGATCTGCCGGCCGGCTACGGCCATTCGACGCGCGATATCGTCTTCACCAGGGACGACAAGCGCATGCTGGTGTCGGTCGGCTCCGCCGGCAATGTCGGCGAAGCGCTGGGAGAGCCAGCCGGCGGAATCAGTGCCTGGATCAAGGCGCATCCGCTCGGCGCGGGCTGGGGCGGAGAGACCGACCGTGCCGGCGTGCTGGCATTCGATCCCGACGGCCAGAACCGCAGCCTGTTCGCCACCGGCATCCGCAACTGCGTCGGCCTCGCCATCCAGCCGGCAACCGGAGCGCCGTGGTGCTCGACCAACGAGCGCGACGGGCTCGGCGACGATCTGGTGCCGGATTATGTCACGCGGGTGAAGGAGGGCGGCTTCTATGGCTGGCCCTGGTACTACATCGGCGACAACCCCGACCCGCGCCATGCCGGCGAGCGCCCCGACCTGAAGGGCAGGATCACCGTGCCCGACGTGCTGCTGCAGCCGCATTCGGCCTCGCTCGGTCTGACGTTCTACGACGGAAATCTGTTTCCGCCGGAGTATCGCGGCGATGCCTTCGCCGCCGAGCACGGCTCGTGGAACCGGTCGAAGCGCACCGGCTACAAGGTGATCCGGATCAGGCTCAAGGACGGCGCGCCCACCGGCGAATACGAGGATTTCGTCACCGGATTCGTCGTCAACGATCGCGAGGTCTGGGGGCGGCCGGTCGGCGTCACCGTGGCGCGCGACGGCAGCCTGCTCATCTCCGAAGACGGCAACGGCACGATCTGGCGCGTCAGCCGCTGATGGACCAGCTGATGCGGCATTGAGAAGCACGAGCGGGCCGTCCTCACTTCTTCGGTGCGCGGCAGTTGAACGCACGGCGGAAGCCGGCGGCGCGTGCGTCGTCCTCCGAGCAGAACCAGCGGTCGGGCTCGGTGGTCGCGGGATAGCTCGGGCAGCCCTGCAGATGGTAGATGCCGATGTTGCCGGTCACGCGGGCGCGCACCGCGAACTTGCCCTTGATGCTGCAGCCCGGCGGCGCGCTCGGCGCGTCCGGGAACAGCACCGCACGGATCTCGCGGTCGCGGTCGGCGCGGCAGGCGGCACCGAGCAGGGCGCCGTCCTTCTTGTCGGCGCGGAACTCTGAGGGCGCGACGAAGCATCCCTTCCACAGCCCGCGCACCGCCTCCTTGGCCGCGGCGACATCGTCCTTGGCGCGATACTTGATCGCCGGATCCGCGCTCATGGCGTAGCCCGCGCGCGCGACCTGTTGGTTGAGGCTGACCTTGTCGCCGTCGATGGTGCAGAGGCCGATCCTGCGGGTCTTGAGCGGCTTGTCGGGACCGAGATCGTCGCAGCGCACCGAGCGCCCGCCGATCAGCTTGCCGAGCTGCTCGCGCGCCTCGACGCCGCAGCTCCAGGAATCGGCGTGATCGTCGATGCAGAGCTGGTCGACCTCCGGCGCATCGATGCCGTCGAGCCGGAACACAGTGTCGCCGAGCTGGATCGTGTCGCCGCTGCGCACCGTGGCGCTCGCCGCCAGCGATGCGCCGGTCATGCCGGCTCCCAGCACAATGGCCCCACACAACGACAACAGCCGGTCTCGCAGCCGCATGTTTTCTCCCGCAATCAATTGCATCAAATATCCGCGTCCAGTCCTATCACATCGCTCGTGAGTCACGGCAAGTGCGGCTTGGGATCCGGCGTCTCGGCCTCATGGTTCGAGACGCACCGCCATCTGGACCGACTGCTTGGCTCATTTTGGCGTGCGGCGCTTCTCACCATGAGGGTTTGAGATATTGCCGCGCAGCCGGTCCTCGTCCTGAGGAGCCTGCCGGAGGCGGGCGTCTCGAACGACGGCCGCAAGTGCGGATCAGCTCGCCCGCCTTGCGAACGGGACAGACCGCCACCTTGCGCCGGGGCAGGCTGCTACCCATCTGAGCGGCCGAAGGAAATCTTGCCATGTTGGACTTTACCTCCGATCTCGCCGGCGACGCGCTGTCGCCGGCGCAAGCGTCGTCTGCTGCCCCGGCCGATGACCGGGCGCTGCTCGACGCCTATTCCAATGCCGTCATCGACGTCACCGAGCGCGTCGGCCCTGCGGTCGTGCGTGTCGAGACTGGCCCCAAAGCCGGCTCCCGCGCCGAGCGCGGCGGCCTCGGCTCGGGCATCGTGATCTCGCCCGACGGGCTGGTGCTGACCAACAGCCATGTGGTCGGCTCGTCGAAGGCCATCCGGCTGCGCGACGTCGAGGGCGTCGTCACCGATGCGCAGGTGCTGGGCGTCGATCCCGACACCGATCTCGCTTTGCTGCGCGCCAATCACGCGCGCGACCTGCGCTACGCCGCGCTCGGCAACTCCAAGAGCCTGCGGCGCGGTCAGCTCGTGGTCGCGATCGGCAACCCGCTCGGCTTCGAATCGACCGTGACGGCCGGCGTGGTGTCGGCGCTGGGGCGCTCGATTCGCTCGGTCTCGGGCCGGATGATCGAGGACGTCATCCAGACCGATGCGGCGCTCAACCCCGGCAATTCCGGCGGGGCGCTGGTGTCCTCGGCCGCGGAGGTGATCGGCATCAACACCGCCATCATCCAGGGGGCGCAAGGCATCTGCTTTGCGGTCGCGAGCAACACCGCGCAGTTCGTGCTGTCGGAAATCATCCGCCACGGCTATGTCCGCCGCGCCTATATCGGCGTCTCCGGGCAGACCGCGCCGGTGCCGCGGCGTCACGCGCTGCTCGCCGGCGTCGAGAACAAGATGGGCGCGCTCTTGATGCAGATCGAGCCGGATGGCCCGGCGGCGCGTGCCGGCCTGCTGCCGGGCGATGTCGTGATCAGCCTCGACGGCGCCGACATCAACGGCGTCGACGACCTGATCCGCGTGCTCGACCGCGATCGCATCGGCCGCACCGTCGCGATGGATGTGCTGCGGCTGGGAAGGCTGCGCGGCATCGACATCCACCCGGTGGAGCGCAAGCCGGCGAGGCAGGCGTCCTAGTTTGCGTGAGAGCAGAGCTGTCTCGACAGCCACCGCTGTCGTCCCGGCGAACGCCGGGACCCATACCCCCAGGGAGCGGTTTGAGGCAGGCTGGTCATTGGCATTGTGCTCATCACGACTGCTGCGGCGTATGGGTCCCGGATCGGCGCCATGCCGCGCTGGCGCGCGTCATGGCTTGTCCGGGACGACAGCGGAGGGTGAGGCGACTGCATGCGAGCAAAGGACGGCGGTGGAGTTTGTAGTCCGTAGTCTGTAGGTGGGCAAAGCGGACGCCCGCAGGGCGGTCGCGTGCCCACTGTGCATCAGCGTGCTCGACAGCTATGGTGGGCACGGCGTGGGAAGGAGCTTCGCTGGCAACGCAGGTCCAGGGCGCGCCTTTGCCCACCCTACGGCAGCGTCGCTTGTGGTCGGTTTCACAGTCTCAAACAGCACGGACATGACATCGCAATCTCGCGGCGCGTCGCGCCCGAGGCATGCATTGAAACTGTCCCTCGCAAATCATGCAGAGGGCGCAGGGAATGCCGGGTGAAGGCCTCACCCATGGCCCGCCTGCGAAAAAAATGCAGGCGGCAGGTACCACAGGCAAAGCCGAACACTCCGGCATTCCCTGCGCGACGGTCTTCACGCTTATACGCAGTCTCCCTGGTGCGCCGGGCTTGTTGGCCACCATGCCGCGACAATGCTTGCGCATTGCGCGGGTGACACCAGCGTCGGGGTGTCAGGACGCTGCGACTTCACGTCCGCAAGCCATCGTTCGTCCGCGCCCTCGAAAGAGGACGCTGCGATCTCTCGCGGCCATCGCTTCCCCGCCTCGCGTGTCGTGACGATCGCGCGCTACGCCCCTCTGCGATGAGGCGGGATGCGCATAGACAATCATGATTTCCGAAAAATAGCAAGAAGATTATTTTTATCGGAAGGTGATGTGACGTTCTCCCGCCGTCGTCCCGGGCTTGACCCGACATTTGTCGGTTTGGCGCGATCGGTGGTCATGCTGCGCACAGGCGGGACGAGGTGAAGCTCAATCTCCTTCCTTGGCGCAAGGCGATGCAGCATGGCGATCATTGCATGCAATGATCGCTCATGAAATGGGCTGAGTTCGCGCCGAACGAGCCTGCCCAGCAACCGGGCAATGTCGGCCATCTTCTCAACCCCTTGAATTAGTTCGTGCTTCGCCAGGGCCGTCGCGCCTCGCCGCATTGTACACAATGGCACACCGCTTGCTTCATCAGTTGCGAGACATTCTCGCGGGGAGGCAGGCGGCTGACATGGCGAACTCATCTGCAGCGGCAACCGCGACGATCATCGCCGAGCCGGAGCCGATCACGCTCGATCTGTCCAAGACCGCGCTGGTCATCATCGACATGCAGCGCGACTTCATGGAGCCGGGCGGGTTCGGCGAGACACTGGGCAATGACGTGTCGCAGCTTGCCCGCGCGGTCGAGCCGATCGCGAATGTGCTGGCGGCGGCACGCGAGTCCGGCATGCTGGTCATTCACACCCGTGAGGGCCACGAGCCGGATTTGTCGGATGCGCCGCCGGCCAAGGTCGAGCGCGGCGCGCCGTCGCTTCGCATCGGCGATCCCGGTCCGATGGGGCGCATCCTCATCCGCGGCGAGGCCGGGCACGACATCATTCCCGCGCTCTATCCCGTCGATGGCGAGGTCGTGATCGACAAGCCGGGGAAGGGTGCCTTCTACGCGACCGAGTTGGGCGAGGTGCTGAAGCTCCATGGCATCGCCAATCTGCTGGTGTGCGGCGTCACCACCGAGGTCTGCGTCAACACCACCGTACGCGAGGCCAATGACCGCGGCTATCGCTGCGTCGTCATCTCCGATGGCTGCGCGTCCTACTTCCCGGAATTCCACGAGATGGGGCTGAAGATGATCAAGGCCCAGGGCGGCATCTTCGGCTGGGTCGCGGACTCGGCCGCGGTGCTGAAGGCCATGATCTGAGAGACGAGCTGAAAGATCTGAGACGGATGAGTTTGATCATGTAGTCGCTGCAGGCAACAGGGGAGCAAGGCGATGAGCGGAAGCGGGACGGCAAGCTCGACAAGTGCGGATTTCAAACCGGTGCTCTGGACACAAGGGGACTGGAACGCGTTCTTCGGTTTCGGCACCAACATCCTCGTCAACATGCTCGTCCTCACCGGGCTGTTGCGCTTCGTGCTGAAGATGCCGGACAGCCTGGTGTTCGGCCGCATCCTGCCGGCGCTCGGCCTGATGATGTGCCTGTCGACCTTGTACTACGCGTTCCTCGCCTATCGGCTGGCGCAGAAGACCGGACGCAGCGACGTCTGCGCGCTGCCCTCGGGCGTCAGCGTCCCGCACATGTTCATCGTGACCTTCGTGATCATGCTGCCGGTCACCTTGAAGACCGGCGATCCCCTGAAGGGCTGGTCGGCCGGCCTCGTCTGGGTGTTCTTCCAGAGCTTCATCCTGATGATCGGCGGCTTCGTCGCGCCCTATATCCGCAAGATCACGCCGAGGGCGGCGCTGCTCGGCACGCTCGCCGGCGTCTCGGTCACCTTCATCTCGATGCGGCCGGCGCTCGAGATGTACATGACGCCGCAGATCGGGCTGGTGTGCTTCGCGATCATCCTGGTCAGCTGGTTCGGCGGCGTGAAATATCCGAAAGGCCTGCCGGCCGGTCTCGTGGCGATCGCGGTCGGCATGGTCATGGCCTGGGGCTCCAACCTGTTCGGCCTCGGCCTCGGCGGGCTCAGCGTGAAGGGCGTCGGCGATGCCTTCGCCAACTTTGGCTTCTCGGTGCCGCTGCCGGCGTTCGGCACGGTGTTCTCCGGCTTCGAATATCTCGGCGTGATCCTGGTGACCGCGATCCCGTTCGGCATCTACGACCTCGTCGAGGCCATGGACAATGTCGAGAGCGCGGAAGCCGCGGGCGACGAGTATCCGACGACGCGCGTGCTGACCGCCGACGGCGTCGTCAGCCTGATCGGCTGCATGATGGGCAATCCCTTCATCAACGCCGTCTACATCGGCCATCCCGGCTGGAAGGCGATGGGCGGCCGCATCGGCTACTCCGCGGCGACCGGGCTGATGGTGATCGTGCTGTCCTGGCTCGGCATCATCTCGGTGCTGCTGGCGCTGGTGCCGGTGGTCGCGATCTCGCCGATCCTGCTCTACATCGGCATGCTGATCGGCGCGCAGGCGTTCCAGACGACGCCGGTCAAGCACGCGCCGGCGATCGTGCTCGCGTTCACGCCGCATCTCGCCGCCTGGGCCAAGCTGCAGATCGACACCATGCTGGCCTCGACGGTGACGGCGGCGCAGGCTGTCGGCGAGCTCGCTGCCGACAAGGTGGACGCGGTGAAGACCGCCGCGATCGCCGCGCTGCCGCAGCAGGGCGTGCTGTATCACGGCCTGGAAGTGATGGGTGGCGGCTCGATCCTCGCCGGCCTCGTGCTGGGCGCCATCGGTGTGTTCGTCATCGAGCGCGACTTCACCAAGGCGGCGGCGTTCGCGCTCGCCGGTGCGGTCATGACCTATTTCGGCTTCATGCATGGTGAGGCTGTCGGCATCGGCGGCGGCTTCGGTGTGACGCCGGCGGTGGCGCTGGCCTATGTCGTGGTCGCGGGCGGGCTGTTCTGGCTGGGACGGCTCGGCATGTCCGAGAGCTACGTGCCGCATGCCGACATGCAAGCGGCGCCGGCGGAGTAGGCCGACTGCGGCACGAAAGCCAAGTTGGTTCAGACGGTCATTCCGGGGCAATCGTCAACTCGACGTCGCGAAGCGGCGGCGGGTTGGCGATTGAACCCGGAATCTCGAGCTTGTTGAAAGCCGACGCAAGACAACATCGAGATTCCGGGTTCACGGCCTGTCGGCCTTGCCCCGGAATGACGTTGTGGTGAGGCAAATGCCTGCACCGTCTCACCAGTCCGGCCGCCGGATCTGTCTTCGACCGTCACGTGGCCGGCTGATCGAGATAGTAGCGCAGCAGCGCCTCACCGGGCTCGGACAGCCACTCTGCCGCACCGGTCACATCGCCTTCGATCAAGCCGCTCATCCCGATCAGATAGGTGATCGGCATCGCCGGCGTGGCGAAGACGGAGGCGTCGGCATTGGCTGGATTGGTCGCCTGCGCATGCGGGTCGGCGAAGGACAGACGGGGCATCGCGACCGTTTCCGCGTATCGGCGGATGGTCTTGATGTCGCGGCGGTCGGTGCAGATGGTCCAGACGTCGAGCGCCGGCATCCGGACGCGGTCCAGTGCGGCGAGCGTCGGCAGGTCGGTCTTGCAGGCCGCGCACCACGTCGCCCACAGGTTCACCAGCGTGACATGGCCTGGCTTCGGCGCGAGCGTCACGTCCTTGCCGCTCAAGTCCTGCAGCTTCAACGGCGGCAGCGGATTGCGCGGCCGCTCGACGATGAACTGGCTGCGGCCGCTGCGGAACAGCGGCGGCCTCGGATCATCAGCCGCGGCGCGGACGCGCGGCGAGGATACAAGGAGGGCGGTGGCGGCTCCCAGCAGCGCTGTGCGGCGCGTGAGGGCGCTGAAGGAAACAGTCTCAGCCATGGATGTAGGCCCAGCCCTTGCGCTGCAACTCGACGACGCGGCCGATGCCGAATGGCACGAGCTTCGCGCCCTCGATCAGCTCGATCATCAGATTCTCCTTGCTCTCGGCGATCGCCTTCGACGAGGCGCACATGCTGAAGCCGATATGCGGATACATCTGGCGCAGTGCGGCGATCGGCTCCTTCAACGGAGATTTGTCGGCGCGGAAGACATCGATGCCGCTGCCGTTGGCGACGACCTCGATCATTGGCGTTTCTCCGAGGCTGGCGAAATGCCGCGTCAGATTGCCCGAATAGCCGATGGCGTGACCCATCACGTGCGGATCGTTGCGATCGATCAGAATGACGATGCCGGCGCGATGCCGGGCGACGGCCGGCACGGCGGGGGCTGGGGCGCCGAGGGCCGTCGCGCCAGCGAGGAAGCCGCGGCGCGAGAGATCTTGAACGGGTTCGCTCATCGCTGCTTTCTCGTCGCAAGGGAAACCGTCGGCCGTGGCGATTCCAAGGCCGGTGGTTGCCGGGTCAGTTGCGCGGCCGGATCGGCGCCTTGTTGTTGCGACCCCACAGCACGAACAGCGACAAGGCGAGCAGCAGGATATTGAGCGGGGTGACGGCGGCCTCGCCGCGGGAAAGATGAAAGGCGAGGGCGAACACCTGGAGCGTGGCGCAGCCGAGCGCGGCGAGGACGGTCAGGCGCGGCATGATGCGGGTTAGCGACGGCAGGATGATGCCGAGCGCGCCGGCGAGATCGACCAGCCCGATCGCGCGCACGAAAACCTCGGAATACTCACCTGCCCACGGCATCATCGCCGCAAGCTGCGGGATCGGCGTGAACAGCTTGGTCAGGCCGGCTCCGCCAAAGGCCACGAAGATCAGGGCCTGTGCGGTCCACAGGCCGATGCGCAGCGCGAGCGAGGGCCGAAGCGGGGTGAGATCGGTGGTCGATGCAGTGGTGGACACGATGGAAGTCTCCAAACGAGTGGGGGCTGGTCGGCGCAGGTTGATGATTTCTTCTGGA
This sequence comes from Bradyrhizobium sp. HKCCYLRH3073, assembly GCF_051167995.1. Lineage (NCBI taxonomy): Bacteria > Pseudomonadati > Pseudomonadota > Alphaproteobacteria > Hyphomicrobiales > Nitrobacteraceae > Bradyrhizobium > Bradyrhizobium sp. HKCCYLRH3073. Next base: position 712,225 of record NZ_JBNPUD010000001.1, read on the forward strand.
TTGATCATTATGCCTCCCGTTGAGAAATCATTTCTTGCTGGTTGATGATCAATGGACTCCCTCGTCAGCATCCGGGTGTTCTGCCAGGTCGCCGAGCTCAAGAGCTTCGCTGCGGCGGCCGAGCGGCTGAGCCTGTCACCCGCCATGGTCTCCAAGCACGTCATGGAGCTGGAGCGGCGGCTGTCGACCCGGCTGCTCAACCGCACCAGCCGCCGCGTCGGGCTGACCGAAGCCGGTGTGGTCTATTTCGAGCAGGTGCGTCAGCTGCTGGAGCAGCTCGACGACGTCGAGGCTGATGTCAGCGAGGCCACCGTGCTGCCGCGCGGCACGTTGAAGCTCAGCGCCTCCGTGTGGTTTGCGAATTCGCTGTTCGCCGACGTGCTCGCCGCCTATCGCTCGCGCTATCCGGAGGTCGTGCTCGATGTCGACCTCAGCGGCCGGCTCGTCAATCTCATCGACGAGGGTTTCGATCTCGCGCTCCGCACCTCGGCCTCGCCCGGTGACGGACTGATCGCCCGTCCGCTACCCTCGATCCTGATGCAGTTCGTCGCTGCGCCACGCTATCTCGCCGCGGCGGGCCGGCCGACGGCGCTGGCCGATCTCAATGGCCATGCGTTCCTGAGATATGCGCTGATCCCCACGCGCGCGATGACGCTGCCTGGTCCCGACGGCGAGGTCATGCCGGCTTTCAAGGACGTGCTGATCAGCGGCAACGAAACGCTGCTTCACCATGCCGCCGTCGCTGGCATGGGCATTGCCGTGTTGCCGCGCTGGCTGATCATGGATGATCTCGCGACAGGCCGGCTCGAGACGGTGCTGCCGGAGGCGTTGACGCTCAAGGCGCCGCTGATGGCGGTCTATCCGAGCCGCAAATATCTCTCGGCCAAGGTCCGCACCTTCATCGACTTCATCGCCGCCGATCCACGCCTGAAGCAGGTCTCGGAAGGGCCGCCGCCTGCGATCGATACGATCAGGGCGCGCGGGCGGAAGCGGCGGAAGACAGGGGCGTGATGCGCGTGGCGGCCTTGGCAGCTCGCGATCTGAGCTGGGGTGTGCTCATCGCTGGCTATCAATTTCTACAAGTTCGACTCGATGTATAGCAGCATGATGTTGTTGAGCTCTCGCGGCAGTGAAGGTGCACCTCGCCCCGCCAGGGCGAAGCGAAGCTTCGCTAGGGCGGGGAGAGGTCGGATTGCATCGAAGATGCAATCCGGGTGACGGGGACAGGTCTCTCCACGAACGCTTCCCGTGCGTCTGCTCACCCCAACCCTCTCAGCGCGAGCAAAGCTCGTTGCGGCCCCGTGACGAATGGGAAGAGGGAGCGCACCGATGGTGCCCCACGTTCACGGTCGCACGGCCGGCGCGTCCATCGTCATGCCGCGTGCCCGCGACATCAGATAGAGCTCGAGTGCGATCATGTCCGGCGCGTCGAAGTCGAAGGCTTGCGCGCGCACGCCGGTCATGCAGCCGCGGAGGCGGCGCTGCAGCGAGCCCATGCCCTGCCATTCGAGGCGATAGATCGGATAGCCGGTCGGCTGTCCCTGTGTGATCGATGAGCCCGCGAGATGCCTGTCCCAATTATCGTCGTGGCAGTTGGCGCAGGCGAGATTGAGCTGGCCCTGGCGCTGAAAGAACAAGTCGCGGCCGCGTGCGATCGAGGACGCCAGCCGCGGGTCGTTACCGGCGGTGATCGGCATCCCGCGCGATTGCTTCGCGATCAGCGCCGTCAGCGCCAGCAGCTCGCGGCTCTCTGCTGCGAACGGCGCGGCCTCCTGATGCTGCCTGCGGCAGAGATTGACGCGCTGGCCGAGATCGACCGGCACAGCGCTCGCGGCATTGAAGGCGGGATAGCGCGCAGCGACGCCCTTCATGCTGACATCGACCGCGCCGTGACAATCGCCGCACGCCTTGTTGGCCGTGCCGGCCTTCGTCGTCCACAGCGCCTCACCGTCGAGCACCGACAGCATCGCCGGATTGGCGGTGTCGTCGTCCTGCATCGCCTTGGTGTCCGACGACATGAAGTCATAGCCGGAGCGGCGCGCGGACTCTGCAATCTCGCCGGCCAGCACGGGCAAGGTCAGGGCGATCATCGTGGCGACAGTGAGAAGCGCCGGCCGCATCAGTCGACCGTGATCGTCGCCGCGGCGGTAGCGACGAAGCCGTTGTCGCCGATCCACTCGAAGGCGAAGCGGCCGCTCTCGGTCGCCGTGGTGAAGAACGACAGGAACGGATTGGCGGCGATGGCCGGATAGAGGTCGGCGCGGAAGATCTCGGCGCCGTTGAACTTGCAAGTGAAGCTGGTGATGATGTCGCGCGGCACGATCTCGCCCCCGGCCGTATGGCGATAGCCCGGCTCCATGACGTGGCTCATCAGCGTCTTGATCTCGATGACGGCGCCGCGCCTGGCCTTGGCGGGAATGTTGACGAGGGCGGCAGGCATCACGGCATCTCCTCGGTGCAGGCGGCCAAGGTCACGATGACGTCGACGCTCGCCGACCAGAACGTGCCGTCGGACAGTTTCGCGATCGCCACGACCTTCTGGGTGTCGGCGAGCCGGATGCGCGTCGTGACCTGGGCGCGGCCGGCGCTCGCCGTCAGGTGGAAACTGGCGACGTTGGGCTGCGGGTTCTTCTCGTTGAAGACGTGGATGCTCTTGACGAAATTGTCAGGCGTCATCGGGTGATCGACGCTGACTGTCATGGGCACGGTGTTGCCGTTCTCCACCAGCGGCGGGATGTCGAGCCGGACCTTGCCGACCGTCACCTTGGCCTCGCCGACGAGGTTGCGGATGGCGGAGGCCAGCATCGCCGGCGTCGCCTGCGCCGGCCGGACCGTGATCAGCGGCGGCGCGCCGGCCGCGGTGAGCGTTCCCGCCAGTTGCAGCAAATGGCGGCGCGAGATGTGGGATCGTTCGAACATGCCGGTCATATGGGCTCACTCGCGCAAGGTCGCGAGATAGGCGACGATGTCTTCGATCTGCTCCGCCGACAGGATCGGCTTGTCGCGCCAGGCGGAACCGACACGGGTCAGCCCGTCAATGCGATAATAGGACGGCATGATCGTTGCCGGATTGAGCCTGGAGGCATCGACCAGCCGCAAGCGGAGCTGCGGGATCGTCGAACGGCTGCCGGCGCCGGCAAGGCTGGGCGCGAGATCGCCCTGGAAGCGCGCTTCCGGGAACGGGCCGGAATGGCAGAGGATGCAGGTCGAGCTGCGTGCGAGAACGAGCGCACGGCCGCGCGCGGCGTCGCCGGGCTGGCCGGTGAGCGACTGCGCGATGCCGTCGCCACTGATCGTATACGGCGCGAGCGCCTGCGCGGCGGCGGTCGCGGGCAGGGCGATGATGAGGATCGCGATGAACCGGCTAGCCGAACGCATCATGGGTCAGCGCCTTGAACCAGGCCGTTGTCGCCTCTGCCTCAGCCGCGCGCGTGGCCTGCGGGGCGTCGATCGGGCTTGTCTTGCCACCTTCCACTTCGGCGAACAGATCCGCCTTGGGTTGATACACGCCTGCCAGCGAGAATGCGTAGTTCGGCGCCACCAGGCTGTAGCAGATGCCGGTGAGCGGCGGCGTATCGGACTGCCGTCCGGTCAGGTCGCGCACGATCACCGCCGCGCACGTCTGGCCCTGCGCCCGCGCCGCGCCGGCCGATTTCGGAATGCCGCCGCCGAGGCACGCGTCGCCGATGACGTGGACATCCGGAAGCAGCTTCGAGGCGAAGGTCGTGGCATCGATCGGGCACCAACCGGTGCGGTCGGCCGCACCGGCAAGCGCGGCAATGCGGCCCGCCTTCTGCGGCGGGATGATGTTGGTCACATCGGGATTGTAGTTGCCGAACTCGGTGACCACGGTGCGCGTGGCGATCTCGACGCCGGTGACGCGGCCGCCCTGCGACAGCGGAATGCGCTCGATCATGCCGGGGTAGAGCTGCTGCCACGCCTGCTCGAACAGCTTCTGCTGCGAGAAGCTGTCCTTGGCATCGAGGATCAGCACCTTCGACTTCGGCTTGTGCGCCTTGAGGTAATGCGCGATCAGGCTGGCGCGCTCGTAGGGCGCCGGCGGGCAGCGCGACGGATTAGCGGGGACGGCGATCGCGACCGTGCCGCCATCCGGCATCGCCTCGATCTGCTTGCGCAGCAGCAGCGTCTGCTCGCCGGCCTTGTAGGCGTGCGGCATGACCGTCGAGGCAGCCTCGTCGTAGCCTTGCAGGGCCGTGAAATCGAGATCAATGCCGGGTGCCAGCACCAGGCGGTCATAGGCCAGCGTGGCGCCGTCGGCGAGCGTCACCTTGTGCGCCGGCGCATCGATCGCCAGGGCCGCCTGCAGCATGACGCGCACGCCTTCGGCGGCGATCCTGTCATAGCCGAATTGCTGCGCGCGGATGTCGCGCAGGCCGGCGATGACCTCGTTGCTGAGGGGGCACGAGGTGAAAATCTTGTTGGCTTCCACCAGGAAGACGTCGAGCTTGCCATCGGCGTTGCGCAGCGCGCGGGCGCAACTGGCGCCGCCGAAGCCGCCGCCGATCACGACCACGCGCGCCGCCGCTTGCGCGCGCAGCACGGCCGGCGCGGCGAGCAGGGCTGCGCTCGCCGCGATCAGGCCGCCGAGCTCTCTGCGCGTGCGCTGCCGGGTCACTGTCATCCGATGAGAATAGCATGGCGGCAGCCATGGTTCCCAACGGCTGCCGCCACGCGGATCATGCGAAGGTGATGTTCTGGTCGCGCAGTGGCACCGAGCGGATGCGCTTTCCCGTGGCGGCAAAATACGCATTCAGCACCGCCGGGGCGGCGACGCCGATGGTCGGCTCGCCGACGCCGCCCCAGAAGCCGCCGCTTGGGATCATGATCGCGTCCACCTTCGGCATCTCGGCGATGCGCATCGAGTTGTAGGTGTCGAAATTGGTCTCGACGATGCGCCCGTCCTTCACGGTGCAGCCGCCGTAGAACAGCGCCGACAGGCCGTAGACGAACGAGCCGGCGATCTGCCGCTCCACCTGGGCCGGGTTGACGACATAGCCCGGATCGGTCGAGGCGACGATGCGGTGGATCTTGATCTTGCTGCCGTCGATCACCGAGATCTCGGCGGCGCCCGCGACGTAGCTGCCATAGCCGTGCAGCTGAGCGAGGCCACGGTACACGCCGTCCGGCGCCGGGGTGCCCCAGCCGATCTTCTCCGCGACGGCGTTCAGCACCGCGAGATGCTTGGGATGGTCGGCCATCAGCTTGCGGCGGAACTCCAGCGGGTCCTGGCCGGCCGCATCGGCGAGCTCGTCCATGAAGCATTCGAGATAGATCGCGTTCTGGTTCACGTTGACGCCGCGCCAGAAGCCCGGATTGATGTGCGGGTTGCGCATCGAATGCTCGATCAGCAAATTCGGCACGGAGTAGCCGATCGTCGCTTCGCCCGATGGCGCGAGCCCCTGGAAGGTCGCGGGGTCCTTGCCGTTGACCAGCGCATCCGGCCGCAGGCTGAACAGGATCGACTGGCCGGAGATGCGCATGTGCAGCGCCGTCAGATTGTTGTCGGCGTCGAAGCCGCCGGTTAGCCTGCACTGCGTGATCGGGTGATAGCGGCCATGCGTCATGTCCTCCTCGCGCGACCACAACAGCTTGATCGGCGTGCCCGGCATCTCCTTGGCGATCTTCACCGCTTGGCGGACATAGTCGGTCTGGCCGCGCCGGCCGAAGCCGCCGCCGAGGATCAGCTTGTGCACCTCGCATTTGTCGGCAGGCAGCCCTGAGGCTTCCAGCACTGCGGCGAATGCCGCCTCGCCGTTCTGCGTGCCGCACCACACCTCGCAGCGCTCGGGCGTGTAGAGCGCGGTGGCGTTCATCGGCTCCATCGTGGCGTGGTTCTGATAGGGATAGTTGTAGACGGCCTCGACCTTCTTCGCCGCGCTCGCCAGCGCCGCCTTGGCGTCGCCGTTCTCGTTGCCGACGAAGGCTGGGCCGGACTCCAATCCTTCCGCGAGCCATTTGGCGATCGAGGCCGAGGAGACCTTGGCGTTCTCGCCTTCGTCCCACACGATCGGCAGCGCATCGAGCGCGGTCTTGGCGTGCCACCAGGTGTCGGCGACCACGGCCACGGCGGTGCCGTCGATCGCGACCACCTTCTTGACACCCTTCATGCCGGCGATCTTGGCCTCGTCATAGCTCTTCAGCTTGCCGCCGGTGACCGGACAGTCCTTGATCGCGGCGTTGAGCATGTTCGGCAGCTTCATGTCGGCGCCGTAGATCATCGCGCCGGTGACCTTGTCGGCGGTATCGAGCCGTCTCACGCCCTTGCCGATCAGGGTCCAGTCCTTGGGATCCTTCAGCTTCACGTCGGCTGGCGGCGTCAGCTTCGCGGCGGCCTCGGCCACCTTGCCGTAGGTCGTGGTCCGGCCCGAGGCCTTGTGGGTGATGACGCTATTCGCAGCCGTGCATTCGGCCACCGGCACCTTCCACTCGTCGGCGGCGGCCTGGATCAGCATCATCCGCGCGGCGGCGCCGCCCTTGCGGACGTAGTCCTGCGACGCGCGGATGCCGCGGCTGCCGCCGGTGGAGAAATCGCCCCACACCCGCTTGCGCGCGACGTTCTGGCCCGGCGTCGGATATTCGGTCGTGACCTTGCTCCAGTCGCAAGCCAATTCCTCGGCGACGAGCTGGGCCAGACCGGTCAGCGAGCCCTGGCCCATCTCGGAGCGGGCGATGCGGATCACCACGGTGTCGTCGGGGCGGATCACGACCCAGGCGTTGACCTCGGGCGAGCCATCCGCGGCGCGCACGATCTGCGGCCCGCCGAAGGGGATGTCGAGGCCGAGGGCGAGGCCGCCGCCGAGCGCGGCGGTGCCGATGACGAAGGACCGGCGGTCGAGGCGCGGCGTTACATGCTGGTTCATGCCGTCCTCCTCAGGCGTTGGCGGCGGCGTGGATCGCCTCGCGCACCTGCGCGAAGGTTCCACAGCGGCAGATGTTGGTGATGGCGTCGTTGATGTCCTGATCGCTCGGCTTCGGATTGTCCTTGAGCAGCGCCGCGACGGCCATGATCATGCCGCTCTGGCAGTAGCCGCATTGCGGAACGTCGTTCTCCACCCAGGCCTGCTGCACCTTGTGCAGCCCGTTGTCGCTCGCGAGCCCCTCGATGGTGGTGATCTGCTTGCCCAGGGCCTCGGAGACGGTGACGCCACAGGAGCGCACGGCCGCGCCGTCGAGATGCACGGTGCAGGCGCCGCATTGTGCAATGCCGCAGCCATATTTGGTGCCGGTCAGTCCGGCGTTCTCGCGGATCGCCCACAGCAGCGGCGTGTCGGGCTCGACGTCCAGAGTATAGGATTGTCCGTTGATCGTGAGGTTTGCCATCGCAGATCCCTTTCGTTCAACGCGCCAGTTGAACAGAGGGCGGCACTGTGGCGCGAACGTTTGCATCCTTCAAATCAAGAATATGCGTTTGCCGCGCGCAGGATTTGTGATGGGCCCGGCTTGTAGTTGCGTCGGCTCATGGGCCGCGCGGCGGAGCGACGGCAAGCCGCAGGAAGCTCATCACGCTGCCGAGCGCGGCGAAACCGGCGCCGAGGGCCAAGGCAAGGGTGGCTCCTTGGTGCCCCGCAAGGCTGAAGCACAAGGCGGCGAGCGCCGCGCCGGTGGTCTGGCCGGTCAACCGGGCCGTGGCGACGATGCCGCTGGCGCCGCCGCTGCGGTGCGGCGGGGCGCTTGACATGATGGCCTTCATATTCGGCGCCTGGAAGAAGCCGAACCCGATGCCGCAGATCAGCATGCGCCAGACGATGTTCGCGATGCTCGGGTTCTCCGGCAACATGGCGAGCAGCGCCATGCCGGAGCCGAGCATCACCAGGCCGATGCCGCCGAGCAGGCCGGCGGGAAAACGGTCCGACAGCCGGCCGGCGATCGGCGCCATGATCGTGACTGCGAGCGGCCAGGGCGTCATGAAGAACCCGGTCTCGACCTGCGAGCGCTGGAGAATGTCCTCGAAATAGAACGGCAGCGACACGAAGCCGAGGCCCTGCACCGAGAACGAGCACACTGCGGTCGCCGCCGACAGCGCGAACACCCCGCGGCGGAACAGGTCGATCGGCAGCATCGGCGCCGGGTGGTCGGCCTGGCGGCGGGCCAGGATGACGCCGAGCACGAGCGCTGCGACCAGTTCGGCTACCACCATGGCCGGCGTCGCGCCGTGCGCGGCGCTGCCGATGCCGGTGATGAACAGGCCGAGGCAGAGCGCAGCGAGGGCGGCGCCGAGAAAGTCGAAGCCGTGCTCGGCGCGCGGCGTCCGCGGCAGCATCCTCATGCCGATCGCGATCGCGATCAGGCCGAACGGCAGGTTGATCGCGAACAGCCACGGCCAGGAGCCGAGCGAGAGAATTGCGGATGCGATCGTCGGGCCGAAGGTGAAGGAAATGCCGACGACCAGCGCGTTGTGGCCGAGGCCGCGTCCCAGCATCTTGCCGGGATAGACGTAGCGCACCAGCGCGGTGTTGACGCTCATGATGCCGCTGGCGCCGAGGCCCTGCAGCGCGCGGGCGATCACCAGCGTCGGCAGCGACCACGCCAGGGCGCAGCCGACCGAGGCCAGCGTGAACAGCAGGAGGCCGCCGAGATAGATGCGCTGATGACCGACGATCTCGCCGAGCGCGCCGAGCGGCAGCAAGGTCGCGACCAAGGCGATCTGATAGATGTTGACCACCCAGACCACCTCGGCCGGGGAGACGTGGAGATCGGCCGAAATCGACGGCAGCGCGATGTTGGCGATGGCGACGTCGAGCGAGGCCATCGACAGCGCCGTGAAGATCGCGGCGATGGCCCAGGGCCGCTTGCCGGGCGGCAGGCCATCGGTGGTGCCGTCGCCGGCGAGCTTCGAAGCGTGGTGGCGGTCGGACATGAGACCTTTGGAGACCTTCGGTTCGCGGGGCGCGTCCGGATCAGCATGTACACGGGAGCAGGCGAGCGCCCCAGCCGTCGCGGGCGCATGGCGGTATGCGCCCGGTCGCAAGGAACGGGTCGAAGCCGGCTACACGCCCGGCCTTGCCAGCCGTTCGATCGTCTGGTTGTGCCGCGTCAGGAGCTCGCAGGCGTGGCCGATCTGGCGGGCGCGCAGGGCCTGCAGGATCAGCCGGTGATCCTGGTTGGTGCGCGGACGCCAGCCGGCATTGCGGGCCATCGCCAGCACCAGCCGTGAATTCGCCAGGCGCAATCCGTCGAGGCTCGCCAGCAGCCGCGGCATCGCGCAGGGCGCGACCAGCGCGCGGTGGAAGGCGCGGTTCGCGGTCTCGAATTCCTGGATGGTCTCGGCATTGTCGGCCTCGATCAGCGCGAGCTCGATCGCGGCGAGATGCGTCGGCGTGTAGCGCGGCGCGGCATTGCGCAGCGCGATCACCTCGAGCGCGACGCGCATCTCGACGATCTCCCTGGTCGACTTCGCATCGAGCGGCGCCACCCGCACGCCGCGCCGCGGTGCCGCGACCACGAGATACAGCGCCTCGAGCTGCCGAAATGCCTCGCGCACCGGCACGTGGCTGGATTTGAACTCGCGCGCGACGTGGTCCTGCCGCAGCGGCGCATCCGGAGGGAGCGCGCCACTGACGATCCGTTCGGTGATGGCCTCGGCGATGCGGTGGGCCGTGGTGAGATTCTCGTCCTGCATGGCGATAGATTATCTATCGAAAAAACCGATGCGAGGAAAGCCGCTGTGCCCTACGGTGCTTTAATACGGTTTTTCATAGATAATATCTTTGAAAATCTATAATCCGCGTGAGGTGTCGAAATGCCCGTTCCAAGCAGCTTGTCCGATCGCCCCGACAACGACGCTGCCGTCCGTCACGACTGGACCCGGGACGAGGCCGAGGCGCTCTACGCCCTGCCATTTCCGGATCTGATGTTCCTGGCGCAGTCGGCGCATCGCCGGCAGTTCGATCCCACCCGCGTGCAGACCGCGAGCCTGCTCAGCATCAAGACCGGCGGCTGCCCGGAGGATTGCGGCTACTGCTCGCAGAGCGCGCATTACGACACCGGTCTCAAGGCGACGAAGCTGATGGACCGCGATGCGGTGGTCGCCACCGCGCGGCGCGCGAAGGCAGCGGGAGCCGAGCGCTTCTGCATGGCCGCCGCCTGGCGCAGTCCCAAGGACCGCGACCTCGATCAGGTCTGCGACATGGTCAGCGCGGTGAAGGATCTGGGCATGGAGACATGCGTGACTCTGGGCATGCTGACGCCGCCGCAGGCGCAGCGGCTGAGAGAGGCCGGGCTCGACTTCTACAACCACAATGTCGACACCTCGCCCGAGTTCTACGACCGCATCATCACCACGCGCACGCTGCAGGACCGCATCGATACGCTCGCGCATGTGCGCGAGGCCGGCATCAAGGTGTGCTGCGGCGGCATCATCGGCATGGGCGAGGAGATTGACGACCGGCTCGGCATGCTGGTGCTGCTCGCCAACCTCGCTGAGCATCCCGACAGCGTGCCGATCAACATGTGGAACGAGGTGAGGGGCGTGCCGGTCCACGAGACGGCCACGCGGCCCGATCCGATTGCGCTGGTGCGCTTGATCGCGGTGGCGCGCATCCTGATGCCCCGGAGCGTGGTGCGGCTGTCGGCGGGCCGGCAGTACATGAGCGACGAGTTGCAGAGCCTGTGCCTGCTGGCCGGCGCCAATTCGATCTTCATCGGCGACGTGCTGCTGACCACGGCCAATCCCCAGGCGCGGCGCGACGCCGATCTGCTCGCGCGGCTCGGCATGACCTCGTCGCTGTCGGCGCGTCCGGTCGCACCGGCCGCTGCCAGCGAAAGCGCAGACGCATCGTCCCCGGCCTGATTCGAACCTCATCGCGAGTTCGGCGCGACCGCGCCCACGGAACTGCCTGGTCGTGCCGGTCCACGCCCGCGGCTGACCGAAACAGAGCGGAGCCATGTCCATGCTGTCCGACAGGTTGGCGATCTATTCCGACGGCCTGCAGAGACTCGCGGCCGATGACCGGTTGCGGCAGCTCACTCCACCGGCCGGTCTCGATTTCTCCTCCAACGACTATCTCGGACTGGCGCAGGCGCCACGCATCAAGCGCGCGGTCGCCGCGGCCATGGAGGCCGGCACGCCGGTCGGCGCCGGCGGCTCGCGCCTGCTGCGCGGCAATTGCGACGAGCACGAACGGCTCGAGGCGGAGGCCGCGCGCTTCTTCGGCGCCGAGCGCGCGCTGTTCTTCGGCTCCGGCTACATGGCGAATTTCGCCGTGCTCACCACATTGCCGCAGCGCGACGACCTGCTGGTGCTCGATGCGCTCGTTCATGCGAGCACCCATGAGGGCGCGCGTGCCGGTCGCGCCGAGACGTGCCAGTTCATCCACAACAACGCGCAGTCGGCCGAGGACGCGATCCTGACCTGGCGCAGGGACGGCGGTGTCGGCCAGCCCTGGATCGTCGTCGAAGACTCTACAGCATGGACGGCGATCTCGCGCCGCTGGCGGATTTGATGGCGATCGCCGAGCGCCACGACGCCTTTCTGCTGATCGACGAGGCCCATGCGACCGGGGGCCACGGCGCGCAGGGCCGCGGTCTCGCCGCAGCCTATGAGGGACGCGAGAGCGTCGTCACCGTTCACACCTGCGGCAAGGCGTTGGGCGCGGCCGGCGCATTGGTCACCGCAAGCGGCGTGCTGTGCGACACGCTGATCAATCGCTGCCGGCCTTTCGTCTTCAGCACGGCGCCGTCGCCGCTGATGGCGGTGGCGGTGCTGGAGGCGCTTGCGATCCTGCGCGACGAGCCGGAGCGGCAGCAGCGGCTGGCGCAGCTCGTTGGCTTCGCCCATCGCGCGATCGACGCGCGCTTCGGTGAAAGCTGGTCGCCGTCGCAGATCATTCCCTGCGTGGTCGGCGACAATGCGCGCGCGATGAGCCTGGCTGCCGCGCTGCAGGCGCGAGGCTTCGACGTCCGCGGCATCCGGCCGCCGACGGTGCCGCCTGGCACGGCGCGGCTCCGGCTGTCGCTGACCTTGAACGTCGACGAGGCCGCGATCGTGGCGCTGCTCGATGCGCTCGCCGCCGAGATCGGGAGGCCGGGGGCATGACGCCACGCATCGTGGTCACCGGCACCGATACCGGGATCGGCAAGACGGTGTTCGCCGCCGGCCTCACGGCGCTGCTGAGGGCCCGCTATTGGAAGCCGGTCCAGGCCGGCCTTGCCGAGGAGACGGACTCCTGCCGTGTCCAGCGGCTGGCCGAGCTCGCCGACGATCGCGTGCTGCCCGAAGCCTATCGTTTGCCGGAGCCGGCCTCGCCGGATCGCGCGGCCCGCCTCGCAGGCGTCAGCATCGATCCGCTCAGCCTGCATCCTCCGCAGTCCGTCGGCCGGCCTGTCGTGATCGAGGGGGCCGGCGGGGTCATGGTGCCGCTCGATTCCCAGACGCTCTATCTCGATGTCTTCGCGCGATGGCAATTGCCGGTCGTGCTCTGCGCGCGCACCAGCCTCGGCACCATCAATCACTCGCTGCTGTCGCTGGCGGCGCTGCGCAGCCGCCGCATCGGCGTGCTCGGCATCGCCTTCATCGGCGACGGCCATGCCGACAATGAGGAGACGATCTGCCGGCTCGGCGAGGTGAAGCGCCTGGGCCGGCTGCCCTGGATCACGCCGCTCACGGCGCGATCGCTGCAGTACGTGTTCGCCACGCAATTCCAGCGCAGGGATTTCGAACCATGATGCGCAAGGCAACCTCGCCGATCTGGCATCCCTTCACGCAGCATGCGCTCCAGCCCGAGATGACGCCGGTCGCGCGCGGCGAGGGCGCCTATCTCTTCACCGCCGACGGCCGGCGGATCATCGATGCGATCGCGTCGTGGTGGGTGGTCACGCACGGCCATTGCCATCCGCATATCGTGCGCGCGATCCAGGACCAGGCCGAGCGGCTGGATCAGGTGATCTTCGCCGGCCACAGCCATGAGCCGGCCGAGCAGGTTGCCGCCGGGCTGCTCGCGCTGGTGCCGCCGAGCCTTGCGCACGTGTTCTTCTCCGACAGTGGCGCCACCAGCGTCGAGGTCGCGCTGAAGATGGCGCTCGGCTATTTCAGGAACATCGGCGAGCCGCGCTCGCGCATCGTGGTGATGCAGCATTCCTATCACGGCGACACCATCGGCGCGATGTCGGTCGGCGCGCGCGGCGTGTTCAATGCCGCCTATGAGCCGCTGCTGTTCGACGTTATCGTCATCCCGTTTCCGTCGCCGGGCAGGGAACAGGCGACCTTGGACGCGCTCGCGGCGGTCTGCGAAAACGACCGGCCGGCCGCCTTCATCGTCGAGCCGCTGGTGCTCGGCGCCGGCGGCATGCTGATGTATCCGGCCGCGGTGCTGCGCGAGATGCACCGGATCTGCAAGGCGTTCGGCGTGCTGTTCATCGCCGACGAGGTCATGACCGGCTGGGGCCGCACCGGCACGCTGTTCGCCTGCGAGCAGGCGGACATCGCGCCCGACATCGCCTGCTACGCCAAAGGACTGACCGGAGGCGCGATGCCGCTTGCGGTGACGCTGTGCAGTCCGGCGATCTACGAGGCGCACTATTCGACCGACCGCGCCCGCACGTTCTTTCACTCCAGCTCCTACACGGCCAATCCCATTGCCTGCGCGGCGGCCAGCGCCAATCTCGAGCTATGGCGGCAGCCGCAGACGCGGGCCCGGATCGCCGCCGTCGCGGCCGCGCAGCAGCGCTGTCTCGACCGCTTGCGTTACGACGAGCGATTTTCCGCGCTGCGGCGTTGCGGCACTATCACGGCGCTCGATCTCCATGCCGACGAGCCGGGCTACCTTGCCGAGGTTGGTCCCAGGCTGCTGGCGTTTTTCCGCGACAGCGACGTGCTGCTGCGTCCGCTCGGCCATACCATCTACGTCATGCCGCCATACTGCGTCACCTCCGGCGACCTCGAGGCGGTGTATGCCGTCATCGACGAGGCCGTCGACCACGTGCTCTGATGTCGCCGATGGACGAGTTCCAGCGCATGTTCGCCGGAGTGGACTGCCGTCAGCTGAGATGATCAGGAGGCCGGGCAGCTCAGTGCCCGGTCTCGGATTCGATCTACTTATTCAGCGCTGCTGACGAGACGGATGCGCGGCTCCGCCATCTCGATCAGGCTGCGATACGCCGCGAGATAGTCGAGCGCCATGCGGCGTGCGGTGAAGCGGCGTTCGAACTGCTCGCGCACGCGGGCGCGGCTCAGGCCGGACAGGCGACTGACCGCCGCGACCGCGCTCAGCTCGTCCTCGACGACGAAGCCGGTCACGCCGTCGTCGATCACCTCGGGAACCGAGCCGCGATTGTAGGCGATCACGGGCGTGCCGCAGGCCATCGATTCGATCATCACCAGGCCGAACGGCTCCGGCCAGTCGATCGGCAGCAACAGGCCGAGCGCACCGGACAGGAATTCCGGTTTCTCGTGGTCGCCGATCTCGCCGATATAGTCGACCAAGGGATTGTCCTTGATCAGGGGATGGATCAGCTCGTCGTAGTAATCCTGGTCGGCGCGGTCGACCTTGGCGGCGATCTTCAGCGGAATCCCACAGCGCATCGCGATCTTGATGGCGCGGTCGACTCCCTTTTCCGGGGCGATGCGTCCGAGCACGGCCAGATAGCTCGGCGTCACAGGCTTGGGCATCAGCAGCCGTTCGGGAAGCCCATGCAGCACGGTGCGAACCCAGTTCGCATTCGGCACCGGCCGGCGCTGCGAGTCCGAGATCGAGACGACGGGAACATCCTTGAAGACCGAAAATACCGGCTGATGCTCCGGCAGGTCGAGCCGGCCGTGCAGGGTTGTGAGGAAGGGGGTGGGTTGCCGGTGGAACAGGGAGAACGGGTAGTAGTCGAGATGGAAGTGCAGGATGTCGAACTGTTCGTCGTCGCATTGCTGCCGTACGTTTTCGAGCATCACCATGTGAAGCGCGTTCGGATCCCTTACCGAGCCGTCGAGGCGCAGAGCCTTCGGCCATGTCGGAGAGAGTTTCGCCGATGTCTGCGAATCGCCGCTGGCGAACAGGGTGACGTCGTGTCCGAGGGCCACGAGCTCCTCGGTCAACCAATGAACGACCCGCTCAGTGCCGCCGTAGAGCTTCGGAGGCACAGCCTCCGTCAATGGAGCTACCTGCGCAATGCGCATCTCGTCGTCTCCTATTCGTGATCATGGATGAAGCCCCCTACCGAATGGCACCGGCACTGCCGAAGCGGGAACGTTGTCGCATGTGCGAAGTTCCCTTGCCCTGATCACTCTTTCTTCGACACAACGTGTTCATCGGCGTCTCATTGATGCCATCCCTGATCCTCAACGCTGCTGCCGTCATTGTCGAAGGGCAGGGTTGCAGCGCGGCAGCGCAAGGAACCGGACAAACTGTTCATCGTTCAACTCGCCGCAACAGGTGTCGCAACGACGCGCTCATCTCAATGGGAAGATCATGGATCAGCTTTCAGGCTACGCGCACCGGCCCTTTCCTTTCGTGTTGCGCTATCTCATGAGGCGCCCTGCAGCGCATCTCATTATTCTGCTGTCCGTCGTCGGTGCAGTTGCCTGCTCGGTGGGCACGCAATATGGTGTGAAGTCGCTGGTCGACGCTCTCTCCTCCGGGCCGTCGCGTGACAGCAATGTCTGGACCGCGTTCGTGCTGCTGATGGCGCTGATTGCGACCGACAACATTCTCTGGCGCGTCGCCAGCTGGATCGCGAGCTTTACCTTCGTGCGCGTGACCGGAGATCTTCGGCGCGACATCTTCCGTCATCTCACCGGGCATGCGCCGAGCTATTTTGGCGATCGCCTGCCGGGAATGTTGTCGAGCCGGATCACGGCCACGTCGAACGCGGTGTTCACCGTCGAGAACATGTTCATGTGGAACGTGCTGCCGCCATGCCTCGCCACGGTCGCGGCCATCTGCCTGATCGGAACCGTGAGCGGTCCGATGGCGATCGGCCTGCTGCTGATCGCGGCCATGATGGTGGTGGCGATGTTCCGTCTGGCCGCCGCCGGCAAGCCGCTGCACGACGATTTCGCCGACAAGGCTGCGATGGTCGACGGCGAGATGGTCGACGTGATCTCGAACATGCCGCTGGTGCGCGCCTTCTGCGGCCTGCGCCACGAGCACGACCGGTTCGACGCGACCATCGACAGGGAGCTCGAGGCGCGGGGGCGCAGTCTCCGCTACCTCGAGAAGCTGCGCATCCTGCACGCCACGGTGACGATCGTGCTGACGGTCGCGCTCATGGCCTGGGCGATTTCGCTGTGGCAGCGGGCCGGGGCGACGACCGGCGACGTCGTGCTGGTCTGCACGCTCGGCCTTTGCATTCTCAACGCGACGCGCGATCTCGCGGTCGCGCTGGTCGACGTCACCCAGCATGTGGCGCGCATGAGCGAGGCGATCGCGACCCTGTTGCAGCCGCACGAGCTGCGCGATCACCCCGAGGCCGAGCCGCTGGTCAAGAGCGGCGCGGCGATCGCGTTCGACAACATCACCTTCCACTATCCGGGCGGCCACAAGCTGTTCGAGAATTTCACGCTGCGGCTGCAGCCCGGCCAGCGCGTCGGCCTGGTCGGTCAGTCCGGCGGCGGCAAGTCGAGCCTGTTCACGCTGCTGCAACGGTTCTATGATCCGCAAGCCGGCCACATCACGATCGACGGCCAGGACATCGCCAGGGTCACCCAGCAGAGCCTGCGCGAGGCGATCTCGGTGGTGCCGCAGGACATCTCGCTGTTCCATCGCTCCATCCTGGAGAACATCCGCTACGGACGTCCGAGTGCGACCGACGATGAGGTGTTGCGGGCGGCGATCGCGGCGCGTTGCGACTTCGTCGAGACGCTGCCGGAGGGGTTGCAGACGATGGTCGGCGATCGCGGCGTCAAGCTGTCGGGCGGACAGCGCCAGCGCATCGCGATCGCGCGGGCCTTCCTCAAGGACGCGCCGATCCTGCTGCTCGACGAGGCGACGGCAGCGCTCGACAGCGAGTCCGAGGAGGCCATCCGTGAGGCGTTGAGCCGCCTGATGCGCGGCCGCACCGTCATCGCGATCGCGCACCGCCTCGCGACCTTGCGGAATTTTGACCGCGTGGTGGTGCTGAAATCGGGCAGGATCATCGAGGACGGCGCGCCCGACCGGCTGATGCAGGACGAGGGCCCGTATCGGGACCTCGTGACCCAGGAGATGAACCGGCTCGCCAAGTTCGCCGCCTGATCGTTGCGTCGGATCGCGTCGAGAACGTGCACTCTCGGTTGTCCGGGCACTTCAATATCGCATGAGGCCAACATGTCCGCCGAAGTCGCAAGCACACTGTCGTTGATCACCCGGACGGACGAGCCTGCCGAGCAGCCGTTCTACATTCCCATGACGGGGCCGGCGGCACGGCCGCGGCGCTCGCTCAAGCATGACGATACGTTCATCGTCCTCGACGGCCATGGCGACATCGGCGCCTCGGCCGGCGGACCGGACGGTCTCTTCAACGCCGATACGCGCTATCTCGCGCGCCTCGAATTGACGCTGGACGACGTTCAGCCCCTGCTGCTCGGCTCGAGCCTGCGTGACGACAACTCCGCGCTGACCGTCGATCTCACCAATCCCGACATCTACAGCCAGGGCCGCCTGGTGCTGCCGAAGGACATGCTGCACATCGTGCGGACGATCTTTCTCTGGCATGGCACGGCCTATCAGCGCATCGGGCTGCAGAACCATGGTGATCGCCACGCCAGCTTCGATCTCAAGCTCACGTTCGACAACGATTTTGCCGACCTGTTCGAGGTGCGGGGCTCGGTGCGGCCCCGCCGCGGGGTCGGCTCGAGCCGGCTGGTCGATCCAGGCGAGGTCGTGCTTCACTATCGTGGGCTGGACAATGTCACACGCACCACGGATATGAGCTTCGATCCGCGTCCGACCAGTCTCACCACCAATGTCGCGACCTATCATTTCGATCTTGCGCCGCAGGAATCTGCGTCCCTGTTCGTGGCCGTGATGTGCAACGCCAAGGCCGGCGAGCGGCCGGGGCGCTTCTTTCGGAGCCTGCTCGCCCATCGGCGCGAGATGCGCCGCTGCACGCACGGCGCCACCACCATCGAGACCTCCAACGACATCCTCAACGAGGTGCTGTGCCAGGCGGCGGCCGACCTCAACATCCTGATGACCGACACGCCGGAAGGACGTTATCCTTATGCCGGCATTCCCTGGTACTCGACGACGTTCGGCCGCGACGGGCTGATCACGGCGATGCAGATGCTGTGGGTCGATCCGCGCATCGCCCGCGGCGTGCTGCGCCGGCTCGCGGTGCATCAGGCGCGCACGACCGATCCGCTGGCCGATGCCGAGCCCGGCAAGATCCTGCACGAGATGCGCGGCGGCGAGATGGCGGCGCTGCGCGAGGTGCCGTTCGCCTGTTACTACGGCAGCGTCGACTCCACCCCGCTGTTCGTGCTGCTCGCCGGCCTCTACATCGAGCGCACCGGCGACATCGACACCCTGCGCGAGCTTTGGCCGGCGATCGAGCTGGCGTTGCGCTGGATCGACGGACCCGGCGATCCCGATCGCGACGGCTTCGTCGAATATCAGCGCGCCTCCGAGCAGGGCCTCGCCAACCAGGGCTGGAAGGATTCCTACGACGCGGTGTTCCATGCCGACGGCCGCCTCGCGGAAGGTTACATCGCGCTTGCGGAGGTGCAGGGCTATGTCTTTGCCGGCAAGCAGCTGGCGGCGCGTTGCGCCCGTCGGCTCGGCAAGCCCGAGATGGCGGACCGGCTCCAGGCCGAGGCCGCCCGTCTCGCGGAACGGTTCGAGGACGCCTTCTGGTGCGAGGATCTGAACACCTATGCGCTGGCGCTCGACGGCCACAAGCAGCCGTGCCGGGTGCGGACGTCCAACGCGGGTCAGCTCCTGTTCAGCGGCATGGTGCGCGAGGACCGCGCCCGCAAGCTCGCCGCTGACCTGCTGCGGCCGCATTTCTTCTCGGGCTGGGGCATCCGCACCGTGGCGTGCGGCGAAGCGCGCTACAATCCGATGTCCTATCACGACGGATCGATCTGGCCGCATGACAACGCGCTGATTGCGCTCGGCCTGTCGCGCTATGGCCTCAAGCATGCGGTTGAGCAGGTGTTCGGCGGCCTGTTCGAAGCGGCGTCCTACATGGATCTGCGCCGGCTGCCGGAGCTGTTCTGCGGCTTCCGGCGGGAGAAGCATCGCGGCCCGACCCTCTATCCGGTGGCCTGCGCGCCGCAGGCCTGGGCCAGCGCGACGCCGTTCACCTTGCTCGAAGCGGCCCTCGGACTCGAGTTCGACGCCGAGCGCGGCCAGATCCGTCTGCGCAATCCGCGGCTGCCGCCTTTCCTCGACTGGGTTGTGCTGCGCGATCTCCGGCTCGGCAGCTCGACGATCGACCTGCGCATTCGCCGCCATGGCGAGGATATCTCGATGGAGGTGCTGCGGCGGCGCGGTCAGATCCAGGTCTCGCTGGTGCTGGCGCAATGATGACGCTGAAACACACTCTTCGCCGGGCTGCTCGCAGTTGCCTCGTCATGCTGCCGCTGCTGATCGGTTCGTATGCAGGCGATGGGCATGCGCAGCAGCCGTCGCCGACACCGCCTGCCAGGGACGCAGCGGCGCCCGCAAAGGAGCCGGCACCGCCGCCCTCGGTCACGATCCTCGGCGCGCGCGATGCGCATGGCGTGCTCGGCCGCGACGTGCGCAGCTCGACCGGCGAGGACATGGGCCACATCGTCGATGTCATCGTCGATCCCACCGGGACGGTGCGCGCCGCGGTGATCGATTTCGGCGGCTTCCTCGGCGTCGGCAGCCGCAAGATCGTGGTCGACTGGACCGCGCTCGACTTCAAGCACATCGCGGAGAAGAGCGACCAGGTCACGCTCGACCTTACCAAGGAGCAGGTGAAGGCCGCGCCCGAATACAAGGAGGACAAGCCCGTCGTCGTGCTCGGCGCGTCCGGCAAGCTGTCACCCTGGGATTTCGATCATTGAGTTGATGCGTGAGATTGCCGGTCCGGCCTGCGCGTGCAGCGGAACACCGTGGGGGATGTTCTGTCCCGTCAGCCTCATGAGTTGAGAATAGAAAGCCATGCCGATTGCACGGCCGTCGAGATCACCTGACCGGGAGCCCGAGCCTGACGGCGCGGCAGAGGCGGGCGCGCGTCCGGATGCAGGGCAGGATCATGGCCCGACGATTGCGAGACCTACGCCGTCGCGGCAGAGCCTGCGCGGGCTGGACTGGTTCATCTTCTTCCTGGCCGATGTGCAGACCGGCTTCGGTCCCTTCATCGCGGTCTATCTGACGACGCAGAAATGGACGCAGGCCCAGATCGGCCTGGTGCTGTCGATTGGCGGCATCGTCGGGCTGATCGGGCAGATGCCGGGCGGCGCGATCATCGATGCGGCCCGGTCCGAGCGCCGCGTCGCCGGTCTGGCCATCGCGACCATCGGCTGCTGCGCGCTCGCCTATGCCGCTTGGCCGATCTTTCCCGTGGTCGCGGGTGCCGCGACGCTGCATGCGGCGGCGAGCTGCGTGCTCGGACCTGCGATCGCGGCGATCAGCCTCGGCTTGGTCGGGCCGCGCGGCATGGCGGAGCGGCTCGGCCGCAATGCGCGGTTCGCGTCGCTCGGCAACGGCGTGGCTGCGGCCGTGATGGGCACCTGCGGCTATCTGCTGTCCAGCCGCGCCGTGTTCCTGGTCACCTTCATTCTCGCCTTTCCGACGCTGATCGCGCTGTCGCGCATCCGCGAGCGCGAGATCGACGTCGCGCGGGCGCACGGCCAAGCCGATCACGAGGACAAGGAGGTCGCGCGGCTGTCGAACCTGCTCGGCCTGCTGCGCCAGCGCGCGCTGCTCGTCTTCGCGCTCGGCGTGTTCCTGCTGCAGCTCGCCAATGCGGCGATGCTGCCGCTGATGGCCGGCGTGGTGACGACGAAATCGAGCGAGTGGGCGCCGATGCTGATCGCGTTCTGCATCGTGGTGCCGCAGGCGATCGTGGCGCTGACCTCGCCTTCGGTCGGCGCGGTCGCGCAGCAATGGGGCCGCAGGCCGCTGCTGATGCTGGGGTTTGCCGCGCTCGCGGCGCGCGGCGCGCTGTTCGCGGTCGTGCACGATCCCTACGTGCTGGTGGCGGTGCAGATCTTCGACGGCATCACGGCGGCCGTGTTCGCCGTCATGATTCCGCTGACGGTGGCCGACGTCGCCTTCGGCAGCGGACATTTCAATCTGGCGCAGGGAATCGTCGGGACGGCATCCGGGATCGGCGGATCGCTGTCCACCGTGGTCGCCGGCTTCGCCAGCGACCGCTACGGCAGCGCCACTGCATTCATGGGTCTGTCAGGCGTGGCGCTGACAGGTCTTCTCTTGATCGCGCTCTTGATGCCGGAGACCGGGCAGCGCGAGCGCAGGGCATGAACGGGCAGGGCGCCTCAGGCGTCCATGCTGCGCAGGCGCTGGCGGTTGCGCAGCACGATCTGGCGGGCACCGGAGAAACCGAGAACGCCCTGGCTGTGCAACTGCGACAGCGCGCGCGACACGGTCTCCAGGGTCAGGCCGAGATAGTCGCCGATATCGCGGCGGCACATCGGCAGCGCCATCATGCCGGCGACGGCGAGGCGGCGGTCCATCTCGAGCAGGAAGGTCGCGACGCGCTCCATCGCGGTCTTGCGGCCCAGCAGCAGCATGTGGTCCTCGGCATGGCGGAGATCGCCGGCCGTCATGGTCCAGAGCTTGCGGGCGACCGCGACGTCGACACCTGCGGCCTGTTCGAGGCTGCGGCGCTTCACCAGGCGCACGGTGGTGTCGATGATGGCTTCGGCGGCGAGACGGTGCATCGAGCCGAATTCGAGGCCGAAAACGTCACCGGGAAGATGGAAGGCGCCGATCTGGCGGCGGCCGTCGGAGAGCAGCTTGTAGCTGCGAACGGCGCCGGAGATCACCTGGTAGACGTACTCGGCCGGCTCGTCCTCGCCATAGATCTCCTCGTCCTTCTTGTAGGAGAACTCGCTGGCGATCAGCCCGGCATGACCGGTGATCTCGGCAAAGGGATTGGCGGCAGGAGAAGGGACGACAGCAGAGGGGACGGCGTGGGGGGCGTTGGTGGTGACGACCGGGTGGGTAATCGACTGATTGAGCATGACCATCTCCTTGCGGCGGATGGCGATGTGGTACATTGCGGCTCCCGTTAAGGACATTTCGGCCGTTATCTTAAGGGGGGTCCCTTACGTAGATGTACGTAGGCCGGCCGGGTCAGACGACGCGCTGGGCGGTACCCGAATGGTCGTTGGCGATCGCCTTGCGGATCCGCTTCACCAGGTTGTCGTCGAGCAGCGGCTTGAGCAGGAAATCCTGGATCCCGACGGCCGCCGCGCGCGCCGCAAGCCGGTCATCGTAATGGCCGGTGATCAGCACCACCGGAGCGGTGGCTCCCTGCTGACGCAACCGTTCGGCGAGCTCGACCCCGTTGATCTCCGGCATCTTGTAGTCGACCACGAAGCAGTCGACGGTCGCATGGTCGGACGCCTTGAGCAGCGCCGTGCCGCTGCGAAACGTGCGCACGTCGAAGCCGTCGGCCTCCAGCAGAAAGCGCAGCGAGCCGAGGACATCAGCATCGTCGTCGGCCACGTAGACCGTGAGTTTTGTGTGAGCCGACATCGCACGTGCCGCGAGAATGTGATGTTGAACCGAGGCACAACATAACACTCGATTCTGTCAAGGTAGCTTGATCTAGCTCAATCCTTCAGCGCGCCTGCGCGCATCGCCAGACGCACCAGCTCGGAGAGGCTGTTCGCTCCCATCTTGGTCATCACGTTGGCCCTGTAGACCTCGATGGTGCGCGGGCTGATGTCGTATTCGCGCGCGATCAGCTTGTTGGAGAGGCCGGCCATCAGCCCATCCATCACTTGGCGCTCCCGGGGGCTCAGGCTGGCGACGCGCGCCAGGATGTCCTGCGTGACCGATTCGTTCTTCGCGGCTGGCTCGGCCTGCTGGATTGCCGTTTCGATCATGGCGACCAGTCGCTCGTCCTCGAACGGCTTCTCCAGAAAATCGATCGCGCCGAGCTTCATCGCTTCGACCGCGAGCGGCACATCGCCATGGCCGGTCATCACCAGGATCGGAAAGCTGCTGCCGGCGGCCTTCATGCGCTTGAGCAGCTCGATGCCATCGATGCCGGGCATCCGCACGTCCGAGACGACGCAGCCGAAAGGGAGCATCGGCAGTCGGCCGAGGAAGACCTCCGCGTTCTCGAACAGCGTGACGTCAAAGCCTGATGAATCGAGCAGGAAGTTCAGCGAGTCCCGCATCGCCTCGTCGTCGTCGATCACATAGACCTTGGCCTGTTCAGCCATCGTGCTCAACCTTGGTTGGGGCAGCCGGCAGGGTGAAGCGGAACGTCGCGCCGCCCGCTTCGTTGTTCTCGGCCCACATGCGCCCGCCATGGGCCTCGATGATGGACCGGCTGATCGAGAGGCCGACTCCCATTCCGGTGTCCTTGGTGGTGAAGAAGGTCTTGAAGAGGTTGGGCATGACGTCGTCGTGGAATCCCGTTCCGGTATCGGACACCGCAACCTCGATCAAGTCGTCGCTGATCTTGCGATTCGTCGCACTGAGCTCGCGGCGTGCGGAATGAGACATCGCCTCGAGCCCATTGCGGAACAGATTGACCAGGACCTGCTGAATCTGGACCCGGTCGGCGAGCACGAGATCGGCATCCGGATTGAGTTGGAAGCGCAGCTGGACGTTCTGCTCGCGGGCGCCGGAAAGGCCGAGCGCGCCGGCTTCCTCGATCAGCTTCGACAGGCTCTCGACCCGCTTCTCCGATTCGCCGCGCGAGACGAAGTCGCGCAGACGGCGGATGATCTGGCCGGCGCGAATCGCCTGCTCGGCGGCGCGCTCCATCGCGCTCTCGATCTTGGGCGTGTTCGGATCGCTGCTGCCGGCCAGCAGCCGGCGCGAGCCTTTCATGTAATTGCTGATCGCGGCGAGCGGCTGGTTCAGCTCATGGGCCAGCGCCGAGGCCATCTCGCCCATGGCGCTGAGGCGCGACACGTGGACCAGCTCCGACTGCAGTTCGCGCAGCCGTGCCTGGGTCTGCTGATGCTCGGTGAGATCATGGGCGAAGCCGGTGAAATAGGGCTTGCCGCCGGACTGCATCTCGCCGATCGACAGATGCATCGGGAACGTCGTGCCGTCGCGGCGGCGGCCGGTCACGATGCGGCCGATGCCGATGATACGGCGCTCGCGGCTGGCATGGTAGCGGGTGAGGTAGCCGGCATGGCGCGAGCGGTCCGGCTCGGGCATCAATTCGCTGACGTCGAGGCCGACCGCTTCTGCCTCGGTGAGGCCGAACATCCGCTCCGCCGCGGAGCTGAAGAACTGGATCGTGCCGCTGCCGTCGATCACGATCATCGCGTCCGGCACGGTGTCCAGGATCGAGCGGAAATGCTGCTCGCGCAGCCGCAGCGTCTCCTCCAGCCGCTTCTCCTGGTCGATGTCGAGGGCGATGCCGCGCAGATGATGCGGCGTGCCGGCCTCGTCGGCGACCACGCCGGCGAGCACGCGAATCCAGTGCCCGCCGCCGGACACCTTGAACGACATGTCGAATCCGGTGCTCCGATGGCGCGAATCCTCGATCGCCGCCTCGACCGGCGCGCGATCCTCGGGCGCGAGCAGCGCCAGGAAGGAGCCGTAGGTCACCGGCTGATCGGCCGCCACGCCGAACAGCTTCCGCGTCGTCACCGACCAGTAGAACTCGCCCGAGGCCAGATCGAGATCCCACGCGCCGAAGCCCAGCCTCCGAGCGTCCTCGGGAGCGTCCTCGGGCCTGGCGGATGCATCCGGGAAGGGGTGGGTGAAGTCGCGCAATTCGAAGCCTTTGATCGATTCGCCGTTATCCGATTCGCCGTTACCGCCGCAGCCGGGAGGCCGACCACCGCGGTATCTTATACCAGATTGCGCCGTTGCAACCCGGGCCGACTTAAACTTTGGTTCGACAATTCAAGGCTTTCTCCGATCCTGGGTCGGGTTGCAACGGTGTCCTGCCGTCCATGCTCCCGCGCCGCACCTTGATCTATCTCATCACGGCAGGCGATTTCACCTCTAAGAGTTGCATGGAAGCAATGTTTGGAGAGGCGGGATGACGTTCGCGACTGTCATGGTGAGCCTTGCGCTCAGTCAGCCGAATGAGGCCCGCCTTCGGGTCGCGGCCGACCTGGCGGCGCGCTTTGACGCAGCTGTCATCGGCGTTGCGGCCGCGGAATTCGCGCCGCCGCTGTACTTCACGACCGGCGAGCAGGCGCAGGATCTGATCGAGCAGGGTGAGGCCGCGCTGCGGAATCGACTGGCCGAGCTCGAGCAGGAGTTCCGCACCGCAGTGGGTGACCGGGCTGCGTCGTTGAGCTGGCGCAGCGCCGTGGATTTCCCCGCGCGCTACGTGCTGGCGCAGGCCCGTGCCGCCGACATTCTCGTCACCGGCGGCGTGCCACCCGGGGTGTCCGATGCGTTCGCGGTGGCCAATCCCAAGGATCTTGTCATGCAGGCCGGGCGCCCGCTGCTCGTGGTGCCGGACAACGTCAGCAGCCTCGATCTCGGGACCGTGCTGGTGGCCTGGAAGGAGACACCGGAGGCGCGCCGCGCTTTGGCCGATGCCCTGCCGCTGCTCGCCAGGGCGAGCGGCGTCGTGGTCGCCGAGATCCCGGAGAACACCTCGGAATATGACGCCTGCGAGGCGCGTCTTGCGGACGTTGTCGCATGGCTCGGCCGTCACAAGATCGTCGCATCGGCGCGCATCGCGGAACCGGGGCCGGGGCGCAACGTTGCGGCTACGCTCGACGCCGTCGCCGCCGATGTTTCGGCCGGTCTCGTCGTGGCGGGCGCCTATGGCCATTCCCGATTCCGCGAGCTCGTGCTCGGCGGGGTCACCGAGCATCTGATGACGCGCAGCGAGCGTTGCGTTCTGCTGTCGCACTGAAATTCGACCCGCTTCATTCGAGAACAGGATTGCCGCCTTGTACAGATTTCTCGAGGAAACCGCCGGCAACTACATGACGCGGAACGTCACGACCGTGACCCGGGAGACGACGATCCGCGAGCTCGGCGAGATGTTCGACCGCGACGATTTCAACACCTACCCCGTCGTCGAGAACGACGAGGTGATCGGCATCGTCACCAAGTTCGACGTGCTGAAATGCTTTGCCTTCACGCCAAATCAGATGCTGCCGCGCTATACGGACCTGATGAACCGGACGGTCGCCGACGTGATGACATCCGAGTTCATCTATGTCCGGCCGGATACGAAGCTGACGCGCGTGCTGCAACTGATGGTCGAGCATCGTATCCGCAGCCTGCCCGTGACCGACGGCGACAACAGGGTCGTCGGGATCGTCGCCCGCGAGGATATCGTCAGGGCTCTGGCCGCCGCCGCGAAGGAATGATCGCGAAGACCTGATCTCAGGCCTTGTGCCAACGTCTGGAAGATGAGGCCCGCACGTGTGCCGCGTGCGGGCCTCATCTGGCTCTGTGCATCGGATCATGCATCGCCGGGATCGTAATCTGCCGCGGTCCTGGTTCCCTCCGGCTGGTTCTGCAACATTCCCAGTCTTTACGGCGAGCCGGTCGCAAAGTTGATTTCGATCAATTCCACGTGTGAACGATTGTGGTTGCTGGGCTCGTGTTCTTTCAGCGAGATTCCGCATGAGCGCGTCCTCATCCACAAAATCCATGACCATCGGCGAAAGTGGCTTGTCGCTCACTTTTGCCGTCACCGCCTTCCTGTGCGTCTTCGCTGCGGCGAAGGCACTGGATACGGCCTTCGCGTTCCACGCCTCGCTCGCGGCTGCCGCCAGCGCGGCGTCCGTCTTCTTCATCCTCAACCGCTACTTCGAGCGCGGCGAGCTGCCGCCGCAGGAGATCAATGGCCGACCGAACTACAATCTCGGTCCGATCAAGCTCGGCGCGGTCATGGCGATGTTCTGGGGCATTGCCGGCTTCACCGTCGGTCTCATCATTGCCTCGCAATTGGCATGGCCGGCGCTGAACTTCGATCTGCAGTGGATCAGCTTCGGTCGCCTGCGCCCGCTGCACACCTCGGCGGTCATCTTCGCCTTCGGCGGCAACGTGCTGATCGCGACCTCGTTCTACGTCGTGCAGCGGACCTGCCGGACCCGTCTGGCCGGCGACCTCGCGCCGTGGTTCGTGGTGCTGGGCTACAACTTCTTCATCGTGATCGCCGGCACGGGCTATCTGCTCGGCGTTACGCAGTCGAAGGAATATGCCGAGCCGGAGTGGTACTCCGACCTGTGGCTCACCATCGTCTGGGTGGTCTATCTTCTGGTGTTCCTGGTGACGGTCATCAAGCGCAAGGAGCCGCACATCTACGTGGCGAACTGGTTTTACCTTGCCTTCATCGTCACGATCGCGATGCTGCATCTCGGCAACAATCCGTCGCTGCCGGTTTCGCTGTTCGGCTCCAAGTCCTACATCGCCTGGGGCGGCATACAGGATGCGATGTTCCAGTGGTGGTACGGCCACAACGCGGTCGGCTTCTTCCTGACCGCCGGCTTCCTCGCCATCATGTACTACTTCATCCCGAAGCGGGCGGAGCGTCCGGTCTATTCCTACCGGCTGTCGATCATCCACTTCTGGGCGCTGATCTTCCTCTATATCTGGGCCGGCCCGCACCACCTGCACTACACGGCGCTGCCGGACTGGACGCAGACCCTCGGCATGACCTTCTCGATCATGCTGTGGATGCCCTCCTGGGGCGGCATGATCAACGGCCTGATGACGCTGTCGGGCGCGTGGGACAAGCTGCGGACTGACCCCGTGCTGCGCATGCTGGTCGTGTCGGTCGCCTTCTACGGCATGTCGACCTTCGAAGGTCCGATGATGTCGATCAAGGTTGTCAACTCGCTCAGCCACTACACCGACTGGACCATCGGTCACGTGCACTCCGGTGCGCTCGGCTGGGTCGGCTTCGTGTCCTTCGGCGCATTGTACTGCATGGTGCCGTGGATCTGGAACCGCAAGGGTCTCTACAGCCTCAAGCTCGTGAACTGGCACTTCTGGACGGCCACGCTCGGCATCGTGCTCTACATCTCCGCGATGTGGGTCTCGGGCATCCTGCAGGGTCTGATGTGGCGGTCCTACACGGCGCTCGGCTTCCTCGAGTACTCGTTCATCGAGACTGTCGAGGCGATGCATCCCTTCTACATCATCCGCGCAGCCGGCGGTGCACTGTTCGTCATCGGCTCGCTGATCATGGCCTACAATCTCTGGATGACGGTCCGTGTCGGTGAGGAAGAAGTTCAGTCGCCCGTCGCCCTTCAGCCGGCGGAGTGAGGTAACCAATCATGTCTTTCTGGCAACGACACCAAGTCTTCGAGAAGAACTCGATCATCCTGGTCATCGGCATCCTGCTGGTGGTCGCGATCGGCGGCCTCGTCGAGATCACTCCGCTCTTCTACCTGAAGAGCACGATCGAGGCGGTCGACGGCATCAGGCCCTACACGCCGCTCGAGCTGGCCGGCCGCAACATCTATGTCCGCGAGGGGTGCTATCTCTGCCACTCGCAGATGATCCGTCCGCTGCGCGACGAAGTGGAGCGTTACGGCCACTTCTCGCTCGCTGCGGAGAGCATGTACGACCACCCGTTCCAGTGGGGTTCCAAGCGCACGGGGCCTGACCTCGCCCGCGTCGGCAACAAGTACTCCGACGACTGGCATGTCACCCATCTGACCAACCCGCGCGCCATCGTTCCGCAGTCGATCATGCCCGGCTATCCCTTCCTGAAGGAGACCGAGCTCGACGCGGACAACATCGCCGACCATCTGAAGACGCTGCGGATGGTGGGGGTGCCCTACACCGACGACCAGATCGCCAACGCCGCCGCCGACCTCAAGGCGCAGG
This sequence comes from Bradyrhizobium sp. HKCCYLRH3073, assembly GCF_051167995.1. Taxonomy (NCBI): domain Bacteria; kingdom Pseudomonadati; phylum Pseudomonadota; class Alphaproteobacteria; order Hyphomicrobiales; family Nitrobacteraceae; genus Bradyrhizobium; species Bradyrhizobium sp. HKCCYLRH3073. Next base: position 741,099 of record NZ_JBNPUD010000001.1, read on the forward strand.
TCGATCCGGACGGTGCCGGCGCGGAGGCGCTGGTCAAGCGCTATCCGAAGGCGGTGGTGCGCAACTTCGACGGCAAGGCGGGTGCGCCGACTGAAATGGATGCGCTGGTGGCCTACTTGCAGATGCTCGGCACGCTGGTGGACTTCAAGATCTACAACGAAAAAGCCAATCTGCGCTGAGATCGAGAGGCGAGCATCATGAAGCCCATCATTGCAGTGGAAAACATCGCGTCGTCACTCGTGACGACGCTGTGGACCCCGATCTTCGTCGCGATTTTCCTCGCGATCGTGACCTATGCCCTCTGGCCTCGCAACAAGGCCGCTTTCGACGAGGCGGCGAGCATGCCGTTGCGGGAGGAGTAATTCATCATGGCTGACCACAACGAAGTTGACAGCGTCACGGGCACGGCCACGACCGGCCACGTCTGGGACGGCATCAAGGAGCTCAACACCCCGCTGCCGCGGTGGTGGGTGATCACCTTCTACATCACCATCGTCTGGGCGATCGGCTACTGGATCGTGTATCCGGCCTGGCCGCTGATCTCCAGCAACACGCAAGGCATGTTCGGCTACTCGTCCCGTGCGGACGTGGCGGTCGAGCTTGCCAATCTCGAGAAGATCCGCGGCGCCAAGATGGCCGCGCTCGCGACGGCCTCGCTCGCCGACATCGAGAAGGATCCGGCGATGCTTGCCCTGGCGCGTGCCAAGGGCAAGACCGTGTTCGGCGACAACTGCGCCGCCTGCCACGGTACCGGCGCGGCCGGTGCGAAGGGCTTCCCGAACCTGAACGACGACGACTGGCTGTGGGGCGGCTCGCTGGAGCAGATCCAGCAGACCCTGCTGTACGGCGTGCGCTCGGGGCACCCGAAGACCCGCGAGGGCCAGATGCTCGCCTTCGGCAAGGACGGTGTCCTGAAGCCGGCGGAAATCATCACGGTCGCCAACTACGTCCGCGAGCTGGCGGGCCTGCCGACCCGGCCGGGCTATGACGCCAAGGCCGGCGCCAAGATCTTCGCCGAGAACTGCGCGGCCTGCCATGGCGACAACGCCAAGGGCAATCCGGAGCTCGGCGCGCCGAACCTCACGGACAAGATCTGGCTGTACGGCTCCGACGAGGCGACCTTGATCGAGACCATCACCAACGGTCGCGCCGGTGTCATGCCGGCCTGGGAGGGCCGTCTCGACCCGACCACGATCAAGGCGATGGCGGTCTATGTCCACTCGCTGGGCGGCGGAAAGTAACGGAAATCCAACGGAACTTTCCCTTCAATTGAGCTGGATCAACTGAGCGGCCGGAGGTGGATATACCTTCGGCCGCAACTGCGAGAAGACCCCAGCCATGATCCGCCAGCCATGAACCAGACGGTAAAACCGGACGACCTGCAGCCCCAAGATCTGCAACGGGTGGACGATTACGGTCCGCTCTATGCTGCGCACAAGAAGGTCTATCCGCAGAGCGTCTCGGGCACTTTCCGCCGGATCAAATGGGGCCTGATGGGCTTCTGTCTCGGCGTCTATTATTTCCTGCCGTTCGTGCGCTGGAATCGCGGCCTCGGCGCGCCCGACCAGGCGGTGCTGATCGACTTCCCGAACCACCGCTTCTATTTCTTCTTCATCGAGCTGTGGCCGCAGGAGGTGTACTACTTCACCGGCCTCCTGATCATCGCCGCCATCGGCCTGTTCCTGATGAACGCGATCGGCGGCCGCATCTGGTGCGGCTATCTGTGCCCGCAGACAGTGTGGACCGACCTGTTCTATGCCGTCGAGCGCCTGATCGAGGGCGACCGCCGGGAGCGCATGAAGAAGGATGCCTCCGGCGACCCGATGAAGCTGGAGCGGATTTCGGAGCTCGTGCTCAAGCATTCGATCTGGCTGATGATCGCGTGGTGGACCGGCGGCGCCTGGGTGCTGTATTTCAGCGATGCGCCAACGCTCGTGAAGGATCTCGTCACCTTCCAGGGGCCGATGCTCGCCTATGTCTGGATCGCGATCCTGACCGCGACGACCTACACGCTCGCCGGCTTCATGCGCGAGCAGGTCTGCGTTTATATGTGCCCGTGGCCGCGCATCCAGGCGGCGCTGACCGACGAATGGGCGCTCAACGTCACCTACCGCTATGACCGCGGCGAGAGCCGCATGTCGGTCAAGAAGGCCGCCGAATTGCGCGCGCTCGGCCAGCCTGCCGGCGACTGCATCGATTGCAAGCAATGCGTGGCGGTGTGCCCGACCGGCATCGACATCCGCGACGGCGCCCAGATGGACTGCATCCAATGCGGCCTCTGCATCGACGCCTGCGATACCGTCATGACCAAGATCGGCCGCCCGACGCGGCTGATCGGCTATGACAACGACATCAACATTCATCGCCGACAGGAAGGCAAGCCGCCGATCTACAAGCTCGTGCGCCCGCGGACCATTGTCTATGCCGCGATCATCGCCGTGGTCGGCGGTGCCATGGTCTACAAGCTCGCGACCCGGTCGCTGCTCGAGGTGAACGTGCTTCACGATCGCAACCCGATCGCGATCAAGCTGTCCGACGGCTCGATCCGCAATGCCTATACGGTGCGCGTCCTCAACAAGCACGGCTTCGATCGCGTCATCGCCATCGACATCGAAGGGCCGGCCAACGCCGCCGTCCACGTCGTCGGCGCCGATTCCGTGACCCCGGACCGGCCGATGATCGTGATCGGACGCGACCAGACCGAGGAGCTGCGCCTGCTGGTGACCGCGCCCGAAGAGAGCAATCCCGAGAAGTCGATTCCGGTGAAGTTCCATGTGACGGATATTGGTCTCGGCGTCGTCGCCTCCGCCACCGACAATTTCGTCAGCCCGTAGAGCAAGGGAGCCCGTCAATGGCCAGCCGTTCCAATCCTTCCTTCCAGCTGACCGGAGGCATGGTGCTCGCGATGCTTCTCGCCTTCTTCGGGACGGTGATCGGCGTCAACGTCTACATGATGACGGTGGCGATCTCGACCCTGCCAGGCACCGAGGTCGACAGCGCCTACAGCGCCAGCCTCGGCTACGAGAACGAGATCGCGGCGGCGCGCGCCCAGGAGGCGCGGCGCTGGCAGGTCGAGGCGCATATCGAGCGCGGCGCAGGCGGCGCGGCGGTGGTGCAGGTCAACGCACGCGATGCGAGCGGCAATCCGCTGTCTGGCCTGACCTTCCAGGGCCGGCTCGAGCGTCCGGCCGACAAGCGCGCCGACCAGGAGGTCGCGCTGGCCGAGATCGGCGGCGGCATCTATCGAGGCACCGCGGAGGCGATCGCGCCGGGCCAGTGGGACCTCGTGCTCGAAGGCGATTCCAGCGGCCGCCGCCTGTTCCTGTCGAAGAACCGCGTGCTGCTGAACTGAAGGACGTCCGATCATGCATGTGACGCGTGACTTCTCCCATTACGTCAAGGATCTCGGCGCCGGCCTGAAGCACATCGACCTCGCGGTCGAGGGTGTCAGCTGCGCCGGCTGCATGGCCAAGATCGAGCGCGGCCTCTCCGCGCTGCCCGACGTGACGCTTGCGCGCGTCAATCTCACCGACCGCCGCGTCGCGCTGGAATGGAAGCAGGGCACCCTCGATCCAGCCAGGTTCATCGACCGCCTCGCCGAGCTCGGCTACAAGGCCTATCCGTTCGAGAAGGCGAGCGCCGAGGCCACCGAGGCGGAGGAATCGCGCTTCCTGCTGCGCTGTCTCGGCGTCGCCGCGTTCGCGACCATGAACGTGATGATGCTGTCGATCCCGGTGTGGTCGGGCAACGGCAGCGACATGCTGCCCGAGCAGCGCGACTTCTTCCACTGGCTGTCGGCCGTGATCGCGCTGCCGGCCGCGGCCTATGCCGGCCAGCCGTTTTTCCGCTCGGCGTGGCGCGCCTTGAAGACCGGCAACGTCAACATGGATGTGCCGATCTGCATCGGCGTGATCCTGGCCTTGGGCATGTCGATCGTCGAGACGTTTCATCACGCCGAGCACGCCTATTTCGACGCCGCGATCATGCTGCTGACCTTCCTGCTGGTCGGCCGCTATCTCGACCAGAACATGCGGCGGAGGACCCGCGCGGTCGCTGGCAATCTCGCCGCGCTGAAGGCGGAGACCGCGACCAAGTTCATCGGTCCCGACGAGATTTCGGAGGTGCCGGTCGCCGCCGTCCGCGCCGGCGATCTGGTGCTGCTGCGGCCCGGCGAGCGCTGCGCCGTCGACGGTGTCGTGGTCGAGGGCCGCTCCGAGATCGACCAGAGCCTGATCACCGGCGAGACGCTGTACGTACCGGCCGAGCAGGGGACCGCCGTCTATGCCGGTTCGCTCAACATTTCCGGCACGCTGCGTGTCCGGGTTTCCGCCGCCGCCGAGGGCACCTTGCTCGCCGAGATCACGCGCCTGCTCGACAACGCGCTGCAGGCGCGCTCGCGCTACATGCGCCTCGCCGACCGCGCCTCGCGGCTCTATGCGCCGGTCGTGCACGCGACGGCGGCGCTCACCGTGCTCGGCTGGGTGCTGATGGGCGCGAGCTGGCACGATGCCATCGTCACCGGCATCGCGGTGCTGATCATCACCTGTCCCTGCGCCCTCGGGCTTGCGATTCCCACCGTGCAGACGGTGGCGTCGGGCGCGATGTTCAAGTCCGGCGTGCTGCTCAATGCGGGCGATGCGATCGAGCGCCTCGCCGAGGCCGATCACGTCATCTTCGACAAGACCGGCACCTTGACGCTGCCGGAGCTCGAGGTCGTCAACGCCGCCGACATTCCTGCAGATGTGTTCGCGCTGGCCGGCCAGCTCGCGCTGTCGAGCCATCATCCGGTGGCCGCGGCGGTGGCCCAGGCCGCCAATGCGCGGTCGCCGCTGATGGGCGCGGTCGAGGAGCCGGGCCAGGGTGTCCGCGCCGTCGTCGACGGCGTCGAGATCAGGCTGGGACGTCCGGCCTTCTGTGGCGCCGAGGCGCTGGTTGCGCAGACCAAGGGCGTCGATCCCGAGGCCTCGGTGGTGGCCTTCAGCCGTGGCGATAGCAGGTACCTGTTCTCGGTGCGCCAGGGCCTGCGCCCTGACGCCGCCAAGATCGTCGCCGGCCTGCAGCGGCGTGGCATCAAGGTCGAGATCCTCTCGGGCGATCGCGAGGCGGCGGTGGCCGCGGCCGCCAAGGCGCTCGGCATCGGCGCGTGGCGCGCGGGCGTCACGCCGGCCGACAAGATCGCTGTTATCGAGGAGCTGAAGCGCGCGGGCGTCAAGGTCATGATGGTCGGCGACGGCATGAACGACGCGCCGTCGCTCGCCGCCGCGCACGTCTCGATGTCGCCGATCTCGGCCGCGCATCTGAGCCAGGCCACCGCCGATCTCGTCTTCCTCGGTCGTCCCCTGGCGCCGGTGCTGGCCGCGATCGACTACGCGCGCAAGGCGCTGCATCTGATGCGGCAGAATCTGTGGCTCGCAGTCGGCTACAACGTCCTGGCGGTGCCGCTTGCGATCAGCGGCGTCGTCACCCCGCTGATCGCGGCAGCCGCGATGTCCGGCTCCTCGATCATCGTCATGCTGAATGCGCTACGTGCCCGCAAGGTGGCCGGGGAGGCCGCGTCATGGAAGTGATGATCATTCTCGTCCCGCTCGCTCTGGCGCTCGGCCTGGCCGGCCTGGTCGGCTTTCTCTGGTCGCTGAAGAGCGGCCAGTATGAGGATCTCGAAGGGGCGGCCTGGCGCGCCATCGCCGACGACGATGAGCAGGCCCCGCCGTCTCAGCCCGAGCCGGCGCCGAGCCGGTCCTGAGCGTCCGGCGGCGTCAACCAGCGCGCCAGGTATCCCGCGATCCCCAGCGCGGCGGCGATGCCTGCGACGCAGGCCGTCCAGCCGAACCGGTCGAACAACTGCCCGAGCACGGCCGTGCCGACGATGCCGCCGGCGAAATAGCTGGCGAGGTAGAGTCCGCTGGCGACACCCTGATCGTGTGTGGCGGCCTTTCCGACGAAGCCTGTGGTCACCGCCTGGGCGAAGAACGTGCCGGCGCCGACCAGCACCATGCCGGCCAGCACCGCCCCGAGCCGTGACGACAGCATCAGGACGAGGCCGAGGCCTGCGGTCGCGAGTGCGCCCCAGATCGCGCCCTGTGTGCCAATCCTTGCGACCATCCGGCCCGCCAGCAGCGTGGTGGCGATCGACGGCAGGAAGACGAAATACACCAGTCCGACCTCCATCATGCCGAGCGACAGCGGCGGCCGCACCAGCACGAAGTTCACGAAGGTGAAGGCGCCGATGAAGGCGAACAGGACGCAGAAGCCGACGCCGAAGGCCGCGCGCAGGCGGCGGTCGCGCAGGTGATCGGCGATGGCCCCGCCGCGCAGCCGCATCGCTCCCTCCGCACGCATGGCCGTGCCTCCGACCGCGAATGCGGCGAGCAGGGCGCCGCAGACATTGAGCGCGGCGAAGACGTAGAAGGTCGGCTTGAGGCCGAGGGCCCCGGTCAGACCGGCCGAGAGCAGCCGCCCCACCAGATTGCTGGCGACGTTGCCGGTGATATAGGCCGCGAAGGCGCTGCCGGCTTCGCCGGCGCTGCACTGCTCGCCGAGATAGGCCAGGGTGAGGGCGAACGCCGAGGCCATGCACAGGCCCTGCAGGATGCGCAAGCCTGCGAAGATGGAGAGGTCCGGCGCGCTGCCGAGCAGGGCGGTGAAGCCGGCGAGGAGGGCAAGGCTGGCAACGATGCCGATCCGGCGATCGATCAGCGGGCTGAGCAGGCCGATGACCAGGCTCGCGATCGCCATTCCCAGCGTGCAGGCGTTGACGGCGAGCCCCATCTCGGCCGCGCTGACCTGATAGTAGCGTGTGAGGACCGGCAGCATTGCCTGCGCCGCGAACAGATCGACGAGGCTGAAAAAGGCGAGCAGGCCGACCAGGACCGCGCGCCGCGCCGCCGTTCGTGCATTCACATGGCCGGCTCCAATCGGCAACCGCGCGGACATATCCGTCATGGCAATCTCCTCGGCTCGACAGCGCAACGCGGCCGTATCCGGATCGCCTGCCCGAAGGGGCGATCCGAAGGCGGCTGGCGGAGGTACGCGATCTACATGTTATGGTCGTGCGGATCCTTGCGAACGTCGCCGACATAGAGGATGACCGTCTCCTTGCCGTCGTTCTTCCACCAATGCGACGTGCCGAACACCTCGGCTCTCAGATCTCCGGCCTTGTGCAGGATCGGCTCGGCGCAGTTGCTGGCATATTCGACGATCTCGCCCTGCTGAACGAAGATCAGCGCCGGGCGATCGTCATGGCTGTGCCACGGCACGATGCCGCCCGGCGCGATGGTCAGCTTGCGGAAGCGCAGCTCGCGGTCCTTGAGATTGGCGGGCTGCTTGGCGAGATCGATCGCGCCAAGGGTGACGTCGGTCACGCCGACCGCCTTGACGTCGGCTTTCTCACGCACGCCGGCCTTGATCTTGTCGGCCGGACACTCGCCGGCGCGGGCGCCGGACGCCGCGATCACCGTCGTAGCAAGGGCCAGGACGAAAGCGGCGCTCAGGCGGCGCGCGCGTGTAGCTGCGATCTGCATCAACATGTCATTGTCTCCTCTGATGGAACAGCGGCCCGCGCCGAGCGGGCATCGCAGGGCGCAGCATCGGGGAGCAGAGCACGTGATGGAAATGCATCCTTTCTCTGGAGCCGATAGACCGCCGCTATCGATAGGCGGGCGCTATCCTCGCGATTGGACAACGGCATTTCTCAAGCAGGGCAGCTCACGCTTGTAATGCGAGCGCCCGATGACGGGCGACAGCATTCATGAGGAGGAGATATCCATGACCCGCCTGTCCAAGACCTTGATTGCCGCGGCCGTGGTCGCGGTCTCTGCCACCGCAGCCATCGCGCAAGGCGGCCTCGATCTCGCGCCCGGCATGGCCTATGTCTACAGCGCCGGCAAGACCAGCATGATGACGATGGCCACCGGCGACGCCAATCATCGGGCCATGATGCGCCACGCCAGGAAGGTGCCGAACAACACCGTCTTCTTCATGAGCGACGGGCAGCTCTATTCGACGTCCGGCATGCTCGATCCCACCGGCAATTTCTACCGGCCCTGAGCGCGGCAGCCGGGCAGGCCGCCCTTGTGGTCGGCTTGCCCGGGAAACTATCATGGTTGGGGTCCTGAACGTGCCGGAGCAGCTCATGACAGTGCTTTCACCCGCGGATGCCGAGCGGCTCAGACAGGCCTTCCTGCAATGCAGGGAGATACAGGGCACCCTGCGACAGCAACTCGAGGCCTATGCCGCTGCGGGTCGCGAGATCTTTCCGGCCTATGCGTCCGCCGTCGACCGCCTGGTGGCGCGGCTCGGAGAAAACGGTGGCGGCGAGACTGCGCCGCGGCCCGGTGAGACGATGCCGCCCTTCGTCCTGCCCGATGAGGCTGGCCGCCTGGTGAGCCTGCAATCCTGCCTCGTCCGGGGGCCGGTCGCCGTGATGTTCTTCCGCGGCCATTGGTGTCCCTATTGCCGGCTCAACGTTCGCGCGGTGATCAAGGCGCAGGCGCGCATCGACGCCGCGGGCGGCGCGATCGTCGCGATCATGCCGGAGCTGCAGGCGTTCACCCAGCAGTTCAAATCGGACGCCGGCGCGACCTTCCCTGTGTTGACGGATCTCGACAACGGCTATGCTTTGTCGCTCAACCTCGCGATCTGGCTCGGTCGTGAGATCCAGCAACTGCTGGCGCACCAGGACCTGGCGAGCTTCCACGGCAATGACGGCTGGGTGTTGCCCATCCCGGCTGCCTTCGTGGTCGGGCGTGACGGCCTCGTGAAGGCGCGCTTCGTCGATCCTGATTTCCGCAAGCGGATGGAGATCGACGATCTGGTCGAAGCGCTTCGCCAGGCCGCAGCTCAGGACAGCTGACCGAGCCATTCCTGCCAGTTCCTGCCGCGCAGCATGCGCATCACGGTCGAGGCAACCGCCGTGCGTTCACGTCCGGCAACGCCGTAGAGATGCACGGTGCGCCGCACGTCGAGTCCGTCGACGGTGGCCCGATGCAGGGTCTCCGGCAGCGCGGTCGTTTGCGGCACCACACCGATGCCGACTCCGGCTTCCATCAGCGCGATCAGGTCGCGTTCGGAGTGGACGTCATGAGTTCGTCCGAGGTCGACGCCGCGCTCGCGGAGCAGCGTGCGCAACCTGTCCGCATGTTCGCAGTAGTTGCGGCAGAGCAGCGCGTCGCCACTGAGATCATCGATCGTGATCGCGTCCTGCCCCGCCAGCCGGTGCCGGCTGCTCACGGCGAGCGCGAAGTCCTCCGTGAAGAGAGGCCAGACATCCAGCCGATCCCAGGTCTCGTCGATCTCCGAGGCGATGCCGAGCTCTGCTTCGCCGTTCTTCAGATGCTCTGCGATCATGCGGCTGCTGCCGCGCAGAAACCTTAGCTCGAGCTGGTTGAACTGGCGCTGCAGCTGATCGAGCAGCGGGATCAGCAGCGCAAGGTCGACCGAGTCGGCGAGCGCGATCCGGAGCGTGCCGAGCTCTCCGCTCTTGAAGGACGAGGCGAGCGTTCGCGCGCCGACGGCAGCCTCGTAGCATTGCTTCAGCAGTGGATGCATGCGCTGGCCGAGCTCGGTGAGTTGTGCGGCCGGCCGCTCACGCCGGAACAAATCGCCGCCGAGCTCGGCTTCGAGCTGCTTGATCGCACGGGTCAGCGACGGCTGCGTCACGTTGCATTCCTCGGCCGCGCGCGTGAAGTGCAGCAGCCGGGCAACGGCAAGAAAATACCGAACCTGATGCATTTCCATGGGAGAGCTCCGTTCGACCGGGCCGACGTCCCGGATGCAATATCCTAGCAGACCGCGCATCGCATCAACGATCGCGATAGCGAAACCGTATCGTGGGGCGAGCCAAACGGCATTTCCATTCGTCGCGGCAGCCCGGCAGTTTGTTCTCGCCTCGAGCAATCTTCGAAACGGATGAAGGAACAGCCATGGCTGCAGATACGATGACGACCCCGCGCTCGTTACGTCCGTTGTCCGGCAAGGTGGCGGTGATCACGGGCTCGACCAGCGGTATCGGCCTCGGCATCGCGCGGGCGCTCGCCGGCGCGGGGGCACATGTGGTGCTGAACGGCTTTGGCGCGCCGCAGGACATCGAACGGATGCGGTCGGACATCGCAGCCGAGTTCGGTGTGCGGACCGGCTATGCCGCCGCCGACATGATGCAGCCCGCGGCAATCGAGCAAATGATCAACGACACCTTGCATGAGTTCGACCGTATCGACGTACTGGTCAATAATGCCGGCATTCAGCATGTCGCGCTATTGGAGGAGTTTCCGGTCGACAAGTGGAATGCCATCGTCGCGATCAACCTCTCGTCGGCGTTCCACACGATGCGGCTGGCGCTCCCGTCGATGCGGCGGAATGGCTTCGGCCGCATCATCAACATCGCTTCGGCGCACGGCCTCGTCGCGTCTCCGTTCAAATCGGCCTATGTTGCTGCCAAGCACGGCATCATCGGCCTCACCAAGGTCGCGGCGCTGGAGGCGGCCGAGATCGGCATCACCTGCAATGCGATCTGTCCGGGCTACGTCTACACGCCGCTGGTCGAGGCGCAGATCGACGGGCAGGCGAGGGCGCACGGCATCTCCCGCGATCAGGTCATCCGCGATGTCCTGCTGGCGCAACAGCCGAACAAGCGCTTCGCAACGGTGGAGGAGATCGGTGCGCTCGCCGTCTTTCTCGCCAGCGATGCCGCCGCATCGATCACCGGTGTTGCCCTGCCGGTCGATGGTGGTTGGACCGCACATTGACGGTCGGGCGATGTAACAACGACCTGAAGACTGCGAACAGGACAATGCACCGGGAGGGAAGCATGGCAGAGATCGAAGATACAATGCGCGCGATGATCGACCGCGGCAAGCTGCCCGGGCAGGTGGTTCTCGTGCTGCAGGGCGGTGGCGCCCTCGGCTCTTATCAGGCCGGCGTCTATCAGGCGCTGCACGAGGCCGGCCTGGAGCCGGACTGGGTGATCGGGACCTCGATCGGCGCCATCAATGCCGCCCTGATCGCCGGCAGTCCCGTGCAGGAGCGCATCACGCGGCTGCGCGAGTTCTGGAAGCAAATGCACCGGCGGCCAGCCTGGACGGTACGCACGGCCTTTCCGGATTTCAACGAGCGGCTGTCCTATTGGACGACCGTGACGCATGGAATTCCGGGCTTCTTCCGTCCCAACGCCCTGGCGCATGCCGGGGAGGCCTATCCGCTCGGGGCCGAGCAGGCCGGCTACTACTCGACCGCCCCGCTGCGCGAAACGCTGCAGGAGCTGGTCGACTTCGATCGTCTCAACAATGGCGATGTGCGGCTCACCGTCGGGGCGGCGCACGTCAGGACGAGCCGGATGCGTTATTTCGACAGCCGCGACGACGCGCTGGATGTCCGCCACGTCCTGGCATCCGGCGCGCTGCCGCCGGCGTTTCCGGCCGTCCGCATCGACGGCGAACTGTATTGGGACGGCGGCATCCTGTCGAACACGCCGACCGAAGTCGTGTTCGACGACAATCCGCGAAAGGACTCGCTGATCTTCGCCGTGCATCTGTGGAATCCCGAAGGAGCCGAGCCGACGACCATGGCGGAGGTGTTCAACCGGCACAAGGACGTGCAGTATTCGAGCCGGATATCGAGCCATATCGCGCGCCAGCAGCAGACGCATCGGCTGCGGCATATCATCAATCAGCTTGCGGTTCATTTGCCGGAGTCGGCCCGCAACGATCCGGCGATCCGCGATCTCATCAGTCACGGCTGCCAGACGCGGATGCATGTCGTCCGGCTGCTGGCCCCGCAACTCGCTCGCGAGAGCCATACCAAGGATATCGATTTCACCGAGCGGGGCATCATCGCGCGCTGGACTGCGGGCTATCAGCACACGCGATCGGTCCTGCAGCGCAGGCCCTGGTCGGGCGAGCACGATCCGCTCGCCGGCGTGGTGTTGCACGATCCCTCGATCGAGCTTGCAGCGGCTGCCGAGTAGTAGGCCGATGCGCTGACCCGATCCCAATAGTGCAGCATTTCGGCATTCCGATACCGCATGGAGCAACTTGGTTTAAGGGATTAGTCGTCATTCGTTATTAATCATCATGGCGCGGCAGCGTCGCCGCGATCTTGTTTGCCGACCGTGCGGGAACGTCGCCGAAGGGCAGCTGCGCAGGCGCGTATCAGCCGATACGCGCGCGACCGGCCGGGCAACGGTAATTGATTGGGAATAACCAATGTCCTCGCGCGCGGTGCTGCACAATGAGACGGTCAAGCCGGAGACCGGCGCGGTCAGCCTGAAATGGAAAATTCTCGCCGGCAATCTGCTGACCGGTTTCTTCGCCATGGCCTTTGCGTTCGTGCTCGCGTGGAGCGGGTGGGGAGATCTGGTCAAGCGCGAGCAGGCGCGACGCGTCCTTGACGCTTTCGAGCTGGCGATGAAGGTGAACGCCCAGATCCCGCTCGAACGGAATATCTGGAATCTGCTGGCTGCTCCGGCGCCCGCTTCGGCCGACGATGCCGTCAAGCTCGACAAGACCATCGCAAGCACCGACGATCTGCTCAACCAGGCCAAGTCATCCGCCAAGGCGGCAGGGCTGGCGACAAGCAACCTCGACGCCGCCGAGCAGACCCTTCGCGGCATCCGGTCCGCGGCTCGCGGCGCCGTGGGGCTGCCGGTAGCGCAGCGTCCGGCCAACATCCAGGCGGCAACGATCGACGGCCTCGGCCGCGCCGCCGAGTCATTGAATGCCGCGATCGACGCGACCGCAATCGAGCTGTCGCGCGTCGGTGGCGACGTCGAGAACCTGCTGCCGTCGGGACAACTCGCACAATTGTCGCAATCGATGCGGACGGTGAATGGTGCGCGCTCCGCGGTTCTTCGCTTCTTCATCCAGAGCCTGAACTGGACGCCGGCACGCCTCGCCGAGGTCACCGAACAGAGCGGGCAGGTGACCCTGTTGTGGCAGCAGATGGAGCTCGCGGCCCGTAGCGTGCGCGACAATCCGGACGTCAGCTCTGCGCTCGAACATGTCCGCTCGACGCTGATGGGCGACGGCGAGCGCCGTTATCGTCAGATCGTCACCGCGGCGCGCGACGGTCAACCTTCGCCGGTCACCCCCGAGGAGTGGGGCCGCTGGACCACGCCGATGCTGAACAATGTGATCGTGCTGCGCGATGCGGCGCTGACGTCGGCGCACCAGGCCATCGATCAGTCGATCGAGGCCGCGCGGCTGCGCCTGTTCACCGCTCTCGGAATCCTGCTCGTTGTCGCGCTGGTGTCGGTGGCGGTGGTGCTCGGCGTCGTCCGTGGCGTCATCGGCCCGCTGGTCGGGCTGACCGGCGTGACCCTGCGCCTCGCCAATGGCGAGCTGAGCGCCGACATTCCGAACGAGTCCCGCAAGGACGAGATCGGTGCGATGGCGCGCGCGCTCAAGATCTTCAAGGACGCGCTGATCGCCAAGAAGGATTCGGACGAGGCCGCGCAGCGCGACGCGCAGGCGCAGATCGATCGGGCCCGGCGGCTGGATGCGCTGACGCGCAACTTCGAGTCGACGATTGCCGACATCGTCAACACCGTGTCGTCGGCGGCCTCGGGGCTCGAAACCTCGGCGGATACGCTGACCAACACGGCGAACCGATCGCAGGAGCTCAGCACGGTGGTGGCGGCTGCGTCGGAGGAAGCGTCCGCCAACGTCCAGTCGGTCGCCTCCGCCACCGAGGAGCTGTCCTCGTCGGTGACCGAGATCAGCCGTCAGGTCCAGGCGTCGGCGCGCATGGCCGGCGACGCCGTGCAGCAGGTGCGCCAGACCAATGGGCGCGTCGCCGATTTGTCGCAGGCCGCAGCCCGCATCGGCGACGTCGTCGAGCTCATCAACAGCATTGCCGGACAGACCAATCTCCTTGCACTCAACGCCACCATCGAGGCGGCGCGGGCCGGCGATGCCGGCCGCGGTTTCGCGGTGGTTGCGACCGAGGTGAAGGCGCTCGCCGAACAGACGGCGAAGGCGACCGAGGAGATCTCACAGCAGATCTCAGGCGTGCAGGCCGCGACGCAGGAATCGGTGACTTCGATCCAGGCGATCAGCTCGACGATCGAGCGGCTCGCCGAGATCGGTGCCGCGATCGCGGCGGCGGTCGAAGAGCAGGGCGCGGCAACGCAGGAAATCTCGCGCAACGTGCAGCAGGCCGCCCACGGCACCCAGCAGGTCTCGTCCAACATCACGGACGTGCAGCGTGGCGCCTCGCAGACCGGCTCGGCCTCCGCCGAGGTGCTGTCGTCGGCCAAGTCACTGGCTGGAGATTCCAACCGCCTCAAGCGAGAGGTCGGCAGCTTCCTGGAAGCGGTCCGCGCGGCGTAAGAAGCCAACCTTTCAAGCGCCCAAGAAAAAGCCCGGACGATGTCCGGGCTTTTGTTATTTGGCCGTAGCCCGGATGAGCGCAGCGATATCCGGGGTCTGCTCCGAACGTTGAAATCATCCCGCATGTCGCTCCGCTCATGCGGGCTACGACAGCCGGTCTCGGCTTAAGACGCCAGCATCTTCCGGTACAGCGCATTGTAGCAGGCTGCCGACAGGTCCCAACTGAACGAGCGGGCCATCGCCGAAAGCCGCATCTCGTTCAGCCGTTCGGTGCTGGTGAACGCCGAAAACGCGCGCTTCACCCCGCCGAGGAAGGATTCCGCCGACGGCTTCTCGAACAGGAATCCGGTCTCGCCATCTGTGATGGTCTCGGCGAGGCCGCCGGTCTGGTGCCCGATCGGCAGCGAGCCGAAGCGCTGGGCATACATCTGGCTCAGGCCGCAGGGCTCGAAGCGCGACGGCATCAGGGTGAAGTCGCTGCCGGCGAAGATGCGCCGCGCCTGCGCATCGTTGAATCCGATGGCGACCCCGATCGCGTCCGGCCGGCGGCGGTGGGCCTCCATCAGCGCGCGCTCGATGGCCGGCTCGCCGGTGCCGGTGACCACGATCTGGCCCCCGGCGCCGACGATCTCATCGGCGGCTTCCAGCACCAGGTCGATGCCCTTCTGATGCACGAGGCGCGCGACGATGCCGAACATCGGACCACGCGACACGGCGAGGCCGAACTGCTTGCGGACGTAGTCGGCGTTGGCCTTCTTGCCCTTCCAGTCGCCCGCGGCGAAGGGCTGCGCCAGCTGCTGGCAGTAGCGGGGATCCCAGCTCTCGTCGATGCCGTTGAGAATGCCGGTCAGCTCATGGGCATTGGAACGCTGCCGGAGCAGGCCCTCCAGCCCGCAGCCGAGCTCGGGCGTCGTGATCTCCTGGGCATAGGTCGAGCTGACCGTGGTGAGATGCGACGCATAGACCAGTCCGCCCTTGAGAAAGGACAGCTTGTCGTAGAACTCCAGCCCGTCGATGTGGAACGAGGATTCCGGAGCGCCGATCCGGCGCAGCGACTCCCGCGGGAACAGGCCCTGATAGGCGAGGTTGTGGATGGTCAGGATCGACGGCACGTCGACCCCGCGCCACGCCAGATAGGCCGGCACCAATGCCGCCTGCCAATCATTGGCGTGGACCAGATCGGCTGCCCAGTTCTTGTCCAGCGTACCCGCCGCGAGCTCGGCGGCGGCGGCCGCGAGCCGGCCGAAGCGGATGTCGTTGTCCGCCCAGTCATCTCCGTTCTCGTCGCCGTAGGGGTTGCCCGGCCGGTCATAAAGCTCGTCGCAGAGCAGGACGTAGACCGGCAGGCCGTCGCGGGTCGACGACCGTCCCAGTGCGCAGGCCGGCATCTCTGCCAGAGGCGCGCAGTGGCCGACGATCTCGATGTGGGTGAGTTGCTCGACCACGTCCCGGTAGCCGGGCAGCATGATCCTGACGTCGGTATGTGAGCGCAGTGCCCGGGGAAGTGCCGCCGAAACGGCAGCCAGTCCGCCCACCCGGACGAAATCGTCCATTTCGGTCGTAACGAACAGAACCCGCAAGAGATGTCCTCGATCAAGCCCCATGTTCGTCCTATGCAAGAAAAGGTCCAAATTCAGTCATGAAGAAAAGCGTTGCCGCATTGCGGCGAAAGGCCAAACGCTTTCGACATCGAATGGTTCGATCTAGAAACGACCTGCACGACGATCGATGGCTTACGCTTTGTGAATCGGCGACGGCAAAGCGGAGCTTCGGCCTCGGTGCCGAGCGAGAAGAGTTCAAACCAGGGAGCTGTCAGGGTGAGTCTAGTGGGAAACGATGAGAGCCGTTTGACAGGATGTTTCGAGGGACTGCGCGTCCTCGACTTCTCGACCACCATCGCCGGCCCGCACTGTGCCCGCATGCTTGCCGATATGGGAGCGGAGGTGATCAAGATCGAGTCAGTCGAAGGTGAAACCATGCGCACCCGGCCTCCGATGCGTCATGGCTGCTCTACCGCTTTCGGTCAGCTCAACGTCGGCAAGAAGAGCGTCGTGCTCGACCTCAAGTCGCGCGACGGTGTCGCCGCGGTGTGTCGGCTGGTCGCCGAGGCCGATATCCTGGTCGAGAACTTCCGCCCGGGCGTGATGCAGCGGCTCGGGCTCGACTACGCGGCCTTGAGCGCGCTGAACCCGCGGCTGATCTACTGCTCGATCTCGGGTTACGGCCAGACCGGCCCATCGGCGGAACTCCCGGCCTATGCCCCGGTGATCCATGCGGCTTCGGGCTACGACATGGCGCATCTCGCCTACCAGCCGGGGCGCAGCCGGCCCGATTATTGCGGCATCTATCATGCCGACGTCGTCACCGGGACCTACGCGTTCGGCGCCATCGCCTCCGCTCTGTATCAGCGCGAGCGCAGCGGGCGCGGCCAGCACATCGACTGCTCGATGCTGGAATCGATGCTGAGCCTGACGCTGAACGAGATCCAATGGTCGCAATTTCCCGTCGCGCAGCCGTCGCGGCCGACCTTCGGCCCGGCGGAGTGTCGCGACGGCTATGTCATGATCGCCATCGCCAGCGAGAAGACGTTCCAGAACCTGATGATTGTGATCGGCCACCCGGACTGGGTCGATGATCCCAGGTTTGCAAAATATTCCGACCGGCGGGCAAACTGGGGGGCGCTGATGGATGGCGTCGAGGCCTGGTCGCGCCGGCTCGACGTCGCCCAATGCCTGGAGGCCTTGAACGCGGGCGGCGTGCCGAGCTCGGCCTATCGCAGCGTTGCCGATGCGCTGGCCGATCCGCAGATCGCACATCGCGGCGCGCTGGCCGATGTGGAGGATGCCGCCGGCAGCTTCCAGGTCGTCAACCTGCCGTTCCGGATGTCGGAGGCGAAGGTCGCGGCCGGCCCGCGGGCCGCAAGCCTCGGAGAGCACACCGCGGACATTCTCCGCGAGGCCGGCGTGAGCGACGCCGCAAAACCGTGAATGCGCTGAGGCAAAACGCTGCAGGGCTGCCATGACTGCGCATGCTGCGCGCAGCCTTGCCGCCCCACGCGTTTCCAGCCAATGTCGCGACATCGCAAGAACAGTCCGGACCAGCCGGACGCGCTCATGCCGGGAGGAGGTCCGACGCGACGTTGCCGCGCGCAGCCTCGCCGCTCGTCCCGTCGATGCGCCGTCCGGCCCTGCCCGCACCGGACGACGGGAGTGAAAGCATGAAGAGCTTCAAGGTCACTGATTTCAATGCACCGCTGACCGAGGTCGACGAGCCGACGCCGCAGCCGTTCGGCAAGCAGGTGCTGATCAAGGTGAAGGCCGCCGGCGTCTGCCACAGCGATCTGCACATCTGGGAAGGCGGCTATGATCTCGGCCACGGCCGCAAGCCGCTGTCCCTGAAGGACCGCGGCGTGTCGCTGCCGCGGACCATGGGCCATGAGAGCGCCGGTGAGATCGTGGCGTTCGGTCCCGAGGTCACCGAGGCGGAGAAGGGCGGATTGAAGGTCGGCGACGTCGCGCTGGTCTATCCCTGGATCGGCTGCGGCAAGTGCGCCACCTGTCTCGCCGGCGACGAGAACATGTGCCTGAAGCCGGCCTCGCTCGGCGTCTATTGCGACGGCGGCTATGCGGACCACATGACCGTGCCGCATCCGCGCCACCTGATCGATCTCAAGGGCCTCGATCCGGTGACGACGGCGCCTTACGCCTGCTCGGGCGTGACGACCTACAGCGCGCTCAAGAAGGTCGAGAAGGACTTCGACACGCCGATCGTGATCTTCGGCGCCGGCGGCCTCGGGCTGATGGCGCTGTCGCTGTTGAAGGCCATGGGCGGCAAGGGCGCGATCGTGGTCGATATCGACGCGCGCAAGCGCGAGGCGGCGTTGGCGGCCGGCGCGCTGGCGGCGGTCGACGGCAAGGCGCCGGATGCGCTGGAGCAGCTGAACAAGGCGGCAGGCGAGCCGATCCGGGCCGTCATCGACCTGGTCGGCAATCCGGCCACCGCCCAGCTCGGCTTCGACTGCCTGACCAAGGGCGGCAAGCTCGTCATCGTCGGCCTGTTCGGCGGCGGCGCGCCGTGGGCGCTGCCGCTGATTCCGATCAAGGCGGTCACCATCCAGGGCAGCTATGTCGGTAATCTCCGCGAGACCAAGGAGCTGCTCGATCTCGTCCGCGCCAAGCACATCGCCCCGATCCCGGTGACGCCGATGCCGTTGTCCAAGGCCAACGATGCCTTGCACGATCTGCAAAAGGGTCAGCTGGTCGGCCGTGCGGTGCTGACGCCGTAAATCGCAACTCCGTCCGCTCGTCATGGCCGGGCTTGACCCGGCCATCCACGTCTTTGGCGCCGCGGCGTTAGAAAGTCGTGGATGCCCGGGTCAAGCCCGGGCATGACGGCTCATTGATGTCGTCCTCGAAAGCGTCGCCCATGCCCTCGACCAATTCACTCCACATCGCAGTCCTCCCCGGCGACGGCATCGGTCCTGAAGTCATGGCGCCCGCGCTTGAGGTGCTGCGCAAGGTCGAGGCCAAGGCCGGCCTGTCGTTCCGCTTCACCGAGGCCCAGGCCGGCGCCAACAACTATCTCGCAACCGGCGTCTCGATCGCCGACAGCACGATCCGGCTGTGCGAAGAGGCGGACGCGATCCTGCTCGGCGCCTGCGGGCTGCCCTCGGTGCGCTATCCCGACAACACCGAGATCGCGCCGCAGATCGAGCTGCGCTTCCATTTCGACCTTTATGCCGGCGTGCGGCCGGCGCGGCTGATCCCGGGCGTGCCGAGCCCGATCGTCGGCGCCGCCGAGCGCGGCATCGACTTCGTCGTCATCCGCGAGTCCACCGAAGGCCTGTTCGCCTCGATGGGCAAAGGTGTGGTGACACATGAGGAGGCGCGCGAGACCCTCGTCATTACCCGCAAGACATCCGAGCGGCTGTTCAACTTCTCCTTCAAGCTCGCCGCCCGGCGCCGCGCGCGCGGCCGCTCGGGAACTTTGGCCTGCGTCGACAAGGCCAACGTCTTCAAGGCCTTCGCCTACTTTCGCAAGATCTTCGACGAGGTCGCTCAACTTCATCCGGACGTGAAGACGGACCGCCTCTACATCGATGCCTGCGCGCTCATGCTGGTGAAGCGCCCGTGGGATTTCGACGTCCTGGTCACCGAGAACATGTTCGGCGACATCCTGTCCGATCTCGCCGCCGGTCTCGTCGGCGGCATGGGCATGGCGCCGTCGGCCGACATCGGCGACCGCCACGCCGTGTTCCAGCCCTGCCACGGCACCGCGCCCGACATCATGGGGCAGGGCAAGGCCAATCCGACCGCGATGATCCTCTCGGCCGCGATGATGCTGGACTGGCTGGCGGACACGCATGGCATCGAGGGCGCAGCCGAAGCGGCGCAGCGGATCGAGCTGGCCGTCGACCGGGTCTATGCTTCCGGCCTCAAGCCGTTCGAGTTCGGCGGCAAGGCCGGCACGATCGACGTGACCAAGGCGGTGCTGGAGGCGCTCTAGCGTCCCTTGAAGGCCGGCTTGCGCTTCTCCATGAAGGCGCGGCGGCCCTCGCGGAAATCCTCCGAATCCATGCAGGCGTCGCCGATCCGCTTGATGGCTTCCATGTCGCGCCGGCTTTCGTCCTTCAGCACTTCGGCGATGGTGATCTTGGCGGCCTTGACCGCCAGCGGCGCATTGCCGGCGATGGTGCGGGCGATCTCCAGCGTCGCCGGCAGCAGCTCGTCGTTGGGGATCATCCGATCGATGAGGCCGATGCGCAGCGCCTCCGCGGCATCGATCCGCAGGCCCGTATAGAGCAGCAGCCGCGCCTGCGACGGGCCGACCAGTGACACCAGGTTGCGCAGGCCGTCATAGCCATAGGCGATGCCGAGCCTGGCGGCGGGGATGCCGAACTGGCTGTCCGCGGCGGCGAAGCGCATGTCGGTCAGCATCGCGATCTGCAGGCCGCCGCCGAGGCAGAAGCCGCTGACGCAGGCGATCGTCGGCTTCAGGTAGCCGGCGAGCAGCGCCCGCTGGGCGGCGCTGCGCTCGGCATAGGCCTCCGAGGCCGCGGCGTTGTGGCGGCTCTGCTCGAACTGGCTGATGTCGGCACCGGACACGAAGGCCTTGCCGCCGGCGCCGGTCAGCACCACGACCCGGATCGCGTCATCGTCGCGCAGCGCGACCAGGGCCTGGCCGAGCCCCTCCCACATCTCCAGCGACATCGCATTGCGCTTATCCGGGTTGTTGAAGGTGATGATGCCGACGCCGTCGCTCGCTCTGGTCATGAGGATCTTGCCCTCGGCGAAGGTGGTGGGGAGCTCGGAGATGGTCGGCATGAGGGTCCGTCGGCAGGGAGGGCAAGGCGGCCGGCATCGTTCACCGCGCCGGTGACGGCGTCAATGTGAGTTCAGGCCACGATGGGCAGGCAAGAGGACGTCGGAGCCGATGCTCTCGACTGTGCACGGGTGGCCCAGGAGAGGACGCGCAGCGTTCATGATCAGCGTCGGCCGACGGGACCGAAACGCCGCCATGCCGCCACTTCCTATGACGGCAGAGAGCACGAGAATACAAGGGCGACGGAGCCTCAGACCGCGCAGCGATCGCTGGGCGGACGAGAAGGGCCGGTGTGCCGGCCGCGCCGATCACTCGGCCTCGAGCCGAGGCAGTGAACTCGCCCGAGCTGGCAAAGCCTGGCGCCCCCAAGTTGCGCCCTCGAGCGAAGATGGTCCATATCCATCACGGGCAGATCTGTCTGACGGATCAGACAGCCTTGCCTATTCTTCGTTCGCTGCGATCGATTCCATCAAGGATACCAGCTGACGTTGTACGGTCTGGTCCTTGATCTTGCTGTAGGCGCGCAGCAACCGCAGGCTGAAGGCTGAGTCCAGGAACAGGAGGCTCTCGACCTCGCGCGCCTTGCTGTCGCCGTCGTAGAAGAACGTCACGGGCACGTCGAGCGCGGTGGCGATCTGCTGCAGACGCGCAGCGCCGACCCGGTTGACGCCCTTCTCGTACTTCTGGACCTGCTGGAAGCTCACGCCGAGCTTCTCGCCGAGTTCAGCCTGCGAGATCTTCTGCTCTACACGCCGGAGGCGAATCCGCTTGCCGAGCTCGATGTCGGGCTTGCCCGCACTGCGCTGCTTCATTTTCTTTGCCGCTGATTTGTTCATACTGATTTTACCGTCCTTCCATCGGAA
The DNA here is from genome assembly GCF_051167995.1 of Bradyrhizobium sp. HKCCYLRH3073. NCBI lineage: Bacteria > Pseudomonadati > Pseudomonadota > Alphaproteobacteria > Hyphomicrobiales > Nitrobacteraceae > Bradyrhizobium > Bradyrhizobium sp. HKCCYLRH3073. The sequence goes on from NZ_JBNPUD010000001.1 coordinate 762,604, forward strand.
AGCCCCCGAATAGATGGGTCAGGGGTTCACCCATATATACTGTTTTAAGTTGCTGTGGATGAATGAATTCGTCTTTAAACCACGGGTATTTGCCAGGGTTAAAGGCCTCGACCAGCCAGTCGATCATGTGACGCACCCTAGGGATGCGTCCGGTGGTGGCATGGTAGGACAGCCAGATGTCGTAGGACCACTTGAGGTCAACCTCAAGTGGTATGATCTTCCCGCCCAGGGCACTCGCATAGGTTGGGAAGACCCCGATGCCGGCGCCGTGCGCCACGGCCCAGTAATTGGCGCTCGAGACATTGGTGGTCATCGCGATCAGGTCCCGCTGCTCGAAACCGGGAAAGATGGTGGCGAAGGCGGCGTTGGCGGCGGCTTCGTCCGCCACCTGCAGAACCAAGCGATGTTTGACGAGATCGTCAATCGTCTTTGGGATGCCAAATATCTCCAAATATTTCTCGCTCGCAAAGCACATCAGGTGCATGCGGCCGAGCCGGACCAGCTTGACGTCGAGCGCCGCCGGCCGGGAGAGATGGATGGCCACGTCGGCCTCGTGGCGTGACACGTCGGCCGAGCGCATCGCGCAATAGAGGTCGACCATGACGTTGGGAAAGCTCTGCTGAAATTCGACCAGCCGCGGCGCCAGCCAGAACGTGCCGAGCCCCTCGGTCACCGCGACCCGGACCTCGCCCGACGCAGCGCCGGCGAGACCATCGCCCGCGCGCAGCAGCTCGAATGACGCGGCCTCCATGCGTTCGACGGCAGAGACCACCAGTGCGCCTTCGTCGGTCAGCCGAGCGCCGTGGACGTCGCGTGTGAACAGCGTCGCGCCGATCTGCCGCTCGAAATCATCGATGCGTCGCCGTACGGCATTGATCGAGAGCGTCAGCCGCTCTGCCGCGGAGCGGAAGCTGCCGGCCCTGACAACCTCGAGGAAGATCCGCGCTGCATCCCAGTCGGTGAGGCTTGCCAGCGCCGATTTGCTCACGGTCGACTTGGCCGGGGCGGCCCGGCCCGTCGCAGTTTTTGCCGGCTTGCTCGCCGTTGCGCCCTTGGCGCCGCCACTCTCTCGGCTCAGTTCAATGCTCGATCCTGCCGCAGCAGACGAGTCGCCGTGCTCCCCTGGCGCCAGCGTCGCAGGGGTCTCGGCTAGGTCCTGGCGTTCCTTCTGAGGAACGCCCCGTTCCGCCGCAACGCGCATACAAGCTCTCTCCGCCTGCTAGAGTGATTCCGATAAATTACGGGCAGGGCACGTTCGTGCCATGATTTGGTTGAGCGATCGAGGGTCGATGAGTCTGCCACGTTCAGTTCTCTGCAGCATGGTCTTACCGCCAGCAGACGCGCGGTCTGACACATCATGTAGGACAGAGACACGCTTAGCGCGAGTCGAACCTAAGATCGACGGTTTTTGCCTCGACTGCAATGAAATGGTATTCGAAGATGGTCCGTTGTCATGCTATCTTGATGAACGGATCGTGGCGCTAACTCATCGAATGCCGGGGAGCGGTGATGTGTCTTCACCATGCGCCATGCCAGGACGTCGTCGTGCCGTCCCAGGGGGTGGGCGCGCGGCTCGGATGAGCCGCATGGGCAAAGCGCAGGGGAGCTACGACATGACGTATTTGGAAGCCATCCGCGAGTCGGGAGTTGCTCGGCTCCATCTCGTCGCACGCTAGAACGGAAACGACGCCTGTGGCCAATTCAGACGAACAAATGCTTGCAGTGCTTGCATCCCTGGAGCAGTGCCGCGCCACGCTCGCGGCGACGGGCAATCGCGAATCGGCACATTTGGTCTCGGTTGCCATCCTCGACCTGCGTATGAAGCTGAACCGTCTGAGCGAGGACGATCTGAGATCGCTCTGCGATGAGATGGTTCAAGCTGACAATCCCGACAAGCTGCGCGATCCGAAGCTGCAGCCGGGTCAGCGCAGGCAGCCTTTGCTTCGAGTGGTGAAATAGCACAGTTCGATGTGTGCACAAAGGTGCATTTAGCGCATTTGTGATATGTCGTGATCCCGCGGTGATGCGCGCGCGGCTCGCGGACGAGCCGGTTGGAACGGGTGGACGTGCCGCATCCGGGCGGGACTTTGCCGACGAGGCTCTGATCCGGGGACGTCGGGCTCAATCCTAGCGAAGGCCTGCAGGCGGTGATCATCGTTGAGCGCCGTAACTTCGGCACGTCTGTTGCGTATTCCCCGTATCGGCGGCAAGAAGCGTCGTGCCCCGGCTTGCGCCTGGAGGGGCGTATCGCGGGACTCGCATGATCCAGAACGTATCGATTCCGGCCGCGTTCATTGCTGGCCTGGTCAGTTTTCTTTCGCCCTGCGTGCTGCCGCTGGTTCCTCCGTATCTGGTCTATCTCACCGGCGCCACGATCGAGCACATCGAGAGCGAGGAGCCTCCGGCCGCGTCGCGCCGCGCGGTGATGATCTCGGCCGCACTGTTCGTGCTGGGCTTCTCCACCGTGTTCGTCATGCTGGGGGCGAGCGCCTCGCTGATCGGCGGCCTGATCCGGGCCTGGTCGGAGCAGTTGTCCATTCTCGCCGGCATCGTCATCATCGTGATGGGCCTGCACTTCCTCGGCCTGACCCGGATCGCGTTCCTGATGCGCGAAGGGCGGCTGCCGATCCCCAAGCCGGTCGGCCTGTGGGGCGCCTATGTCATGGGGCTCGCCTTCGCCTTCGGCTGGACGCCGTGCATCGGGCCGATCCTGGCTGCGATCCTCTCGATCGCAGCCGCGGAGACGACGGTCGCCAAGGGCGCCGGGCTCCTTGCCGTCTATTCCGCCGGCCTCGGCATTCCGTTCCTGGTCGCGGCGTTCATGATCGAGCAGTTCTCGGCGCTGTTCATGCGCATGCGTGGCCATCTCGTGAACATCGAGCGCGCGATGGGCGTGCTGATGATCGCCACCGGCATCGGCTTTCTCACCGGCGCGGTCTCGACCTTCAGCATCTGGCTGCTCGAGACGTTCCCGGCGCTGCAGAGGTTCGGCTGACGCGGCTCAATCGTCGAGCTTGCAGGTGATGGTGTAGACCACGCCCGGCGGCAGGAAGTCGACCGTGGCCTCGCCGCCGAGCTGATCGCGCGCGCTGCGCTCGATCAGGCGGGAGCCGAAGCCGCGCTGGATCGGCGCCGAGACCACCGGGCCGCCGGTCTCCTGCCACACCAGCCGCAGCCGTGCCGGCAGCTTCTTCGCGGCGTCGGCCGCGCTCGTCAGCTCCCAGGACAGATCGACCGTGCCGGTGTCGTTCGAGAGCGCGCCATATTTGGCGGCGTTGGTTGCGATCTCGTGCACGATCATCGACAGCACGACCGCGAGCCGCGGCGACAGCGCCACCTTCGGGCCGGAGATCCTGATGCGGTCGGGCGTGTTGAGGCGGTAGGGCTTGAGCACGCGCTCGATCACGTCCTGCAGCTCGGAGCCCTGCCATTTCTCCTTGCTGAGCAGATTATGCGCCTCCGCGAGCGCGCCGAGCCGGCCCTCGAACTTCTCGCGCTCATGGCGGCTGGCGCTGCGGAAGGTCTGCACCGCGATCGCCTGCAGGATCGCCAGCGTGTTCTTGACCCGGTGATTGAGCTCCTCGATCAGCAGATCGTGCAGCATCTCTGCGCGCGCGATCGTCGTCGCCATCCGCACCGCGAAGGCCAGGCCGATCGCCAGCATGATGCCGCCGAGCAGGCTGGTAACGGCGAGGTTGCGCCACAGCGGCGCCACCAGCGAATCCTCGGCGATGCCGGCGCCGATGGTCCATCCGGTCAGGGTGGAATGGGTGAAGCTCGACAGCAGCGGCACACCCTCGAGCGATACGCTCGACAGCGTCGCCTCCTGCTCGCTGCGCATGCGATCGAAGACCGAGGGCGAGGCCTGCTTGCCGATCGTCTTCGTCGGATTCGGCACGCGTGCGAAGACGGTCGCCTGGCGGTCGAGCAGCGACAGGGTCCAGTCCGGGTTCGGCCGCTGCTTTTCCAGGATGGTCTGGAACATCTCGATCGGCGGGCTGAACGAGATGTCATAGACGACCTCGCCGTCGCGAAAGACGGGAACCTCGACGGTGACGATCAGGCTCTTCTTCACGACGCCGTAGAACAGGTCGGAATATTGCGGCTGCCTGGTCTCGAACACGCGGCGGGTGATCTCGCGGTTGTTGCGCGGCGGCAGGTGAGCCGTATCCGGCGTCGCCGACGAGAACAATTGGCGTCCCTCGCGGTCGGCGACCACGATCGTGCCGTTCTTGCCGTACTGCTCGAGGAAGCCCATCGCGATCGGCCGGAAGCGTTCGAAATCGCCGGTGGTCAGCGCATCGGTCAGCGCCAGCACCTGGACGCCGCCGGTCATGCGCTGCATTTCGGCATCGAGCGTCAGGCGGATGCTGCGCACCGTCTCCAGCACGCGCTGGCGGGCGTCGCTGCGGTCCTGCATGTAGTTGTGCAAGACGATCCCGCCTGCGAACAGGATGAGCGGCAGCGTGGTCCCTGCGACCAGAAGAGCAAGCCGGATCGGCAGGGAGAGTTTTGGCACGGATGCCCCGTTTGAGCTGGCGCTGCTGATTGCCGTTGGGACTGACGTCGGCTGGGGAGATGCGTCGGGCGCAGGCGAATGTATGCAGCGAGCGCATATCAGGCTGGAGCGGCTGCGTCCGCAAGGTCCCGGCGGTTGCAGCCGTTCACATCGTTGTCAGCATAGGAGAGCGGTGCAAGCGCGCCAAGCGCAATGCGCGGGGATCGTCGGTTCCCTGAGCGGCTTTGCCGCCACAGCGCCTCTCCTAAACGTTGCTCTCGGTGATGGCCGCGTACACCATCGTGCGCAGCTCGCGGCGGATCGGGTAGGCGCTCGAGGGCAGCACCTGGGTCATGAAGATCGTGATCAGCTCTTCGGCCGGGTCGATCCAGAACGCGGTGGAGGCCGCGCCGCCCCAGGCATATTCGCCGGCGCTGCCGGGGATCAGCGTCTTGGCCGGGTCCATCGTCACCGAGAAGCCGAGACCGAAGCCGATGCCGTTATAGGCCGCTTCCGCGAACATCGAGCGCGACAGCGCCGGCAGGTCGACGCCGCCAGGCAGATGGTTCGAGGTCATCAGCTTCAGCGTCTTCGGCCCGAGCAGCCTGACGCCGCCGAGCTCGCCGCCATTGAGCAATGCGCGGCAGAACGTCAGATAGTCGGCCGTGGTCGAGCACAGGCCGCCGCCGCCGGAGATGAAGTCGGGCGGGTTGAGGAAGGTGCTGGTCGCCGGGTCGTCCTGCAAGGTCAGGCCGCCCTTGCGATCGGCGGCGTGAAACGACAAGGCGCCGCCGGCGTCGGCCGAGTAGCACGCCGCAAGGCGGTGCGCCTTCGCCGCGGGAACGTGGAAGTCGGTGTCGCTCATGCCGAGCGGATCGAAGATGCGCTGTTTCAGGAATTGCTCGAACGGCTGGTCGGCGATCTTGCCGACGAGATAGCCGACCACGTCGGTGGACACCGAGTAGTTCCAGGCCTCGCCCGGCGAGAACTCGAGCGGAATCCGCGCGAGGTCATCGATCATCGACTGCAGGGTGCCGGCCTTTTCGACCGCGCCGATCTTGGCGTCGCGATAGGCGGCATCGACGTTCGAGCGCTGCTGGAAGCCATAAGTGAGGCCCGAGGTGTGGCGCAGCAGGTCGACGATCAGCATCGGCCGCGCCGGGGGCCGGCTGACGAAGGCCGGTGCCGTGCCGGCGACGAACACGCCGAGATTCTTCCACTCCGGAATGTATTTGGCGACGGGCTCGTCGAGCGCGACCTTGCCTTCCTCGACCAGCATCATGAAGGCGACCGAGGTGATCGGCTTGGTCATCGAATAGATGCGGTAGATCGTGTCGTCCCTGACCGGGACCTTGCGCTCGACATCGGCAAAGCCGAGCGAGCTCGTGTGCACGACCTTGCCGCGGCGATAGACCATCAACTGCGTGCCAGGAAAACGGCCTGCCTCGACATAGCGCTGCCGCAGATGGGCATCGATGCGGTCGAGCGCGGCTTTCGACATCCCGACGGTTTCGGGCGAGGCAGGAGTGGGGGCGAGCATCGGCGTCTCCGCTATGATCGGTTTCCGGCGGCCTGCGCGAGGATCGGCCGCGCATCCCGTTTGTTTCGGGTGATAGCCGAAAAACGCGCCGCGTCCAATGGCGGGCCGGGGATGCGTCGTGTACCCTTTGCGCCGGGAGGAATTGGCAATGACACAATTCAACGAGGTCGAGCTCACGGAGGCCGTCGTCGCGAGCTTCGAGCGCACACCCGATCCGCGCGCGAAATTCCTGCTGCAGGAATTGGTGAAGTCGCTGCACGATTATGTGCGCCGGACGGAGCTCACTTTCGACGAGTGGGCCGCCGCCATCGACTTTCTGACCCGCACCGGCCAGACCTGTACCGCGAGCCGGCAGGAATTCATCCTGCTGTCCGACGTGCTCGGCGTATCGATGCTGGTCGATGCCGTCAACCACCGGGAGCGGGGAGGGGCGACGGAGACGACCGTGCTCGGTCCGTTCTACGTCGGCGAGCACAAGGTGACGCCCCACGGCACCGACATCTCGGCGGATCTCAAGGGCGAGAAGATGTTCGTCCAGGGACGGGTGACCGATCTGTCGGGTGCCCCGCTGGCGGGCGCCACGGTCGATGTCTGGCATGCCGACGACGAGGGCTTCTACGATTCGCAGCGGCCGTCCTATGAAAGCGATGGTCCGTCGTCGCGGGCGCGCTTCATCACGGATGCGGATGGTCGCTTTTTCTTCCGCACCATCCTGCCCTGCAGCTATCCGATCCCGACCGACGGTCCGGTGGGACGGATGATCCTCGAGACGAAGCGTCATCCGATGCGCCCGGCCCATGTGCATTTCCTGGTGGACGCCAAGGATTACGAGCCGCTGATCACCCACGTCTTCGTCGGCGGCGACGAATATCTCGACAGCGACGTCGTCTTCGGCGTCAAGGACGACCTCATTGCCCAGGTGGAGCGGCGCACCGATGCGGTGATGCCGGACGGCAAGCTGGCGGCCGGGCCGTGGCACTTGATGAGCTATGATTTCCGCATGAAGCCGGGAGCAGGCGTGGCGCCGAGGCCGCTCGGCGCGATCGCGCCTGAACCCGCCTGATCCTGCGGCGAGCGCCAGTCCCGCCTACCAGCCGCCGTGGCGAGCCGCGAGCAGGATGACGACGGCGATCGCGAGCAGTGCCGTCGTTGCCTTCCAGAACAGCAGCGGATTGCGCTCGATCAGCGGCGTCCGGTCGCCGCCGACATAGGCCGGATTGGGGTGCCGCAGGTCGAAGACGAATTCCGAGAGGCTCTCGTAACGTTTGGCAGCGACCGGATGGACGGCGCGGCGAAGTGCCCCGTCGATCCACAGCGGGACGGTCTGGTCATCGCCCGAGGCCGGCTGATAGCGCACCTTGCGAAACTGTGCCGGGGTTCTCGCGCGCGCCATCTGCGCGCCATAGGGCAGCCGGCCTGTCAGCATCTGGTAGGCGATCACGCCGAGCGAGAACTGATCGGACCATTCGGAGCCGCCCTCGCCGAGAAAATATTCCGGCGCCGTATATTGCTGGGTGCCGAGGATGCTGTCGTGATCGGCGGCCGGGTCGGCCTCGACCACGCCGCTGACGCGCACCGATCCGAAATCGATGATCTTCACCGTCCGGGTCCGGTCGATCATGATGTTTGCAGGCCGCAGATCCTGGTGCAGCATTTCCTTGCGATGCAGCGCCTGCAGTCCGTTGGCGATCTGCTCGATGATGTCTCTGACAGTATCGAGATCGGCTTTCGGATGGTCGATCATCCATTGCGCCAGGGTCTGGCCTTCGACGAATTCGGTGACGACGTAGAGATGATCGCGGCGGCGCGTCGATGGGAAGGCCTTCAGCACGTGCGGATTGTCGATCCGTCGCGCGATCCACTCTTCCATCAGGAAGCGCTTCAAATAGGCCGGGTCGCCGCGCAGGTCGATCGAAGGCACCTTGATGGCGACGGGGAGCTCCGTCTCGACGTCGACCGCCAGATAGATGTGGCTGCGGCTGCTGGAATGGATCTCGCGCACGATCCGGTAGCCCTCGAAGATCATCCGCGCGTCCAGCAGCGGCGCCGGCGGCAGCTGCTCGGCCTGGACCGGAATCTCGGCGGCGTCGCCGACACCGAGCTCGTCGATCCGCACGATCTGGATGGTGAGATTGTCCGCGCTGCCCTGCGCCAGCGCCTCGGCGACGATGATGCGGGCCGCCTGGTCGAGGTCGAGGGAATTCTCTTTCAACACGTTGGCGACAAAACGCTTGCCGACATGCTCGTGAACGCCGTCGGTCGCGAGCACGAAGATGTCGCCGCGCTCGATCCTGACAGCCTGATAGTCGATTTCGACCTGAGGGTTGACCCCGAGCGCGCGCCCCAGATAGCTCTGCTGCGACGAGATCATGACGCGATGATCGTCGGTGAGCTGCTCGAGCGAATGGCCGGCGAGGCGTGAGATGCGGCAGTCGCCGACATGGAAGAGATGCGCGGTGGCCGCCTTGATCACGATCGCGCTGAGCGTGCAGACGTAACCCTTGTCGCGGTCATAGGCGTATTGGCTGGCTCTGGTCTGGGCATGAAGCCAGGAGTTGGCGGCCGTGATCACGCGTCGCGCCGACGTCTTCACCGACCAGGCATCCGGCGTGCAGTAATAATCGGTCAGGAAGCTCTTGACCGCGGACTCGCTCGCGATGTGGCTGACCTCGCTGCTGCTGATGCCATCGGCGATGGCGACCGCGATGCCTTTCAGGCTGAGCGCAGGCTCATCGGGGATCAGGGCGCCGTGGAAGTCCTGGTTGCCCGGCTTCTGCCCTTTGTCGGAATGCGCTCCGATTGTGATCCGCAATGGCATTTGGCTGTGGGGCGAAGGCGAGGGAGCCCGACCTTAGCGCGGGCGGGCTCCCAAGGGAAAATGAAATCAGGCGGCTGCGCGAACGGAGACCTTGGCATCGCGCTTCGGCTGCGTCCTGATATGGGTGGCATAGAGCGTGAGGCCGGTAAAGGAGAGGCCGCCGACGAGATTGCCGAGCACGGTCGGGATCTCGTTCCAGATCAGATAGTCCATGATCGAGAACTTCGCATGGAGCATCAGCCCCGACGGGAACAGGAACATGTTCACCACCGAATGCTCGAACACCATGTAGAAGAAGACCAGGATCGGCATCCACATCGCCAGCACCTTGCCTGGCACGGTGGTCGAGATCATCGCGCCGACCACGCCGGTGGAGACCATCCAGTTGCACAGCATGCCGCGGATGAACAGCGTCGCCATGCCGGCCGCGCCATGCGCCGCGTAGCCGAGCGTCCGGCCTTCACCGATATTGCCGATGACGGCGCCGACCTTGTCCGGCTCCTGCGTGAAGCCGAAGGTCGTCACGAACGCCATCATGAAGGCCACCGTCAGCGCGCCGGCGAAATTGCCGATGAAGACGAGTCCCCAGTTGCGCAGCACGCCTGCGATGGTCACGCCCGGACGCTTGTCGATCAAGGCCAGCGGCGACAGCACGAACACGCCGGTCAGAAGGTCGAAGCCCAGCAGATAGAGCATCGAGAAGCCGACGGGAAACAGCAGCGCGCCGATGATCGGCTGGCCGGTGTTCACATTGATTGTCACGGCGAACCACGCCGCGAGCGCGAGAATGGCGCCGGCCATGTAGGCGCGGATGACCGTATCCCGTGTCGACATGAAGATCTTGGACTCCCCTGCGTCCACCATCTTGGTGACGAATTCCGAGGGCGCGAGATACGACATTCAGGCTTCCTTCTGATTGTGCTTAACAACTGCCGGTTTCGCGTTGCCCGCCGGGAACACGTTTCCCGGTGGGCACCACATGAAGCGAGCGGCGTCGAATGTCGGTGCAAGGCTGAATTGCGGGCGCATCACGACGACTGCTGGGATCGGAGCAGTTCATTGAGATCCGTCCCGAATGTCAGGCGCTAACAGCCTCAACAATCCGTCGAACCGCAGTCATCGTTGACTAATGAGTTGTTAGCAAGCCACGTGCCAATTCTGGCCACAATGCGGGTTCGTCAATTTATCCAACGCCTTAGCCGATTGCGCGGCGCGACCATGAGCGAATGTGCCGGGCGTTGAGACGGCGGCTGCTTACGGCCGTATCGCATGTGCTCATTCGGTGTGCATTGCACATATAGCAAGCGAATCGCAAAAGATACGTGCGTTTCTGGCGAAGGCAGGCGCGGACGGCTTGTTCCTAACCCGCTGAAATTGCTGCGCTCCGGCTCAGAACGCGCTTGGCACAAAGATTGAATAAGTACTCCTGACGCCATCGACGCCGTCTCCCGAAAACTCATTCATCAGCAGCGTGACAGCTCACCGGAGCCTTCTCCGGGAGTCGGCTTGCGTCCGCAGGCCGGCAAGGCGTCACGGAGACGCAAAGGATCATCCTTTCATGCCGAATTCATCCGACCTCACCCGACGTCCTGATCCGGAACAGGCGTTCGCTTCCAAGCGCGGCGCCATGCTGGATCGTCGTGCGTTTCTTGCGGCAGGCACTGCCGCCGCGCTGGCGCTCACTTCCAGCCGTGCGCGTGCGGCCAAGCTTGAAAAGGACGAGCTCAAGTTCGGATTCATCAAGCTCACCGACATGGCCCCGCTCGCGGTCGCCAAGGAGAACGGCTACTTCGAGGACGAGGGGCTGATTGTCACGCTGGAGGCACAGGCCAATTGGAAGGTGCTGCTCGATCGGGTCATCACCGGCGAGCTCGATGGCGCGCACATGCTTGCCGGCCAGCCGCTCGCGGCGACGATCGGCTTCGGGACCAAGGCCCATATCATCACGCCGTTCTCGATGGATCTCAACGGCAACGCCATCACGGTCTCCAACGAGATCTGGGAGCTGATGAAGCCACAGGTGGCGAAGGATGCGAGCGGCAAGCCGGTGCATCCCATCAAGGCGGAGACGCTGCGTCCGGCCATCGAGAAGCTCAAGGCTTCCGGCAAGTCCTTCAAGATGGGCATGGTGTTCCCGGTCTCGACCCACAACTACGAGCTTCGCTACTGGCTCGCCTCCGGCGGCATCAATCCTGGATATTATTCCGCCGATGATACGAGCGGCACCATCGCGGCCGAAGCCCTGCTGTCGGTCACGCCGCCGCCGCAGATGCCCGCCACGCTCGAAGCCGGCACCATCAACGGCTACTGCGTCGGTGAGCCGTGGAATCAGGCCGCCGTCTTCAAGGGCATCGGCGTGCCGGTGATCACGGACTACGAGATCTGGAAGGACAATCCCGAGAAGGTGTTCGGCATCACGGCGGCGTTCGCCGAGAAGAATCCCAATACGACGCTCGCGCTCACCAAGGCCTTGATCCGTGCCGCGATGTGGCTGGACGAGAACAACAACGCCAACCGCGCCAAAGCCGTCGAGATGCTCTCCAAGCCTGAATATGTCGGCGCCGACAAGGCGGTGATCGCGAACTCGATGACCGGCACATTCGAGTACGAGAAAGGCGACAAGCGGCAGATTCCGGATTTCAACGTCTTCTTCCGCTACTTTGCGACCTATCCCTATTACTCCGACGCCGTCTGGTATCTCACCCAGATGCGGCGCTGGGGACAGATCGCGGAGGCCAAGGACGATGCCTGGTACCACGCGACGGCCAAGAGCGTTTATCGGCCCGACATCTATCTTGCGGCCGCCCAGCAACTCGTCGCGGACGGCAAGGCGAAGAAGGAGGATTTTCCCTGGCAGACCGACGGCTTCCGCGCGCCGACTGCCGAATTCATCGATGGCGTGACCTACGATGGTCGCCAGCCGAACGCCTATATCGACAGTCTCAAGGTCGGGCTGAAGGGCAAGCAGAAGATCGAAGGCAACAAGATCATCGGCGGATGAACGGTGGCAGGGCCACAAGTCCTGGCGGTCCACACCCGGTCCCTGTCTCGCATTCTGAAAGATGAGCAATGGCAATTGTCGGAGACTACGTCGATGTCGACGCCGCCGCGGAGCAGCGCGCGCGCAAGGAGCGAATTTTCGCGCGGATCAACGCCGCCGCGAGCTATCTGAATATCGTCGGTCTAGGCTGGCTCGCTCCATTGGCGCGGATGGCGGCCGGCGACAGTATCAAGCCGCAATTGAAGGAGCTCCGGCAGACGCTGCTCGTTCCGTTGCTCGGCATCGGCCTCTTCCTTGCTGCGTGGGGTTGGGTCGCGCCCCACGTGAAGACGTCGCTCGGCGCCATTCCGGGGCCAGCCGAAGTCTGGGGTCAGGCCAAGAATCTCTACGCCGATCATGTGGCCGAGCGCGCCAAGCAGGCCGCCTTCTACGAACGGCAGGAGGCACGCAATGCCAAGCTGATCGCGGACGGACGGGCTGATGAGGTCAAGCAGCGAAGCTACGCCGGAAACCCGACCTATTTCGATCAGATCCTCACCAGTCTGCTGACTGTTGCCGTCGGCTTCGTCGTCGCTACGGTGATCGCGGTTCCGCTCGGCATCTTTTGCGGACTTTCGAAGACCGTGAACGGTGCGCTCAATCCACTGATCCAGATCTTCAAGCCGGTGTCCCCGCTGGCCTGGCTACCGATCGTGACGATGGTCGTATCCGCTCTCTACACCAATCCGACCGAATACCTGCCGAAGTCGCTGTTGATCTCGGCCATCACCGTGACGCTCTGCTCGCTGTGGCCGACGCTGATCAATACGGCGCTCGGGGTCGCGTCGATCGACAAGGACCTGCTGAACGTCGGCCGTGTGCTCCAGCTCCCGACCCATCGCACGATCACGAAACTGGTGTTGCCGAGCTCGCTGCCGCTGATCTTCACCGGGCTGCGTCTTTCGCTGGGGGTGGGCTGGATGGTCCTGATCGCCGCCGAAATGCTGGCGCAGAACCCGGGTCTCGGAAAGTTCGTATGGGATGAATTCCAGAACGGCTCGTCACAGTCGCTGGCGCGGATCATCGTGGCGGTGCTGACCATCGGTATCATCGGCTTCCTGCTCGATCGGGTGATGTACGCGCTGCAATCCGCCTTCACCTTCTCGAGTCAGCGCTGAGGTGGCCGTCATGTCATTCCTGTCGTTGAAGGGCGTCAGCAAGAGCTACGGCAGCGGCGATCGCAAGCTCGACGTGTTGTCCAATCTCGATCTCGAGGTCGAGGAAGGCGAGTTCGTTGCCATCGTCGGATTTTCCGGCAGCGGAAAATCGACGCTGATCTCGGCGATTGCGGGGCTGGTTCAGCCCGATGCCGGCGAGATCACACTCAAAGGCAAGCCGATCTCCGGGCCAGGGCCCGACCGCGGCGTCGTATTCCAGTCCTACTCGCTGATGCCATGGCTCACGGTGCGCGGCAACGTCGCGCTCGCCGTCGATCAGGTGTTCGCCGGAGAGACCAGGGCGGCGCGGTCGGCAAGGGTTGACCGGTATATCGCAATGGTCGGGCTGTCGCATGCGGCGCAGCGCCTGCCGTCCGAGCTGTCAGGGGGCATGCGGCAGCGGGTAGCCGTCGCCCGCGCGCTCGCCACCGGACCGGAAATTCTGCTCCTCGACGAGCCGCTGTCTGCGCTCGATGCGCTGACTCGGGCGCGACTTCAGGACGAGATCGTCGAGATCTGGTCGCGTGACAAGCGCACCGTCGTGCTGATCACCAATGATGTCGACGAGGCCATTCTGCTTGCCGACCGCATCATTCCGTTGCTGCCGGGGCCGAAGTCCACGCTCGGACAGAATTTCAAGGTCGACATTCCACGCCCGCGCCAGCGCTCGTCGATTAACGAGGACGTGCGCTTCAAGCAGCTGAGGCAAGCGGTGACGAGTTATCTCATGGACGCGGCCGCCGGCCGGACGCCGGACAAGGCCGCTGGCCGCTCTCTGCCCAATGTGGTGCCGATCACCCAGATGGAGAAGCCGCCCCCGGCCTACCAGCGCGCGATCAGCTCGGCGCCCTACCAATCCGACCGCTACCTGGAATACTCACAGCTGTCGAAGGTCTATCCGACCCCGAGCGGTCCGCTCACCGTGGTCGACAATTTCGACCTGAAGGTGCGCAAGGGAGAATTCATCTCCGTGATCGGTCATTCGGGATGCGGCAAGTCGACCGTGCTCTCGATGACCGCCGGGCTCAACGATGTCACGCTCGGCGGCATCATTCTGGATGGTCGCGAAGTCTCGTCGGCCGGTCCCGACCGAGCCGTCGTCTTTCAGTCGCCGTCGCTGTTTCCGTGGTTGACCGCGCGTGAGAACGTGGCGCTCGGCGTCGACAGGGTCTATCCGCATGCGACGCCCAAGGAGCGCAACGACGTCGTCGACTACTACCTCGAGCGCGTCGGCCTCGGCGACTCGCTCGACACGCCGGCTGCGTCGATGTCCAACGGCATGCGACAGCGCGTCGGCATCGCGCGCGCCTTCGCTTTGTCTCCGAAGCTGCTGTTGCTCGACGAGCCGTTCGGAATGCTCGACAGTCTCACCCGTTGGGACCTCCAAGAGGTCCTGATGGAAGTCTGGCAGCGCACGCAGGTGACGGCTCTGTGCGTGACCCACGACGTCGATGAAGCAATTCTGCTGGCCGATCGCGTGGTGATGATGACCAACGGTCCCAACGCCCGCATAGGTCACATTCTCCAGGTCGACATTCCGCGACCGCGCACGCGCAAGGCCTTGCTGGAGCATCCGGACTATTACCGCTACCGGCGCGAGGTGCTCGATTTCCTCGAGGCCTATGAACACGGTTCGAAACCTGAGCCGGGCCCCGCGGTCCCGTCGCATTCAGGCACCCAGGCTGCATGACTGCCGGACGCCGGATCGAACCGCCGTCCGCCTTCAGACGACCAACGAGGCCCGATAGCTGCATCGAAGGATTTCCCATGACGCCGTCTCAGATCGCATTGGTTCAGGACAGTTTTGCCAAGGTCGCGCCGATCTCCGATCAGGCCGCGACCATCTTCTACGATCGCCTGTTCGAGGTCGCGCCGCAGGTGCGTGCGATGTTTCCGGACGACCTCACCGAGCAGCGCAAGAAGCTGATGGCGACCTTGGCGGTCGTGGTGAATGGATTGACCAACCTGCCTGCGATCCTGCCGGCGGCAAGCGCGCTCGCCAAGCGCCACGTCGATTACGGCGCCAGGCCGGAGCACTATCCGGTGGTCGGCGCCGCGCTGCTGTGGACGCTGGAGAAGGGACTCGGCGACGGCTGGACGCCCGAGGTCGCCGCCGCCTGGACCGCGGCCTATGGCACGCTGTCCGGCTACATGATCGCCGAAGCCTATGGCAAGGCGCAGGCGGCGGAGTAGGCGCCTTGAGTGAACCGCTCGTCATCGTCGGCAACGGCATGGCTGCTGCGAAGCTGGCGGAGGAATTGTCGCAGACCGTGCTCGGCCGCTACGCGATCGCCGTCATCGGCGAGGAGCCGCGGCTGGCCTACAACCGCGTGCTGCTGTCGTCGGTGCTGGCCGGCGAGGCCGCGTCCCACGAGATCGAGCTCAAGCCGGCATCCTGGTGGCGCGAGCGCGGCGTGACGTTGAAATACGGTGCGCGCGTGACCGGCATCGATGTCGGCCGCCGCGAGCTGCAGATCGAGAACGACGAGAACGTGACGTTCTCGCGCCTGGTCCTCGCTACCGGCTCGCTGCCGCTGCGGCTTCCGGTGCCGGGCGCCGATCTGCCGGGCGTGCACACGTTCCGCGACAGCCGCGACACCGACGTGCTTCTGGCGCTGGCGGCCAAGAAGGGCCGCGTGGTGGTCGTCGGCGGCGGGCTGCTCGGGCTGGAAGCGGCCTACGGCCTGGCGCGCGCCGGCGCCAAGGTGACGCTGCTGCATCTGATGGACCGGCTGATGGAGCGGCAGCTCGATGCGCCGGCGGCCGCGCTGCTCAAGTCGCTGGTGGCGCGCAAGGGCATCGAGGTTCTGCTCAATGCCAGCACCGCTTCCATCCACGGCAACGGCCGGGTCGAAGGCGTCGAGCTGGCCGACGGGCGCCGCCTCGCCGCGGACGCGGTGATCTTCGCCGCCGGCATCCGGCCGAATGTGACCTTGGCAAAGGAAGCGGGGCTCGCCGTCAACCGCGGCATCGTCGTCGACGATGCGATGCAGACCTCGGCGCCCGGCATCTTCGCGCTCGGCGAATGCGCCGAGCACCGCGGCACCTGTTACGGGCTGGTCGAACCGGCCTACGAGCAGGCGCGGGTGCTGGCGCAGCATCTGGCCGGACGCAAGGCGGCCTATGGCGGCAGCGTCGTCTCGACCAATCTGAAAGTGTCGGGGGTGTCGGTGTTCTCGGCCGGCGATTTCGTTGGTGTCGAGGGCAGCGAGACGATCGTGCTCAACGATGCCAGGCGCGGCATCTACAAGAAGCTCGTCATCGCCGACGGGCGCCTCACCGGCGCCGTGCTGATCGGGGAGACCAGGGATGCTCTGTGGTATCGCGACCTGATCCGCAGCCGCGAGCCGGTCGCGGCGATCCGGACCGAGATGATGTTCGGCCGCGCCGCGGCGCGGCCACGGGCAGCGTGAGAGAGGGGACCTCGCACGATGACGACTGTTGATCCCAAGTTGCGCACTGTGCGCACCGCCTGTCCGTATTGCGGCGTCGGCTGCGGCGTGCTCGCCACGCCCGACGGCAGCGGCGGCGCGGCGATCTCCGGCGATCCGTTGCATCCGGCCAATCTCGGCCGGCTCTGCTCCAAGGGCTCGGCGCTCGGCGAGACGCTCGGGCTCGAGAGCCGGCTGCTCTATCCGATGATCCGCTGCAAGGGCGGCATGCAGCGGGTGGCGTGGAGCGATGCGCTCGATCATGTCGCGACCCGCCTCAAGCACATCGTCGCCCGCGACGGCGAAGACGCCGTGGCGTTCTATCTCTCGGGCCAGATGCTGACCGAGGACTACTACGTCGCCAACAAGCTGATGAAGGGCTTCCTCGGCTCGGCCAATGTCGACACCAATTCGCGGCTGTGCATGGCCTCGTCGGTCGCCGGCCATCGCCGCGCCTTTGGCGCCGACACCGTCCCCGGCACCTATGAGGATCTCGATCGGGCCGATCTGCTGGTCTTCGTCGGCAGCAACGCCGCCTGGTGCCACCCGGTGCTGTACCAGCGCATGCTGGCCAACAAGCAAACGCGCGGTGCCAGGTTCGTGGTCATCGATCCACGCCGCACCGACACGGCTGAAGAAGCCGATCTGTTCCTGGGATTGAAGCCCGGCACGGATGCGGCGCTGTTCTCCGGCCTGCTGGTGCATCTCGCCGACAGCGGCGCGCTCGACGGCGACTACATCGCGCGCCATACGTCTGGCTTCGACGAGACCCTGGCGCGGGCGCGCAATCTCGCCG
The DNA here is from genome assembly GCF_051167995.1 of Bradyrhizobium sp. HKCCYLRH3073. Taxonomy (NCBI): domain Bacteria; kingdom Pseudomonadati; phylum Pseudomonadota; class Alphaproteobacteria; order Hyphomicrobiales; family Nitrobacteraceae; genus Bradyrhizobium; species Bradyrhizobium sp. HKCCYLRH3073. The sequence goes on from NZ_JBNPUD010000001.1 coordinate 779,884, forward strand.
GCAGCACCGCGGCGACCGCGCTCGCCACCGGCCTGTCCGAGCCCGATGTTGCCGCCTTCTTCAAGCTGTTCCGCGACACGCCGGAGGTCGTCACCTTGTACTCGCAGGGTGTCAACCAGTCGGCTCAGGGCACCGACAAGGTCAATGCGATCCTCAACTGCCATCTTGCCACCGCGCGCATCGGCAAGCCGGGTATGGGGCCGTTTTCGCTGACCGGCCAGCCCAACGCGATGGGCGGCCGCGAGGTCGGCGGGCTCGCCAACCAGCTCGCCGCGCATATGGGCTTCACGCCGCCGGACATCGATCGTATCCGGCGCTTCTGGAAGGCGCCCGATATCGCCACCCATGAGGGATTGAAGGCGGTCGCGATGTTCGAGGCGATCGCGCGCGGCGAGATCAAGGCGCTGTGGGTGATCGGCACCAATCCGGCGGTGTCGCTGCCGGACGCCGATCTCGTGCTGTCGGCCCTGAAGAAGCTCGAGCTGCTCGTCGTCTCCGAGAACGTGCGCTCCAACGACACCGTGGATGCTGGCGTGCACGTGCTGCTGCCGGCGCAGGCCTGGGGCGAGAAGTCGGGCACGGTCACCAACTCCGAGCGGCGCATCTCGCGCCAGCGCGCCTTCATGGCGCCGGCCGGCGAGGCCATGCCGGACTGGTGGATCCTCAGCGAGGTCGGCAAGCGGCTCGGCTTCGCTTCCGCCTTCGACTACGGCTCCGCCGCGGACATCTTCCGCGAGCACGCCGCGCTGTCGGGGTTCGAGAACGACGGCAGCCGCGACTTCGACATCGGCGCGCTGGCGAGCCTCAGCGACGACGAATACGACACAATGGCCCCGGTGCAATGGCCGGTGCGCGCGGGCAAGCCGCCCGCGCCGCGCTTCTTCGCCGACGGCGCCTTCTTCACCGGCGACCGCAAGGCCCGCTTCGTCGCGCCGGAGGTGCCGGCGCTGCGCAGCGAGACCAATGCCGCGCGGCCCCTGCGGCTGAACACCGGGCGCATCCGCGACCAGTGGCACACCATGACGCGCACCGGGTTGAGCCCGCGTCTCGGAGCGCATCTGCCGGAGCCGTTCGTCGAGGTGCATCCGGACGACGCGCTGCGCTACGGCCTGATGCATGACGGCTTCGCCAAGGTGACGACCGAGCACGGCCGGTGCATCCTCAAGGTCGTCGTCAGCGAGCGCCAGCAGCGCGGCATGCTGTTCGCGCCGATCCATTGGAACGCGACGAACTCCTCGCATGGCCGCGTCGGCGCGCTCGTCGCCTCGCACACCGATCCGTTCTCCGGCCAGCCCGAGGCCAAGGCGACGCCGGCCGCGATCAGTCCCTATGAGTACGTCTTCCGCGGCTTCATCCTGTCGCGCACCGAGCTCGCGCTGCCGTCCCATCTGTGGTGGGCGCGGGCGACGGTGCAGGGCGGCTTCGGCTATCTGTTCGCCGACAACGGCGACCTCATGCGCTGGCCGGCGTGGTTCAAGGCGCGCGCCACCGACGATGTCACGGACTACATGGATGTCGGCGGCGGCGTCTATCGCGCCGCGTCCTTCGGCGGCGACCGCATCGAGACCTGCGTCTTCGTCGGACCGGGCCATGATGCCGGCGACTGGAACGTCGTGAAGACGATGTTTTCAGCCGATCGTCTCGACGACGATCAGCGCCGCATGCTGCTGTCCGGCCGCGCGCCCGACGGCGTCGGCGGCGGCCCGATCGTCTGCGCCTGCTTCGGCGTCGGCCGCGACACCATCTGCGATGCGATCGCCGCCGGCGCGCGCACGCCCGCCGCGATCGGCGCGCAGCTCAAGGCGGGAACGAATTGCGGCTCGTGCATTCCGGAGATGAAGCGGCTGATCGCGCAGACGCCGGCGCAGGCCGAGGCGTCGGTGAAGGTGGCGAGCTAGCAAAGCCCGCCGTCATTCCGGGGCGAGGCCGCAAGGCCCCGAACCCGGAATCTCGACATGGCGGAAACGAGCCGGTGCAAACCAAGTTCGAGATTCCGGGTTCGACGCTGACGCGTCGCCCCGGAATGACGTTCCTGGGGAGCGCCAATCGACGCCGCGCTGCGCGTCCTCTATGCTCCCGCCCATGAAGCACAAGACATTCGGAACCGGCAGCGCCGGCGTGTCCGTGATCGGGCAGGGCACCTGGTATCTCGACCACGCCGACCGCAGCCGCGCCATCGCCACGTTGCGGCGCGGCCTGGATCTCGGCATGAGCCACATCGACACCGCGGAGATGTATGGCGATGCCGAGCTCGTCATCGCCGAAGCCATCGCCGGCCGGCGCGACGACGTGTTCCTGGTGTCGAAGGTGCTGCCGAGCAACGCCTCCCGCCGTGGCACCATCACCGCCTGCGAGCGCTCGCTGAAGCGGCTCAAGACCGACCGGCTCGACTGCTATCTGTTGCACTGGCCCGGCTCCTATCCGCTCGCGGAGACGGTGGCAGCGTTCGAGGAGCTCAAGGCGGCCGGCAAGATCGCGGCCTGGGGCGTCAGCAATTTCGACGTCGACGATCTCGACGAGCTGCTGGAGGTCGCCGGCGACGGCAGGATCGCCTGCAACCAGGTGCTCTATCACCTGCAGGAGCGCGCCATCGAGCATGCCGTCATCCCGTGGTGCGGCCAGCGCGGCGTCGCCGTCGTCGCCTATTCGCCGTTCGGCCATGACGACTTTCCGGAACGCCGCAGCGCCGGCGGCGAGGTGCTGCAGCGGATCGCGGAGCAGCACGGCGCGACGCCGCGCCAGGTCGCGCTCGCCTTCCTGACGCGGGCATCATCGCTGTTCGCGATCCCCAAGGCGTCACGGCCCGAGCATGCCGAGCAGAATGCGGCGGCTGGCGACATCGAGCTCACCGCGGCCGAGATCGCCGCGATCGATCGCGCCTTTCCGCGCGGGCCGAAGCCGCGTGGGCTGCCCATGCTGTAGCGCAGCATCACGGAAAATTACGGATGTTTGCTACCTCGGCGCGTAGCCAGCGCATATCGGCTGCCCGCTTTCCATGGGTTGTCCCGCGGCCGCGATTGGCGTTTTGTCGCCACTCACCGAATCGTCGCTTCTGCCAACCTTTGAGTTCGACCGTGACCCCGCCCCCGAGTGCGGCCGCCGCCGCGCGCCTCGACGACGTGCCGACGTCCGTGCAGGACAAGCCGCAGGCCCGGCGCAAGCGCGCGCCCGCCCGCGCCGACCGGCCGTTCCGCGGCATTGCGCTGATCCTGCTGTCGACCGTGTTCCTCGGCACCTCGGACGTGACGGCGAAATATCTGTCGAAGACGCTGCCCTCGATCGAGATCACCTGGATCCGCTTCGTCGTATTCGCGCTCATCATGGTGCCGGCGATGATCCCGGGCTCGCCGCTGTTCGCGATGCGCACCGCGCAGCTCAAGTTTCAGTTGCTGCGCGGCGTCGCGCTGCTCGGCTCGTCGCTGATGTTCATCACTGGTTTACGCTACCTGCCGATCGCCGAGGCCTCCGCCACCGGCTTCGTCGCGCCGCTGTTCGTCACCGCGCTGTCGATCATCTTCCTCAGCGAGAAGGTCGGCCTGCGCCGCTGGGTCGCCACCGCGGTTGGCCTGTTTGGCGTGCTGGTGATTCTTCGCCCCGGCACCGGCGCGTTCCATCTTGCCGCGCTGTTTCCGATCGTCTCGGCCTTCGCCTGGGCCTGCACCCTGATCATGACGCGGATGATGAGCGGGCGCGAGCACGCGATCACGATCATGACCTATTCGTCGATCGCCGGCGTCTGCGTGCTCACCGCGATCGTGCCGTTCGTCTGGACCACGCCGTCCTGGCAGGACATCGCCTTCGGCGTGCTGGTCGGCGTCGCTTCGACCATGGGGCAGTGGATCGTCGTGCTGGCATTCCGCTATGCCGACGCCTCGGTGCTGGCGCCGTTCTCCTACACCCAGTTGCTGTGGGTCAGCATCCTCGGCTTCCTGGTGTTCGGCGAGGTGCCAGATGTCTGGACCATCGTCGGCGCCGCCTTCATCGTTTCCAGCGGCCTCTACACTGCCCATCGCGAGCGCGTCCGTCGCTCGCAACTGCTGCAGGTCGCCGGCGAGAGCTCGCCGAATCCGTGAGCCATCGGTCGCACGTCCCCAGGCCATTGCGGGGGGCGACTTTTTGGGTGGATGCGTTGCGCGCCCGCTACAACCGCGATCAAACGCGTAACGCGCTGATTTCAAACAAGAAACAGGGGCGCCGTCGATCTCGGCGGGCGCCGCGCGCCTGCTAGGTCTTGGATTGCATCACGGGGGTGCAGAGCAAGATCGGGGGATTGCGTGCAGAGGCGGGTCGAAACGGCGGGGCGTCCGACGGCGCGAGGCGTGTGCGGCGCGCTGGGGCTCATGCTCGGGCTCTTCGGGCTCGGGCCGACGACGTCGGCGCAGGCCCAGACCGACTACACCTGGGGCGGCACCGGCTCTTCGACTGCGACCTCCGACTACAACCTCGCGACCAACTGGGAGACCCCGCCGGCCGGCGCGCCGCCGGCATCGAGCGGCCAGGAGGCGCTGTTCGGCGCCACCGGCGCATCGACCATCACGGTCACCGCGCCGCTCAATCCGGATGCCTGGATTGTCCTCGGCAACGCCCAGTCCTATGCGATCGGCGGCGCCGACGTGAATTTCGGCGTCGCCGGCTCCGGCTGGGGCTTCATCAACGACGCCAATTCCGGCCAGACCATTACCATCGGCAACAACCTCGGCGAGACCGTTGCCGGCGTGCGCGCCGAGCTGCTCGGCAACAGCACCACCATCCTGCTCGGCAACAACTCCTATTCGGGCGGCACCTTCATCGGCAACGGCGCGACCTTGCAGCTCGGCGACGCCACCCACACCGCCCGCATCATCGGCGACGTGTCGAATTTCGGCATCTTCAACGTCGTCAGGGCCGATACGTCCGGGATCGTCTCGCTCACCAATGATGGCGGCACCACCAACTTCCTCGGCGCGAGCTCCGCCGGCACGATGACGATCGTGAACCAGTCGATCGCCACGACGGCGTTCGGCGTCGCCGGAGGCACCGATACGGCGACGGCGGGGAACGCCGTGATCACCAACCATCAGGGCCGCACGCTGTTCAACGCCAACACCAGCGCCGGCAATGCGACGATCACGAATGATACGTTCAGCCTGGTCGCGTTCGTCAATGCCGCGACGGCCGCCAACGCGGTCATCACCAATGGCGGCAATTCCTACCTGATGTTCGGGATGGGCTTCGGCAGCGACACGCCGTCCGCGGGCAACGCAGAGATCACCAACAACATGGACGGGCATATCCAGTTCAACGCCCATTCCACCGCGGCGAATGCGACCATCACCACCAACGACGGCGCTTCCACCCTGTTCTTCGACCATGCGACCGCAGGCTCCGCCACGATCATCACCAATGCCGGTGGTCGCACCCGTTTCCTCGACAATACGACCGGCGGCGCCGCGCAGTTCGTGACCAACGGCACCGGCGTGGTCGACTTCTCCGGCAGCACGGGGGCCAATGGCGACGGCCGCATCACCGCCGGCTCCCTGGCGGGATCCGGCAACTATTACATCGGCGCCTTCAACACGCTGGTGGTTGGCGGCAACAATCTCTCGACCGAGGTCTCCGGCGTGATCAGCGACTACGACCCGTGCGAGTGCGGCACGGTCGGACCGGGCGCGCTGACCAAGGTCGGCAGCGGCAAGCTGACGCTGTCCGGCATCAACACCTACACTGGCGCGACCATGGTCGATGGCGGCATCCTCGCCGTCGACGGTTCGATCGCCGGCAGCAGCGTGACCGTGAATGCCGGCGGCACGCTCGGCGGCAACGGCGTCGTCGGCAGCACCCTGGTCAATGGCGGCGCGCTCGCGCCCGGCAATTCGATCGGGCTGCTGACGGTGCAGGGCAATCTCGTGTTCACGGCTGCCGCGAGCTACATGGTCGAGGTGTCGCCGGCCAATGCCGACCGGGTCAACGTGACGGGCACCGCGACGCTGGGTGGCGCCACGGTGCAGGCGGCGTTCGCCCCCGGGAGCTACGTCAACAAGCGGTACACGATCGTCAACGCCGCCGGCGGCGTCGGCGGCACCTTCAATACGCTGGTCAACACCAACCTGCCGGCCAACTTCTCCTCGAGCCTGAGCTACGACGCCAACAACGTCTATCTGAACCTGACGCTCGGCACGGCCGGGACCAACACCAACCAGCAGAACGTCACGGACACCACGACCGGCTATTTCAACCGCACCGGCGGCATCCCGCTCGCTTTCGGCGCGCTGACCCCGGCCGGCCTGACGCAGGCGTCCGGCGAGATCGCCACCGCCTCGCAGCAGGCGATGTTCGACTCGATGAAGATATTCCTTGGCCTGATGACCGATCCCTTCGTCGCCGGGCGCAGTGCGAACCCATCGGCTCCGGCGGCGTTCGCCGACGCAGGGCAGGGCGCCGCACCGCGCGATGCCTTCGCGCGCATGCCGGTCAAGGCCGCTTTGGCCCGGCGCTTCGACGAGCGCTGGAGCACCTGGGCGGCGCCGTTTGGTGGCGGTTCGTTCACCGACGGCAATGCCGCGCTCGGCTCGAACGACACCACCATCCGCGAGGTCGGCTTCGCCGCCGGCGCCGACTACATCGTGTCGCCGAACTGGCTGGCCGGCTTCGCGCTGTCGGGCGGCGGCACCAGCTTCAGCGTCAATGGCGGCGGCAGCGGCCGCTCCGACCTGTTCCAGGCCGGCGCCTTCGCCCGCTATCGCAACGGCCCGGACTATCTCTCCGCCGCGCTCGCCTATGGCTGGCACGACGTGACCACCGACCGCACCGTGGCCGTCGCGGGCGTCGACCAGCTCCGCGCCCGCTTCAATGCATCGGCCTATTCCGCCCGCCTCGAGGCTGGCCGCCGCTACGCCACGCGATGGGGCGGGGTCACGCCCTATCTCGGCGGGCAGGCGACGGCTTACGTGTTGCCGTCCTATGCCGAGCAGGTGCTCTCCGGCGCGGGCACCTTCGCGCTGAGCTATGCCGGCAAGACCGTGACGGATGCGCGCGCCGAGCTTGGCGCGCGCGTCGACCGGTCGTTTGCGCTCGCCGACGGCGTGCTGTCGCTGCGTGGCCGCGCCGCCTGGGCGCACAATTTCAACCCGGATCGCACCATGACCGCCGGCTTCCAGGCGTTGCCGGGCACGAGTTTCATCGTCAACGGCGCCGCGCAGTCGCGCGACCTCGCGCTCACCACGGCCTCGGCCGAAATCGCCTGGCGCAACGGCTGGTCGGCGGCCGCGACCTTCGAAGGCGAGTTCTCGACCATCAGCCGCTCCTACGCGGGCAAGGGCGCGGTGCGCTACAGCTGGTGATCGCGCGCTCCCATCTTGGATCGTTCTCGCAGCAATGCTACGGCTGCCTCAACGAGACACCAGGGAGAACGCCATGATCAATCTGACGCCCGAGACCATGCTGCCCGACGACGGCACCCAGGGAACGCTGGTCGGCCGGGTCTGGCGACCCGACGTCGATGGTCCGGCCGTTGTGGCGGTGCGCGATGACGGCGTCTACGATGTCACCTCGGCCTTCCCGACCGTCAGCGCGCTGTGCGAGCACGACGATCCCGCGGCTGCACTGCGCGGCATGGGCGGGCAGCGCATCGGCGACCTCGCCGCCATCCTCGCCAACACGCCCCCCGATCGCCGTGATCCCGCCAAGCCGTGGCTGCTGGCGCCGGTTGATCTCCAGGTGCTCAAAGCGGCCGGCGTCACCTTCGCGATCTCGATGCTGGAGCGCGTCATCGAGGAGCGCGCGCGCGGCAATCCGGCCTCCGCCGAAGCGATCCGGACAGAGGTGGTGCGTCTCGTCGGCGACGATTTCTCCAAGCTGAAGCCCGGCTCCGACCAGGCCATGCACCTCAAGCAGGTGCTGATCGAGCAGAACGCCTGGAGCCAGTATCTCGAGGTCGGCATCGGCCCCGACGCCGAGGTCTTCACCAAGGCGCCGACCATGTCGTCGGTCGGCACCGGCATGGATGCCGGGCTGCATCCGAAATCGACCTGGAACAACCCGGAGCCGGAGGTGGTGCTGGCGGTGTCGAGCCGCGGCAAGATCGTCGGCGCGATGCTCGGCAACGACGTCAACCTGCGCGACTTCGAGGGCCGCTCGGCGCTGTTGCTGTCCAAGGCCAAGGACAACAACGCCTCCTGCGCCATCGGACCGCTGCTGCGCCTGTTCGACAGGAGCTTTTCGCTCGACGACGTCAGGAAGATGGACGTCGCGCTGAACGTGACCGGCAGCGACGGCTTCGTGCTCGACGGCCATTCCTCCATCAGCAAGATCAGTCGCGATCCGACCGATCTCGTCGCCCAGACCATCGGCGCCGTGCATCAATACCCCGACGGCTTCGCGCTGTTCCTCGGCACGATGTTCGCACCGGTCAAGGACCGCGACGCAGCCGGTCAGGGCTTTACGCACAAGCGCGACGACATCGTCACGATTTCAGCCCCGCAGCTCGGCCGCCTCGTCAACCGCATGCGCAACAGCGACGAATGCGAGCCGTGGACGTTCGGCGTCGGCGCCCTGATGCGCAGCCTGGCGCGGCGGAAGCTGATTTGACGACGGGCTGCCTCTCCATCCTCGCCGTCATTCCGGGGCGCGCGCAGCGCGAGCCCGGAATCCATACGCCGCAGCCGTCGTGAGTCAGACGGCTCTCAGTGATCGTGCTCCACCACGTCTATTCGTGGCTATGGACTCCGGGCTCGCTCGCTTGCGCGAGCGCCCCGGAGTGACGACCGGTGTGCATCGAGGCATTTGGGGCCTGGTGGTTTGAGACGCGCCGCGATGCGGCGCTCCTCACCATGAGGGGCAAGTGGCGGAGCAGCCGCTGCATACGGGACCATGAACACGCTGTTAGCGTGTTCATGGAGAGGGTTTGAAGCTCTTGAGGATCGCGCCGCACACTCAGCCCTCGTCCTGAGGAGCCCGCCGGAGGCGGGCGTCTCGAAGGACGGCTGTACGGCTCTGCCGGCTCTACGCCCCTTCATGCTTGCGAGCGCGATGTTGGGAATTGGAGCGGCCGCCTCACTCGCCTCACACATGCCCCGACGCCATTTCGCCGGCGACGCGGCGCGGGCGCTCCTGCAGCTGGGCGGGATCGCCGCGCGCGGCGCGCTCGCGGACCAGCGAGAGCGCGTGGTCGCGTTCGGCGGCCGGGCTGCGCCGTGGCTCCGACCGGCGCAGGCCGAGATCGTCGTCGATCGGATCCTTCGGCACCAGCGACAACGCCCGCTCGAACGGATCGAGCGACGCGTCACGTCCCCTGCCGCCGTCACGGCCCGGTTCAGGCTCGGGCGGACGTCGCGCCACGAGCGTCTTGATGCGTCCGATCAGGCCGGATGGCGCTTCCGGCGGCGCTGAATCGAACGGGTCGGCATAGAACGTCGCGCCGGCCTTCTCGACCATCCCGGCGAGCGCGGTCACCATGCGCGGCGAGCCGCAGGCATAGACCACGTCGGAGGACGTCAGCGTCGGCATGTGCGGCTCGATCCGCCCGGTGCGGATCGACGGATGGTTGATCGGGCCCTCCTCCACGGTCGGAATGATCGTGACATTCGGCAGCCGCGCGAGCTGCGCCAGGATCGGCGTCATGTAGAGCTGCGGCAGCTTCTTGGCGCCGGCGATGATCACCATGGGACGGCTGCGGTTCTCGCGCAGCGCCATCGCCGCGATCGCCCAGATCGGCGCGAAGCCGGTGCCGCTGCCGGCGAGGACGAGACGGCCGGTGCCGCCCGGACGCAGGAACGCGTGACCATAGGGCCCCTGGATGCGCAGCCGATGGCCGGGCCGGATGCCGCTGCCGAGCGCTTGCGTGACGCGGCCGCCACGGACCTTCTTGATGTTGAGATGGATGACGCGGCCGCCGATGCGGCCGTCGAACGAGGCGGTCGGGCTGTAGGCGCGCGCCGGATAGCCGGCGAAGATGAACTTGAAGTACTGGCCCGGCAGATAGCTGATGCTCTTCTCGGGCGCGATCATCAGCTCCATGATATCTGGCGCGACCTCGCGCAGGCCGACCAGCCGTGCCTTGCTGATATCGATCTCCGGCACGTCCTCCACGTCGACGTCGAGGTCGGAGACGACGCGCGCCTGGCATGCATAGATCATGCCCTGCGTATGCGTCTCGCCGCACACCGTCTGCCCCTTCGAGACGTGAACCATGCAGGTGCCGCAGGTGCCGGCGCGGCAGTCGAACGGAATCTCGACGCCGTTGGCGAGCGCGCCATCGAGCAGCACGTCACCCGCGCGGACGCGGAACTGGCGGCCCTTGACGGTGACGGTCCTGAAGTTCGACATGGTTTACTCCTCGATCGGATACGCTGTGACGATGGTGGGACGAGACCGCGGGGCTTCACGCCTTGCCGGGCGACACGCGGATGAGATTCTTGTTGGCCGTGCTCTCGAATCGGCTCGACCAGTAGTTCGACGCCATCACCGGCCGCTTCAGCCAGCTCACCTTCGGCGAGCGCAGCACCAGGAACCAGAAGAAGAACGGCGTCGTGATGAGATGCGAGACCAGCGGAAACCAGTCCGGCAGCAACGACGCCGGGCCTGGCAGGCGATACCAATAGTAGGTGCTGATCGCGGCCGCCGCGAAGATGCGATGCATCCGGGTGCGTGCGGCGGGCCTGTAGCGCAGGATGTGCTCGCCGACCCTGAACACGACGTAGCTGATGAGCGCGGCGCCCAGCGGCCACACATAGGCGGTGATGATCGCGGCCTGGTCGACCTGCTGCGGCGGATAGTCCGGCACTTGATACCAGCCCCAGACGAAGCCGGGGAAGCTGCCGATCAGGAAGTTGCCGAGGAACTGCTGGACTTTGGTGGGCACGCCGGCGGTCGGCGTCAGCTCCGGCGTGGAGTCGGGGCACGGATTGCTGCAGGCCTCGCAGATGTTGCAGCGGGCGTTCTTGAAGGTCAGCGCCGGGTTGGTGCCGTAGAGCCGCTCGACCGGATGGATCGGGCACAGCGAGGTGCACCAGCCCGAGCGCATCTCGAACACCGAGCCCATCGCGAACGCCATGACCGCGGCCGACAGCAGCATGACCGCCGTCAGCGGGCCATCGACATTGAGCCCGATGCGCCGCATCGGTACCACGATGAAGAGAAGCGTCACGCTGATCACCGCCAGCGTCGCCGCGCCCCATTCCGGCATCCTGATGTTCTGCGAGATGCCCATCTTGTTCGGCAGCAGATGGAATGTCGCCATCGGACAGATGTTGCGCCACAGGCCGGGCGAGATCGTCACCAAGGCGGGCGCGACGGGAATCAGCAGATTCCACATCAGCGCGATGCCGAGCGCAGGAAAGAACAGCAGCAGGTTCACCAGCAGCACGCCGACGGCCAGCATCACCGTCTGCATCGTCAGCCAGAACCGCCGCTCGCCGCGTCCGGTGCTGCGGCTGCCGGGCTGTGCGGCCGGCTGATACCGGGCCGGTGCCACGTTCACGGCCACGTGGGCGAGTGGCCGGGTCTGTCGTTGGTGGGAAGCATAATCGTGTTGAGCCGAACGTTGAGCGCTGTTGTTTCGCATTGCTTTCCAGGACGCTGGTTTCTCTGTACGGGCGCGCTGGTGTGACGATTTCGGGCCGGACGTGTTGGTCCGCCGTGCCTGTTAGTTCGCGTCATCAGCGCATGCTGTGCCGCGGAATCTGACGGCGAGATGTGGCGCTTTTTGACGGCCAATATGGACGTGTCTGGGCCATGCTGCGGTAGGCGTGCGGCCGTTTGATCTGGATCAAATCGAGGAACATCAAGGATTTGATCCGGATCTGGGGTGTGTTTTTGAGGGCGTTTGATCTGGATCAATGACGGCCTTCGCTGTGACGCATCGCAGGCGCGATCAAGGCGGTGAGTATGCGGTCTCATCGTGGGCCTCATGGTTCGAGACGGCGCTTCGCGCCTCCTCACCATGAGGGTTAGCTTCGAAGCCGGAGTTGAACATGGGTCATCATCTCCAACCTCACGAGAGCCCACGATCGCCGTGTTGGCCACTGACTACTTAGTCCCGCGGCAAGCCTCCTCTCCTCACCCTGAGGAGCCCGCCGAAGGCGGGCGTCTCGAAGGGCGAGGTCCCTGCTCGGACCTCGTGGCTCGCCCGGCGATGCGCAGCATCGTCCGCAGACGCGCCTTCGGCGCTCCTCACCATGAGGGTTAAGCTCCGAAACCGGCGCGGCACCCGGCCGGTCGGCGTCGCGGAGTGCGACGGCGCTATGGCTGCCCGACGGGCAAATCAGATCGCGCGTGAAAATCCTGTCCAGCCCTCCGCTGAAAAATAATCCACTTGCCGATTTCGCAAAATCAGCATTAGAGTCCGGCCCGTTCCGTTGCGTCGGAGGGGACGTATCGCGGTCGTCATGGACGTCGGCAGCGGAATGCGATGGGCGTGTGTCGTTGCAGCGTGATCATTCGCGCGGACGAACGGCGATGCACGCACGGTCAAGTCGCGCGGTCCTGACACCCCGATGCTGGTGTCACGCTTGCGCCGGCGCTCACGCGCCGCGCAGGCAACGGTGGCCAAAAGCCGGTGCGCCGGGGAGAACGCGAAGCAGCCGTCAAAACCATCGCGCAGGGAGGGCCGGGCGTATTCGGCCAGACCTGTGGTACCTGCCGCCTGCATTTTTTTGAGCAGGCGGGCCACGGGCGCGGCCAGCGCCCGGCCTTCCCTGCGCCCTCTTTGATGAGAGGGCGAAAAATCAAAGCTCGGGCGCAAAACGTGTCGCGAGGTCGCGAAACTATATTCTCATGCATCAGAAAGTGCTGTCGGACAACCTGAGCACGGCAGACAGTACGGGCGTCATTGCGAGCGCAGCGAAGCAATCCAGGATCTTGCCGCGGATGCGCTCTGGATTGCTTCGTCGCTGCGCTCCTCGCAATGACGGAAATCTTGGTGGGCGTCTCGTTTCAACAAACACGGTGTCGTCCCGGCGAACGCCGGGACCCATAACCCCAGGAAGATGTTGTTGCGCGAGATGTTGGACCAGGCTTGTTTCACCACGGCCGCCGCGGAGTATGGGTCCCGGCGTTCGCCGGGACGACAGCGGAGGTCGTGGCGATTGCTTGGCTCACACCGGCAGTGCAATCGAGTACTTGACCTGACTCAGGGCAAAGCTGCTCTCGATCGAGGCGATGCCGTCGAGCCGGGTCAGCTTCGTCTTCAAAAACGCCTCATAAGACGACAGATCGGCCGCCACCACGCGCAGCAGGTAGTCGCGATTGCCCGTCATCAGATAGCATTCCAGCACCTCGGGCCAGGCGGAGATCGCCTTTTCGAACCGCTTCAGGTCCTCCTCCTTCTGACGCGCCAGCTTGATGGAGATGAACACCGAGACGTGCAGCCCGAGCGCCTTCTGGTCGACGCTCGCGATGTAGCGGGTGATGACGCCGCGCTCCTCCAGCAATTTCACGCGGCGATGGCAGGGCGAGACCGAGAGGCCCACCTTGTCGGCCAGCTCCTGCATGGTGATGCGGCCGTCGGCCTGGAGGTGGCCGAGAATCTTGCGGTCGATGGCGTCGAGTTCTGGCATTGGAATCAAGTCGCTGAAAATGAGTTCAGGTTGATAAAATATCCCAATAGAGCCGCTCTGTGCGCGAAAAATTGAGAATTCTGGCCGTGGCAAGAGGATTAAAGTCCACGAATCCAGCAATACCCGGGGAGCAGCGCCATGGCCACGCCATCCGCATCGTCAGACCGTCTCGATATCCTGAATGCGCTGACCCGCAAGGCGTTGTGGCTGTCGTCCTGGACCATCCATCACGCCAACCACATCCGGCCCAACACCGATGGCCTCAAGGTCGGCGGCCACCAGGCGTCATCCGCCTCGCTCGCGACCATCATGTCGGCGCTGTACTTTTCGGTGCTGCGTCCGGAGGATCGCGTCGCGGTGAAGCCGCATGCGAGCCCGGTGTTCCACGCGATCCAGTATCTGTTCGGCCGGCAGACGCGCGAGAAGCTGGAGAATTTCCGCGGCTTCAAGGGCGCGCAATCCTATCCGTCGCGCACCAAGGATGTCGACGACGTCGACTTCTCGACCGGCTCGGTCGGGCTCGGCGTCGCGCAGACGCTGTTCTCGTCGCTGGTGCAGGACTACGTGCAGGCGCATGGCTGGATGAAGGATCGCCGCGAAGGCCGCATGATCGCGCTGGTCGGCGACGCCGAGATGGACGAGGGCAACATCTTCGAGGCGCTGGCCGAGGGCTGGAAGCACGGCCTGCGCAACACCTGGTGGATCGTCGACTACAACCGCCAGAGCCTGGACGCTGTCGTGCGCGAGGGCCTGTGGGAGAAGTTCGAGACCATGTTCCGCAATTTCGGCTGGGATGTGGTGATCGTCAAATACGGCCGGCTGATGCGCGAGGCGTTCGCCGAGCCCGGCGGCGAGGCGCTCAGGCGCTGGATCGACAATTGCCCGAACGCGCTCTACGCGGCTTTGTGCTTCCAGGGTGGGGCTGCCTTCCGCAAGCACATCCAGGACGAGATCGGTGACCAGGGCGACGTGACGCGGCTGCTCGACAAGCGCAGCGACGACGAACTGCTGGCGTTGATGTCGAACCTCGGCGGCCACGACATGGCGAGCATGCTGGAGGCGTTCGAGTCCATCGACCACGATCGCCCCGTCTGCTTCATCGCCTACACCATCAAGGGCGTCGGCCTGCCGTTCCAGGGCCACAAGGACAACCACGCCGGGCTGATGACAGTCGCGCAGATGGAGAAATGGCGCGCGCAGCAGAACATCCGCCCGGGCCATGAATGGGACAAGTTCGAGGGACTGACGCAGGATGCTTCGACGCTGGAGTCGTTCCTCGCCTCGGTGCCGTTCAACCGCGACGGCCGCCGGCTCGATGACGCCGTGTTCGACGTGCCCAGGCTGACCTTCACCGCCGCGGCCCAGATGTCGACGCAGCAGGGCTTTGGCCTGATCCTCAACGATCTCGCGCGCAGCGACAGCGCGATGGCCTCGCGCATCGTGACGTCGTCGCCGGACGTGACCGTCTCGACCAATCTCGGCGCCTGGGTCAACCGCCGTGGCCTGTTCGCGCGCGCCGAGAAGGCCGATTTGTTCCGCAGTGAGAAGATCCCCTCGACCTTCAACTGGGCGGCCTCGCCGAAGGGACAGCATATCGAGCTCGGCATCGCCGAGATGAACCTGTTCATCATGGCCTCGGCGCTCGGCCTGTCGCACGCCATCAATGGCGCGCGGCTGCTGCCCGTCGTGACCTTGTACGATCCCTTCATCGAGCGTGGCCTCGATGCGCTGAACTACGCCTGCTACCAGGATGCGCGCTTCATGGTGGCGGCGACGCCGTCCGGCGTGACCTTGGCGCCGGAAGGCGGTGCGCATCAGTCGATCGCGACGCCGTTGATCGGCATGGCGCAGGACGGGCTGTCGTCGTTCGAGCCGGCCTTCGTCGACGAGCTCGCCGTGATCATGAAATGGGGCTTTGCCCACATGCAAGCCGCGGCAGGCGAGGGCGGCTCGCTCTATCTGCGGCTGTCGACGCGCACCATCGATCAGCCGCAGCGGATCATGACGCCCGAGCTGGAGTCCGACATCGCCGCGGGCGCCTATTGGCTGCGCAAGCCGGGCCCGAATGCGGAGGTGATCGTCGCCTATACCGGCGCGGTCGCGCCGGAGGCGATCGAGGCGACCGGGCTGATCGGCGAGTCCCGCCGCGACGTCGGCCTGCTCGCGATCACCTCGGCCGACCGGCTGCATGCCGGATGGACGGCGGCGCGCAGCCTGCGCCGGCATCGCCGCGGCGGGCAGCATCTCAGCCACATCGAGCAGTTGCTGGCGCCGCTGCCGCGCGATTGCGGCATCGTCACCGTGATCGACGGCCATCCGGCGACGCTCGGCTGGCTCGGCTCGGTGCGCGGCCATCGCGTCGAGGCGCTGGGTGTGGAGAAATTCGGCCAGACCGGCACGATCGACGACCTTTATCGCCACAACGGCATGGACGCGAACGCGATCATCGACGCCGCCGAGAGCCTCACCGGCGCCCCGGTGAGGCATCGCAAGATGGCGGTGTGAGAGGGGGCGGAAACAAGGACGCCGCCTCGCTCACCTGGGGTGAAGGAGACGGCGTCGCAACTTGGATCAAATGTCTACGTGCTAAAAGGCCAAGCAATAAGAACAGGCGAAAATATCGGTTCTGAAATCGTGTCCGGCGTCCTTTCGAGATGCCGGGATGTCTATGACGGGGAGATTAGCCACGGCGATCCAACGGCGATGTGAAGCAGTTCACATCTTGGAAATGAATCTTCGGCGACGGGAATTCTGCCATCCGGAATGATGGCCGGTTAGCGGCGAAAGAGGGAGCCACGCTTGTTGCGATGCAAAATGGAGCGGCGACGAAACGCAGGCGCGTCGGCTTGCGCCGGTCGCGGGCTTGCTCCTATATCCGCGGGACGCAACCCCGGTCCCCGCATGTGGCGGGTTCATCCCGCGGATCGCGCGTGCCAGGATGCCGGTCCGCGCGCAGCCGCTCCCCCATATGCTTCCACGTGAAGAGGTTTTCCGATGGTCAATCGCCTGCAATTCTACATCGACGGCGCCTGGGTCGATCCGGTCGTCAAGAAGTCCACCCCGGTCATCAATCCGGCGACCGAGGAGGCGATGTATGAGGTTGCGCTGGGCTCCAAGGCCGATGTCGACAAGGCCGTCGCCGCCGCCAAGCGCGCCTTCGAGACCTTTTCGCAGACCTCGCGCGATGAGCGCGTCGCCCTGCTCGAGAAGATCATCGCGATCTACAAGGGCCGCATGAAGGAGATCGGCGCCGCCGTCTCCGACGAGATGGGCGCGCCGCTGCCGATGGCGGAGAAGCTGCAGGCCGGCGCCGGCCTCGGCCATCTGATGTCGACGCTCGACGTGCTTAAGAAATACGAGTTCGAGGAGACGCTTCCGGCGTCCGTGGTCGTGCGCGAGCCGGTGGGCGTGGTGGGCATGATCACGCCCTGGAACTGGCCGCTCAATCAGATCGCCTGCAAGGTCGCGCCGGCGCTGGCCGCGGGCTGCACCATGATCCTGAAGCCGTCGGAATTCACTCCGACCTCGGCGCTGATCTTCGCCGAGATCCTGCATGAAGCCGGCGTGCCGAAGGGCGTGTTCAACCTCATCAACGGCCTCGGGCCGGAGGTCGGCGCCGCCATGAGCGAACATCCGGACATCGACATGATCTCGTTCACCGGCTCAACCCGCGCCGGCATCGACGTCGCCAAGCGCGCAGCGCCGACGGTGAAGCGCGTCAGCCAGGAGCTCGGCGGCAAGTCGCCGAACGTGATCCTGGAGGGGGCGGACCTCACCAAGGCGGTGACCGGCGGCGTCATGCACATGTTCAACAACTCGGGCCAGTCCTGCAACGCGCCGTCGCGCATGATCGTGCCGGCCGCGCGGATGAAGGAAGTGGCCGCGATCGCCAAGGGCGTCGCCGACAAGACCAAGGCCGGCGATCCCCGCGGCGAGGGCACCACGATCGGCCCGGTCGTCAATCGCGGCCAGTGGGACAAGATCCAGGCCCTCATCAACAAGGGTATCGAGGAGGGCGCGACGCTCGTGGCTGGCGGTCCGGGCCTGCCCGAGGGCGTCAACAAGGGCTTCTACGTCCGTCCGACCATCTTCGCCGACGTCAAGCCTGACATGACGATCTCGCGCGAGGAGATTTTCGGGCCGGTGCTCGTCATCATCGGTGCGCAGGACGAGTCCGAGGCGGTGAAGATTGCCAACGACACGCCCTATGGTCTTGCCGGCTACGTCTCGGCTCCGACGATCGAGAAGGCCCGCGAGGTCGGCCGCAAGATCCGCGCCGGCAACGTCAATTTGCAGGGCGTGCCGAACGACCGCACGGCGCCGTTCGGCGGCTACAAGCAGTCCGGCAACGGCCGCGAATGGGGCAAGTTCGGTCTCGAGGAGTATCTCGAGGTCAAGGCGGTCGCGGGCTACAACGCGGCCTGATCGGTGAGGATGCGTAGGGTGGGCAAAGCGCAGCGTGCCCACCGTTCGCGCCGACAACGAAGCAGGTGGGCACGGCGCTCCGCGCCTTTGCCCACCGTACGGGACCGGATGTCAGCCCCCCAGCGCGCCCTGCGTGTTCACGTAGAGTGCGTAGATCGACTGGCTGGCAGCCATGAACAGGCGGTTGCGCTTGAGGCCGCCGAAGCAGACGTTGGCGCAGCGCTCGGGCAAAGCGATGCGGCCGATCGGCGCGCCATCCGGCGCGAACACCATGACGCCATCGAGCTCGGGCGAGCCCATGCCCCAGCCGCACCAGAGATTGCCGTCGACGTCGCAGCGCATGCCGTCCGGCGTGCCTGGGCCGGCATCGATGTGGACGCGCTTGTTGGTGAGCGTCGTGCCGTCGGCGGAGACGTCACAGGCGAGGATCTTGCGCGTCGGCACGCCGCGGGATTCGACGATGTAGAGGATGGATTCGTCGGGCGAGAAGCACAGCCCGTTCGGCCCCAGCACGCCTTCGGCGACGATGGTCGCTTGGCCGGTGGCAGCGTCGATCCGGTACACGTGGGTGTCGATCTCCGGCTCGGCCTTGTAGCCCTCGTAATTGCCGAGCAGGCCGAAGGTCGGATCGGTGAACCAGATCGAGCCGTCGGACTTCACCACGACGTCGTTCGGCGAGTTCAGCCGCTTGCCGTTGAAGGAATCCATCAGCACGGTGATCGAGCCGTCGTATTCGGTGCGCGTGACGCGGCGGCCGCCATGCTCGCAGGTGACGAGCCGTCCCTGCCGGTCACGGGTGTTGCCGTTGGCGAAATTGGAGGGCTTGCGGAAGATCGAGACCGCGCCGGTCTCCTCCTCCCATTTGAGGATGCGCTGGTTGGGAATATCGCTGCAGAGGAGATAGCGCCCGTCGCCAAACCACACCGGCCCCTCTGCCCAGCGCAGCCCGGTGGCGAGCCGCTCGACCGCGGAGAGCTTGAGCCAGTATTTCTCGAAGCGCGGATCCAGCGCCTGGATCGCCGGATCGGGATAGAAGGTGGCAGGGCGAAAGCCCTGCGCGTGAGCGTTTCCGTCGGACATTTGGCCGGTCCTGTTATTGCGCCGTTACGATCTCTGCTATCATCGCCAAGCAATGACCGCAAACCTGCGGGCCGAACAAGAGGGATGAAATGCCACGTATCTTGATGACCGGAGCGAGCGGTGGAATCGGCACTTCCTTGCGGAAGCTGCTGCCGCCGATCTATCCGGACCTTCTGCTCAGCGACCTCAGACCGCCGGCGGATCTGTCCAGCCAGGAGACGTTCAAGGCGGCCGATCTTGCCGACCTGTCCCAGGTCGAGGCGCTGTGCGAGGGCGTCGACGGCATCATCCATTTCGGCGGCTACTCGGTCGAAGGACCGTGGAGCGACATCCTGCAGGCCAACATCATCGGCGGCTACAATCTGTTCGAGGCCGCCCGCCGCAAGGGTGTGAAGCGCGTGGTGTTCGCGTCGTCGAACCACGCGGTCGGCTTCTATCCGCGCCATCGCAAGATCGACAACGACGTGCAGCCGCGCCCCGACGGCCGCTACGGCGTCAGCAAGGTGTTCGGCGAGGCGCTCGGGTCTCTGTATGCCGACAAGCACGGGCTGAAGGTCACGTGCCTTCGCATCGGCAATTTCGGCGACAAGCCGCTCGACAAGCGCCGTCTGTCGATCTGGCTGAAGCCGGAGGATCTCGTGCAGCTCTGCCGCATCGGCCTGGAGCATCCGGACATCCACTTCGAGGTGCTGTACGGCGCCTCGCTCAATGAACGCGCCTGGTGGGACAACCAGCGCGCCTATGATCTCGGCTACCGCCCGACCGGCCGCGCCGAGGATTTCCGCGAGCACGCCATGGCCGAGCAGGCCAAGCTGCCGGCCGATCCGATTGGGGACTATTTCCAGGGCGGCGCGTTCTGCACCACGGAGTTCGATGGCGACACCAGCCGGATCATCGATTGGGGGTGATCCAAGGTCGGCATTCCGGGGCGCGTCCGCAGGACGCGAACCCGGAATCTCGACATGAGAGTTTAAACCACTTCTGGATTCCGGGTTCGCGCTTCGCGCGCCCCGGAATAACGAGACAGAGCAACGAAAGAAAAGAAGACCATGACCGACGGCCTGCGCAAGGGACTGACCGCTTACGGCGATGCCGGATTCTCGCTGTTCCTGCGCAAGGCCTTCATCAAGGCGGCCGGCTATTCCGATGACGCGCTCGATCGTCCGATCGTCGGCATCACCAACACCTACAGCGACTACAATCCCTGCCATGGCAACGTGCCGCAGATTTTGGAAGCGGTGAAGCGCGGCGTCATGCTGTCCGGCGCGATGCCGTTCGTGTTTCCGACCATCTCGATCGCCGAGAGTTTTGCGCATCCGACCTCGATGTATCTGCGCAACCTGATGGCGATGGAAACCGAGGAGATGATCCGCGCGCAGCCGATGGACGCCGTTGTCGTCATCGGCGGTTGCGACAAGACCTTGCCGGCGCAGATCATGGCCGCGGTGTCCGCCGATCTGCCGACCGTGGTCATTCCGGTCGGACCGATGGTGGTCGGGCATCACAAGGGCGAGGTGCTCGGCGCCTGCACCGATTGCCGACGTCTCTGGGCGAAGTATCGCGCCGGTGAGATGGACGGCAGCGAGATCGATGCGGTCAACGGCCGGCTCGCGCCTTCGGTCGGCACCTGCATGGTGATGGGCACGGCCTCGACCATGGCCTGCATCACCGAGGCGCTCGGCCTGTCCCTGCCGATGAGCGCGACCATCCCGGCGCCCCACGCCGAGCGCTTCCGCTCGGCCGAGGCCAGCGGCCGGGTCGCGGCTGAGATGGCCAAGGTGAAGGGACCGAAGCCGAGCGAACTGCTGACCCCTGCGGCGTTCCGGAATGCGCAGGTGGTGCTGCAGGCGATCGGCGGCTCGACCAACGGGCTCGTGCATCTCACCGCCATCGCCGGCCGGACGCCGCACAGGATCGACCTCGATGCGTTCGACTGCATCGGGCGCGAGGTGCCGGTGCTGGTCGACCTCAAGCCGTCCGGCGATCACTACATGGAGCATTTCCACCACGCCGGTGGCGTGCCGAAGCTGATGAAGCAGCTTGGCGATCTCATCGACCTCGATTGCCGCTCGATCACCGGCCAGTCGCTGCGCGACATCGTCGCTGCGGCGGAGGATGTTCCCGGGCAGGACGTGATCCGCGCGCGCGATGACGCGATCAAGCCGGAAGGCGGCCTTGCCGTGCTGCGCGGCAATCTGGCGCCGCGCGGCGCAGTCATCAAGCATTCGGCGGCGAGCCCGAAGCTGCTGCAACATACCGGGCGCGCCGTCGTGTTCGAGTCGGTGGAGGACATGACCCTGCGGGTCGATGATCCCGCTCTCGATGTTTCGGCCGACGACGTCCTGGTGTTGCGCAATGCCGGACCCAAGGGCGCGCCAGGCATGCCGGAGGCGGGGTACCTGCCGATTCCGAAGAAGCTCGGGCGCGGCGGCACCAAGGACATGGTGCGCATCTCCGATGCGCGCATGAGCGGCACCGCGTTCGGCACCATCGTCCTTCACATCACGCCGGAGTCCGCCGTCGGCGGTCCGCTGGCGCTGGTGCGGAGCGGCGACATGATCCGGCTCGATGTCGAAAAGCGCAGCATCGACCTGCTGGTCGACGACGCCGAGTTGGACCGGCGTCGCGCTGCGCTGAAGCAAGCCGCAACGCCCGAATGGGCCGAGCGCGGCTATGCGCATCTCTTCCATGCAACGATCCTGCAGGCCGACGACGGCTGCGATTTCGATTTCATGCGCCGGAAAGGGAAGAGTTGAGCGCAGTCCTACTTTCCCTTGCTGGTGAACCGCTTCACGGCGGCGCGGAATTCGTCGGTGTGCATGCAATTGATGATCGCATCCCGCTCGGCCGCCAGCTGGTCTTCGACCGAGCTGGTCAGTGCGCGATGGATCAGCGCCTTGGTCGCAGCGATCCCCGCCGGCATGTTCTGCGCCAGTCGCTGCGCCAGCGCTTCGGTGGCTGCAGCGAGCCCGGGGGCGGGGACGACTTTCGCGACCAAGCCCCATTCATGGGCCTGCGCGGCCGTGAAGCTGTCCTCCGCCAGGAAGATCTGCAACGCCCGCCTGATGCCCACAGTGGCGACCATGCCAACTGTACCGCCGCCGTCGGGCGACACGCCGAGCTTGGCATAGGCCGGCGTGAAGCGCGCGTCCTCGGCGGCGATGCAGAGGTCGGCGGCGAAGGCGAGCGACATCCCTGCGCCGGCGGCGGAGCCGTGCACGCTCGCCAGCACGATCTTGGGCATGCGCCGCAGGCTCGCGATGAAAGCATGGTAGTGATGCAGCAGTTCGCTGACGACAGGCGTGATAGCGTTGGCCTCAGCGGCAGCGCCGATCGTCTGCAGATCGCCGCCGGCGCAGAAGGCGCGGCCTTCGCCTTTCAGGATCAGCACGCGGATGGTCTCGTCGGCCTCTACTTGGGCTGCAAGCAGCTCCAAGCGCTTCGCAATCGCAAGGTTGATGGCGTTGAACGCCGCCGGGCGGTCGAGCGTGATGGTCGCGATCGGACCCTCGATGCTCAGGCGGGCAGGTTCCGCTACGGCGTCCGACATTCATACCTCCCGGGCGTGGTTCTTGTTGCCGCATTTAAACCGCACGGCGGAACCGGTGACAATGCCGGGCAAGTCTGCCAAAACCCGGTTCCGTCGGCATGGACAATGACAGAATGGGGCAGGGCGCAGTGACGAAGGGACCGGTGGTGATCGTGGGTGCGGGGCATGCGGGATTCCAGCTCGCGACCTCGCTGCGTCAGGCAGGCTTTGCCGATCCGATTCACCTGATCAACGACGAACCGCATCTGCCGTATCAGCGCCCGCCGCTGTCGAAGGCCTATCTCAAGGGCACCGGCGGTCCCGAGACCCTGATGTTTCGGCCGCAGAAGTTCTACGCGGACCAGACCATCGATCTCGTCTACGATCGTGCCGTCGCGGTTCAGCGCGATCAGCGCAAGGTGCAGCTCGCCTCCGGTCGGACGCTCGACTATGGGCACCTCGTGTTCGCGACCGGTGCGCGCAACCGGCTGCTCGACATTCCCAACGCCAATCTCCCGGCCGTGCGCTATCTGCGCATTCTCGACGACAGCGAAACGCTGCGAGGCTTGCTCGCCGATGCCAAGCGGGCCGTGGTGATCGGCGCCGGCTTCATCGGTCTCGAATTCGCGGCGACCGCGCGGATCAAGGGCCTCGAGGTCGACGTGCTCGAGCTCGGCGCGCGGGTGATGGCGCGGGCCGTGACCGCCGAAATCTCGGACTACTTCCAGAAGCAGCATGCGGAAGCCGGCGTGCGCATCCATCTCGGCGTGCAGGCCACCAGCATCGAGGCCGACGGCAACAAGGTCACCGGCGTCAGCCTCAGCGATGGTCGGCACATCCCCGCCGATCTCGTCGTGGTCGGCGTCGGCGTGCTGCCGAATGTCGAGCTTGCGGCCGAGGCGGGACTGCGGGTCGCCTCGGGGATCGTGGTCGACGAATATCTGCTCACCAGCGACCCGCACATCTCGGCCATCGGCGACTGCGCGCTGTTTGCCAGCCAACGCTTTGGCGGCACGCTGCGGCTGGAGTCGGTGCAGAACGCCACCGATCATGCCCGCTGCGTCGCGGCGCGGCTGACGGGCGACGTCAAGCCCTATGACGGGCAGCCGTGGTTCTGGAGCGATCAGGCCAACGACAAGCTGCAGATCGCGGGGCTCACCACGGGCTATGACCAGGTCGTGCTGCGCGGGGATCCGGCGCAAAAGGCGTTCTCCGCATTCTGTTACAAAGAGGGCCGGCTGGTCGGCATCGAGTCGGTC
This sequence comes from Bradyrhizobium sp. HKCCYLRH3073, assembly GCF_051167995.1. Lineage (NCBI taxonomy): Bacteria > Pseudomonadati > Pseudomonadota > Alphaproteobacteria > Hyphomicrobiales > Nitrobacteraceae > Bradyrhizobium > Bradyrhizobium sp. HKCCYLRH3073. The sequence continues at coordinate 803,709 of NZ_JBNPUD010000001.1, forward strand.
AACCGCGCCGGCGACCATATGTTCGGCCGCAAGTTGCTTGCTGCGGGCGGCACCTTGGATGCAGCCAAGGCCGCTGATCCCAGCTTCGACCTGAAGAGCGCTCTCGCCTAGAGCAGCGCGCGCACCTCCTCGGCAGTGGGCATCGACGGGCCGGCGCCCATCCGCTGCACCGAGATCGACGCCGCAGCGTTGGCGTAGGCGATCGCATCCGCGATCGCCGCGCCCTGCGACAGTCGCGCCGCCAGCGCGCCGACGAAGCAGTCGCCGGCGCCCGTGGTGTCGACAGCCTTGACCGCGCGGCCTTCGACCAGCCTTGCCTCGGCACCAGAGACCGCGACCGCGCCGCGCGCGCCGAGCGTGACGCAGACCGTCTGATCGTCGCGAGGCTTGAGCGCGCGAACTGCCTCATTCACCTTCTGCGGCGTCGGTGCTTCGCCGACCTCGATGCCGGCCAGAACACCCAGCTCGGTTTCGTTGAGGACGAGGACGTCGACCAGCGCGAACAGCTCGCGGCCAAAGGCGCTGGCGGGGGCGGGGTTGAGGATCGTGGTGGCGCCGGCCGCTTTTGCTCGCTGGAAGAAGGCGGCGATGGTCGCTTGCGGGATCTCGAATTGGCTGACCGCCACGTCACCCGCCGTCAGGGCAATCTGCGCCACGTCATCGGCGCTGACCTCGGCGTTTGCGCCGGGGATCACCACGATCGTGTTGTCGGCGTTCGCCAGCGTGATGATCGCGGTGCCCGTCGACGCGTCCGCGCTGTCCTTGACCGCGGCGAGGTCGATGCCCTGAGCCGTGAGAAATGCGCGCAGCTGCTCGCCGAAGGCGTCGCGGCCGAGGCGGCCGATCAGCGCCGTCGGCGCGCCGAGCTTGGCGGCTGAGACCGCCTGGTTCGCGCCCTTGCCGCCGGGAAAGTACATCACCGACCGGCCGGCGACGGTCTCGCCGATGCGCGGATGGCGCTCGGCCGCCGCCACCACATCCATGTTGATGCTGCCGGCGACGACGACCCGTCCCATCCGCTTTTCTCCCAAACAGCCGCTAGACGCGCGCCTCGAATTCCTGCCGGACCAGCTCGATATCGGCGAGCGTCGGCAGGCCGGCCTCGTTGCCGAGCTTCTGGATCTTGAACGTCGAGGCCGCGCGCGCGAACTCGAAATGCTCCTTCCAGCCCTTGGCGGGATCGGCGAGGTACGAATACACATACGCGCCGTGGAAGACGTCGCCGGCGCCATTGGTGTCGATCACGCGCTCGCGCGGGATCGGATAGGCCGGCAGCGTATGCACGGCGCCGACCTCGTCATACCAGAGCAGGCCCTTCTCGCCCTGGGTGACGCCGCCGATGCGGCAGCCGCGGCTCTTCAGGTAGTCGAGCATCTTTTCCGGCGTGAGATCCATCTGCTCGCACAGCCGCTCGGCGACGATCGCGACGTCGATATATTCGAGCAGCTCATGGGTGTTGGTGCGCAGGCCGCCGCCGTCGAGCGAGGTCAGGATGCCGGCCTCGCGGCACAGCTTGGCATAATGCAACGCGGCGTCGGGCTGGTGGCCGTCGACATGCAGCGCCCGGCAATTGCCGAGATTGAGCAGCGGGAACGGATGGATGTGCGCATCGTCGCGACAGCGCACGATCGCGCGCTTGCCGTCCTTCGGCATGATGAAGGACAGCGATGAGGCATTGACCTTCCGGGGATGGACGGAGATGCCGTATTTCGCGGTCATGTCCTGAAACATCCGCCCGAGCCAGTCATTCGCGACGGTCGCGATCAGGTCGGGCACGATGCCGAGCTTGGCGCAGCAAAATGCCGCAGTCACCGCATTGCCGCCGAACGAGACGGCATAGTCGGACGCCACGTGCTTCTCGTCCCCCGTCGGCATGTGGTCGGTAATGAACGTAACGTCGATGTAGGTCTGTCCGATGAAGAGGGCCTGCATTGCCATTTTTGTCTCACTCAAGGGGTGGTCGCGGCCCCGGCGCCGCAGATTAGCAAGCGGTCAAAGCGGATCAACGCTGAAATTCTTCGTCAAATCGTCACCTTGGTGGTTGAGATCGGCCGTCTGCTACCGGTGGCCCCCTGCCGCCGGCGCGCGGGTCGCGCTATGGTTGCCGGCCTGCAGAAACGCAGATTCGGGAGTGGAATATGACTGTCTATGCGGGTCCGGTCTTCGAGATGGCCACCAATCAGTTCAACGTGATCGCCGACCATCTTGGCATCCCAGCCGACGAGCGGGACCGGCTGCTTTTGCCGAAGCGGGCGATCACCGTCTCGTGTCCGATCCACAAGGATGACGGCACGATCGCGGTCTATGAAGGCTACCGGGTCCAGCATCTGCTGACGATGGGGCCGACGAAGGGCGGCACGCGATTCGCCCCGACGGTCGACATTGGCGAGGTCGCCGCGCTCGCGATCTGGATGAGCTGGAAATGCGCGCTGGTCGGGTTGCCGTACGGCGGCGCCAAGGGCGGCATCACCGTCGATCTGTCCAAACTGTCCCGGCGCGAGCTCGAATCGCTGTCCCGCCGCTACATGCAGGAGATGATCCCTTTCGTTGGCCCGCATACCGACGTGATGGCGCCCGACATGGGCACCAATGAGCAGGTGATGGCCTGGTTCATGGACACGTATTCGATGTACCAGGGCCAGACCGTGACCGAGATCGTCACCGGCAAGCCGGTGTTTTCCGGCGGCACGCTCGGCCGCCGGGAGGCGACCGGCCGCGGCGTCGCCCATGTGTCGAGGCGGGTGATGGATGAGCTGGGCATCGACCCGACCACGTCCACGGCCGTGGTGCAGGGCTTCGGCAATGTCGGCTCCTATGCCGCGCTCGGCTTCCACCGGATGGGTATGAAGGTGATTGCGGTCAGCGATCACACCGGCGCCCTCCATGATCCGCGCGGCCTCGACGTCCCGGCCTTGATGGCGCACGCCGCGAAGCATGGCAGCATCGCCGGGTTCTCGACCGAACTCGCCTTCGATCCACACCAGATCCTGACCCTGGCCTGCGACATCCTCGTGCCGGCGGCCGTCGAGCGCGTGATCGACGCCAAGGTGGCGGCTCATCTGAAATGCCGGGTGATCGCGGAGGCCGCCAACGGTCCGACCACGCCGGATGCTGATCTGGTGCTGGAGCAGCGCCGCAAGGAGATCTTCGTCATTCCCGACATCCTCTGCAATTCCGGTGGCGTCATCGTCAGCTACTTCGAATGGGTGCAGGATCTGCAGCAGCTGTTCTGGGAGGAGGAGGAGGTGATGCGCAGGGAGTACCAGATCCTCGACCGCGCCTTCGAGCGCATGCTGGCGCGCGCCAAGGCCGACGACATCTCGCACCGGACAGCCGCGATGGCGATCGGCGTCGAGAAGGTGCGCAACGCCAAGAACTCGCGGGGGCTGTTTCCGTGATCACCGGGCTCGACCACGTCGTCGTCCTTCTCGACGACATCCAGGCGGGCAGCGCCGCGTTCGAGACGCTGCTGGCGCGCAAGCCGTCCTGGCAGAATTCGGGCGAGGGCGCCGACCGCGTCCTGTTCACACTCGACAATATGAGCCTGGAGCTGATGGCGCCGGCAGGCCAGGGCGTGGCCGCCGACCGCATCCGCAACGTGATCAAGATCTGGGGAGAGGGGCTCGCCAGCATCTGCTTTGCCACCGGCGATATCGGCAAGATGCACCGGCGGCTGGAGCGGGTCGCGCTGAAGCCGGACCCGATCGCCGAGGTCGACAACACCGATCGCATCTCGGGCCAGACGCTGCATTGGAAGCGCACCCGCGCCATGACCGATCTCACGCGTGGCGTGCGCATGTTCTTCCTCGAGCTTGCCGAGCCCCGCCCGCCGTCCGCCAAGACCGCCGGCTCGGCCGTGCTCGGCCTCGACCATATCGTGATCTCGACCGAGGACCCCGAACGCGCCGCCGCGCTCTACGGCGCGCGGCTCGGCCTCGACATGGCGCTCGACCGCAGCCATCAGGAATGGGGCCAGTTGATGTTCTTCCGCTGCGGCGACCTGATCGTCGAGGTGGTGAAGCGGCCGGTCGCCGGCAACGACAAGGCCCATGACAAGCTGTGGGGCCTGAGCTGGCGCGTCGCCGACATCGAGGCCACGCGCGCGCGGCTGCTCGACGCCGGCCTGCAGGTCTCCGAGCCACGGGCCGGCCGCAAGCCGGGCACCCGGGTGATGAGCCTCTACAGCGGCACCTGCGGTATCCACACGCTGATCCTGGAGAAGACCCCGCGCGTGGCGGAGTGAGGGATTCGCGGAGCGTGGAGAGGCGTTCGGACAACGGCACGGCAGGTCGCGAGCAACGCTAGTGCGTCGGGATGCGCTCAGCTCTTTCGACCCGTCATGGCCGGGCTCGTCCCGGCCATCCACGTAGCACCGCACACGCCGGACGACGTGGATGGCCGGGACGGGCCCGGGCATGACGAGAATTCCCGTGGCAGTCTCGACGCCGCGCAAGGGCAGGCGGTGATATAGATTGGGACGGTTTCCAGAGTTTCGCCTCAGCCGATGACCTCTCCTATCGTCGTCCCTTCGTCTGGTCCGCGCCGTGTCTTCATGCTCGGCGCGACGGGAACGATCGGCCGCGCCACCGTGCGTGCGCTGGTCGCGCGGGGGCATGAGGTGGTCTGCTTCGTCCGTCCGCGCCAGGACGCCGTGCGGGTCCAGGGTGCCACCGTCAGAACGGGCGACGTCACCGATCCCGTCTCGCTGGCGCGGGACGGCTTTCGCGGTGAGCATTTCGACGCCGTGGTGTCCTGCATGGCCTCGCGCACCGGCGTGCCGCGCGATGCCTGGGCGGTCGACCACCAGGCTCATGTGAACGTGCTGAAGGCCGGCCGCAATGCAGGCGTGACGCACTTCGTGATGCTGTCTGCCATCTGCGTGCAGAAGCCGCTGCTGGCGTTTCAGCAGGCCAAGCTGGCGTTCGAAGCGCATCTGATGGAGCAGGGCCTGATCCATTCGATCGTTCGTCCCACCGCGTTCTTCAAGTCGCTGTCCGGGCAGGTCGAGCGTGTCAGACAGGGCCGGCCATATCTCGTGTTCGGCGATGGCCGTCTCACCGCGTGCAAGCCGATCAGCGACGCCGATCTCGGCGACTACTTGGCCGGCTGCCTCGATGACGAGAGCTGCTGGAATCGCGTGCTGCCAATCGGCGGCCCCGGACCGGCCATCACGCCGCTGGAGCAGGGCGAGCATCTGTTCGCGCTGCTCGGACGCAAGCCGCACATCCGCCACGTCCCGGTGGCGCTGCTCGACGTCGTCATCCGCGGGCTCGATCTTGCCGGTCGGGTCGTGCCGTCGCTCGCCGACAAGGCGGAGCTCGCCCGCATCGGCCGCTACTACGCCACCGAATCCATGCTGGTGCTCGACCCCGCCACCGGCCGCTACGACGCCGACGCCACGCCGTCGACGGGTTCGGAGACGCTGTTCGACTACTACGCCAGGCTGATCCGCGGCGAGGCCACGGCCGAGCGCGGCGACCACGCGGTGTTCTGAAATCCCCAGCGCGCTGTTGAGCATTCCACCCTCTCCATCGTCAAGCCCGGGCATGACGAGTAACTCGATAGCTCGCCCCTCGGCGGTCTCCTTATGCGCGGCGTCATTGCGAGGAGCGCAAGCGACGAAGCAATCCAGAGTCGCATGCCCAGCCCTGGATTGCTTCCGCCGTCGCCCTTCGGGCTTTGGCGGACACGTCGCATCGCTCGCAATGACGATGGTGAGAGCTGTGTTTGGGACGATGAGACTTGTGCTGAAGGCGGTGAGACATGCGGTCACCCCCTCGCGGCGCGGTTCGCGTCCGAGCTTTGCGCTTCGTCCTGCCCTCTCCGAAAAGAGGGCACGGGGAATGCCGGGCGCTGGCCGCACCCATGGCCCGCCTGCGGAAAAAAATGCAGGCGGCAGGAACCACAGGTTCAGCCGAGACATCCCGGCATTCCCCGCGCGATGGTTTTGACGGCTGCTTCGCGTTCTCCCCGGTGCTCCGGGCTTTCTGGCCACCGTTGCCCGCGCCGCGCGTGAGCGCCAACGCAAGCGTGACACCAGCGTCGGGGTGTCAGGACCACGCGACTTGACCGTGCGCATCGATGCCGTTCGTCGGCGCGGAAAACCACGCTGCGACACCAACACGCCCACCGCATCCCGCCTCAACGTTCGTGACGACCGCGAAGCGCCCCTCTTGTGAGACGGGACGGCGCGCGTATAACATGATTTCTGATGAAGCGAAACAAAAATCTTGCAATTCGAAAACAAAGTGAGGAGCGCTACGTAAAGTCGGTCGGGCGGATTAGCGAAGCGTAATCCGCCGCGCCAGCAGCAGAGCGTGTCCTTCAACAGCAGTTGGCCGTGTCAGCGGCGGATTACGCTTCGCTAATCCGCCCTACGAACTGCCACCCAGGCCGTCATGGCTGGGCCGTCTGAAGTCAAGACGGAGGAGCTATCGCGAGAGCGACGATCGCGTCAGCCCTCGACCACACACGGCACGCTCGCAAAGCCGCGAAACCGCACCCGCCCGCCGCGCACCGGCTCGCCGTCGAGCTGATAGTTCGGAAACCGTGCCAGAAACCGCGAGATCGCCACGGCGCCCTCCAGTCTTGCCAGCGCCATCCCGGCGCATTGGTGGGCGCCGGTGCCGAAGGCGAGGTGGCGGTTGGCGAGGCGGGTGATGTCGAAGCGTTCGGGGTCGTCGAACTGGGCGGGGTCGCGGTTGGCGGCGCCGATGCACAACGTGACCGATGTTCCGGGCGCCAAGGCGACGCCGCCGAGCTCGACCGCCTCGGTCGTCATCCGGTTGCCGAGCTGGTTGGAGCTCTCGTAGCGCAGGATCTCCTCGACCGCGGTGCGTATCAGGCCGGGCGCCTCGATCAGCCTCTGCCGCTCGGCCGGATGCTGGCACAGCAGCACCAGGCCGTTGCCGATCAGATTGGTCGTGGTCTCGTGGCCGGCATTGAGCAGGAAGATGCAGTTGTGCAGCAGCTCCGTCTCGCTCAGCCGCTCGCCGTCGGCCTCGCCCTGGATCAGCCGCGTCAGCACGTCGCGCTCGGGATTGCCGGGGGCGGCGCGCCGGCGCGCGACCAGGGTTTCGAGATAGGTCAGCATGTCGCCGACGGCCTGGTTGCCGCGTGACAACTGCTCCGGCGTCAGCACCGGCTCCAGCGCGCCGAGGATGGCGAGAGACCAGTCGCGCAGCGGCGCGCGCTCGTCATGCGGCACGCCGAGCAGGTTGCCGATCACCTCGATCGGAATTGCGGCGGCGAAATCCTCGATCAGCTCGAATCTGTCCTTGGTCGCGATCCGGTCGAGCAGCCCGTCGACCAGCGCGATCAGCGCAGGCTCCATCTCGGCGATCGCGCGCGGCGACAGCGCGCCCATGATCAGGCGGCGCACCCGTGTGTGCGCCGGAGGATCGTTGAAGACGAGGCTCGTCGTGTGATGCTCGTACAGCAGCGAGTTGCCGTATTTCGGCGCGAACTCGCGCTTCTTGTCCGACGAGAACGTCCTGGTTGCCTTGTAGGCGGTGACCAGATCGTCGTAGCGGGTGAGGAAATAGGAGCCGTTGCGCATGCGCTTGACCGGGGCGTGCCGGCGCAGCGCGCGATAGGTCGGGTAGGGATCGGCGTAGAACGCCGGCGTCAGGCTCTCGAGATCGAACTGGCTGGCGAGCGCTGCGTCGTCGGTCATGTCTGGTCCTCCCGGCCGATTCTTGTTTTTGTCCCGGTGACCGTCGCATGGCGCGCGGCGGAAGAAAATGCGCCCGCCGCGGTGGTCCCCGCGCGGCATTGCATCCATTGATGGAGCGGTGCCGCAGATCCGCCGCTTTGAGAGGTATAGAGTTGCCTTTGGCGCCCGTGAAATCCCACCTGTAATTTCAGGGACTTGGCCGCCGACCCTGCTGCGCCGCGGCATCTTTCTTGACATAGATCAAGTGAGTATTTACTCACGGCCGATGTCCACTTTGCGCATGACAAGCGATCTCCGGAGGCAGCTGATCCTCGGTGCAGCCAAGCGCTGCTTCGCGCGTCATGGCTATGCCGGCACCACGACCAAGAGCGTGGCCGCGGCGGCGGCGATCTCCGAAGCGCTGCTGTTCAAACATTTCCCCTCCAAGGCGGCGCTCTATGCGGAGATCCTCACCGAGGAGTGCGAGACCGATCCGGATTTCGAGGTGCTGCTCAGTCAGGAACCTTCGACCGCGACGCTGGTCATGATGATGGCCGGGATGGTCCGGCATTTCCTCGGGATCGCCGACGGCCCCAATGAGGAAGAAGAGCAGCGGCTGCGGCTGATGGCGTCGAGCCATCTCGACGATGGCGAATTCGCAAGGCTGCTGTATACGAAGATCGATGATCTGATCGGCGCCAAGTTCGTTAACTCCATGGAAAGCGCCATTGCGTGTGGTGATGCCGTGCGTCTCGTGGCTGCGCCCCGTGACCTGTTCTGGTTCGCGCACCACACCGTATTGATGGCGGCCTTGACGCGGCTTCCATCCGTTCCGTGTGTGCCGTATGGAACTGCTGCGAGCCTGGAGCGCCAGCTCAGCGAATTCATTCTCCGCGGCATCGGCCTGACCGATGCCGCCATTGCGTGCCACCTCGATCACGAATTGTCGCAACCTCCGGCCCGGCCGGCGACGGCAGAAAGTGCATGACATGAACATTGCGACGGAACCCAAGCTCTCCGGAAAGCCGGTCGACGACAAGCCGCGCAAGCGCACCCGCCCGGTGCTGTGGTTCATCGTCGTGGGCGCGCTGCTCGCGGCGTTGGTCGGCGGCTTCGTGTGGTTCAACATGTTCCGCGACAAGATGATCGCGCAGTTCTTCGCCAACATGAAGCCACCGCCGCTCAACGTCAGCGTCGCGACGGCGAGTTCGGAGACGGTGCCGAACCTGTTGACCGCAGTCGGCGATCTCGCCGCCGTGCATCAGGTCAACGTCACCTCCGACGCCTCTGGCCGCATCACCGACATCATGTTCACGCCGGGCACGACGGTGAAGCAGGGCACACCGCTGGTGCAGCTCTATGATGCGCCGGAGCAGGGCGACCTCGCCAACTACAAGGCCCAGGTCACCGTGGCGCAATTGTCGCTCGACCGAGCCAAGCAATTGGCCTCGCGCCAGTTCGGCCCGCAGGCGACCGTCGACCAGGCCCAGGCCGCCTACGACCAGGCCCAGGCCGGCGTCGCCAAGACCGAAGCGCTGATCGCGCAGAAGCTCGTGCGCGCGCCGTTCGACGGCGACCTCGGCGTCCGCAAGGTCGAAGTCGGCCAGTATCTGTCCGCCGGATCGCAGATCGTGTCGCTGACCGATCTGTCGCAGCTCTGGGTCAACTTCACCGTGACCGAAAAGGACAGCGGTCAGCTCAAGGTCGGACAGACCGTGCGCGTCGGCGTCGATGCCTATCCGGGCAAGACGTTCGAGGGCAAGATCACCACGATCGAGCCGCAGATCGCGACCGACACACGCAACATCCGGGTGCAGGCGACGATCGCCAATCCGGAGCGCATCCTCAGGCCCGGCATGTTCGCGACCACCACGGTCGTGCTGCCGGACAAGCCGCCGGTGCTGACGGTGCCGGAGACCGCTGTCGACTACACGCTCTATGGCGACTCGGTGTTCGTCATCAACGAGAAGAAGACCGACGACGGCAAGACCGCGCTGACGGCCGACCGCATCTATGTGCAGACCGGCGACCGCATCAACGGCCGCGCGGTGATCCTCAAGGGTCTCAAGGAAGGCGATCGCGTCGTCGCCGTCGGCCAGCTCAAGATCCAGTCCGGCGCCGCGGTCGCGATCTCCACAGATCCGCTGCCGCCGGTCCCGGCGAAGCCGCCGCGCTACTGAGCGCCCTCTGAGCCAATGCCGGGCCGCCTGATCGTGGCGGCCCGTCCGGACCTCATCTGACCTCTGCTGACGGGATTGCCGCGATGCGTTTCACCGATATCTTCATCAAGCGCCCGGTGCTGTCGGTCGTGGTCAGCCTGCTCATTCTGCTGCTCGGCCTGCGCGCCGCCTTCGTGCTGCCGATCCGGCAATATCCGAAGCTGTCGAACACGGTCGTCAACGTCACGACGGTCTATCCCGGCGCGTCCGCCGACCTGATGCAGGGCTTCATCACCACCCCGCTGGAGCAGGCGGTCGCCTCCGCCGAGGGCGTCGACTACATCACCTCGTCCTCGGTGCAGGGCACCAGCACGATCCAGGTGTTCATCAAGCTGAATTTCGATCCGAACCAGGCGCTCACCGAGGTGCTCGCCAAGGTCAATTCGGTCCGCTACCTGATCCCGAAGGAATCCAACGACCCGATCGTCACCAAGACGACGGGCCAGACGACCTCGGTGATGTATCTCGGCTTCTCCAGCGAGGAGCTGTCGGGATCGGCGATTTCCGACTACCTGACGCGCGTGGTGCAGCCGGTGCTGTCGACGGTCGACGGCGTCGCCGCGGCGAACATTCTCGGCGGCCAGACCTTTGCGATGCGGATCTGGCTCAACCCCGAGAAGATGGCCGGCCGCAACGTGTCGCCGACCGACGTCGCGGCAGCGATCGCGGCCAACAACTTCCAGTCCGCGGCCGGACAGGCCAAGGGCTACTTCATCGTCTCCAACGTCACGACCAATACCGGCCTGACCGACGTCAACCAGTTCAAGCGGATGATCGTCAAGGCCAAGGACGGCGGCTTCGTTCGCATGGAGGATATCGCGACCGTCGAGCTCGCGGCGCAGAGCACCGACGCCAGCGTCGCCTTCAACGGCGAGCGCGCCATCTTCATCGGCGTCGATGCGACGCCACAGGGCAACCCGCTCAACATCGTCAGGGGTGTGCGCGCGCTGTTCCCGGACCTCGAGCGCAACCTGCCGCCGTCGATGAAGATGAAGGTGGCCTACGATTCCACCAAGTTCATCCAGTCCTCGATCGACGAGGTCGAGCACACGCTCGGCGAGGCCGTGCTGATCGTCATCGTGGTCATCTTCCTGTTCCTGGCCTCGCTGCGCTCGGTCATCATCCCCGTCGTGACGATCCCGCTGTCCCTGATCGGCGTCTGCACGATGATGCTGGCGCTCGGCTTCAGCATCAACCTGCTGACCCTGCTGGCGATGGTTCTGGCGATCGGACTGGTCGTGGACGACGCCATCGTCGTGGTGGAGAACATCCATCGCCATCTGGAGGAGGGCAAGGCACCCGTGCAGGCTGCGCTGCAGGGCGCCCGCGAGATCGTCGGCCCCGTCATCTCGATGACGATCACCCTGGCTGCGGTGTATGCCCCGATCGGCTTCCTCGGCGGTCTCACCGGCTCGCTGTTCCGCGAATTCGCCTTCACGCTCGCCGGCTCGGTCATCGTCTCCGGCGTGATCGCCCTGACCCTGTCGCCGATGATGTGCTCGGTGCTGCTGCGCAGCGCCGAGGAGGGCCGCTTCGCGCGGCTCGTCAACCGGGTGTTCGGCGCGATGACGCGCTGGTACGGCCGCCAGCTCGACCGCTCACTCGACTACCGGCCGGTGACGGCGCTGTTCGCGCTGACGATCCTCGGCCTCGTCGGCTTCCTCTACATGCACACCGCCAAGGAGCTGGCGCCGGAGGAGGATCAGGGCATCGTGTTCTCGATCACCAAGGCGCCGAAATACGCCAATATCGACTACATCAACTTCTACACCGACAAGGTCGACAAGGCGTTCCAGAAGTTCCCCGAGACCGATCTTCGCTTCGTTCTGAACGGCATCCAAGGCCCGCAGGGCGGCTTCGCCGGCATGCTGCTCAAGCCGTGGGACGAGCGCACGCGCTCCTCGATCAAGCTGAAGCCGCTGGTGCAGGCGGAGCTGTCGAAGATCGAGGGCATCAACGCCTTCGCCTTCAACCTGCCGGCGCTGCCGGGTGGCCCCGGCGGCCTGCCGGTGCAGATGGTGATCAGCTCGACCAGCGGCTTCCAGGCGGTCTATGAGCAGATGGCCAAGCTGAAGGACGCCGCGCGCAAGAGCGGCATGTTCATCGTCTCCGACAGCGACCTCGAGTTCAACCAGCCGGTGGTCAAGGTCTGGATCGATCGCAGCAAGGCGAGCGATCTCGGCATCACCATGCAGTCGATCGGCAACACCCTGGCCGTGCTGCTCGGCGGCAACTACATCAACCGCTTCAACCTCGAGGGCCGATCCTATCAGGTGATTCCGCAGGTGCCGCGCGACAAGCGGATCTCGCCCGAATCTCTGTCCGGCTACTATGTCGCGACCTCGGCCGGGCAGCAGGTGCCGCTGTCGACCGTCGTCAACATCGAGACCGCGACCGACCCGAACTCGCTGACGCATTTCAACCAGCTCAACTCGGCGACCTTCTCCGCCGTGCCGATGCCGGGCGTCACCGTGGGGCAGGCGGTCGACTTCCTGGAGAAGCAGGCCAAGAACCTGCCGTCCGGCTTCAGCCACGACTATCTCGCCGACGCCCGTCAATACGTCCAGGAGGGCAATCAGCTCGCCATCACCTTCGGCTTCGCGCTGATCATCATCTTCCTGGTGCTGGCGGCGCAGTTCGAGAGCCTCAGGGATCCGCTGGTCATCATGATCAGCGTGCCCATGGCGATCGTCGGCGCGCTGATTCCGCTGTTCTTCGGCCTCGCGACCATGAACATCTACACCCAGGTCGGCCTGCTGACGCTGGTCGGCCTGATCACCAAGCACGGCATCCTGATGGTGGAGTTCGCCAACGAGCTGCAGCTCAACGAGGGGATGGACCGCCGCACCGCCATCGAGACGTCCGCGCGCATCCGCCTGCGGCCGATCCTGATGACCACTGCGGCGATGGTCACCGGCCTGATCCCGCTGTTGACCGCGACCGGCGCCGGAGCCGCCAGCCGCTTCTCGATCGGCCTCGTCGTCGTCGCCGGCATGTCGATCGGCACCTTGTTCACGCTGTTCGTGCTGCCGGCCGTCTACACCGTCATCGCCACCAACCACCAGGCCGCCGCCAAGTCGCTGCGCGCCCGTCAGATCGCCCAGTTCGACGCCGAGACCGATCATGCGCTGAAGGCGACGTGACGAGGGCGCCTGGTCTCACGACATCGACGGCGGCTGCCCTGGCAGCCGCCGTTTTGTTTTGACCGGTCTCTCGACGCCCCTCGCTGTCGTCCCGGCGAACGCCGGGACCCATAACCCCAGGCAGTGGTTTGAGGCAGGCGCGGAGTGACCTTCTCGCGCAACAACGACCGACGGTGGCTATGGGTCCCGGCGTTCGCCGGGACGACACTGGAGGGTGTTGCGCTAGCGAGGGCCTACTCCTCCTGCTGCGGATCGAGCGCGTCGCGCAGGCCGTCGCCGAGGAGGTTGAGGGACAGCACCACCAGGAAGATCGCGAGCCCCGGCCAGATCGCCATCCAGGGGGCATTGGTGAGGAAGCGCTGGGCGGCGTTGAGCATGCTGCCCCAGGACGGGGCCGGCGGCTGCTGGCCCAGACCTAAGAATGACAGCGCGGCTTCGGCGATGATGGCGGCGGCGACCGACAGCGTCGCCTGCACCAGCAGCGCCGGCATGATGTTGGGCAGGATGTGCCTGACCGCGATCTGCAGGTCGGTATCGCCGACGCTGCGGGCGGCCTCGACATATTCCTCGACCTTGACGCTCAGCACCTCGCCGCGGGTCAGCCGGACGAAGATCGGCGTCGCCGAGATGCCGATCGCGATCATCGCATTGCCGAGGCTCGGGCCCAGAAACGCCGCCAGCGCGATCGCCAGGATCAGGAACGGGCAGGCCAGCATCGCGTCGGTGATGCGGCTGATCAGGGCATCGATGAAGCCGCCGCGAAAGCCTGCGGTCATGCCGATGGGGACGCCGATCGCCAGCGCGATGGCGACCGAGATCGCGCCGGCCAGCAGCGAGGCGCGCGCGCCATAGATCACGCGGGCCAGCACGTCGCGGCCGAGATCGTCGGTGCCGAACCAATGCGCCGCGGACGGCGCCTTGCGCACGAGCGCCCAGCTCGTCTTGACGGGATCGTAGGGCGCCACCAGCGGCGCTGATACGGCGAGCAGGATGAAGGCCGTGATCAGGCCGAGCCCGACCATTGCGCCTTTGCGCTTTACCAGCCGGCGCCAGGTGCGCTGCATCGGCCGTTCGAGCGGAGCGAGGGCGCGTGCTCCTGATGGAGCCGACAGCGTCGTCTCGGCCATCTCAGCTCCTCAGCCTGGGATTGACGAGGACATAAGCGAGATCGGCGATCAGGTTCAGCATGATGTAGACGGTGGCGGTGACCAGCACGACGCCCTGCACGACGGCGTAGTCGCGGTTGAACACGGCGTCGACGATCAGCTTGCCGAAGCCGGGGATCGAGAAGATCTGCTCGGTCAGCACGGCGCCGGACAACAGCGTCCCGAGCTCGAGCGCGCCGAGCGTGATGACCGGCGTCAGGGCGTTGCGCAGCGCGTGGCGCAGGATGACCTGGCGCTCGGAGATGCCCTTGGCGCGCGCGGTGCGGATGTAGTCGCTGCCCAGGACCTGCAGCATCGCGCTGCGGGTGTGGCGCATCAGGATCGCGGCGATGGCGTTGCCGAGCACGAAGGCCGGCATGATGGTGGCGGCGAGGCTGGCGCGCCAGTCCTCGGCGGGCGAGACGTAGCCGGAGGCGGGGAGCCAGCCGAGCTGGATCGAGAACAGGAAGATCAGCATGATGCCGAGCCAGAAGTTCGGCGTCGAGATGCCCCACAGTGCAAACAGGTTGGCGGCATAGTCCCAGGCCGTCCCGCGCTTCACGGCGGAAACGATGCCGGCGGGAATGCCGATCAGGAACGCGATCACGATCGCCATCGAGGCGAGCTGCAGGGTCACGGGCAGCTTCTGCAGGATGAGATCGCGCACCGGCATCTTGATGCGCAGCGACTCGCCGAAATCGCCCGAGAGCACGCCCTTGATCCAGTAGCCGTACTGAACGGGCAGGGGCTGGTCGAGGCGATACTGCTTGCGGATCTGCTCGATCACGGCGGGATCGCGCTCCTCGCCGGCCATCACCAGCGCGGGATCGCCGGGCAGGAGCTGTTGCAGCGAGAAGATGAGGATGGAGACGAAGATCAAGGTCGGAATGATCTGGGCGATGCGGCGGGCGAGGAAGGTCAGCATGATCAGTGCCTCTCCCGACGCTGATGCTTGCAATCAGACTCCGGTCGTGCCGCTTGCGTTCCCTCCCCCCTTGTGGGGGAGGGACAGGGAGGGGGGTGCCCCAAGCGAGATCGGAGTGCGTGGCACCCCCCTCCCCAACCCTCCCCCACAAGGGGGGAGGGAGCGGAGTGAGTGCGGGGCGCCGGCTGCGCGTCCCAACGACCAGGTGCCACCTGACCGCTCACTTCAGCTTCAGCCCGACCACCCTCACCAGGCCGTCCGGCATCTGCTTGTAGCCCTCGAGCTTCTTGGTGTGCGCGATCAGGATGCGGCGGTGATAGAGGTAGAGGATCGGCTCGTCCTCGATCTCGAGCTTGGTCAGCTTCTCGTAGAGCGCCTTGCGCTGGGCCATGTCGGTCACCAGCCGCGCGTCGCTGAGCGCCTTGTCGGCCTCGGCATTGGCCCAGACGCTGTAGTTCTGCGGCGCGTTGCTGTGCAAGAACACGTAGCTGTTGCCGTCAGGATCGATCCGGCCGCTCCATGACAGCATGAACGCCTGATAGTCGCCGGCCTCGGCCTGCTTCAGCGAGGTCGCGAACTCCGTCACACGGATCTTCATGTCGAAGCCGGCCTCGGCGGCCATCGACTGTACCACCTGGGCGGCCGCCTCGGTCTCGGCACCCTTCGGTACCATGAAGTCGACCGCGACAGGCGTCGTCACGCCGGCCTCTTTCAGCAGCGCCTTTGCCTTCTCGACATCGCGGGCACGCACCGGGAAGGCCTTCTGATAATACGGATGCGAGGGATTGACCCATTGGTTGCCCGGCATGAATTCGCCGTTGAAGACCACCTGGTTGAGCGCCTCGCGGTCGATCGCGAGATCGAGCGCCTGGCGCACCTTGGCTGACTGGCTGAGTGGGCCCTTGGCCTTGTCCTTGCCGATGTTGAGCGTGATGCCCTGGTAGCCGAGCTCGATCGCAGTCGACAGCGCAAGCCTGGAATCGGCGCGGACACCCTTGATATCGGTCGCGAGCACGCGCTCGATCAGGTCGAGGGCACCCGACTTCAGGTTCGCCAGCCGCACCGTGGCATCGACGATGGGCTGGTAGACGATCCTGTCGATGAAGACGTTGTCCTTGTTCCAGTAGTCGGCGAACTTCTCGAACACGATCTTGTCCTGCTGGACGCGCTCGACGAACTTGTACGGACCGGCGCACACCGGATGCAGGCCGAACTTGTCGCCGGCCTCCCTGGCGGCCTTCGGCGACACCATCATGCCGGCGCGGTCGGTGAGCTGGGCGATCAGCGGCGAGAACGGCGCTTTCAACACCAGCTTGATCGTCAGGGGATCGACGACGTCGACATGATCGAGCGAGGCCAGCTCAGGCTTGCGGAACGAGCCGGGAAAGGTCAGGTGGCGGTCGAGCGAGAATTTGGCGGCCTCGGCGTCGAACGGCTCGCCGTCGTGAAACTTCACGCCGGGCCGCAGCTTGATGGTGACCTCCTTGCCGTCGGCGGATGTCTGCTGCGACAGCGCGAGCTGCGGCACGATGTTGAGCTTCTCGTCGATGTCGAACAGCTTGTCGCAGGTGGCGGCGAACACGATGCGCCCGACATAGGTGCGGGCCATGGTCGGATCGAGAACGTCGGGGTCCTCGGCAAGGCCGATGCGCAAGGTGGTCTGCGCCTGCGCGGCCGGCCCCCAGGAGGCCACGACAACGGCCGCGACGGCGGCCAAGCACCAGTTCCTCATCATCCGATGTCCCCTACGAAAATGCAGCCTGCGTTGTTGCACTATCCATACCAACCCCGGTCACGCGCCGTCCTTCCGGCTCGGTCATGTCTGGTTCGCGTGCGCCGCGGCGATGCCGGCATCAATGGTGGCGCGATCCGTAATCCCCGCCGGATTGTCGCGCGTCGGCATGAACTGCCGGAACACCGCCCAATGCCTGCGGCTGACGCCTTCCAGGCGTGCGAGCTCGGCGAGCGGATCGGCGTGATCGTCGACCCGCAGATCGAGCTCGGACCATTCCTCCTTGCCGTGGATGAGGAGGGCGGCGGACTGCTTCCCGCGCTTGTCACCGCCGGCCGCCTCGCCGGCCTTCATGGCCGCGATCAGACGCTGCGCGAAGGGCAGGGCGCCATGAGCGAGAAACGCGTTCGCGGTTTCGTTCAGCACCTGCGGGCCGGCCAGCATGTTGCCGGCAATCGAAAAGCCTCGGCCTTCGAGATGGCCGCACCAGTCGATGCAGTCGCGGCCGGTGTGGGCGGCAATCTGGCCGTTGTGATCGAGGATGTGGAGCTGGCGGCTCTCGCGGCCGGGATCGGCCGACGTCAGCAGTTGCACGATCTCGCGCGGATGGCGGCCATCGCGGAGCAGCGTCACGCCGTCGATGCCGTAATAGGGATTGACCAGCGCCTGTGTCGCGATGCCGCCGTGGCCGGCGACGATGAAGGGCACGCGCGCGCCGACGGCGAAGAAGCGGGTGGCGACGGCGATGCCGATCCGGCCGGTGAGATCGTCCTTGGCAATGATCGACCAGGTCATCGTCGCGTTGCTCTCTTATCGTCCGGCGGCGTAACCCTGCATGCCCCGCGGATTGGCGGCGGCGCGGCGGCGGCGGCCGACACGTGATGCGGCCGTGAGCCGGCCCTCCGACCAGTCGGGGCCGACCTCGACGACATGGCCGCGGCGGCGCAGCTCCTCGACGGTCGCCTTGGGCACGCGGTTTTCGACCACGAGCACGCCGGGGCGTGCGGTGCGCGGCCAGAACGAGATCGGGAAGTGCTCGGAGTGCCACGCCGGGGCGTCGATCGACTCTTGCAGGTTCATGCCGGCATGGACGTGGCGCAGGAAGAACTGTGTGTTCCACTGGTCCTGCTGGTCGCCGCCGGGCGAACCCCAGGCCACGTAAGGCTCGCCGTCGCGCAGCGCCATGGTCGGCGATAGCGTCGTGCGCGGCCGCTTGCCCGGCACCAGCGCGGCCGGATGATCCTCCTCGAGCCAGAACATCTGCGCGCGCGTCCCCAGGCAGAAGCCGAGTTCGGGAATGACGGGCGAGGATTGCAGCCAGCCGCCGGACGGCGTGGCCGAGATCATGTTGCCGTCCCGGTCGATGATGTCGAAATGTACGGTGTCGCCGCGCACCTCGCCGAAGCGGCCGACGGTCGGCTCGCCCGAGCCCATCGCGCCGACGGCCTCGCGGTGGCCTTGCGCCTCGCGCAGCGTCACCTTGGCGCCGTAGCCGTCGAGCGTGCCGGGCCGCAGCTCGAGCGAGGCCTTGTCGGTGATCAGCTTGCGCCGCGCGTCGTTGTAGGCATCGGACAGCAGCGTCTGGATCGGAATGTCGGCGAAGTTCGGATCGCCGTAGAACGCCTCGCGATCGGCGAACGCCAGCTTGGCGGCTTCGATCTGCCAATGGATGAAGTCCGGTCCGGTCGGATCGAGGCCGTCGAGCGCAAAGCCCTTGAGCAGCGCAAGCTGCTGCAGCAGCACCGGACCCTGGCTCCAGACGCCGGCCTTGCAGACGGTGTAGCGGCCGTACTCATAGGTCAGCGGCGCCTCGATCGTCGGCTGCCAGCGCGCCATGTCGTCGGCCGTCAGCACGCCCTTGTGGCGCGAGCCCGAGACGTCCATGACCTCCTGCGTCCGGCAGAAACGGTCGATCGCCTCGGCCACGAAGCCCTGCGACCAGGCCTTGCGCGCGCGCTCGATCTGGGCATCGCGATCAGCACCAGCGCTTTCGCCCTCACTCAGGATGCGCGCGTAGGTTTCCGCGAGCTGTGGATTGGTGAACAGCGTGCCCGGCCTCGGCACCTCGCCATTGGGCAGATAGAGCGCGGCCGAGGTCGGCCAATGTGTCTTGAACAGTTGCTCGACGGTCTGGATGGTCGCCGAGACGCGCTCGACCAGCGGATAGCCGTCGCGCGCGTAGGAGATCGCTGGCTCGAGCACGTCGCGCAGCCGCATCGTGCCGTAGTCGCGCAAGAGCAGCATCCAGGATTCGAACGTGCCGGGAACGCAGGCCGCGAGGAGTCCGGTGCCGGGCACCATGTCCAGGCCCTCGCGCTTGTAGTGCGCGATGGTGGCGCCTGCCGGCGCGGGGCCCTGGCCGCAGATCACCTCGGTGCGGCCGCGCCTGATGTCGTGCAGGATGATCGGCACATCGCCGCCCGGGCCGTTCAGATGCGGCTCGACCACCTGCAGGGTGAAGGCCGCCGCGACGCCGGCGTCGAAGGCGTTGCCGCCGCGCTCCAGCATCGCCATGCCCACCGCGGTGGCGAGCCAATGCGTGGAGGTGACGACGCCGAAGGTGCCGTCGATCTCGGGGCGGGTCGTGAAGGGATCGGGGTTGATGAAGCTCATCGCCGGCTTTGCCTATCCTAAGTACTCGCCGTCATTGCGAGCCACCCGGTCCGCGCGAAGCGCGGCCGGATGACAGGCTCCGCGAAGCAATCCAGGGTTCCGATGTGACTCTGGATCGCTTCGTCGCTTCGCTCCTCGCAATGACGACTTCATTCAGATTCCGCTTCATGCAACCGATGCCGTCACAACGGTCCTGTCAGCCGGCTGGTTCACCGCATGGCAGGCCACGCCGCCGATGAGTTCGGGCGACTGCTGCCGACAGAGATCGAACGCCAGGGGACAGCGGGGGTTGAAGGTGCATCCCGCAGGCGGGTTGATCGGGTTCGGGATCTCGCCCTTGACCGGAATGCGCTGGCGGCCGGACATCGACAGGTCTGGGACGGCGCCGAGCAGCATCTTGGTGTAGGGCATGCGCGGATCGTTGAAGAGGGTGCGGCCGTCGGCGATCTCGACGATGCGGCCGAGATACATCACGCCGATGCGGCTCGCCATGTGGCGCACGACCGCGAGATTGTGGCTGATGAACAGATAGGTCAGGCCGAACTTGTCCTGCAGGTCGCGCATCAGGTTGAGGATCTGCGCCTGTACGGAGACGTCGAGCGCCGAGGTCGGCTCGTCGCAGACGATGAACTCGGCCTCGGAGGCGAGCGCGCGCGCGATCGCGATGCGCTGGCGCTGGCCGCCGGAGAATTCGTGCGGGAATTTCTGGCCGTCGTCGGGATGCAGGCCGACCAGGGTCAGGAGCTCGCCGACACGGTCCCTGATCTGGCGTTCGCCCTCGATGATGTCGAAGGCGCGGATCGGCTCGGCGATGATGCTGTCGACCCGGAAGCGCGGGTTGAGGCTGGCGTAGGGATCCTGGAACACCATCTGGATGCGCCGGCGCAGCTTGCGCCGCACCTGCGCCTGGCGCGCTTCGCTCATCGACACGCCGTCGATGATGACCTCGCCCGACGTCGGCGCCAGCAGCCCGACCACCATGCGCGCGACCGTGGTCTTGCCCGAGCCGGATTCGCCCACCAGCGCGAAGGTCTCGCCCTTCCTGATGCCGAAGCTGACGCCGTCGACCGCCTTGAGAAACTCCTGCGGCTGGCGCTCGATCATGCGGTTGAGCCAGGGTTTCGAGACGTCGAACACCCGGCGCAGATCCCTGACCTCGACGAAGTCGCTCATGCCGCAGTCTCCGTCGCGCGATCATACAGATGGCAGGCGACCGCCTGCGTGCCCTGGCGCAGCGGTTCGGGCCGATCGATGCGACAGCGGTCGAAAGCGAAGCTACAGCGCGGATTGAACGAGCAGCCTGGCGGGATCGCCGACAGCCGCGGCATGGAGCCTGGGATCTGCACCAGCCGCTTCTCCTCGCCTGCGAGCGTGGGGATCGCGCCCATCAGGCCCTTGGCGTAGGGGTGCAGCGGGTTCTGGATCACCTCCTGCACCGGGCCGATCTCGGCGACGCGGCCGGCATACATCACCGCGACGCGGTCGCAGGTCTCGGCGATGACGCCCATGTCGTGGGTCACCAGCATCACGGCGGTGCCGTGGTCGCGGCCGAGCCGCTTGATCAGCGAGATGATCTGCGCCTGCACGGAGACGTCGAGCGCGGTGGTCGGCTCGTCGGCGATGATCAGCTCGGGCTCGGCGCACAGCGCGAGTGCGATCACGACGCGCTGGCGCATGCCGCCGGAGAATTCGTGCGGATAGCCGTCGATGCGCTTCTCGGGCGCGGGAATGCCCACCTCGGCGAGCAGGTCGATGGCGCGCTTGCGCGCCTGCTGGTCGGTGAGGTTGGTGTGGGTCTTGATGGTCTCGATGATCTGGTCGCCGACACGATACAGCGGGTTGAGCGAGGTCAGCGGATCCTGGAAGATCATGCCGATGCGCTTGCCGCGCACCTTGCGCATCTCCTCCGGCGGCAGGTTGTCGATGCGCAGCCCGGAGAGCTGAATCTCGCCGCCGGAGATGCGGCCCGGAGGATCGATCAGGCCGATCACGGCAAGGCCGGTGACGGATTTGCCGGCGCCGGATTCGCCGACGACGCCGAGCACCTCGCCCTTGGCGATGTCGTAGGAGACGCCATCGATCGCGCGCAGGATGCCGCGTCTCGTGGCGAACTCGACCTGCAGGTTGCGCACGGACAGAACGGGGGCGGTCATGAGCTCGAGCCTCGGAAGGACGCAATCACGCGGATCATCGCAGTTTCGGGTTGAGGGCGTCGCGCAGCCAGTCGCCGAGCAGGTTGATGGCGAGGATCAGCCCGGCGAGCGCGATGCCAGGGAAGGCGACGATCCACCATTCGCCGGCGAACAGATAGTTGTTGCCGATCCGGATCAGGGTGCCGAGCGAGGGCATCGTCTCCGGCATGCCCGAGCCGAGGAACGACAGGGTCGCCTCGGTGATGATCGCCAGCGCCAGGTTGATGGTGGCGATCACCAGCACGGGACCGGTGGTGTTGGGGAGCACGTGGCGCAGCATGATGACGGGCGCGGGCAGGCCGATCAGTTGTGCCGCCGCGACGTAGTCCTTGTTCTTCTCGACGAGGACCGAGCTGCGCACCGTGCGCGCATACTGCACCCAGAAGGAGAGGCCGATCGCCAGCACGAGCACGACCAGCATGCTGAGCCAGTCCAGCCGGTTGCCGGACACCGACTTGGCGATGCCGTTGACCAGCAGCGCAATCAGGATCGGCGGAAAGGTGAGCTGGACGTCGGCGATGCGCATGATCACGGTGTCGACCCGGCCGCCGAAATAGCCCGCGATCAGCCCGAGGCCGATGCCGAGCGCGCCGGAAAAGGCGACGCCGAGAATGCCGACCAGGAGCGAGATGCGCAGGCCGTAGAGGATGGCGGAGAGCACGTCACGGCCCTGCTCGTCGGTGCCGAGCAGGAACGGGCTCTGCCCGTCGGCGGTCCACAGCGGCGAGATGCGCGAGTTCAGGAGCTGCAACTGGGCCGGGTCGAACGGGTTCTGCGGCGACAGCAGCGGCGCGAAGATCGCAAGCAGGAAGAACAGCAGCGTGATCACCGCCGCGGCGACCGTCAGCTTGGAGCGGCGGAACGAATAGAACAGGTCGCTCGCAAGCGCACGCTTCAGCCAGCGGTCGGCAGCGCGCGGCGTCTCGACAGGCGTGGGGTGGGGAAGGGCTGCGTCGCTCATGATCAGGCCGGACGGCTGATGGTCGCGCGCAGGCGCGGATCGACCACGGTGTAGAGGATATCAACCACGAGATTGATGGTGACGAAGATCAGCGACACCATCATCAGGTAGGCCGCCATGATCGGGATATCGACGTTCTGCACCGCCTGCACGAACAGCAGGCCCATGCCCGGCCACTGGAACACCTGCTCGGTGATGATCGAGAACGCGATCACCGAGCCGAATTGCAGACCGACCACGGTGATCACCGGCACCAGGGTGTTGCGCAGCGCGTGGCCGAAATGGATCGCGCGCGTGGTCAGCCCGCGGGCGCGGGCGAAGCGGATGTAGTCGGTGCGCAGCACCTCGAGCATCTCGGCGCGGACCAGCCGCATGATCAGGGTCATCTGGAACAGGCCGAGCGTGATCGAGGGCATGATCAATGCCTTCCAGCCGGAGACGGTGAACAGGCCCGATGTCCACCAGCCCAGCCTGACGGTATCGCCGCGGCCGAACGACGGCAGCCATCCCAGCGTGACCGAGAACAGGTAGATCAGCAGGATGCCGATCAGGAAGGTCGGCAGGGAGATGCCGATCAGCGACAGCATCTGGAACAGCTTGGCGAGCAGGGAGTCGCGGTGCAGCGCCGAGAACACGCCCATCAGGATGCCGAAGACCAGCGCCAGGATCGTCGCGCAGACCGCCAGTTCCAGTGTGGCGGGCATGCGCTCCTTGAGCAGATCGGAGACCGGCTGCCGGAACTGATAGGAGACGCCGAACTTGAACTGCGCCGCGTCGAACAGATAGCGTCCGAACTGCACGATGAAGGGATCGTCGAGCCCGAGCGACTGGCGGATGCTGGCCCGTTCCGCGGCCGACGCATCGATCGGCACGATCTGGCTCACCGGATCTCCGGCGAATCGGAACATGGCGAACGCGATGATTCCGACGGCGATCATGACGCCGATGGCCTGAATTGCTCGGCGAAGCGCGAAGGCGAGCATCTGATCCTTTCAGGTCCCTCGAGATGCGGCGGCGCGTAGCACCTGCCGCAGGAAATGAAAAGTCCCGAAAAGCAGTTCTGCTTTCCGGGACTTGTCGTCGCGTGAGGACTACTCGGTCTTGGTGGCGAGGAACAGCAGCACGGCGTTGTCGGCGCGCAGCGGAATCTTCACCTTCTTCGAGACGCCCCAGGCCACCGCCTGCTGATGCAGCGGGATGTAGCCGTAATCCTTGATGCCGATCTCGAACGCCTGCTTGATCAGTTGATTGCGCTTGGCGGTATCGGTCTCGACCAGGACCTTGTCGGTCAGGGCGTCGAACTCCTTGTTGCAGTAATCGCCGAGATTGGCCTCGCCCCGGGTCGGGTCCTTGGCATCGTCACGGCAGCCCATGATGTCGTGCATCACGTTGTGCGCGTCCATCGAGGAGGGCGTCCAGCCGAGCAGGAAGAACGAGGTGTTGTAGCCGCCGGGCTTCAGCACCTTGGCGAAGTACTGCGCCTTGGGCTGCGCGTTCAGGTTCACCTTGACCCCGATGCGGGCGAGCATGCCGACCACGGCCTGGCAGATCGCGGCGTCGTTGACGTAGCGGTCGTTCGGGCAGTCCATGCCGACCTCGAAGCCGTCGGGATAGCCGGCTTCGGTCAGGAGCTTCTTGGCCGCGTCCGGATCGTATTTCGGCCGGGTGAAGTCCTTCGAGAGCGCATAGAGCTGCGGCGCGATCATCAGCGCCGACGGCGTCGACAGGCCGCGCATGACGCGGGTCTTGATCAGCTCGACGTCGATCGCCTTGTAGAAGGCCTCGCGCACGCGGATGTCCTTGAACGGGTTCTTGCCCTTGACGTTCGAGTACAACAGCTCGTCGCGCGTCTCGTCCATGCCGAGGAAGATCGTGCGCAGCTCCGGTCCCTTCAGGACCTGGGCGTTCGGGCTGGAATCGACGCGGCCGATATCCTGCACCGGGACCGGCTCGATGATGTCGACCTCGCCCGACAGCAGCGCGGCGACGCGCGTGGCGTCGGAGGCGATGGTGGTGAACACGATCTCCTTCAGATTGTGCTCGGGCTTGCCCCACCAGTTCGGATTGACCTTGAACACGGTCTTCACACCGGGCTGATGGCTCTCGATGATGAAGGGGCCGGTGCCGTTCTCATGCAGCGCGGCGTAGCTCGGCGTGGTTGCCGACACCGGCGTCGGCGCGACCGAGTTGTTGTCCTCGCACCACTTCTTGCTCATGATGTACCACGTATCCCATTGCGAGATCAGGATGGGATTGGGAGCATCGAGCTTCACGTCGACGGTGTAGTCGTCGACCTTGATGAATTTTGCGTCCGGCGGAACGTTGGAGAGGAAGTTGGAGCCGGTGGCGCGGACGCGATCGGCGGAGAAGATCACGTCGTCGGCGGTGAAGGGTTCGCCATTGTGGAACTTGACGCCCTTGCGCAGATGGAAGCGCCAGCGGGTCGGCTCGGGCGTTTCCCAGCTCTCGGCCAGCGCGGGGATGATCTTCAGATCCTTGTCGCGCGCGGTCAGCCCCTCATAGACGTGAGCATGGTGCGCAATCGTGGTCGATTCCTTGAAGGTGTAGGGATCGAGCGATTTCAGGGTGCCCTGGTTGGCATAGCGCAGGGTCTGGGCCGAGGCCGGCATGACGGCGAGGCCGAATGCGACCGCTGCCGCGATGAGCAGGGATTTGCGTCCCGACATATGTCCAAATTCTCCGCGTTTGACGCTTGGTTTTTCGGCAGGCGCGATTATGTCCGGCCTGCTTTGCTTCGAAGTTCGTGTTGTCTGCAGCGCCTCTTGCACGAACTTCAAGAAGCAACAAGACGCCGGGCGATATGCTTGCAAGTCTGATGCCGCGCCGGAATGAACTGATCCCGTTGGCTCTGGCCTGGCGGTGCGCCGTACGACCCGCGGCAGATCGATCCGAATATGTTGCCAGAGTTCAGCGGCGGCACACAAGTGCAGTTTGTTTAAGCCTAAACGATATGGTTATCCCCGCGGCCGCTGTGCAGCGCACGCGCGCGGCGCCGTCCGGGATCGGGCTGAGGGCCCGCCGGATTGACCATGTCCCGGGAATTGCGCACCTGCAGCAACGCGCCGCTTGCTAGAGGGGGGCCGGCGCGGTGATACTGGACATCCCTGCCGAGAGTCCGGGATGGGCGTTCCTTGTGAAGGGGGCCCGGCCCGGGGCTGGCGTCGGGATGGTTCGAACAGCGGAGCGGACATGAAAGTCAATATCGAGATCGATTGCACACCGCTCGAAGCGCGGCAGTTTTTCGGACTTCCCGATGTCGGTCCGATGCAGGCCGCGGTCATGGACCGTCTGCAGAACCAGATGACGAGCAACATCGACAAGCTCACGCCCGAAGCCATCATGCAGAGCTGGTTCACGTTCGATCCTCGCCTGGCCGAACGGTTTCAGGACCTGATGCTGACCATGACAGGCCTCGGCGGCAGCCGTTCGAGCGACAAGAAGTCGGCCTGACGCGGCAAACGGCTGCTCGGATTTCGCTCGCGCGGAACTCCGAGGAGAAGCGGCGTGACGTCACGGCATGGAGCAGGCTCCACGCCGGAGCCGAAGACCGGTCGAAAAAGGCCGGCTGAACAGCTTCAGGGGAGGATGCATGACCGATCCGTCTTGGATGCCGGCGCTGCAGTTCGCGACGACCAACGGCATTCGCATGGGCTATTACGAAGCGGGCCCCGTCAGCGACAGGCCGCCGATGATCCTCTGTCACGGCTGGCCGGAGCTGGCCTTCTCCTGGCGGCACCAGATCAAGGCGCTGGCCGAGGCTGGCATCCGCGTCATCGCACCCGACCAGCGCGGCTATGGCGCGACCGACCGGCCGGAGCCGGTCGAGGCCTATGACCTCGAGCATCTCACCGCCGACCTCGTCGGCCTGCTCGATCATCTCAACATCGACAAGGCGATCTTCGTCGGACACGATTGGGGCGGCTTCGTCGTCTGGCAGATGCCGCTGCGATACCCCGATCGAGTCGCGGGCGTGGTCGGCATCAACACGCCGCATCTGCCGCGCGCGCCTGCCGATCCCATCGCCATCATGCGCAAGCGGTTCGGCGATATGATGTACATCGTGCAGTTCCAGGATCCCGCACGCGAGCCGGACCGCATCTTCGGCAGCCGTGTCGCGGAGACCTTCGATGCGTTCATGCGCAAGCCGCTGCCGCGCAGCGATGCGCCGCCGACGGAGCCGCCGGCCGGCGGGATCGCAGCGTCGCCGTCGCTCAATCTGGCGTTCCCGCAGATGATCGCGGCCTATGACGCCGCCAAGGACACGCGGCAGCCGATCCTGTCGGAGGCCGAGAAGCAGGTGTTCGTCGACACCTTCACGCGCACCGGCTTCACCGGCGGCATCAACTGGTATCGCAACATGACGCGCAACTGGCAGCGCGCCGAAGGGCTCGACCATACGGTGCGCGTGCCGTCGCTGATGATCATGGCGGAGAACGACGCCGTGCTGCCGCCCTCGGCCACGGACGGCATGGAGAAGCTTGTCCCGGACCTGGAGAAATATCTCGTCCGCGACAGCGGCCACTGGACGCAGCAGGAGCAGCCGGAGGAGGTGAGCGCCAAGCTGATCGAATGGCGGCGAAGAAGGTTCGGTTAGGGGCTTCCGGCGGTTCGTTTGAAGAACGGCTGAGACACAGACTCGCGTCGCGTGAGGCAATAGCGACCCTCAGCAACATGTGTCGTCCCGGACAAGCCTGTCGACGCAACGCGTCGGCAGGCGCCGATCCGGGACCCATAACCACAGGCCCGGATGGCTGAAGCGGGCTGGAGCCACAGCCCGTCGCCATCACCAAAGCCGGTGGTTATGGGTCCCGGCGTTCGCCGGGACGACAGCTCGTTTCCGGGCGGCGGCGGTGACCACCGACTGCCATTCTACGCCGCCTGCGCATTCGCGCCGTGCGCGTGCTCGGCGATGGCGTCGATGATCTGCGGCCACATCGGCCGCGGGGTGGCGTGACCCATGCCGTCGATCATCAGGAGCTTGGCATTCGGAATCGACTCCGCGGTGTCCTTGCCGGCGGCGGGATGAACCAGCGGGTCGACCTTGCCGTGGATCACGAGGGTCGGCGCCGTCACCAGATGCAGCCGCGGCTTGCGGCTGCCGGAGGCCAGGATCGCGCGCAACTGACGTCCGACGCCGGCGGGATTGATGCCGCGCGCGAAGCAGCGTTCGGCGAGCGCCACGTCACTCGCCTCGTCCTCGGGGAAGGAGCCGACGCGCAGCGCCTTCCAGGTCCTCTGGAAGCGCTTGATGTACTCGTCCTTGGTTTTCGGCGGCGGCGCCATCAGCAGCATCGCGACCTCGCGCGATGGCGGAGGCAGGCGCGGGTTGCCGGTGGTCGACATGATCGAGGTCAGCGAGCGCACCCGGTGCGGGAAGGAGATCGCGATCTCCTGCGCGATCATCCCGCCCATGGAAGCGCCGACCAGATGCGCCGACTTGATGTCGAGCGCGTCCATCAGGCCGACCGTGTCCTTGGCCATGTCGAGCAGCTTGTACGGCGCGGCGACGGGAATGTTGAAGAAGCGCAGCTTGATCAGCTCGAACGGCGTCAGCCGGCGGCCTCCGTGGAGCTTGCTCGATTGGCCGATGTCGCGGTTGTCGAAGCGGATCACGCGGAAGCCGCGGCTTGCGAGCTGTTCGCAGAACTCGTCGTACCAGATGATCATCTGCCCGCCGAGGCCCATGATCAGCAGGAGGGGAGGGGCCGCCGGGTCGCCGAAGGTCTCGTAGCAGATGTCGATACCGTTGGCGCGCGCGGTCTGCGGCGGCTGATGAGCAGTTGCGGTCACGGTGATCCCTCGTTCAAGGCCAACAGGCCATCTATGGCATGGTTCCGCCGACAGAGAGAAGCGGCCCCATGATCCTCCCGCATCGCAGCGATGACGTGCTATGATAGGTTGTGTTGAGTCTCCGCGTGGCCTGAAGGAGCGTGCCGATGGTGAACAAGTCCGGCGATCCGATCGCATTCTGGCAGCAGATGGTCGGTGAGATGCAGAAGAGCTTCACGGCCTTCACGCGATTGCGCCCGCTGGGCGCGGCCCGCTCATCCTCCGACGATCCTGCAACTGGTTCTGGAAACGGACAGAAGCCCATGGCCGATCTGATGGAAAACTACTTCGCCGGCATGAACGTGCCGAGCCGCGGTCAACTGACTGCGCTCAACGAGCGGCTGGCGTCGATCGAAGGCGAACTGGCGGAGACGCGGGCGCTGTTGAAGGAGCTGCTGGGCGCCGCGAAGGTGCCGCTGCCGGCATCGAAACCGCCGGTGGATCTCGCTCCCCAGTTGAATGAGATCAAGAGCTTGCTCGACGCGCTTCTCGCCGCATCCAAGGCGCAGCCGGTTGCGCCGGCACCGGTCGACGTCACGCCTGAGCTCAACGAGATCAAGGCCTTGCTCAACGAGCTTGTTGCCACATCCAAAGCGCCGCCCCCCGGAACGAAGCCTGCCATCGATGTCACGCCCCAGTTGAGCGAGATCAAGGCGCTGCTCGACCGGATTCTGAAGGCGGCGCAGCCGTCCGGTCCTGCCCCGATGGCGTCCATCGAGGCGCAGCTGCGCGAGATCCGGGAGGTGCTCGACAGGGTGATGAAACCGTCGCCGCCGGCGGAACCAGAACCCGGGGCGGTCGAGACCGCGCCGGGAACGGCCGAGCCGGTCCGGCCCGGAAAGTCTCGCAACAAGAAGCATGGGGGCGGCCCTGATCGGGGCTCGCGCCAAGGCAATGATGCGCCGTCGGGCACTTGAGCGGGGACGGCCTTTCCCCCATCCTCCCGAGATGGTGCATTGCAACATTTTTGTTGCGATGCACTATGTGTGCTGGTATAGCTGAGTCACTCCGGTTTCATAAGGGACGGAGCGAGCCATAGCTCAGAAGCATTGAGGATGGAGACAGCCATGACCACCGAGACCAATACCGTGTTCGACACCGTCAAGGATGCCTTTGCGCCGGTGACCGACGCGTTCAAGAACCTGCAGACGATGGAAGTGCCGGAGTCCGCGCGGGAGTTCGTCAAGAAGACCGCGTCGACCGCCAAGGAGCGCGCTGCGGAGGCCCTCGCTGGCTCCGAGAAGGTGACGTCGGCGATCGAAACCGCCGTGTTCGACGGCGTGACCGAGGCCGGCAAGATCAGCCGCAACATCCAGCAGGCGCTGTATCAGGACACCGAAGCGTTCTTCGACGGCCTGGACAAGCTGGCGTCCGCGAAGTCGATCAGCGAAGCCGTTCAGATCCAGGGTGAGCTGGCCCGCGCCCGTGGCGAGGCGCTCGTCGCCCGCGCCAAGTCGACCAGCGAGTATGTCGGCAAGCTCGTCACCGAGGGTGCCAAGCTCGCCCAGGAGAACATGGCCAAGGCCTACAACAAGACCGCCTGATCGCCTCGCGCGTCAGTCGATCCATCTGCAAGGCCCGCTCCATGCGGGCCTTTTCTTTTGCGATCGGGCGAAACCGGCTAAAGCCTGCACCATGCCGCAGCCGCTGTCCCGCATCGTCCATGAGCTCAAGAGCGAGCCGTCGCGCACGGGCTCGCTGATCATCACCGTGTTCGGCGACGCCATCGTGCCGCGCGGCGGCAGCGTCTGGCTCGGCAGTCTGCTGGCCTTCTTCGAAGGGCTCGCGATCGACGGCAGCGTGGTGCGCACCGCGATGTCGCGGCTGACGGCGGAAGGCTGGTTCGAGCGGACGAAGAGCGGCCGCAACAGCTTCTATCGCCTGACCCGGCGCGGCGAGCAGACCTTTGCCGGCGCCACCCGCCACATCTACGATTCGCCGCCGGCGGAATGGAACGGCAGCTTCGAACTGCTGCTCATCGGCAGCGCTGATGACCGCGAGCAGGCGCGGATCGCGCTGCGCGACGCCGGCTTCGGCAGCCCGCTGCCCGGCGTGTTCGTGGCGCCCTCGAGCATCGCCGTGCCGGACGCGGTGGAGGGGGCGGTCCGCCTGCAGGCCTCCGCAGGCTCGGATATGGCGCGGCGGCTGGTCGCCGAGAGCTGGGCGCTGGAGCGGACTGCGGAAGCCTATCGCAAGTTCAGCGCCTCCTTTGCGCCGCTCAAGGCCAGCATCGAACGCGGCGAGCCGCTGTCCGACGGCCAGGCCTTCACCGCCCGGATCCTGCTGATCCATCACTACCGCCGCATCGTGCTGCGCGATCCCTTGCTGCCGGCCGAGCTGCTGCCTGGGAACTGGCCGGGACGACAAGCGCGTGTGCTCTGCGGCGACATCTACCGGCTGCTGCTGCCGGGTTCCGAGCGATGGCTCGACGCTCACGCGACCAATGAAGAGGGGCCTTTGCCTGCGGCCGGCGCGACGCTGCTGCGGCGGTTCGCCGATGCTCATGAGGTGGGCTGATATATTACAGAATTCGATTGCACGGATAAAATCTCGTTATATATTGGCGGCAACCAAGTCCTGGGAGGACGCCGCCGCATGTACACGCAGGCGCTCAATTCGCCCGAGGAGGGCAGCTTCGCCGAGGACGCCGGACGCGCCTCGCGCTTTCAGGCGCGCATCGATGCCGAGGAGCGCATCGAGCCGAACGACTGGATGCCGTCGGCCTATCGCAAGACGCTGGTCCGGCAGATTTCCCAGCACGCCCATTCCGAGATCGTCGGCATGCTGCCCGAGGGCAACTGGATCACGCGCGCGCCGAGCCTGCGCCGCAAGGCGGCGTTGCTCGCCAAGGTCCAGGACGAATGCGGCCATGGGCTGTATCTCTACGCCGCGGCCGAGACGCTTGGCGCCTCGCGCGAGGAACTGGTTGACGCGATGCTGGCCGGCAAGGCCAAGTACTCCTCGATCTTCAACTACCCGACCTTGACCTGGGCGGATATCGGCGTGATCGGCTGGCTGGTCGATGGCGCCGCGATCATGAACCAGATCCCGCTGTGCCGCTGCTCCTACGGTCCCTATGCGCGCGCGATGATCCGCGTCTGCAAGGAGGAATCGTTCCACCAGCGCCAGGGCTACGAGATCATGCTGACGCTCTGCCGCGGCACGCCCGAGCAGAAGGCGATGGCGCAGGATGCGTTGAACAGATGGTGGTGGCCGGTGCTGATGATGTTCGGCCCGCCGGATCAGGCCAGCCAGCACAGCGACGCCTCGACGAAGTGGAAGATCAAGCGCTTCTCCAATGACGAGCTGCGCCAGAAGTTCATCGATGCCACCGTGCCGCAGGCGCAATATCTCGGCCTGACGATTCCCGATCCAGCGATGACGCAGGACGAGCAGGGCCACTGGCAGCACGGTCCGATCGACTGGAACGAGTTCAAGCAGGTGCTGGCCGGCAACGGCCCGTGCAACCGCGACCGTATGGCGGCGCGCCGCAAGGCGCATGCCGACGGCGCGTGGGTGCGCGAAGCCGCGGCCGCCTACGCCGAGAAGCGCGCGCAGCGCCGGATGGCGCAGGCCGCCGAATAGACAAGGGAGAGCGAGATGGCGACGCCGAACACGCCGTTGTGGGAGGTCTTCATCCGCAGCCGCAACGGGCTCGCGCACAAGCATTGCGGCTCGCTGCATGCGCCGGACGCGACCATGGCGCTGCAGGCCGCGCGCGACCTCTACACCCGGCGCGGCGAGGGCCTGTCGATCTGGGTGGTGCCGTCGAGCGCCATCACCGCGTCCGATCCCGCCGACAAGGGCATGATGTTCGAGCCGGCGGAAACGAAGATCTATCGGCATCCGACCTTTTATGAAGTGCCCGAGGAAGTCGGACATATGTAGGTGCAACTCCTCATGGTGAGGAGGCGCGCAGCGCCGTCTCGAACCATGAGGCCCGATACGGCTCCTGGCCCATCCTCGAGACGCCCGCCTGCGGCGGGCTCCTGGAGGAGGTCAAATGCGTGGCTTCAGAGGCGAAACGTCATGACCGCCCCCTCGATCACTGTCTCCGAAACGCCGCTGGTGCTCTACACCTTGCGCCGCGCCGATGATGCGCTGATCCTCGGTCATCGCCTCTCCGAATGGTGCGGCCACGCGCCCATGCTCGAAGAGGACATGGCGCTGTCCAACATGGCGCTCGACCTGATCGGCCAGGCGCGCGAGCTCTATGGCTACGCGGCAAAGGTCGAGGGCCGCGACAATGACGAGGATAAGCTCGCTTATCTCCGGGACGTCAGGCAGTACCGCAACCTGCTGCTGGTCGAGCGTCCGAATGGCGATTTCGCGCACACGATGGTGCGGCAGCTGTTCTACGCGGCTTTCGCCGATCTGTATTGGCGCGGCATGATGGGCTCGACCGATGCGACGCTCGCCGCCATCGCGGCCAAGTCGGAGAAGGAATCCGCCTATCATCTGCGCCATGCCAGCGAGTGGGTGATCCGGCTCGGGGACGGCACCGACGAGAGCCACGCCCGCGCGCAGGCCGCGATCGACGATCTCTGGGCGTACACCGGCGAGATGTTCAGCGTCGACGACTCCGAGCGCGGACTGATCGATGCCGGCATCGCGATCGACCCGACGATGCTGCTGCCGGAATGGCTGTCGATCGTCTCGCATGTCGCGCGCGAGGCGACCCTCGTGCTGCCTGAGAACGACTGGATGCAGCAGGGCGGCCGCGACGGCCGCCACAGCGAGCATCTCGGCCATCTCCTGAGCGAGCTGCAATACATGCAGCGCAGCTTCCCCGGTGCGACGTGGTAGTCGCCGACACCAGTCCTGCCGAACTCCGCCAGCGCGCCTGGGAGGCGGCGGCGTCGGTGGCCGATCCGGAGATCCCGGTGCTGACGATCGACGATCTCGGCGTGCTGCGCGAGGTCGAGGTGGTCGGGGAACGGGTGGAGGTCGCGATCACGCCGACCTATTCCGGCTGCCCGGCGATGAACATGATCGCGCTGGAGATCGAGCTGGCGCTGGAGCGCGCCGGCTTCCGCGAGGCCAGCGTGCGCATTGTGCTGTCGCCGGCCTGGACCACGGACTGGATGAGCGAGGAAGGGCGACGCAAGCTGCGGGAGTACGGCATCGCGCCGCCGCCGCCGTCGAGTGGCCGGCGCGCGCTGTTTGGTGTGGCCGAGGTGGCGTGTCCGCAATGCGGGTCTGATGACACCGAGCAACTCGCCGAGTTCGGCTCGACCTCGTGCAAGGCGTTGTGGCGCTGCAGATCGTGCCGCGAGCCGTTCGATTACTTCAAGTGTCACTGATGCTAAAGCCGTCATCGCGAGCGCAGCGACGCGATCCAGGGCCACGCCCGGAGCCCTGGATTGCTTCGTCGCTTCGCTCCTCGCAATGACGTGAGGATGGGTTCGATGTCGACAACGCCGCGCTTTCACCGTCTCGCCATCCGTGACCTGCGCCGGGAGGCACCGGATGCGGTGTCGCTGACGTTTGCCATTCCAAACGAACTCGCGGACGACTATCGCTTCGCGCCCGGACAGTATCTCACGCTGAAGACGACGCTCGGCGGCGAGGAAGTACGGCGCTCTTATTCGATCTGCTCCGGCCCCGATGACAACGAGATCCGCATCGCCGTGAAGCGCGTCGATGGCGGCGCGTTCTCGAGCTTCGTCACCGACGAATTGAGGCGCGGCGACGAGATCGACGTGATGACGCCGACCGGACGTTTTGGCGTGGCGCTGGATCCTGCGGCGGCGCGCACCCATGTCGGATTTGCCGCTGGCTCGGGCATCACGCCGATCCTGTCGATCGTGAAGGCCGTGCTGGCGCGCGAGCCGGACAGCCGCTTCTTCCTGTTCTACGGCAACCGCACGACCGCCGGCATGCTGTTCCGCGAGCAACTGGAGGAGCTGAAGGATCGCTTCCTCGACCGCTTCTCGGTGTTCCACGTCATCTCCGGCGAGGAGCAGGATCTTCCGATCCTGCACGGTCGTCTCGACGGCGAAAAGGTGCGTATGCTCTTGCGCTCGCTGGTGCCGGCGGAGACGGTCGACCACGTTTTCATCTGCGGTCCGACCGGGATGAGCGAGGACATCGAGGCTGCCTGCCACATCCTCGGCATTGCCGACGAGCGCATCCATGTCGAGCGCTTCGTCTCCGGTGCGGGCGGCAAGCCGCGGCCGAGAGCTGTCGTGCCCGATACGGCGCCGCCCAAGGCGGTCGCCGCCCTGATCATCGACGGCAAGCGCCGCGAGGTCCCGGTCGCCGACGGCGAGGCCATCCTCGACGCCGCACTCCGCGCCGGCGTCGACCTGCCATTCGCCTGCAAGGGCGGCATGTGCTCCACCTGCCGCGCCAAGCTGGTCGAAGGCAAGGCCGAGATGGAGCTGAACTACTCGCTGGAGCCGTGGGAGCTCAAGGCCGGATTCGTGCTGACGTGCCAGGCCAAGCCGGTGACGGAGCGGGTGGTGGTGGATTACGATCATATGTGAGATGGCGATGTATGGAGCGGGACTCGTCGTTCGAGATGCGCCTTCGGCGCTCCTCACCATGAGGGGTGACAGCGCGGCGCACTCCCCAACTACCCCACCGGCCGCTTGTCCTTGATCCGTTTCGCCTTGCCGGCCGAGCGCTCCAGCGTGTCTGGTGCCACCACCTTCACCTTGGCGGTCAGGCCGATGGTGTTCTTGATGTGGATCGAGATCCGCTCGGCGTGCGCGCCGAGGCCGGTCTCGTCCCAGTGCTCCGGGCGCGACTCCGCGTAGATCGTCAGCTCGTCCATGCGGCCTTCGCGGGTCAGCTCCAGCATGAAATGGCCGCCGCACCATTCGGTCGACAGCAGGATCTCCTCGATCTGCGACGGAAACAGATTCACGCCGCGCAGGATGATCATGTCGTCGGAACGGCCCGTGACCTTCTCCATGCGGCGCATGCCCGGCCGCGCGGTGCCCGGCAGCAGCCGCGTCAGATCGCGGGTGCGATAGCGGATGACGGGAAAGGCCTCCTTGGTCAACGAGGTGAACACCAACTCGCCGATCTCGCCGTCGGGCAGCACCTTGCCGGTGTCGGGATCGACGATCTCCGGATAGAAATGATCCTCCCAGATGTGCAGCCCGTCCTTGGTCTCCAGGCATTCCTGCGCCACACCCGGACCGATCACCTCGGACAGGCCGTAGATGTCGGTGGCGTCCATCGCGAACGCATCCTCGATCTCGGCGCGCATCGCATTGGTCCATGGCTCGGCGCCGAAGATGCCGATCTTGAGCGAGCTCTGCCGCGGGTCGAGCCCCTGGCGCTTGAACTCGTCGAGGATGGCCAGCATGTAGCTCGGCGTCACCGTGATGATGTCGGGCCTGAAATCATTGATCAACTGCACCTGCCGCTCGGTCATGCCGCCGGAGATCGGCACCACCGTGCAGCCGAGCTGCTCGGCGCCGTAATGGACGCCGAGACCGCCGGTGAACAGGCCGTAACCATAGGCATTGTGGATGATCATGCCGCTGCGGCCGCCGGCAGCGCGGATCGAGCGCGCCATGACGGTGGACCAGGTCGCGATATCGTTGCGGGTATAGCCGACCACGATCGGCTTGCCCGTCGTGCCCGACGAGGCATGCACCCGCACCAGTTGCTCGCGCGGCACGGCGAACATGTTGAACGGGTAATTGTCGCGCAGGTCCGTCTTGACCGTGAACGGAAACTTGGCGAGGTCGGCGAGCTCGCGGAAGTCGGAGGGATGCACGCCAGCCTTGTCGAAGGCGCGACGGTAATGGGCGACGTTGTCATAGGCGTGCGTCAGCGACCAGGCGAGGCGCTTGGTCTGCAGCGCCATGATTTGGTCGCGCGAGGCGCGCTCGGTGTCGTCCATCTCGGGTACGTAGCTGCCGGCCGGTTGAGGTTTGCTCGATGTCATCGTGTCAGTCCTCCGGCGGAGCCGTGGGGGTCGGCACCAGCGTGCCGCCGATGCTGCGGGAATGGCCGCGAAACTCCGCGATCACGGTGTCTTCAGCGCTGACGCGAACGTCGTAGATGCCGGAGCGGCCGCTGCGCGACACCTCGCTGGCGCGGGCGGTCAGCACATCCCCGAGCTTGCCCGGCCGGATGAAGCTGATGCTGCCCTGGGCCGCCACGGTGCGGTCGTTGTGGGAGTTGCAGGCGAACGCGAACGCGGAATCGGCCAGCGTGAAGATGAAGCCGCCATGGGCGATGCCGTGGCCGTTGACCATGTGCGGCTGGATGGTCATGCGCAGCGTCGCGCGGCCCGGGCCGATTTCGATGATCTGCATGCCCAGGCCCTGGCTGGCGCGATCGTCCTGCCACATGGCGTCGGCGCAAGCGCGGGCGAGCGCATCGGGGGAGAGCGGGGCCGCGCCACTCACCGGCAAACCCCCGGCGGCGAACAGGCCAAGATCGGCGCATGAGGATGCGCTGCTGACACCACGGCATTCTCTCCCGTTGATGCTTGTTGGAACAAGCATTCTGAACTAGTTAAGCTCGATATCGTGGCGAATAATCCGCGCGCGTCAAGCGAAAGCGATGCTTGCGCAGCCCGCGTGCCGCCGCCTCTTTTCCGCAACCAGAAGGACTCCTGCGCGTGCCGGAAGCTGCTGATGTCGCCGTCGTGACCGGTCTCGGGATCGGCCTGGTCTATGGCGTGGTGGGGCTGCTCAGCGGCTTCTGCATGATGAGCAGCCTGCGCGGCTGGTGGGCCGACGGCGACGGTCGGCTGGTGCGAACCTACGCCCTGGCGATGGGCATCGCCATCATCGCCACACAGCTGCTCGCGGCCAACGGCGCCGTCGATCTCGGCAAGTCGATCTATCTGCAGCCGACCTTCTCGGTGCCGCTGATGTTCGCCGGCGGTGTCCTGTTCGGCTACGGCATGGTGCTCGCCAATGGCTGCGGCTCGCGCGCGCTGGTGCTGCTCGGCCGCGGCAATCTGCGCTCCTTCGTTGTCGTGACGGTGCTGGCGATCGCCGCCGAGATGACCTTGAAGGGCCTGATCGCGCCGCTGCGCATCGCGCTGATGCAGGGCTCGCAGACCACGGCGACCGCGACGTCGCTGCCGGCCGTGCTCTCGGTCGGTGGCCTGCATGGTGCAGCGGCGCGGCTGCTGTCGGCGCTCGCGCTCGGCGGCGCGCTGATCGTCTTCGCCTTTGCGCATGCGCCCTTCCGGCGCGCGCCCGGCCAGATGCTCGCGGGCCTCATCGTCGGCCTGCTGATCGCAGCCGGCTGGTTCGCGACCGGCTATCTCGGCGCGGACGATTTCAACCCCGTGCCGGTGGCGTCGCTGACGTTCGTGGCTCCGATCGCCGATGCCCTGCAATACATCATGCTGTCGACCGGCTCGACCGCGAATTTCGGCATCGCCACCGTGGCCGGGGTGCTCGCCGGCAGCCTCGTTACCGCCGTGGCGACGCGCCGCTTCAAGCTCGAGGGCTTTCATTCGCCGCAGCATATGCTGCGCTCGGCGGGCGGCGCCGCGCTGATGGGCATCGGCGGCGTGATGGCGCTGGGCTGCTCGGTCGGGCAGGGGCTCACGGGACTGTCGACCCTGGCGCTGCCCTCGTTCGTCGCCATCGCCGGCATCTTCATCGGCACGGCGGCCGGCCTGCGCGGAGCGTTGCGCGTCAGGCCGCTGAAGATCGAGCCGCAGGCGGCGCGTTGATCACTCCGCCGCGCGCGTGACGATGCGGATCTCCGACGTCAGCGTCCGGTGCACCGGGCATTTGTCGGCGATCTCCATCAGCTTCCTGCGCTGCTCCTCATCGAGCGCGCCGTCGAGGTGGATCTCGCGGTCGAGCTGATCGATCAGCCCGACCTTGGTCTCGCATTCCGCGCAATCTTCCGCATGGATCTTGCTGTGGCGCAGGGTGACCGTGATGCGGTCGAGCGGCAGGGATTTGCGGTCGGCATAGAGCCGCATCGTCATCGAGGTGCAGGCGCCGAGCGCCGCGAGCAGCAGGTCGTAGGGGCCCGGGCCGGTATCCTGGCCGCCGACGGAGAGCGGCTCGTCAGCGGTGAGATGATGCGGGCCGAGCAAGATGCTCTGCTGCAGCTTGCTCGACCTGGTCTCGCGCACGACCACGTCGCGCGGGCCATCCGCGGGCGCCGGCTCGGCGGCCTCCGGCGCGACGTAGCGGCCGGCCCAGCTCGCGATCACCTCGGCGATGTAGGCGGCGTCCTCCTTCCCGCTGATGAGATGATCGGCGTGATCGAGCGAGATGAAGCTCTTGGGATGCCTGGCGGCGACGAAGATCTTCGTTGCGTTGTCGATGCCGACGGTGTCGTCGAGGGGCGAGTGCATCACCAGCAGCGCCTTGTGCAGATGCTTGATCTTGTCGAGCAGGCGCTGCTCGGCGATGTCGTCGAGGAAGGAGCTGCTGATCCGGAACGGGCGCCCCGCGAGCGAGACCTCGGCCGAGCCGTCGCGGCGGATCGCCTCGAGTCGGTCCTTGAACAGCGCCGTCACATGGGCCGGATCCGACGGCGCCGCGATCGTCACCACCGCCTTCGCATCGGGGATGTCGCCGGCCGCGGCCAGCACGGCGGCGCCGCCGAGGCTGTGGCCGATCAGGATGGCCGGCG
Source organism: Bradyrhizobium sp. HKCCYLRH3073 (assembly GCF_051167995.1). Lineage (NCBI taxonomy): Bacteria > Pseudomonadati > Pseudomonadota > Alphaproteobacteria > Hyphomicrobiales > Nitrobacteraceae > Bradyrhizobium > Bradyrhizobium sp. HKCCYLRH3073. The sequence goes on from NZ_JBNPUD010000001.1 coordinate 842,724, forward strand.
CCTGCCGCGTTTCACGCAGATGATTGGCGGCGCGGACGAGGTCGGCGACGTTGGAGGAGAACGTCGTGTTGGCGAAGTCGCCTTCGCTGGAGCCGAGGCCGGTGAAGTCGAACCGCAGCACGGCGATGCCATGCGCCGTCAGCGCCATGGCGATGCGCCGCGCGGCGTGGGTGTCCTTGCCGCAGGAGAAGCAATGCGCGAACAGCGCATAAGCGCGCGGCGCGCCGCCGGGCAGGTCGAGCGCAGCGGCAAGCTGCTCGCCGCCTGCGCCTTCAAACTGGAAACGTTCGGTCGGCATATGTGGGTCCCATTCGTTGCGTCTTCACGGCCGCTCGAGGCGACGACACCGCATCGTCTCACATCGTCATACAACAGATACGGCCACACGTGCAGACATGATGGCGCATTCTCGCGACCTGCATGGCCCGAGCTTTGCGGCTATTCGCCCTCTTGAACGAGAGGGCGCAGGGAAGGTCGGGAGCCTGCCGCCCCCATGGCCCGCCTGCGGAAAAAATGCAGGCGGCAGAACCACAGGTTCGGCTGAGGACATCCCGGCCTTCCCTGCGCAATGGTTGGAACGGCTTATACGCGCTCTCTCCGGGGAACGGCTGTCTTGCCCCCGTCATCGCGATGCGCGTCAACCGCACCACGACTTGACGCCAGCACCGCGGCGCCGAGACCACACGATTTCGCCGTGCGCACCGGATCGTTCGTCCGCATGGACAACCATGCTGCGACCCGTTGCGCCCACCGCATCCCGCGCTCCACGTCCGTGACGATCGCGATACGCCCCTCTGCAACGAGGCGGGACGGTGGGAGTAAATCACGATTTTCAGAAATTGGCAAGGGGAATGTTTTGGGATGCGAGCTTTGGCAATAGCGGCAATACCGCCCGGGTGCCAAGGCTATCCGCGAGCGGAGTTTTGCGCTCACCTGTCTCCTCATCGTCATGGCCGGGGCAAGCCCGGGTACGACGGAGTAACTAATTGGCAAGCTGGCTCGTTGCGACGGTGGTCTGTTCGCGATTGGAAAACGGCCGCGGTCGATCTCACCAGCCAGGCCGCAGTCACTCCCGCTGAGGTATCAGCTCGATCTCCTGTTCGCCGCGCCGGATTGCCGTCGGCAGGTCCTGGGCGACGAGATCGGAAATCCATTGGACCAGGGTGGGAAGGCCCTCGTCCTTGGCGCGACGGCGAAGCGGGGGCAGGTCGCGCTCGTGCGCGGTGCCGACCTTGATGTTGAGACGCTCATAAGGAATGTCGCCGTCCGGCGGCCGATATCGCGCGTCGAACAGACGCCGGCCGTGGCTGCGAACGAGGTGGATACGGATGCCGCCGAGATCTCTTGCGGTCAGCGCGGCCAGGATGACGCTCGGCTTGAGAAGGTAGCCATAGCCCTTGGGGATCTTGCCGGTTTCTGAGGTGAACTCCATGTTGTGTCTCTGGCACGTTCGGATATGACGATCACATCATCAGCCCGCTGGTCGTGACCGCGTCCTCTCGCCTCGTGGGAGAGGGCATGCAGGAAAGAGCGGCAGGCTTGGTTGGGCGAGGGGTATGTGTCCGCGAGCACGGCATCGACGGAGAGAGACCCCTCACCCAATCGAGTGATTGGATAGGCCGGAGATGCCCTCTCCCGCAAGGGGAGAGGGCGCTGTATCGCGCAGCCGCGCCCGGATATTTGCAACGAACTCGGTCGCGCATGGTGAAGCATGCCCACCATTCTTTTCTTTTTTGCGGGGCGAGGGTGGGCACGACGCTTCGCGTCTTTGCCCACCCTACGGCTCCCTTGGCCTGGCTTGAGCGGAGCCCGATCACTCCGAATAGCGCTGCTCGGCCCAGGGATCACCGCGGTTGTGATAGCCGCGCACCTCCCAATAGCCGGGTTTGTCGGAGTCGAGAAACTCGATCGCCTTCAGCCACTTTGCGCTCTTCCAGAAATACAGATGCGGCACCACGACCCGCACCGGGCCGCCGTGCTCCCTGGTGAGCGGCGCGCCGGACCAGCTGTGCGCGAGCAGCGTATCCTCGGCGGCGAAATCCTCCAGCGTGAGATTGGTCGTGTAGCCGTCGTAGGAATGCAGCACGACGAAATCAGCGCCGTCGCGCGGCCGGCAGGCGGCAAGCAGGTCGCGCGTCGCAAGCCCTTCCCATCGATTGTCGTAACGCGACCAGGTCGTCACGCAGTGAATGTCGGATGTGAACTGGCGCTGCTCCTGGGCGCGGAAGGCAGTCCAGTCCCAGAACAGGGGATTTTCCACCGCGCCGTAGACGTCGAGCCGCCAGCGCTCTGATGTGACCGACGGCGTCAGGCCGAGATCGAGCACCGGCCAGTCGCGGGTCAGGTGCTGGCCCGGCGGCAGGCGCTGGTCGTCGGGCCGCACGATGCGGCCGGTCAGGAACTTGCCTTCGCGCGCCCAGCGCTCCTTGGCTCGGCTCAGCTTGCTCTCTGGCGGCAACCCGGACTCGTCAGCCATCGGCACCCCTCGTCAGTTCGTCCTGCTCATTCGTGCCGATGCATCGCCGACGCATGCTTGGTGTCACGCATGGTCGCATAGATGAGCAGCGACAGGAAGATCACGCTGGTGAGATAATAATAGAACCAGGTCTCGTGCCCAATGCTCTTGAAGTAGAGCGCGATCGCCGGCGCGGTGCCACCGAACAGCGAGACGGTGATCGCGTAGGGCAGGCCGACACCGAGCGCACGGACATTGGTCGGAAACAGCTCGGCCTTCACCACCGCGTTGATCGAGGTGTAGCCCGCCGTGAAGATCCAGGCGCCGCAGATCAGCAGGAAGGCCGTGAACGGCTCCTTGGTGCCCTTCAGCACGGTCAGAATCGGGATCGTCGCCAGCGTGCCGGCGACGCCGAAGAAGATCAGCAGCGGCTTGCGGCCGATGCGATCGGAGATCGCCCCATAGAGGGGCTGCAGCACGCAGGCGAACAGCAGCGAGCCGAAGATCACCATCGTGGTCTGGTCCGCTGTCAGGCCGACCGAGAGTTTCACGAAGGTCTGCATGTAGGTGGTGAAGGTGTAGAATGCGGCGGTGCCGCCCGCGGTCAGGCCGACCACCAGCAGGAGCTCCCGCGGATATTTGAACAGCGCGGTGATCGAGCCGGAAGGGCCGACGGACTTCTTGGCCTCGACGAAGGCCTCGGTCTCGTGCAGGTTCCGCCGCATCACCGCCACGAAGATCGCGAGGCCGGCACCGATTGCGAACGGAATGCGCCAGCCCCAGGCCCGCAATTCGTCCGGGGTCAGGAACACCTTCTGCAACAGCAGGAGCACGATGATCGCGGTGAGCTGGCCGCCGATCAGCGTGACGTATTGGAAGCTCGAATAGAAGCCGCGATGCCTGGCGTCGGCGACCTCGGACAGATAGGTGGCGCTGGCACCATATTCGCCGCCGAGGCTGAGGCCCTCGATGACGCGGGCGAGCGCCAGGATGATCGGCGCGGCGATGCCGATGGTGGCATAGGTCGGCGTCACCGCGATGATCAGCGAGCCGAAGCACATGCAGAGCACCGAGACCGTCAGCGACAGCCGCCGGCCGTGGTGATCGGCGAGATAGCCGAACAGCCAGCCGCCGAGCGGGCGCATCAGGAAGGTCGCGGCGAACACGACAGCGGCGTTGAGCTGCTCGACCACCGGGTCCTTCGATGGAAAGAAGGCCGGCGCGAAATACAATGCGAACGCCGTATAGGCATAGAAATCGTACCATTCGACCAGGTTGCCGGCCGAGCCGATCAGGATCGCCTTGATGCGGCGCTCGACGTCGGCGAGCGACGTGGTCTCGGTGGCAGGCTCGATCGCCTGGTCTGTCATATCCGGTCTCCGGCAAGCGTGATTTGCGGCCCTTCTACGGCAGCCGCAGGGATTGCCAACAGACGATAACGGACATGGGTCCCATGTTCAGCGCATGGAACTCTGGGCCGATCAAAGCAGAACTGCCGCCCTCATGGTGAGGGGCGCTGCTCCGCCTCGCTGGGAGAACCATCAGGCCAAGGTTCGGGGCCTCGCCCTTCGAGACGCTCGCCTTCGGCGAGCTCCTCAGGGTGAGGGGGAAGGTCATGCCGGGAAGAGCGAACTGTGCAGGCCAGCGAGAATCTCAACCCTCATGGTGAGGAGCCCGCCGAAGGCGGGCGTCTCGAACCATGAGGCCAGCGCCCGGGCCTCACCCTTCGAGACGCCGCTGCGCGGCTCCTCAGGGCGAGGGGGAGCATTTCACCTCGGCGCGCGCGGATCGATCGGCGTGGAGCTGGCGACTCCCAGCACGTCCTCGAGCAGCTTGGCACTCGCCAGCAAACCGGCGTCGTTGCGCGGCCGCGCGATCACCTGCAACCCCACCGGCAGGCCCGACGCGGTGAAGCCGCATGGCAGCGACAGCGCCGGGCAGCAGGCGAGCGTGATCGCGTAGACGATGCCGAGCCACTGCACGTAGTTGTCGAACTTCTGTCCGGCGCATTCGGCGACGTAGCGGTTCTCGACAGGGAAGGGCGGCACGATGGTCGCCGGCGCCAGCAGCAGGTCATAGGTCTCGAAGAACTTGACGGCGCGAGCGGTCATCGCCACGCGCTGCGCTTCGGCGCGGGTGATCTGCGCGACGGTGAGCTTCAGCCCTTCCTCGATGTTCCAGATCACTTCGGGCTTGAGCAGGTCGCGCTTGGTGCGCAGCAGCTCCTGCTTGCTCATCGCGAAGTCGAGCGCGCGCAGCACATGGAAGCATTCATGCGCCTCGCTGAAATCCGGATGCGCCTCCTCGACGATGACGCCGAGCTCGGAGAAACGCTGCGCCGCCTTGCGGGTGACCGCGATCACTTCGGGGTCGACTGGCGTGATGCCGAGATCGGGCGAATAGGCGACGCGGATCGGCTTCTTGCCGGAGCGGGCCGCGGTGAGGAAGGAGGTCGCAGGCGAGGGCAGCGAGATCGGGTCGGCGGCGTGCTCGCCGCTCATCGCGTCGAGCAGCAGCGCGAGGTCCTCGACATTGCGGGCCATCGGGCCCTGGACGCCGAGATTGCGGTCGATGGCGACGGCCGGCGTATGCGCGACGCGGCCGAAGCTCGGGCGCAGGCCGACGATGCCGCAGAAGCTCGCGGGGTTGCGCAGCGAGCCGCCCATGTCCGAGCCGTGCGCCAGCCACGCCATGCCGGTCGCAAGCGCAACCGCTGCGCCGCCCGACGAGCCGGCGGCCGAGCGCGACGTATCCCAGGGATTGCGCGTCGCACCGAACACCTCGTTGAAGGTGTTGGCGCCGGCGCCGAACTCCGGCGTGTTCGACTTGGCGTAGATCACGCCGCCATTGGCTTCGAGATGCTCGACCAGGAGATCGGAGTGTTCCGGAATCCGGTCCTTGAAGATCGGCGAGCCCTGCGTGGTCAGTACGCCCTGGACGTCGGTGAGATCCTTGATCGGCACGGGCATGCCGGCGAGCAGGCCGCGTTCAGAGGCCTTCTTCTGCATCAGCGCCTTGGCGTGATCGCGCGCGCGATCGAAGCACAGCGTCGGCAGCGCATTCACCTTGCCGTCGACGGCCGTGATGCGCGCTTCCAATGCATCGAGGCAATCGAGCGGGGTGACCTCGCCGGCCTTCAACTTGTCGACGACGGCGCAGGCGGTCTCGCGGATCAATCCCTGGTCGGCCAAAGCTTGGTTCTCCTGATTGGAAGCATCCCGGCGCTGTGTCGTAGACCATGTTTCGCCGGACGTGGAAAGGTCGCCGCGATCAACCCCACCCTGCACTGATGCCGCCATCGACGGTATAGATCACGCCCGACGTATAGCCGGCGCGGTCGGAGGCCAGGAACGCCATCAGGTCGGCGATCTCTCGTGGATGCGCGGGACGCCCGAGCGGCAGGCCTTTCTGGAATTCCGTGTAGCGGCTCTCGTCGCCGAACTGCTGCTTGGCGCGGGTCTTCAGCAAAGTGACGTGGCGGTCGGTGCCGACCGGGCCCGGATTGATGCCGACCACGCGGATATTGTCGGCGAGGCTCTTGGAGCCGAGCGCGCGGGTGAAGGCCATCAGCGCGGCGTTGCCGGCGCTGCCGCAGATGTAGTTGAAGTCGAACTTCTCGCCGGCCGCGCCGATGTCGTTGATGATGACGCCCGCGCCGCGCGCCTTCATGTCAGCATAGACAAGGCGCGTCAGGTTGATGAAGCCGAACACCTTGAGGTCCCAGGCGTGCCGCCACGTCGCCTCGTCGAGCTTGTCGATCGGCCCGCCCGGAATGTCGCCGGCATTGTTGACGAGGATGTCGATGTCCGCGGCCTCCTGAGCGAGCCGCGTGACATCCTCGGATTTGCGCAGGTCGACCACATGCGCGGCCGCATCGATCTGGTGCTTCGAGCGGAGCTGCTCGGCCAGCGCCGACAGCCGGTCGGCGCTGCGCGCCGCGAGCCGGACGTGGCAGCCTTCCTCGGCGAACGCTTCGGCCGCCGCGGCGCCGATGCCCTTGGAGGCGCCGGTGATGAGAACGCGCTTGCCGCGCAGGTGAAGATCCATGGACACTCTCGCTGAAGGGGAGGAGACCGGATTGTCTTGTGCGATTGTCTTGCGCGTCAGCCATGCGGTCAATCCCGCACCGCAGCGTTGCGCTTCCCGGTCGTTTGGTCCATTCAGGCGATCGACGATTTCAGCCGGAACACGGCGCAACACGCAAGGATCCGCTCGATGAGCAAGAAGCCCTATCGCATCGCAGTCATTCCCGGCGACGGCATCGGCAAGGAGGTCATGCCCGAGGGCATTCGCGTGATCGAGGCGGCCGCCAAGAAGCACGGCGTCGCGGTGCAGTTCGATCATTTCGACTTCTCGAGCTACGACTATTACGAGAAGCACGGCCAGATGATGCCGGACGACTGGAAGACGCAGATCGGCAGCCATGACGCGATCTATTTCGGTGCCGTCGGCTGGCCGGCCAAGATCGCCGACCACGTCTCGCTGTGGGGTTCGCTGATCAAGTTCCGCCGTGAGTTCGATCAGTACGTCAACCTGCGCCCCGTGCGCTTGATGCCCGGCGTGCCGTGCCCGCTGGCGAACCGCAAGCCGGGCGACATCGATTTCTGGGTGGTCCGCGAGAACACCGAGGGCGAGTATTCGTCGGTCGGCGGCCGCATGTTTCCTGACACCGACCGCGAGTTCGTCACGCAGCAGACGGTGATGACCCGCACCGGCGTCGACCGCATCCTCAAATTCGCTTTCGAGCTGGCGCAGTCGCGGCCGAAGAAGCACCTGACCTCGGCCACCAAGTCGAACGGCATCTCGATCACGATGCCGTATTGGGACGAGCGCGTCGAGGCGATGGCCAGGAACTATCCGGGCGTGAAGTGGGACAAGTACCACATCGACATCCTCACCGCGAATTTCGTGCTGCATCCGGACTGGTTCGACGTCGTCGTCGGCTCCAATCTGTTCGGCGACATCCTGTCCGATCTGGGACCTGCCTGCACCGGCACCATCGGCATCGCGCCGTCGGGCAACATCAATCCGGAGCGCAACTTCCCGTCGGTGTTCGAGCCGGTGCACGGCTCGGCGCCTGATATCGCGGGGCAGGGGATCGCCAACCCGATCGGCATGATCTGGTCGGGCGCGATGATGCTGGAGCATCTCGGCGAGAAGCAGGCCGCACAGGCGATCGTCGGCGCCATCGAGCGGACGCTGGCGGAACGGACGTTGCGCACGCGGGATCTGGGCGGGAATGCTGATACCGAGGCGTGCGGCAAGGCCGTTGCGGAGATGGTGGATTAGTTAGGCGCCGCTGATTATTGTCGCCCCGGCGAAGGCCGGGGCCCATAACCACCGGCCGTTGTTATTGAGCAAGGCGTCTGCCACCGTTCGCTACTGATAGATCACGCGGTATGGGTCCCGGCTTTCGCCGGGACGACAGCGGTGGTTGGAGTGATAGCTCGTGCAACAAGCCGCCATTGCGAGGAGCGCAGCGACGAAGCAATCCAGGGCCGTCGCGGGACTCTGGATTGCGTCGCTTCGCGCGCAATGACGGAGAGAGCCGTAGGGTGGGCAAAGGCGCGGCCTGCATCTCCATACGAAGTCGCGGTGGCGCCGTGCCCACCGTCTTGCCGCGGCCGCGCTGATCGACGGTGGGCACGCTGCCGCCTGGCGGCTGCTGCTTTGCCTACCCTATGCGTTCACAACTACGACTTCGCCACGCGGCGGCAGTGCTCCCACGCGGCGTGGATCAGATTCTCGCTCGCTTCCGGCGTGCGGAACGCCGAGTGCGCGGACAGCGTCACGTTGGGGATCGTGGTCAGCACGTGACCGGCGGGCAGCGGCTCGGTGTTGAAGACGTCGAGGCCGGCGTGGCGGATGTGGCCGGAGCGGAGGGCGTCGATCATCGCGGTCTCGTCGACGATTGCCGCGCGGGCGGTGTTGACGAAGATCACGCCGGGGCGCATCTGCGCGATGCGCTCGCGCGACAGGAAGCCGCGGGTCTCGTCGTTGAGCAGGAGATGTAGCGAGACGACGTGGCTGTTCTGGAGCAGCGTCTCGAGTTCGACGAACTCCACACCGGGATGGCTCTTCGGCGAGCGGTTCCAGGCGATCACCTTCATGCCGCTGCCCGAAGCGATGCGCGCGACTTCCGCGGCGATGCCGCCGAAGCCGATCAGGCCGAGCGTCTTGCCGGTGAGCTGCATGCCGTCGTCACGCAGCCAGTTGCCGGCGCGCATCTCGCGGTCCATCTGTGCGATGCCGCGGGCAGAGGCCCACATCAGCGCGATGGCGGCTTCGGCAACCGCGGTGTCGCCGTAGCCCTTGATCAGATGCACGGTGATGCCGAGCTCGGCGAGCTCCTCCGGGTTCATGTAGCTACGTGCGCCGGTGCCCAGGAAGACGACGTGCTTGAGCCCCTTGCATTGCCTCGCGACGGCGGTCGGGAGCGCGGTGTGATCGACCACGCCGATCTCGGCGCCGTCGAGGATCGCCGGCCAGTCCTCCGGCTTGATGTCGGGGTCGAGATGCACGCGCATCCCGGGATCGCCTGGCTGGCGCTGCCGCTCGAAGATCTCGGCAAGCGAGTCGTTGGCGTCGATGAAAACTCCGCGCACGGATACCTCCTGACGAGCCCCGATGAGACAAGATGGGGCAGGGCAACTCAATGTGGTTCAACTTGAAGCATCTCGGGCCTCATGGTTCGAGACGCGCCTTCGGCGCTCCTCACCATGAGGGGAAGCAGCGACATCGAAGACTCTCCCCTCATCCTGAGGAGCCGCGCAGCGGCGTCTCGAAGGATGAGGCCCTAGACAAGCCCGCGAGCGTCAGCCCGTCACGACGCCACGCCGGCCAGCGACAGCACCGTGTGCAGCAGCACATTCGCGCCAGCGGCGCAGTCGGATTGGGTGGCGTCCTCGAGCTCGTTGTGGCTGATGCCGTCCTTGCAGGGGACGAACACCATGGCGGCCGGCATGATGGTGTTGAGGTTGCAGGCGTCGTGGCCGGCGCCGGAGGTGATGCGGCGGTGCGCGTAGCCGAGCGTGCCGGCGGCGCGCTCGACGGCGTCGACCAGCTTGGGATCGAAATGGGTCGGCGGCTTGCGCCAGACCTGGTCGATCGCGATCTCGACCTTGCGCTTCTTCGAAATCTCGCCCGCAGCCGCGCGCAGGCTGGCATCGAGTGCCTCCAAGGTGTCGGCATTGGCGCTGCGGCAATCGATGGTGAAGGCGATCTCGCCGGGGATGACGTTGCGCGAGGGATTGGCGATGACGGCCTCGCCGATGGTGGCGACCGCGTTCGGCCCGAGCCTGATCGCGATCTGCTCCAGGGTCAGCGCGAACTCCGACAGCGCCAGCAGTGCGTCGCGGCGCAGCGGCATCGGGGTCGAGCCGGCGTGGCTCTCGAAGCCCGTGACCTTGCCGTCGTACCAGAACACGCCCTGGCCGTGATCGACCACGCCGATGGTCTTGTTCTCGGCTTCGAGAATCGGGCCCTGCTCGATATGCAGCTCGACGAACCCGGAGAATTTCTGCGTACCGACCTTGGTCTCACCGCGATAGCCGATGCCGTCCAGCGCCGCGCCGACCGTCGTGCCCTCGGCATCCCTGCGCGACAGGATGTCCTCGACGGTGAAGTCGCCGACATAGGCAGCGGATGCCATCATCGCTGGCGCGAACCGCGATCCCTCCTCGTTGGTCCAGTTGACGATGCACAGCGGCGCGTCGGTCTCGATGCCGGCATCGTTGAGCGTGCGGATCACTTCCAGCGCGCCAAGCGTGCCCAGAATGCCGTCGAACTTGCCGCCGGTCGGCTGGGTGTCGAGATGCGAGCCGAGCCCGATCGGGGCCTTCGACATGTCGCGCCCCTTGCGAAGGGCGAACATCGAGCCGAGCGTGTCGACATGCACCTCGAGCCCGGCGTCCTCGCAGGCCTTGCGGAACCAGTCGCGGACCTGCTTGTCCTCCTGGCTCAGGGTCAGCCGGCGCACGCCGCCCTTCGGCGTCGCGCCGAACCTGGCGGTCTCGTGGATGCTGTCCCAGAGGCGGGCGGAATCGATCTGCAGATTGGTGACGGCGCGGCTCATGCTTGAATTCCCTGTACTCCGGCATCCTGTCCATCGCCCGCCGCGGCGAGCGCGTCAACCGATGCGGAGGGATGGCTGGCCGTCTGCGCCGTCCGGGCTGCGAGCTCTGCGACGCGCTCGATCGCGACCATCTCGGGAGATGACAGCCAGCTCGCGGTGAAGGTCAGCGGCGGAATCCGCAAGTCCGTCTTCAGCTCCTGCAGCCGGCCGCGCTCGATCTCATGCGCCACGATCGCCGCGGGAATGACGGCGACGCCGAGACCCTCGACCGCCATGTGGATCACCGTCGCCAGCGACGCGCTGGCGTGCAGCCGCATCGGCGGCAGATGCGGGCGATTGAACAGCGAGCGCACATTGTCATAGGGCTGGGTGTTGCGCGGGAAGGTGATGATCGGAAAGCGTGCCATCTGCTCGGCGGTGACCACGCCCGTGCCGAAGCCGAGGGCAGGGCTCGCCAGGAAGCTGATCGGATAGTCGCACAGCACGCGGCTGCGGATGCCGGACTCGGACGGCGCGCCCAGCGCAAAGGCGAGCTCGATCTCCTGCGCGAGCAGGCGCGCGTGCAGGTTCGGCGTGACGTCGACCTCGATCTCCAGCGACAGGTTCGGATAGCTCTCGTTGACGCTCTTGATCAGCCGCGGCAGCCAGTCGTGCACGATGGTCTCGGCCACGCCGAGCCGGAGCACGCCGCGCATCGCCGAGCGGTCGCCGACCTCGGCCAGCATTTCCGCGCGCAGGCCGATCAGCTTCTCGGCATAGACCAGCATCTGCCGTCCGCTGGCCGTCGGCGACGCCACGCGATGATCGCGGTTGAGCAGCTTGACGCCGAGCTCGCGCTCGAGCTGGGCGATGCGCTGGGAGATGGCCGGCTGGGTGGTGTTCAGGCGCTGCGCCGCGCCGCGGAAGCTGCCGAGCTTCACCACCCAGAGAAAGGTCTCGATGGAACGGAAATCCAACATCGCGCCCCGCTCGGATCAATTTGTTTTATCGATCCTGATTAAAAACGAAGATTAGACTTTATAGCATGGCTGATGTTCAGTGAGTTTGTCGAGATATTAGGCAAGTGGCACAAATGACTGTTTCTGCGGCATTGCAGCAATCAGCGGGCGAGACAGACCTTCTCCCGAGCCATCAGGCCCGCCTGGACTATCGCACCGGCAAGGGCTGGAGCACCGCCGGCGTCGCCAATGGCTTCGTGCAGGGCAATCTGGCGATCCTGCCCGAGCAGTACGCCGGCGCCTTCCACCGGTTCTGCCAGCTCAATCCGAAGCCGTGCCCGATCATCGGCATGTCCGATCCGGGCAATCCTCATATTCCGGCACTCGGGGCCGATCTCGACATCCGCACCGACGTGCCGCGCTACCGCGTCTGGCGCGACGGCGAGATGGTGGAGGAGCCGACCGACCTGATGTCGCATTGGCGCGACGACCTCGTCACCTTCGTGCTGGGCTGCTCGTTCTCCTTCGAGGAAGCGCTGATGGCCGACGGCCTGCCGATCCGCCATATCGAGCAGGGCTGTCGCGTGCCGATGTATCGCACCAACATTGCCTGCACGCCGTCCGGGCCGTTTGCGGGACCGATGGTGGTGTCGATGCGTCCGTTCAAGCCGGCGCAGGCGATCCGCGCCGTGCAGATCACGACGCGCTTTCCGGCCGTGCACGGCGCGCCGGTGCATCTCGGTCTTCCCGAACAGATCGGCATCGCCGATATCACCAAGCCGGACTACGGCGATCCGGTGCCGGTCGGCTCAGACGAAATTCCCGTTTTCTGGGCCTGCGGGGTGACGCCGCAGGCGGTCATCGCCGCGGCCAAGCTGCCCTTCGCCATCACCCACGCGCCGGGGCTGATGCTGATCACCGATCTCAGGAACAAGGATCTCGCCGTCCTCTAATCAGGCAGCCTTTAATCAGGCAGTCTTGCTGCTTATTGAGCCTTTACCACCGACCTCATCCGCTTCATCGATGCGCTTTCATCAGAGGATCTTGCCATGACCATCACGCGCCGAAACGTCCTGCTTGGAGCCACCGCTGCCGCCGCGCTCGGCCCGATCGCCGCCCGCGCCCAGACCTCGGAAGTGAAGATCGGCGTCATCTATCCGTTCTCCGGCGCCAGTGCGCAGATCGGCGTCGACGCGCAGCGCGCGTTCGAGACGGCGGCCGAGATCATCAACGGCAAGTATGATTACGACCTGCCGCTCGCGCGCACCGAAGGGCTGCCGGGCCTCGGTGGCGCCAAGATCAAGCTGGTGTTCGCCGACCACCAGGCCGACCCGCAGAAGGGCCGCGCCGAGGCCGAGCGCCTGATCACCCAGGAGAAGGTCGCCGCCGTCATCGGCTCGTATCAGAGCGCCGTCGCGGTGACCGCGAGCCAGATCTGCGAGCGCTACCAGATCCCGTATCTCTCCGCCGACAACTCCTCGCCGAGCCTGCATCGCCGCGGCCTGAAGTATTATTTCCGCGCCGCGCCGCATGACGAGATGTTCTCGCAGGCGATGTTCGATTTCTTCGACATGATGAAGAAGAAGGGCACCAAGATCGACACGCTCGCGCTGTTCCACGAGGACACCATCTTCGGCACCGATTCGAGCAACGCCCAGCTCAAGCTCGCCCAGGAGCGCGGCTACAAGGTCGTCGCGGACATCAAGTACCGCGCCAACTCGCCGTCGCTGTCGGCCGAGGTGCAGCAGCTGAAGGCCGCCAACGCCGACGTGCTGATGCCGTCGAGCTACACCACCGACGGCATCCTGCTGGTCAAGACCATGGCCGAGCTCGGCTACAAGCCGAATGCGATCGTCGCGCAGGACGCCGGCTTCTCCGAGAAGGCGCTGTATGACGCGGTCGGCGACAAGCTCGAAGGCGTGATCTCGCGCGGCTCGTTCTCGCTCGACCTCGCCGCCAAGCGGCCGATGGTCGGCAAGATCAACGACATGTTCAAGGCGAAGTCGGGCAAGGACTTCAACGACTACTCGTCGCGCCAGTTCATGGGCCTGATCGTGATGGCGGATGCCATCAACCGCGCCAAGTCGACCGACGGCGAGAAGATCCGCGACGCGCTCGCCGCCACCGACATGCCGGGCGAGGCGACCATCATGCCGTGGAAGCGGGTGAAGTTCGACGAGAACGGCCAGAACAACGACGCCGATCCGGTGCTGCTGCAATATGTCGGCGGCAAGTTCGTCACGATTTTCCCGGCCCAGGCCGCCGTGGCGGAAGCCAGCTGGCCGATGAAGTAATCAACTCGGATGTCGTCCCGGGCAAGCCGCGATGCGCACCAGCGCGTGGCGGCGCCGACCTGGGACCCATACGCCGAGGCCGTGGTTGGACGATGATCGGCTGTCGTCGTGCCCCACACAAACAGTGGTGGTTATGGGTCCTGGCGTTCGCCAGGACGACACCCCGAGTCACATCGAGAGTGGGGCAAGATCTGTGACAGCAGAAACAATCATCCAAAGTCTCGCCAGCGGCCTGCTCATGGGCCTGCTCTACGGCCTGATCGCCGTGGGGCTGGCGCTCATCTTCGGCCTGATGGACGTCGTGAACTTCGCGCATGGCGAGTTCCTGATGATCGCGATGTATGCGAGCTTCTTCCTGTTCGCCTATTTCGCGCTCGACCCGTTGCTGTCGGCGCCATTGGTCGCCGCCGCCTTGTTCGTCTTCGGCGCGGTCGTCTATCTCCTGATCGTCAGATTTGCTGTCCGGGCCAAGGCCAACACCGGCATGGTGCAGATCTTCTCCACCTTCGGTCTCGCCGTCCTGATGCGCGGCGTCGCGCAGTATTTCTTCACCCCGGACTATCGCAGCATTCCGCACTCATGGCTGGGCGGCAAGACGATCTCGATCGCCGGCATCTACCTTCCGCAGCCGCAGCTGGTCGGTGCTCTCATTGCGATCGCGGCCTTTGCCGGCCTGTATTTCTTCATCCACCGCACCGATTTCGGCCGCGCGCTTGAGGCGACCCGGGAGGATGCCGGCGCGGTGGCGCTGGTCGGCATCGACAAGAACAAGGTGTTCGCGCTCGGCTGGGGCCTTGGCGCGGCGCTGGTCGGACTCGCGGGTGCGGTCATGTCGATCTTCTTCTATGTCTTCCCCGACGTCGGCGCGTCGTTCGCGACCATCGCCTATGTGACGGTGGCGCTCGGCGGCTTCGGCAGCGTGTTCGGCGCGTTCGCCGGCGGCATCGTGGTCGGTCTGGTCGAGGCCATGACCACCTTGATCCTGCCGCCGTCGCTGAAGACCGTCGGCATCTACGGCGTCTATCTCCTCGTCGTCTTCATTCGCCCGCGCGGCCTGTTCGGATCGATCTGATGGACAAGGCATTCATCCAACGTCGCCGGCGCGATCTCGTCCTCGCCGCGTTCCTTGCGGCGATCGCCGCAGCCGTGCCGTTCTTCGTCAAGGACGTCTACGTCCAGAACATCATGGTGCTGACCCTGATGTATGCGGCGCTGTCGCAGAGCTGGAACATCCTGTCCGGCTATTGCGGCCAGATCTCGCTCGGGCATGCGCTGTATTTCGGGCTCGGCGCTTACACGACCGCGATCCTGTTCACCAAGTTCGGCGTGCTGCCCTGGTTCGGCATGCTCGCCGGCGGTCTGATCTCCGCCGTCATCGCGATGGCGCTCGGCTATCCCTGCTTCCGGCTCGGCGGCCATTACTTCGTCATCGCCACCATCGTCATCGCCGAGATCACGCTGCTCTTGTTCCAGAACTGGGATTTTGCAGGGGCCGCGCTCGGCATCGACATTCCCGTGCGGCGCGACTCCTGGCTGACGTTCCAGTTCACCCGCTCCAAGCTGCCGTACTTCTACTTCGCGCTCGCGCTGGCCTGCGTCGCCTGGTTCGTCACCTGGTGGCTGGAGGATTCGAAGTGGGGCTACTGGTGGCGCGCGGTGAAGGACAATCCTGTCGCAGCCGAAAGCCTCGGCGTCGACGTCTTCAACTCCAAGATGGGCGCCGCGGCCGTCTCCGCCTTCCTGGTCGCGATCGGCGGCAGCTTCTACGCGCAGTTCGTCTCCTACATCGACCCTGAGAGCGTGATGGGCTTCCAGTTCTCGCTTCTGATGGCGCTGCCCGCCGTGCTCGGCGGCATCGGCACCCTCTGGGGCCCGATGCTCGGCGCCGTCATCCTGATCCCGCTGACCGAGCTGACGCGCTCCTATATCGGCGGCTCCGGCCGCGGTGTCGACCTGATCGTCTATGGCGGCCTGATCATCGCGATCTCGCTCGCCCGGCCGCAAGGACTCGTCAGCCTGTTCTCCCGCAAGCCGAAGCCGGCTGCCCAGCCGGTCAGAGAGGCGGTGGCGTCATGACCGCGCTGTTGGAAACCCGCAACATCACCCAGCGCTTCTCCGGCCTGACGGCGAACTCCGACGTTTCGATCTCGGTCGGGCGCGGCGAGATCGTCGGCCTGATCGGGCCGAACGGCGCCGGCAAGTCGACCCTGTTCAACCTGATCGCCGGCGCGTTCAAGCCGACCGAAGGCCAGATCCTGTTCGACGGCGAGGACGTCACGGCGCTGCCGGCCGCCGAGCGCTGCCAGCGCGGTATCGGCCGCACCTTCCAGGTCGTGAAGAGTTTTGAGAGCATGACGGTGATCGAGAACGTCATCGTCGGCTCCCTGGTGCGCACCACCAATATGCGCGACGCCCGCCGCAAGGCGCATGAGGTGCTGGCGTTCTGCGGGCTCGATGCGCGCGCCGACGTGCTCGCCAGCGACCTCGTGCCCTCGGAGAAGCGGCGGTTGGAGGTGGCGCGCGCGCTCGCGACCGAGCCGAAGCTGCTGCTACTGGACGAGGTGCTGACCGGCCTGACGCCGGTCGAATCCCAGAAGGGCGTCGAGCTCGTGCGCCGCGTGCGCGACACCGGCATCACCGTGCTGATGGTCGAGCATGTCATGGAGATCGTGATGCCGCTGGTCGACCGCGCCATCGTGCTCGACCTCGGCAAGGTGCTGATCGAAGGCAAGCCCAAGGACGTCGTCCGCGATCCCAAAGTCATTTCCGCCTATCTTGGAGACCGCCATGCTGTCGGTGCGTGACGTCACCACCGCCTATCAGGGCCTGGTTGCGATCTCGAATGTCTCGATCGACGTCGAGAAGGGCGAGATCGTCTGCGTCGCCGGCGCCAATGGCGCGGGCAAGTCGACCTTGTTGAAATCCATCGCCGGCGCCGAGCGGCCGCGCGCGGGAAGCGTGACCTTCGACGGCAACCGCATCGACGGCATGGCGCAGCATCTGATCACGGCACGCGGCATCGCCTATGTGCCGGAGAACCGCCGGCTGTTCCCGCGGCTCTCGGTGCGCGACAATCTTCGGCTGGGCAGCTATCTCTATCGCAGCGAAGCCAACCGCGAGGAGCCGCTCGACTTCGTGTTCACACTGTTTCCGCGGCTCTCCGAGCGGCTCGAGCAGCGCGCCGAGACCCTGTCCGGCGGCGAGCAGCAGATGCTGGCGATCGGCCGCGCGCTGATGACCCGGCCGCGGCTCCTGATGCTCGACGAGCCGTCGCAGGGCATCATGCCGAAGCTGGTCGACGAGATCTTCCAGGCCGTCAAGCGCATCCGCGACGCCGGCATGACGGTGCTCATCGTCGAGCAGCGCATGGCGGAATGCCTGGAGATCGCAGATCGGGCCTACATCCTGCAGACGGGTCGCGTGCTGATGCAGGGGACATCAGCGGAGATCAGCGGCAACAAGGATGTGCGGAAGGCGTATCTGGGGTTGTGAGGCAATGACCTCGTAGGGTGGGCAAAGCGACGCCGTCAGGCGGCGCGTGCCCACCAGCGGTGCCGATGAGGAAAGACGGTGGGCACGGCGCGGGAGATGGCGTCGTAAATCATCGGAGACTTTGGCGCGCCTTTGCCCACCCTACGCACCGAGCAAAGTCGCGAGACGACGGCGCTGCGAGATACAGCGCCCTCGCCCCTTGTGGGAGAGGGCATGTACGGCCCATCCACGTACGCGGTTGGGTGAGGGGTATCTCTCCGCGAGTGTCGCTCATAGAGAAAAACCCCTCACCCAACCGAGCTTGCTGCGCTGTCCTATATGCCCTCTCCTACAAGGGGCGAGGGCGCATTCACAGGCACCGCGCTCGCTGCTTGTTGTCAAGCTTTGCCACGATGAGTTCGATCGTGACTGCTTTTCGGCGCTGAACTCCTACACCATCCCCTTGCCGGCATCCGAGCCCTGCCGGCGCTGCCGCGCCTGCAGCACCAGAATCACCGACAATGCCGCGAAGATCACCACGAACGACACCGCCGAGGTCAGCGTGCCCAGCGCGTAGATGTCGGGCTTGGTCACCGTCGTCGTCAGGCCCTGCAACTCCAGCGGCAGCGTGTTCACCGAGCCGATCGCCTGGCTCGAACGTGCGAGCTCGTCCCAGGACAAGGTGAAGCCGAACAGGCCGATGCCGACCACGCTCGGCAGGATGATCGGCAGCACGACGTGGCGGAAAGTCTGCCAGGGCGTGGCGCCGAGGTCGCGGGCGGCTTCCTCCAGACGGCCGTCGAAGCGGTTGAAGATCGCGAACATGATCAGCAGGCCGAACGGCAGGGTCCAGGTGAGATGCGCACCTAAGCCCGAGGTGAACAGGCCCATGGCGGTGGTGTAGCCATCGGCGAGCCAGCCCAGGCCAAAGTCGGCGCCGTGCTTGTTGACGAAGTCGTCGATCAGCCGGAACTCCAGCGCGATGCCGAGCGAGGTGATGATCGACGGCATGATCAGGCTGGCGATCGCGGTGTAAAACAGCACCGATGCGCCGCGGAACGGCTTGCGGAACGCCATGCCGGCGGCGACCGACAGCACCACGGTGATGACCATCACGACGAGGCCGAGCGCCAGCGAGCGCTTGAACGCGGCGCCTATGTCGACGATGCCGCCGCCGGAAAACACCTTGCCGAACCAGGTCAGCGACACGCCGTTCATCGGAAACGTCAGGCCGCCGTCCGGTCCCTGGAACGACAGGATGTAGATCGCGATCATCGGCCCGTACAGGAACAGCACGTAGGCCGAAAAAAACGCGGCGAGGATGTAGAAGGAGCGGGGGCGCTTGTCTCCCATCTCAGAGCTCCTTGCGCACGTCGACGATCCGCGTCAGTGCGGAGATGATGATGATGGTGATGCCGAGCAGGATCACGGCATTGGCCGCGGCGGCCGGGAATTGCAGCGCCGACAGCCGGGACTCGATGATCTTGCCGGCGGAGGCGATCTGCTGGCCGCCCATAACGCCGATGGTGACGAAGTCGCCCATCACGATGGTGATGACGAAGATCGAGCCGATCACGATGCCGGGCTTCGCCAGGGGAATGATGATGTTGACCAGCGTCTGCCAGCCCGACGCACCGGCGTCATAGGCGGCCTCGATCAGGCGCTTGTCAATGCGGATCATCGAATTGAAGATCGGCACCACCATGAAGAAGGTGAACAGGTGCACCAGCGCCAGCACCACCGAGAATTCCGAGAACAGCAGCCATTCGACCGGCTTGTTGACCACGCCGGCGCCGATCAGCCCCTGGTTGACGAGGCCGTTGCGGCCGAGCAGGGGAATCCAGGCGATCATCCGGATCACGTTGGAGGTCCAGAACGGGATCGTGCACAACAGCGACAGCACGATCTGCCAGGTCTTGCTGCGGACGTGGAAGGCAAGGAAATAGGCGACCCAGAAGCCGATCATCAAGGTCAGGCCCCAGGTCAGCAGGCAGAGCTTCAGCGTCTTGAGATAGGTCTTCAGGATCGTGCACAGCTCGGGCAGGTTGGCGACGCAGCCCTCGAAGGTGTCGGTGTAGCCGCGGAAGCTGAACGCCGGGATCATCTCGTATTCGTTGTAGTCCCAGGCGCTGACGACGACAACGAGCACGAGCGGCAGCAGGAAGAACAGCGCAAACACCAGCATCATCGGGCCGGCCTGCAGCCAGGCGATCGAGCGCATGGTGATCTTGCGCAAGGCGCTCTCCGCGGGCGCTACGGTGTCGGGCGAGTTGTCGATCGTCACGGCCACGGGGATACCTGTCGTCCGGTCGCGAATGAGCGCTTAGAAAGCCTGCCGCGCCCACGATATCATGGGCGCGGCAGTATTCGACGTCACATCAGGCGGCGATGAACTCGTTCCACTTGCGGACCATGTAGTCGTTCTCGTCCATGACGGCGTTCCAGCAGACGACGGCGCCCATGCGGTCGTCGTAGGAGCCGCCGTCGCGCACGGCGCCGGCCTTCTCCATCAGCGTGCCGTCCGGGGCCTTGATGTCGCTCTTGGCCGGCTTGCCTTCCATCCAGTAGCCCCACTCGTCCTCGGTCATATTGGCCTTGGCGGTGGAGAGCACGGCCGAGTAGTAGCCCTGGCGGTTGAGATAGGCGCCGGCCCAGCCGGACAGATACCAGTTGACGAACTCATAGGCCCAGTCGAGCTTCGGTCCGCCGGCCACCGCCTTGGAGACGCAGAAGCCCGAGGCCCAGGAGCGATAGCCTTCCTTCAGCGGCTGGAAGGTGCAGGCGATGCCCATCGAGCGCACCTTGGTCACAGCGGGTGACCACATCGACTGGATCACGGTTTCGCCCGAGGCCATCAGGTTGACGGACTCGTTGAAGTCCTTCCAGAACGCGCGGAACTGGCCGGCCTTCTTGGCCTCGGTCAGCACCTTCATGGTCAGGTCGATCTCGGCCTTGGTCATGTTGCCCTTGTCGGCATATTTGTACTGGCCGGTCGCCTCGACGACGAGGGCGGCGTCCATGATGCCGATCGACGGGATGTTGAGGATCGAGGCCTTGCCCTTGAATTCGGGGTTGAGCAGCTCGGCCCAGGAGTTGATCGGGCGCTTGATCAGGTCGGGGCGGATGCCGAGCGTGTCGGCGTTGTACACGGTCGGGATCAGCGTGACCCATTCGGTCGGCGTCGCCGAGAAGGTCTTGGAGTTCGGCCCGTCGAGATACAGCACCTTCCACGGCGCGGTGCCCTGGCCGCCAATCTTCTTGCCGTTGGGCAGCTCGCCCTTGGTGAACACCGGCGTGATGTTGTCGAACTCCTTGATCTTGCGCGCATCGAGCGGAAAGATATTGCCCGACGGCACCAGCTTCTTGAGCGAGAAATACTCGGTGTCGAGCACGTCGAACGAGTTCGGCTGGGTGATGACGCGCTTGGTGACGTCGTCGGTGGTCGCCGTGATGTATTCGATCTTGATGCCGGTGTCGGCGAGGCACTTCTTGGAGATCTCGTCGCCCTCGTTCACCGCGGTGCCGAGATAGCGCAGTACCTTGGCATCGGCGGCGTGGACGTAGGGCGCGCTGAGCAGCGTGCCCGAGCCGGCGAGACCGGCGACGCCCGCCGCGCCCTTGAGCAGCGAACGGCGGCTGATGGATGTTGTCTTCGATCGATCGGTCATGATCATCTCCTTGGGAAAAGCAGGCAAACGAAATCAGGCGACCAGCTCGGCAGCCGGCGTGGCTGTTGCGGCGGGGCGGGAAGTCAGGGCATCGGCGAGCGCCGGATTCCAGGTCACGACGACGCGCTCGCCGATCACGTGGGTCTGTGCATCGAACTGATCGTCGCTGAGCTGCGCCGAGATCTCGGGGCCACCGTCGGTGGCGACCGCGACCAGCACATAGGTGCCCTGATATTCGATCTTGCTGATCGTGCCCGACACGGCCGGACCGTCGACCGCGGCATTCGGCGCCTTGAGCTGGATGCGGTCGACACGCACGGCGAAGGTCTCGCCGTTCAGCGGAATCACGTTGTGGCCGCCGATGAAGCGGGCGGCGAACTCGGTGCGCGGGTGATTGAAGATCTCGCGCGGGCTGCCCTGCTGCTCGATGCGGCCGCCATTCATCAGCACCACGAGGTCGGACAGCGCCATGGCCTCGTCCTGGCCGTGGGTGACGTGGACGAAGGTGAGGCCGAGCTCGCGTTGCAGCCGCTTCAGCTCGGCGCGCATGCGCAGGCGCAGGAAGGGGTCGAGCGCCGACAGCGGCTCGTCGAGCAGGAGAATTTGCGGCGAGGTGATCAGCGCGCGGGCCAGCGCCACGCGCTGCTGCTGGCCGCCGGAGAGCTGCGCCGGCAGGCGGCCGGCATAGCCCTGCATGTCGACGAGCTCGAGCAGCTCGCGTGCCTTGGCGTGGCGCTCGGGCTTGGAGACGCCTTTCATCTTCAGCGCGAACGCGACGTTGTCGATCACAGAGAGATGCGGAAACAGCGCGTAGGACTGGAACATCATCGCCGTGCCGCGCCCGGCGGGCGGCAGCTCGGTGACGTTCCTGGCGCCGACGATGATGTCGCCCGATGTCGCCGATTCATGGCCGGCGATCATGCGCAGGGTGGAGGTTTTGCCGCAGCCGGACGGGCCGAGCAGGCAGCAATAGGAGCCGGCGGGAATCCGCAGGTCGATTGCGTCCACGGCGGTGACGTGACCGTACATCTTCGTCACCTTCACCAGTTCCAAGCTCGCGCCCGCCGCCATCCGCCCTCCGTCGCCCTGTCCCTTATCGGTCATGATCGCAGCTCGCTCCGTCGCGCGGCCGCGATCCGACCCGTCTGACGTCTGCAACGGATATGCCAAGGGCCGCCGCGGGGGGCGGCGCAGCCCGGGACGATTGCGCGTTGGGGGAGATGTGTATGCAACGCTCGAAAGGGCAATCCGCGGTCCCGGCGTCAGCCCGCTCAGATCCGCCGCCGATCCGGTCAAACAGCCGCGCCCACGCCGATGTGGAAGCATTTTGCCCTGTCCTTTCGTGGCTCGGGGCGTGCCGTACGAAGGGGCTGCAATCGATGGTGGACGAGCGGGGCGCATCCTCGCGCCACGGCAGTGATGGGCTGCCGGTGCCGTCCTTGTTCGACCGATCCATCCCTGATGGCTGCCGCAGCCGCACTTTGCCCGAATATTAGGCATCGTTGTCCTCCTGAGGCAAGGCAGCTTGATGAGCGACAAGGCGGCGCAGGCTCCGCCGTATGCAAGCCGGGTTGACGGGACGCTAGACCCGCCGTGCCCGCGATCTGGCCTGCGCGGCGGCCACCAGCATGCGCTCGGCGATGCCGCGCAGCTCGCTGGCCGCGATCGGATCAGAGGCGGCGAACGCGTCATAGGAGTCGGCTGCGATCGGAAACCAGCGATAGAAGCGGGCCTCCTCGTAGAGCACCCGGACCGCGGCATCGATCTCGGCCGGCGTTGTTGCGAAATAGTGCATGCCCATCATCCGCCGGTGGGATCAGTGTGATGATCGCTGTGAGGCAGGGTGAGGCCGAACACTTTGACCAGATCGTCGACCTGCTGCGGCGACAGATGACGCGGGTTGAGCCCGCGCAGCAACAGATAGAGCTTTGCGGTCTCCTCGAGCTCCTCCATCGCGAACACGGCGGCTTCCAGCGTGTCACCGGACACGACGGGCCCGTGATTGGCGAGCAGCACGGAGGCGTATTTGCCGGCGAGACCCTTGATGGCATCGGCGACCGCGGGATCGCCGGGACGATGATAGGGCACCAGCGCGGTCTGGCCGCAGCGCATCAAGTAATAAGGTGTCAGCGGCGGCAGCGCGGCGCGCGGATCGATCTCCGGCAGCATCGAGATCGCGACCGAATGCGTCGAGTGCAGGTGCACGACGGCGCGCGCCGCGTCGCGCGTCTGGTACAGCGCCGTGTGCAGCGGCACCTCCTTGGTCGGCGCATCGCCCGAGAC
Organism: Bradyrhizobium sp. HKCCYLRH3073; assembly: GCF_051167995.1. Taxonomy (NCBI): domain Bacteria; kingdom Pseudomonadati; phylum Pseudomonadota; class Alphaproteobacteria; order Hyphomicrobiales; family Nitrobacteraceae; genus Bradyrhizobium; species Bradyrhizobium sp. HKCCYLRH3073. Next base: position 865,907 of record NZ_JBNPUD010000001.1, read on the forward strand.
CAGATCGCCGCGCGCATCGAGCCGCGACAGGCGGGCCGGATCGAGGAAGCCGAGCGAGGCATTGGTCGGCGTCACCAGCCAGCCGCCATCATCGAGCCGCACGCTGATGTTGCCGGACGATCCCGGCGTCAGCCCGCGCTCGAACAGCGAGCGACCGAACCGGCAGATGGCCTCGCGAATCGCAGTTTCCGCCACTGGTCTTTCCTCGCATGTCGCTGTTTTGCCGCTTTGTCTCACGCTTTGGCAACGCGGCCAAGCCGTGATACCCAGAGTGCAGTCCGGGGCAACCGGACGTCTCCGGGAAACGCTTCAGGGATCTGCCACATGCCGTCGTCATCGCAATTGAACGTCGCCGTGATCGGGCTCGGCTCGATGGGATATGGCATGGCGACCTCGCTGAAGCGTGCCGGCTTCGCGGTGACCGGCTGCGACGTCTCGGCGGATGCGGTGGCGCGGTTCGTCGCCGAGGGCGGCAAGGGCGCCAAGAGCCCGGCCGAGGCGGCCGCTGGCGCCGACATCGTGGTCAGCGTCGTTGTCAATGCGGCACAGACGGAGGCCATTCTTTTTGGTCCTGGCGGCGCGGCTGAGACCATGCCGAAGGAGGCCGTCTTCGTCTCCTCCGCGACCATGGATCCCGACGTCGCGCGGCGGCTGGCGAAGCAGCTCGAAGCCACCGGCCGGCACTACCTCGACGCGCCGATCTCCGGCGGCGCGCAGCGCGCCGCGCAAGGTGAGCTGACGATCCTGGCCTCGGGCAGCGCGGCTGCGTTTGCCAAGGCGCGGCCGGCGCTCGATGCGATGGCGGCCAAGCTCTACGAGCTCGGCGATGCCCCGGGGCAGGGCGCCGCGTTCAAGATGATCAACCAGCTGCTCGCCGGCGTGCACATCGCCGCTGCCAGCGAGGCCATCGCCTTCGCCGCCAAGCAGGGGCTCGATATCCGCAAGGTCTATGAGGTCATCACCGCCTCGGCCGGCAATTCCTGGATGTTCGAGAACCGCATGCCGCATGTGCTCGACGGCGACTACACGCCGCGCAGCGCGGTCGAGATCTTCGTCAAGGATCTCGGCATCATCCAGGACATGGCGCGCAACCACCGCTTCCCGGTCCCGGTCTCGGCGGCTGCGCTGCAGATGTTCCTGATGACGGCGGCCGCCGGCATGGGCCGCGACGACGACGCCTCTGTGGCGCGGATGTATGCGCAGGTTACCGGCACGAAATTGCCGGGCTCCTCCAAGTAACAGCACGACGAGTTCTCGCACCATGCCCCGCTTCGCCGCCAATCTCTCGATGATGTTCACCGAGCATCCGTTCCTCGATCGCTTTGCGGCGGCCGCCAAGGCCGGCTTCACCGCGGTGGAATTCCTGTTTCCCTATGATCATCCGGCCGAGGAGGTCGGCAAGCGGCTTGATGACAACGGCCTGACGCAGGCGCTGTTCAACCTGCCGCCCGGCAATTGGGATGCCGGCGAGAAGGGCTTTGCCGCACTGCCGCACCGTTTCGATGATCTCAAGGCGAGCCTCGAGACGGCGCTGCCTTACGCCAAGGCCACCGGCGTGAAGCGGCTGCATCTGATGGCCGGCCTTGCCGATCGTCATGATGCGAAAGCCGTGGAGGCGTACACCAAGTCGGTCGCCTGGGCGGCGGAGTTCTTCGCGCCCCACGGGCTCGATGTCGTGATCGAGCCGATCAATTCGCGCAACGTGCCCGGCTACTTCCTCAACGATTTCGGCTTCGCCCGCGATCTCATCCGCGAGCTGAAGATTCCCAATCTCAAGCTGCAGTTCGACATCTATCACTGCCAGATCATCCACGGCGACGTCACGATGCGGCTGCGCGAGATGATGGACATCATCGGCCACATCCAGATCGCCAGCATTCCCTCGCGCAACGAGCCTGACAGCGAGGAGCTCAACTATCCGTTCCTGTTCGCCGAGCTCGACCGGCTCGGCTATGCCGGCTTCGTCGGCTGCGAGTACAATCCGCGCGGCCGCACCGAGGACGGGCTCGGCTGGTTCGCGCCCTACAAGGGAGTGAAGCCGTGACCTTGAAGCTCGGCTGCATCGCCGACGACTACACCGGCGCCTCCGACCTCGCCAATACCCTGACCCGCGCCGGCCTGCGCACGGTGCAGACCATCGGCGTGCCGGCTGATGACCTCACGCTGCCGGAGGTCGATGCCGTCGTCGTCTCGCTGAAGAGCCGCTCGATCGAGGCGTCGCTCGCCGTGGCCCGCTCACGCGAGGCCGATACATGGCTGCGCGCTCGGGGCGCTGACCACGTGCTGTTCAAGATCTGCTCGACGTTCGACTCCACCGACGCCGGCAACATCGGCCCTGTCATGGATGCGCTCGCCGGCGATGCCGGTGACGCGATCGTGCTGGTGACGCCGGCTTTCCCGGAGACGAAGCGGACCGTCTATCAGGGCAACCTGTTCGTCGGCTCCGTGCCGCTCAACGAGAGCCCGCTCAAGGACCATCCGCTCAACCCGATGCATGACGCCAACCTGGTACGCGTGCTGGCGCGCCAGAGCCGGCGGAAAATCGGCCTGGTCGATCTCGCCGCCGTCGTGCACGGGCCCGAGGCGATCGGCCGCCGGCTGCAGGAGCTGGCCGGGCAGGGCATGGGCGCGGCGATCGTCGACGCCGTCTTCGATGCCGACCTGACCGCGATCGGTGCGGCCGCCTTGAAGAGCCGGGTCTCCGTCGGCGCGTCCGGCATCGGGCTCGGGCTGGCACGCGCGCTGGTCGAGACCGGGCAGGTTCATTCCCACGGCTTGGCGCATCACGCCGATGCCCCCGTCGGCGGCCTGGCCGCCTGCCTCGCCGGCAGTTGCTCGCAGGCGACCTTGCAGCAGATCGCGCAGGCCGAGACCATCATCCCGGTGCTGCATCTCGATGCGGCGGGCCTGGTCGCAGGCCCGGACGAGGCGCGGCGAGCGCTCGCCTGGGCGCGTGAGCGCGTCGCCAAGGGACCCGTGCTGATCGCCTCCAGTGCGACGCCGGATCAGGTCAGCGCGCTGCAATCCAGGCACGGCCGCGAGGCGGCGGGGCACGCGATCGAGCAGGCAATGGCCGATCTGGCCGCGGGGCTGATCCAGGCCGGCGTGCGGCGGTTGATCGTCGCCGGTGGCGAGACCTCCGGCGCCGTCGTCGACAGGCTCAGGATTCCCGGCTTCCTGGTCGGTCCGGAGATCGCGGCCGGCGTGCCGGTGCTTCGCGCGATCGGCGCCGAGGCGGGCGACATGCTGCTGGCGCTGAAGTCCGGCAATTTCGGCGGTCCGCAGTTTTTCGCCGATGCGCTCGGGCTGATGCGCTAGCTGCGCATCGGCTGCGTGAGCGTGTGCCGGATTCTGGAACGACGCGCAGGGCCTCGGTGCCGATTACATCATCTGCTTAGTTTGTGAGCCGTCGCTCGGCGCGGCAGCGCCGTCGTGCCGCCGTAAGCATCGGGGCGCACACAGAAAAAGCAGATGTTTTTTGCGTGTAATGCCCGATAACTCCCGTAAATTAACGGTCTCTAGGGACCTCACCGCTATACCTCCAGTACGGACCGTCGCGTGACGCGTCCATCTGTGGGTAGGGCAATGAAACTGAATCGGATCGGCTACAAACTCGGGCTCGCTGGCGCCATCGGCGCATCTCTCGCCGTCGGCATGATCGCTAACCAGTTGATGGCGGAAAGAGCGGTCAACCATGCCAATCAGCAGGCCGAGCGCGCGCGGCGCGTGGTCGAGAGCGTGCTGTCGGCCAGCATCAACATGCAGCAGACCCAGCTCGGCGGCCGTTCGGCGCGGCTGGCGCGTGCGCCGGCCGAGGCAGAGAAGGCAGCCGCCGACATTCAGCAGTTCTCGACCGCGATGGTGACCGACATCGACGCCGCGCTCGGCAACGTATCGACCGCCGACAATCGCGCCCGGTTGACCCGGATCAAGGAGCTGATGACGAGCTATGCCGCGGGAGCGGTCGATCTCGCCGAGGCGCAGAAGAAGTTGTTGACGCAGATCGAGAAGCGCAGTGCGGTCTCCAACGAGTGGAACACCAGCCTGAAGGCGCTGCTCGCCTCGCCGTCGCTGCCGAACCTCGCCTTCCGCGAGCGGGTCGAGCGCCAGCTTCACGCCGCCGATGCCAAGTTGAACTACATGCGGTCGCAGGCGTGGCGGTTCGGCATGACTGGCGACGCCGCAACCATCCTAACCGTGAAGCAGACGGTGCCGGGGCTGAAGAGCTCGCTGACCGACGCTCGCATGCTCGCCGACAACCGCGAGATCCAGGCCACGATCACCAAGCTCAATGGCCTCGCCTCCGACTTCGTCGCCGCGAACGACGAGGTGGTGAAGACCGAGGGAATCAAGGAGGCCGTGCTGCGCGACCGCACGCTCATCTATCTCGGCGAGGCCGGCGAGCTGATGTCCTCTGCGATCCAGGACGCGCGCGCGCGCAACGCGAGCGCCCGGTTCGAGGCAGACCAGGTCGCCGCGCAGGCGAGCTATATCACGCTGTTTGTCGGATTGGCGGTTCTGTTGTCGGTGATCGGTTCGGTCGTGTTCTCGTTCCTCGGGATCGCGCGGCCGCTGACGCGGCTCAACGCGGCGCTCGGCGAGATGGCGCGCGGCCGCATCGACATCGCCATTCCCGGCGCATCGCGGGGTGACGAAATCGGCGATCTCGCCAAGACCGTCACGGTGATCCGTGGCAATGCCGAGGAGAAGGCGCGCACCGAGGCCGAGGAAAAGAGCGCGCTGGATGAGGTCGCGGCGCGCCAGCGCAAGGCCGACATGCAGCGGCTGGCCGAGCAGTTCGAAGCCGCGGTCGGCGAGATCGTGAACACCGTCTCGTCGGCCTCGAGCCAGCTCGAGCAGTCCGCCACGACGCTGACCCAGGCCGCGACGCGCTCGCAAGGCTTGACGACGGCGGTTGCGTCTGCCTCGGAGGAAGCCACGACCAACGTCCAGTCGGTGGCGTCTGCGACCGAGCAGATGGCCTCGTCGGTCACCGAGATCAGCCGCCAGGTGCAGGAATCGGCGCGCATCGCCAACGACGCCGTCGGCCAGGCTCGCACCACGACCGGGCGCGTCAGCGAGCTGTCCAAGGCCGCCACCCGCATCGGCGACGTCGTCGAGCTGATCAACACCATTGCCGGCCAGACCAACCTGCTGGCGCTCAACGCCACCATCGAGGCGGCGCGCGCGGGCGATGCCGGCCGCGGCTTTGCGGTCGTCGCCTCCGAGGTCAAGGCGCTGGCGGAACAGACCGCGAAGGCCACCGGCGAGATCGGCCAGCAGATCTCGAGCATCCAGGTCGCGACGCAGGAGTCGGTCAGCGCCATCAAGGAGATCTCCTCCACGATCGAGAAGCTGTCGGAAATCTCCTCGACCATCGCAGCCGCCGTCGAAGAACAGGGCGCGGCGACGCAGGAGATTTCGCGCAACGTCCAGCAGGCGGCGCATGGCACGCAGCAGGTCTCGTCCAACATCGCCGATGTCGAGCGCGGCGCGGCCGAGACCGGGTCGGCCTCGGCCCAGGTGCTCTCAGCGGCACAGGCGCTGTCCGGCGACAGCAATCGTCTCAAGCAGGAGGTCGCGAGCTTCCTCGGCTCGGTGCGGGCGGCATAACGCTGGGCCGCGGAAGCGGCCAACTCCTGGTCGCGCAGGGGATTGGAAGGCCGGAGCATCGAACGCTCCGGCCTTTTGCGTTTTCTGACCCAACGTTTTCTGACCCAACAGAGACACTCCGCGGCCCCGTTGCCTGCGGCTTTTCTGTTCGCGTTGCATTTGCGCCGGCAAAACTAACCTGCGTAGTCAATCTGCATTTTTAACTTGTGTTAAGAGTCGGCGTGTAGGGTCTGGTCATTCGCGGCCAACGCGCAGTCGGGCTCCACGGGCAAACGGTGCTTCTCTCACGTGGTCGCACCACATGAGACGACGCGTCGCACGGCTAGGCCGGAGCGCGTTACCGATCTGGACGGGCAACGATCATTTTCGATCGCTGCTCCGTATTCGTACGGACATCGTCTTAACCAGACTTAATATTCGGTTCCGTAGCTTCCACGCGTGGGCTGCGGGCCCGTTTGCGTGCATACGAGGGCGAGCCCACGCCCGTCGCCGTGATCTGTCCCCGAGCGCCCCATGCATGAGTTGCGCCCGTGGAGACTGACATGTCGTTTGCAATGCCTCATCGCCTCAAGCTCACCATCGGTATCAAGATCTATGCCCTGATCGGTCTGAGCTTCCTCGGCCTGATCGGTCTGACCGCCTTCAATTCCCGTGAGCTCGCCGCAGGCCTCAAGCAGCAGAAGCAGCTCGAGCTGCAGCATCTGACCGAGCTCGCGCTCGGCATCTTCGCCGAGGAGCATGCGGCCGCGCAAAAGGGGACGATCTCGGTCGCCGACGCGCAGAAGCGCGCGCTCGAGCGCACCTCCCAGCTGCGCTATGGCGGCAACGAGTATTTCTTCGTCACGGATCTGACCGCGAAAATGCTGATGCATCCGATCTCGACCAAGCTGGTCGGGCAGGACGTCGCGGACATGAAGGATCCGAACGGCAAGAAGCTGTTCATCGAGATGATCGACGTGGTCCGCCAGCATGGCCGCGGCTTCGTCGACTATGATTGGCCGAAGCCCGGCTCCGAGACGCCGCAGCCCAAGCTCACCCATGTCGCCGGCTTCGCCCCCTGGAATTGGCTGGTCGGGACCGGCGTCTATATCGATGACCTCTCGGCGCAGGCCTGGGCCTCGACGCGGCAGTCGCTGATGGCGGCCGGGATCGTGCTGCTTGTCCTGCTCGTCGTGTCAACGATCGTCGGGCGCGGCATCACCAGCCCGCTGCATCGCATGACCAGCGCGATGAAGAGCCTCGCCGGCGGCCGCCTCGACGTCGAGGTGCCCGGCGTGGGACGCGGCGACGAGATCGGCGAGATGGCCGGCGCCGTCGAGGTGTTCAAGAGCAATGCGGTCGCACGTCACGCGCTGGAAGCGGAGCAGAAGGAAGCCGAGCAGCGGGCGCTGGCCCGCCGCAAGGCCGACATGCACAAGATGGCCGACGATTTCGAAAGCGCCGTTGGCGAGATCGTCGAGACGGTCTCGTCGGCTTCGTCCAGACTGGAGGTCTCGGCGGATACCTTGAGCAAGACGGCGGTCCGCGCCGGCGAGCTCGCAACCACGGTGGCGGCTGCGTCGGAGGAAGCGTCGACCAACGTGCAATCCGTCGCCTCGGCCACCGAGGAGATGACGTCCTCGGTCACCGAGATCGGCCGCCAGGTGCATGAATCGGCGCGCATGGCCAACGAAGCGGTCGAGCAAGCGAAGAAGACCAACGAGCGGGTGAGCGAGCTGTCGCGGGCGGCGAGCCGCATCGGCGACGTGGTCGAGCTGATCAACAGCATTGCCGGGCAGACAAATCTGCTGGCGTTGAACGCCACCATCGAGGCGGCGCGGGCCGGCGAGGCTGGGCGGGGCTTTGCCGTCGTCGCCGCCGAGGTCAAGGCGCTGGCGGAGCAGACCGCCAAGGCGACCGACGAGATCGGCCAGCAGGTGGCCGGCATCCAGACGGCGACGCAGGAATCGGTCGCGGCGATCAGGCTGATCTCCGGCAGCATCGAACGGCTGTCGGAGGTGTCCTCGACGATTGCCGCAGCGGTCGAAGAGCAGAACGCCGCGACCAAGGAAATCTCGCGCAACGTGCAGCAGGCGGCTCACGGCACGCAGCAGGTCTCCGTCAACATCACCGACGTGCAGCGCGGCGCCACCGAGACCGGCTCGGCCTCGACCCAGGTGCTGGAGGCGGCCCAGGGGCTGTCGACAGACAGCAACCGCCTCAAGCGCGAGGTCAGCCGCTTCCTGGAGACGGTCCGCGCGGCCTGACAGGCCCGCGGCGATCTCATCAGCTCACACCGATCCGACTAATGTGTCTCAACGAGTTCGAGTCCCGACATGATGACCTTCCTTGACCTTCGGGCCCGCCACGAGATGGGGAGCCGGACGCGATCGTTCGCGACCTCCTCGGCGATCATCTTCACCCTCATGCTCACGACCTCTGTCGGTGCCGCGCCTGGCGACAGCCTCGCCGTCGTGCGCGACCTCGGCGGCAGGATCGGTCCAGCCATCGGGGCGGCCCTTGCCTGCAGCGATATCCCTCGGCCGCGGATCCAGGCCATCATCGGCAAGTTCCAGGCCGTCATCCGCGAGGCGTCCAACAACGACGGCGATCGCAACGAACTGACGCGCCAGTTCGACCGCTCCATCGCCGACGGTCGCGCGGCCGTGGCGAGCGGCCGCCAGGACTGCCGGCGGGCCGAGCTTCAGTTCGCAGACATCGAGCGATCGATCGGCGCACCGGCGGCCGGCGCGTTGCGGGACCCGGCGCTCTCCGTCGCTGCGACGGGAGTAACGAGTGCCGTGGCCGCCTCGGTGGTTCGCGGCATCACGGAGCGCGACATCACATTCGGCAGCGTCTTGCCACTGTCGGGCGCGAACAAGGAGTCGGGCCGCCTGCTCAAGGTGGGCATCGAAGCCGCATTCAACCGCGCCAACGAAGCCGGCGGGGTCAACGGCCGAATGCTGAGGCTCGCCGTGGCCGATGACGGCTATGACCCGAACCGCACGCTCGATGCCATGAAGCAGCTCTACGAGAAGGAGCGCGTATTCGGCTTCGTCGGCAGTTTCGGGACCGCGACGGCGGCCGTCGCAATTCCATATTCGCTGGAGCGTAGGATGCTGTTCTTCAGCCCCTACACCGGCGCGAACGTCTCGCGTCATGATCCGCCGGACCGCTACGTCTTCAACTATCGTCCCAGCTATTCGGAAGAGGCCGATGCGCTGGTGCACTACCTGGTCAAGCTGCGCCGCGTGCCCCCGCGACAGATTGCGCTGTTCGCGCAGGACGATTCGTTCGGCGATGCAGGCTTTGCCGGCGTTGCAAAGGCGTTTCGCGTCCTCGGCCTCAACGACGCGGCGATCCTGCGCGTCAACTACACCCGCAACACCGTGGATGTGGAGCCCGCGATCAATCAGCTCAAGGCACAGAAGACACCCGTCCGTGCGGTCATCATGGTCGCGACCTCGCGCGCGGCCGCCAAGTTCATCGAGAAGGCGCGCGATGCACTGCCCGGCGTCCTCTTCGTCAACGTGTCGGCGGTCGGTGCATCGGCGCTTGCCAACGAGCTCATGCTGCTCGGCCCACGCTACGCAGCCGGGGTCGTCGTGACCCAGACCGTTCCCGCCGTCTCCGGCTATTCGAGCGTGGTGCTCGACTACAAGGCCGCGCTGGCGAAGCATTTCCCCGGCGAGCCGCCGGACTACACCTCGCTCGAGGGCTACATCGAGGCGAGCATCCTGGTTCAAGCCCTGAAGCAGGCCGGTCCGCAGCTCGATACGGAGCGGCTGATCGATACGCTGGAGTCGATGCGCAACATCGATCTGGGTCTTGGCGCCTCGCTCAACTTCGGCCCCGCCGAACATCAGGCCTCGCACAAGATCTGGGGCACCGCGCTCGACGAGACCGGTGCCTATCAGCCGATCGAGCTGGAATGATCCGCGGCGCGGGGGAGCGCGAGATGAAGCAACTTGCCGGCGCGCCCTCGAAGCGACGGGCTCGCGGATCGTCGGTGTGCTCGTCCTCTGCCTCCGGTGAGTTCGAAGCCTCGGTGAAGATCCCCGACCTCGGTGGCCGAGCGCTCGCAGCGGTTGGCCACTTCCGTGGCTGTCTATCGGGGCGAGCGCGCGGCGGGGAAAAATACCGTCCGCGCGTATCATTTGATCCGAATTTTTACGGTCGAGAAAATTAAGATTTTTTTCGATTCAAGCGCAAGAAGGTCGGCTCGCCCAACATCACCGGTGATGCAGGAGCGACTTCGATTGCGTCCTCGACGTAGTCTCGGCTTCGTCTGACATCATCGGCCTTCATGAGAGGTTGTAGATGTCGTTTCTTTCGCGCTTTCGCGTCCTGACCAAGATTCTTACGATCGTGCTCCTGCTCAGCGCCATGATGGGTGCCCTGAGCTACATCGCCGCCGGTGCATTGCGCGATCTCAACGAGAACGCCGAGCGCATGGCGCGGGCTGCCCGGCGCTCGATGCTGGCCGCGCGAGCCAACACGAATGTGGCGTCCATCGTCGGCGCTGAGTTCCGTAGCGCACTCGATCCTCGCGACGACAACCGCAACGCAGCGCATCACATCATCGACGAGCAGATGAAGGCGTTCAAGGAACGGTTGGACGAAGTCTCAAAGACGAATGACCAGGAAACCCAGGCGATGCTCGGCGGCGTTCGAGACGCATTCGCAGCCTATCAGATAAGTATCGGCAAGACGCTGGCCGTGGTGGAGGCGGCGTCCTCCAACCAGATCAGCGACTCCGCTCAGAAGTTGCTCGAAACGGTCAAGGCCAGTGATGCCGTTGCCGAGACGCTCCGAGCCAAGATGCGGGCAGTGGCCGAGCAGGTGGATCACCGCGTCGAAGAATTGGCCAAGTCGTCGGCTGATGAGTATGTCGAAACATCACACAGGTTGATGGTCCTCTCCGCCATCAGCATCATCGTCGGTCTGTCGCTCGGCTTCGTCATCGGCCAGTACGGCATTGCCCAGCCGATGCGCGCGCTGGTCGCCGTGCTGCAGCGCATGGCAAAGGGAGAGGAGGTAGCCATCTCCGGCGAGGGCCGCGGCGACGAGATCGGCGATACGGCGCAGGCCGTCAACCAGATCAAGGTGATGCTGGCCGAAAAGGCGCAGCAGGAGGCCGAGGCCAAGATCGCGATGGACAAGCTGATGGCCGAGAAGCGCCGCGCCGAGATGCATCAGATGGCCGACGGCTTCGAGCAGGCCGTTGGGCAGATCGTCGGCACCGTGTCGCATGCCTCAACCGAACTGGAGGCGTCGGCCACGTCGCTGAGCTCGACCGCCGCGCGCTCGCAGACATTGGCGACCACGGTTGCCGCCGCCTCCGAGGAAGCCTCGACCAACGTCCAGTCGGTCGCTTCCGCCACCGAGGAGATGGCCTCCTCGGTCACCGAGATCAGCCGCCAGGTGCAGGAGTCCGCGCGTATGGCCAGCGACGCCGTCGAGCAGGCGCGGCGGACCAATGATCGCGTCGGCGAATTGTCGAAGGCCGCGACCCGGATCGGCGACGTCGTCGAGCTGATCAACACCATCGCCGGCCAGACCAACCTGCTGGCGCTCAATGCGACCATCGAGGCCGCCAGGGCAGGTGAAGCCGGGCGCGGCTTTGCGGTGGTCGCCTCCGAGGTGAAGGCGCTGGCCGAGCAGACCGCCAAGGCCACGGGCGAGATCGGCCAGCAGATCGGCAGCATCCAGGCGGCGACGCAGGAATCCGTCGGCGCCATCCGCGAAATTTCCGGCACGATCGAGAAGCTGTCGGAGATTTCCTCGGCCATCGCCGCCGCGGTGGAGGAGCAGGGCGCGGCGACGCAGGAGATCTCGCGCAACATCCAGCAGGCGTCGATCGGCACTCAGCAGGTGTCATCCAATATCGCCGAGGTGCAGCGCGGCGCCAGCGAGACCGGCTCGGCGTCGTCCCAGGTGCTCTCGGCGGCGCAGATGCTGTCCGGCGACAGCAACCGACTGAAGCTCGAGGTCGGACGTTTCCTGGACACCGTGCGCGCAGCCTGATCCCGGCGTTCAGATCCCCAACGAGCCAGGGCGTAGCCGGGAGGCTGCGCCCTTTTTCGTGGGCCGGTCGGCGCGCATGGCGGGCGAGGCCGTCGGCCAGGCGCGCTCGACCACCGATCATCGCCTCGGCGAGCTGTCGAAGGCCGCGACCCGCATCGGCGACGCGCTTCCTGCAAACGGTTCGCGCCGCTTGATCCAGATCCCACCGTCAACGGCGGGCGCGACATGATTGCGCCGTTCTGCCAGCGCTCGCGTCGAGGCGACACACCGGCTAAGGGCCTTGTGGGATTGCAACCGCCACTAATAAGCGCAAGCGCCCGTATTTCACCGGTTGCGGCATTTTATCTTAGGTTAATCGGCGACTGCGACAGTCGATGCATCGTTTGAAACAAAATTAGTCATGCCAGTGCCGGCACGGCTCACGGCCATCATCGTCGATTGAAAGACTCGCCATGCGTAAGAATTTGCCCGTCACCAACGTCGAGTATCCGATCACGGATGACACGCTGATCGTGTCCAAGACCGACACGAAGGGCAAGTTGACCTTCTTCAACCAGGATTTTGTCGACGCGGCCGGCTTCACCGAAGCCGAGCTGATGGGGCAGCCGCACAACATCGTGCGCCATCCCGATATGCCGCCTGAAGCCTTCGACAATCTCTGGACCACGCTCAAGGCCGGCCGTCCCTGGGTCGGCGCGGTCAAGAACCGCCGCAAGAATGGCGACTATTACTGGGTGCTGGCGACGGCGTCGCCGATCTGCAAAGACGGCCAAGTCGTCGGCTACACCTCGGTGCGCACCAAGCTGCCCGCCGACCAGCGCGCCGAGGCCGAGCAGGTCTATGCGGCGATCCGCGAAAAGCGGCCACATGGTTACAAGATCGACGACGGCATCGTCCGCCGCCGCTCGGTGTTCGACCATCTCTCGATGTTCGCCGGCACGATCGCGGCAAGGCTGCGAACGCTGGTTGGATTGCAGACACTGTTCCTGCTCGTGCTTGGCGTCATTTCGTTCGGGGAGGGCGGGCTCGCCGGAATGACCGCCGTGGCGATTGCTGCGGCTGGTGTCGTGCTGTGCGGCCTGGTCGGGCTGCGCACGATGAACGTGATCGTGGCGCCGCTCGATCATCTGAACGAGACGATGGAAAGCATCACCCAGGGCAAGCTCGACACCCGCATGCGCATCGAGCGCGACGACGAGATCGGCCGCGCGCTGCGTAACCTGCAGACCGTGCAGACGATGGTGCGGTTCAACGCCAGGGAGCTCGGTGAGCAGGAGCGGCGCGCAGCCGCCTCGCGCAAGCGGGAGATGTCAGAGCTTGCCAACAGTTTCGAAGGCGCCATCGGCAACATCGTCAATACGGTGTCCTCGGCCTCCAGCGAGCTCGAGACCTCGGCCAATTCGCTGTCGAGCACCGCCGTGCGAGGGCAGGAGCTTTCCACCACCGTTGCCGCGGCCTCCGAGGAGGCGTCGGCCAATGTCCAGGCGGTCGCGTCGGCCACCGAGGAGCTCACCTCGTCGGTCCGTGAGATCAGCCGCCAGGTGCAGGAGTCGGCGCGCATCGCCTCCGATGCGGTCGAGCAGGCCCGCCGCACCAATGATCGCGTCGGCGAGTTGTCGAAGGCGGCGACCCGCATTGGCGACGTCGTCGAACTGATCAACACGATCGCCGGGCAGACCAATCTGCTGGCGCTCAATGCCACCATCGAGGCCGCACGGGCGGGCGAAGCCGGCCGCGGCTTTGCCGTCGTCGCCTCCGAGGTCAAGGCGCTGGCCGAACAGACTGCAAAGGCGACCGGCGAGATCGGCCAACAGATTTCCGGCATCCAGGGGGCCACGCAGGAGTCGGTCGGTGCCATCAGGGAGATCTCGACGACGATCGAGCGGCTGTCGGAGATCGCCGCGACGGTGGCGGCCGCGGTCGAGGAGCAGGGCGCCGCAACCGCCGAGATCTCGCGCAACATCCAGCACGCCGCCGCGGGTACACAGCAGGTGTCCGCCAACATCGCCAACGTCCAGCGCGGCGCCAGCGAGACCGGCGACACCTCGGGGCAGGTGCTCAGCGCCGCGCGCCAGCTCTCCGGCGACAGCAACCGGCTCAAGCAGGAGGTCAGCCGCTTCCTGCAATCCGTTCGCGCCGCCTGATAGGCATGACGAAGCGGGCGACAGCGGCCGAGATGGGCCGCTGTCCCATTCGATCATCGAACGACACAGCCTGCCGATAGCCGTACGCAGAACCGATGGCGCCCCCGGCGAGCCGCGCCGGCGCGGAACGCACATGCCTGCGCCGTTCGTCAGGCGGCGCCCCGCTCGACGGGATCATCCCCGACCGTTGCAGACTCCCCACACCTGACGCCCCGGCCAGAAAGGCCGTTGTCGCGCCATAATCCCGCTAAGGTGCAGAGGTTAACTTGTGTTAGATATTTATTCAACCAGCGGTACATTTAGTGGCAGGCAATGTGATTGCGAGCGGCCCTTCGCGCAGGACCTTGGTGCTATCGGCTGCGACGGCCGCGGCCGCCCTCGGTCTCGATGCGGGGCTTGCCGTCGTTGCTGCCAAGCCGCGCCGCCGCACTGAGGATCCCGCGCCCGGCTATCGCCGGATCACGATCGGCGAGGCCGAGGTGATCGCCCTCTATGACGGGATCTGGGAAAAGCCGCAGGAGGCCGGCTTCATCGGCAACGCCAGCATCAGCGACGTCAAGCAGGCACTGCGAGCCGCCGGCCTGAGCTCCGCCTTCGTTCCGATCCCGATCTCCACCTTCGTGGTGCGGCTGAAGGGCAAGACCGTGCTGTGCGATGCCGGGGGCGGCGGCCAGGTGCAGGGCTACAATTCCGACTCGATCTTCATTTCAGGTCGCATGCTGGACAATCTGAAAGCAGCCGGCATTCGCCCGGAGGACATCGACACCATCCTGATCTCGCACTTCCATCCCGATCACATCTTCGGACTGCTCGGCGAGGACACCAACGCGCCGGTGTTTCCGACCGCCGAGATCATCGTGGCCGCGGCGGAATACAAGTTCTGGACCGACGCATCTCTGACCAGCCGACTGCCCCCGTGGCGGCAGTCGCTGGCGCGCCGCATCCAGAGCGTGATCCCGGGGTGGAAGAACGTGCTGCCGGTCGAGGGCGAGGACGAGGTGGTGCCGGGCATCCGCTTCGTCAGCGTCCCCGGACATACGCCGGGGCACACCGCCTTTCATCTCAGCTCCGGAGCGGAGCAACTGATGATCTCGGGCGACACCGCCTATGTGCCGGCGTTGTGCCTGCGCCATCCCGAATGGCACGGCGCGTATGACCAGGACGGCCCGGCTGCCGAGGTCAGCCGGCGCAGATTGCTCGATCGTATCGTTGCAGAAAAGATGTTGGTTTGTGGATCTCATTTTCCGTGGGCCGCGTTTGGCAGGCTCACCCGCGATGGCGCCCATTATGCGCTCGACCTGCACCCCGCGTGATCCCGAACCGGCCTCGGTAGAGAGGCACGGGATCGCACCATGAAGACGCATTACGAGGTGCTCGGCGTATCGCCGCGGGCCGATCTCGACACGATCAAGCGGGCGTTCCGCTTGGCCGCCAAGGCGCACCATCCCGACCTCCGGGGCGGCGCCGATGCGGCGTCGGAGCATCAGCTCAAGATGATCATCGTCGCCTACAACGTGCTGCGCGACCCTGGCCTGCGCGCCGAATACGACGCCGATCTTGCCGCCGAGCGCGATCGCGTCCGCCGCGAGCGCTGGGACGCCATCCTGCAGTTCACCGCGGCGACCGCCGTGCTCAGCGCGATCCTGATCGGCCTCGAGATTCTGCTTTTGCCCTCCGCCGGTGACTGGATGAGCAGGCAGGCGACGCGCTCGATCGTGACACCGTCGCCGCAGGCCCGATCCGCGCCGCAGCGCAAGGTCGCAGGTGAGACCATCCCGGCGCCTGCCGTCCAGGATGCGACCGGAGCCGTGCTGCCGGTGCAGCCCCCGGCGATGGAGGCGCCTGCGCCGCAAGCCGCAGAGCCGGTCGTCCCGGCCGAACCGATGACCGCCGCATCCCTGGTGAAGCGCGCGATGGACCGCAGCCGCCAGGGCGATGTCGAAGGGGCCGTCGCCGATCTCGACGAGGCGATCCGGCTCGCGCCCCGCAATGCCGATCTCTATCGCTACCGCGCCAGGGATCTGGTCCGCATGGGCCGCTTCGACCGGGCGCTTGGCGATTATGAGCGGGCGATCCGGCTCGATCCGAACAATCCGATGCTGTTTCACGATCGTGGACTGGCGTTCCAGCGCAAGGGAGATCTGGACGAGGCCCTCGTCGATCTCGACCACGCCGTGCGCATGGGCTTCAACGATGCCGCGACGTACAGCGACCGCGGCGCGGTGTGGCTGGAAAAGGGGCGCTACGACCGCGCGCTCGCCGACTTCAACCAGGCGCTCAAGCTGGATCCGGAATCGGCGGTTGCGGCCGCGCGGCGGGATGAGGCCGTCGCGCTCAAGCGCGACCAGCAATTGGCGGGCGACAACAGCTCGCCCCCGGCGGCTGAGGAGACCACCGGCACGGTCCCTGCCGACGTGAAGCCCAGGCGAAGTGGGCGCTGACCGCCGGACCGTGATCTGCGCGCCGACATCCAGGACGCGGTGAGCAGCGTTGTGCTCACACCCGCCGGCGCGACCGTTCCCCCCGCGACGGGGTGCGATCCAGGAGCGCGCCATGAGCGTCTACGTGTCCGTCACCGGCTTCCGCCCGCACCGCGGCCTCACTCGGCTGGCGCGATTCTGGTGGCACACGCTGCGCGCCGTCCGCCAGGCGCGCGCCGCTCCCGGAAATCTGCGCGTCGAGCTTCGTCCGGTGAATGGCATCTATCACACGCTGACGGTCTGGACCGACGAAGCCAGCATGCGCGCTTATGTCAGGAGCGGCGCGCACCGGCGCGCCATGATCGGCTTCCGCAACCTCGGCGGCGGCCGAACGCTCGGCTTCGTGGCGGAGCGCGATCCTGATTGGGATACGGCCTATGCACGCTGGCAGCACGAGGCGCGGGAGGTGTGAGGCAACGGCGGCGGGAGCAGACGCGGACTAATTCGCCCGCCACTCCGGCACGCCATCCGCGGCCATCGTGATCGTGCCGAGCAAGCCGACCGGCGACCTGTCCTGATCCATCAGCCGCGCCAGCGTGGCTGCGTCCTGCGCCGGCACGCGCGCCAGCGTGCGCGCGTCCTGCTCGGTGCGCAGCATCACCACGCCATGCTCGACCTCGCCGTTGCGATCGAACAGCGCGGTGAAGCTCTCGACCCTGCCGCCGCCGCTGGCCTCGCTGACGAACTCCGGCGCGACGGCGCGGTGCCGGTCCGCCTCGGCCTGCACGCTCACCTCCTGTGACAGCGACGACGGCGGCTCGCGCGAGATCACCAGCGCATGATGCTTGGTGACGAAGCCGCCCTGGCCGTACAGCAGGCCGCGCTTGGCGCCGCCGCGCAGCCGCCGCACCATCGCGCAGGCGGCATGCGTCATGTAGGTGTTGAGCGGCGCGCCGAAGAAGGTCAGCCCGCCGGTGACGGTGGGCTCGACGTCGGCGCCGAGGCCGAGGGTTCGCCGTGCCATCTTCGGCACGCAGGGAAAGCAGCTGTAGAGCTCGATGGCGTCGAACGCGGCGCCGCTGCCACCGGCGATGTTCATCGCGGCCCGCAATACAGCGTTCTGCGGATGGCTCTCGGCGAACTGATCGCGCGTGAGATAGTCGCGCGGATCTTCCGCCGATGCGCCGCCGAGCGGATAGATCATGCGGTTGTCGGCGATGCCGGCGGCGCGTGCCTTGGCGAGGCTGGTCAGGATCAGCGCCGCGCCCATGTTGACCATGGGATTGGCGACCATCAGCTTGGTATAGGGCCAGGCGATCGGGCGATTGTCGGCCGACGGCGTCGTGATCTCCTCTGGCGCGAAGTGCCGCTTCAGCCAGGCGTTGGGATTGTAGGCGGCGACCGCCGAAAAGCGCGACCACAGCTCGCCGGATTCGGCGAGCGCCTGCCGCGGCGTCTGGCCCCATTTGGCTGCGCTTGCGACCTCGTAGAACGGATAGACTGAGACCGGGCGAAACACGCCGAGCTTCACCGCCAGCGGCTTCTGGAATGCGGCGCCTCGCTTCGGCTCCTCGACATCATGCGCGAACGGCGTCCACGGCAGCGTCACGGCGGCGCGTTCGGCCTTGGTCGCGGTCGATTGCGCCTCGGCGCCGCAGACCACGGCGACCTCGCATTCGCCGCGCGCGATGCGCAAGGCGGCCTCGTGCAGAAAGCGGATCGGGCTCTCGCCGCCGACCGGACCGTAATGGCAGTGCGCCGGCGCGACGCCCAACCGCTGCGCGAGAAGCTGTTCGGGGTCGCGGTAGCGCCAGCTCAGGAAGTTGACCACGTCGAGCGAGCCGGTGTCATGGATGAGCTTGGCGCCCGCGTCATTTTCCGCACGGCGGATCGCCAGTTCGAGCAGCGCCAGCGGCTCCAGACCTTCGCCGATGTCCTTGGGTCGATCGACGATCTCGCCCACGCCGACGATCACGGGAATGCGTTCCGGGGGCAGGGCAGTTGCAGTCATTGGCGTTCCCAGGAGCCGGCCCATGACGGACCGTCATTGTTGTCTTGTCTCCGTTCTGTCATCGCAGGTTCGGCCGCGCAATGCAGAAAATGCTGATGGCGCCCGCGCGCAGCGCGGCTTCCGCTCGACGGCATAAGCGCCTAAAACCTTCGCTCTTTGCCGCTCACGCCGGAGTTTCTCGTGTCCGAACAGAACAGCTATGTGCCGCCCAAGGTCTGGACCTGGAACAAGGCCAGCGGCGGCCGCTTCGCCAACATCAATCGGCCGATCGCAGGTCCGACGCACGAGAAGGAATTGCCTGTCGGCCGTCATCCCTTGCAGCTCTATTCTCTGGGAACGCCGAACGGCGTGAAAGTCACCGTGATGCTGGAGGAGCTGCTGGCGCTCGGCCACAGCGGCGCCGAATACGATGCCTGGCTGATCCGGATCGGCGAGGGCGATCAGTTCGGTTCGGGCTTCGTCGCCATCAATCCCAATTCCAAGATCCCGGCGCTGCTGGATCGCAGCGGGCCCGAGCCGATCCGCGTGTTCGAGTCCGGCGCGATCCTGGTCTATCTGGCCGAGAAGTTCGGCGCCTTCCTGCCGACCGAGCCGGCCAAGCGCGCCGAATGCCTGTCCTGGCTGTTCTGGCAGATGGGCGCCGCGCCCTATCTCGGCGGCGGCTTCGGCCACTTCTACGCCTATGCGCCGACCAAGATCGAATATGCCATCGACCGCTTCGCGATGGAGGTCAAGCGCCAGCTCGACGTGCTCGACCGCCGTCTCGCCGAAAGCGAGTATCTCGCCGGCCCCGACTACACCATCGCCGACATCGCTGTGTGGCCGTGGTACGGCGCGCTCGCCAAGGGTTTGCTCTACGAAGGCGGCGAATTCCTCTCGGTGCAGGACTACAGACACGTCCAGCGCTGGACCGACCAGATCGCGCAGCGCACCCCGGTGAAGCGCGGCCGCATGGTCAACCGCGTCTCCGGCGATCCCAAGAGCCAGCTCCACGAGCGCCACGACGCCGGCGATTTCGACACCAAGACGCAGGACAAGATCGGGCAGGGCGGGTAGTTCGGTCGTCGTGTCGTAGGGTGGGCAAAGGCGCGCCTTCCATCATTGTTGGCGTTCACATCTGTGCGACGCGCCGTGCCCACCGCGCTCCCTCACATCAACCGCCGGCGGGCACGCGCCGCCTGATGGCGCCGCTTTGCCCACTCTACGGATGTCAGCCGCTCATCCGGGCTACAAATCCGCCACGATCCAGGCACCCGGGCTAACACCCGTCATTGCGAGGAGCGCAGCGACGAAGCAATCCAGAGTCGACGCGGGACTCTGGATTGCTTCGCTCGCAAGGACGACGCGACCCGCGAACCGCCCTTTCGCCGGCACGACTCGCGTGCGCACTCCGTCGCCCGCGCGCGGGCTTCATTTTTGCCGCAGTGCGATGAATCGCGATGGTTTGATCTCTGACATCACGTCTTTTCTTGTCACGAGAGAATCGTGCAACAATCATCTGGCGCCGCAATGCATGCCGTGTGCTGACCAACTCGTCCCGAGGTGATGACCCCTGGCGAGAACCACCACTCCGGAGGGAGACCCATGATCGACAGACGTGATCTGCTCAAGGGAGCGGGGATGGCTGCTTTGCTGGGCAGCTTCGGCGCGACCCGTGCGCTGGCCGGGGAGACGGTGACGTTGCCCTTCGCCAACGGCGAGCGGCCGCTGGTGAAGTATCCGCAGAAGCGGCCGATGATCGGCCTGACCAGCCGGCCGCCGCAACTCGAAACGCCATTCGGGGTGTTCAATGACGGCGTGATCACGCCGAACAATGCCTTCTTCGTCCGCTATCATTTGGCGGGCCTGCCTTACGATCTCGATCCGGACAAGTTCACGCTCGCGATCAAGGGGAAGGTCGACAAGCCGCTCAAGCTGTCGCTCAAGGACATCCGCAAGATGAAGGCGACCGAGATCGTCGCCGTCAACCAATGCTCCGGCAACAGCCGCGGCTTCTTCGAGCCTCGCGTCGCCGGCGGCCAGCTTGGCAACGGCGCCATGGGCAATGCGCGCTGGCGGGGCGTGCCGCTGAAGACCGTGCTCGACATGGCGGGTGTCCAGGCCGGCGCCAGACAGGTCACCTTCGGCGGCATGGACGGCCCGGTGATCGACAAGACGCCGGATTTCGTCAAGGCGCTCGACCTCGATCACGCCATGAATGGCGAGGTGATGCTGGCCTACGGCATGAACGGCGAGGATCTGCCGTTCCTCAACGGCTTCCCGCTCCGACTGATCGTGCCCGGCTATTACGGGACGTATTGGGTCAAGCACCTCAACGAGATCACCGTCGTCGACGGCGTGTTCGACGGCTTCTGGATGAAATCGGCCTATCGCATCCCGGACACGCCGAACAATGCCGTCGAGCCCGGCACGACGCCGAAAGCCACCATCCCGATCAACCGCTTCACGGTCCGCTCGTTCATCACCAGCGTGGCCGATGGCGCGAAGCTGAAGGCAGGCAGGGCAACGCTGCGCGGTATCGCATTCGACGGCGGGGCCGGGATCAGGCAGGTTGCCGTTTCGACCGACGGTGGCCAGAGCTGGACCGATGCCCGGCTCGGCAAGGACCTCGGGAAATATTCCTTCCGCGAGTGGAAGCTGCCGGTGAAGCTTGCCGCGGGATCCCACGATCTCAAGGTGCGGGCCACGAGCAATTCCGGCGAGACCCAGCCGGAGACGCCGCGCTGGAATCCGGCCGGCTATCTGCGCAATGTCGTCGAAACCGTCCGCGTCACGGCGGCCTGAGGAGGATGACCATGCAACGGATGTCGTTCCTCATCGCCTCGCTGGCTGCCGGGCTTGGTTGCCTGGCGGGCAGCCCCATCGCCCTCACCGCAGCCCCGGTGAACTATCAGGTTCCGCAGGAGACCGCGGCGTTCAAGCCGGGGCCCGACCTCGCCGTCGTGCAGGGCAACTGCACGGCCTGCCACTCCTCCGACTACATCAAGACGCAGCCGCCGATGCAGAACAAGAAGGAGTTCTGGCAGGCCGAGGTCACCAAGATGATCAAGGTCTATGGTGCCCCGATCGACGCGGCCGATGTCGACAAGATCGTCAGCTATCTGGCCGCGACCTACTGACGGCGTCCGGCCGGGAGCGCTCAGCCGGCGCCCTTCGCCGGCGGGAAATCCATGCGGTCGTCGGTGCGGCAATAGCGGTCGGCGAACATGCGCCCCACGGGGTGGAACAGCTCCATCTCGACCCGCATCTTCTCGGTGTCCCACAACTCGTCGCGGATGTGGAAGGCGAGGCCCTCGCCGAGCACCAGCACGCGGTCGCCGTTGACGTCGATGAGCTGCCAGGTCCTGCACTCCATCGCGAACGGGGCGTCCGCCAGCCGCGGCACGCCGATCATGCGCGAGGGTGCGAGCTTGAGTCCGAGATGATCGGGCTCGCCGATCTCCGGCGGAAAGTCGCCGCCGGTCTCGTGCATCGCCTGCGCCAGGGGCTCGTCGGTGATGTGGACCACGAACTCGCCTGAGCGGCGGATGTTGACCAGGGTGTCCTTGGTCCGGCCGTCCGGCCGCAGGTTGATCGCGAACACGCAGAGCGGCGGGTCCTCGCCCATCACGTTGAAGAATGAGAACGGCGCGGCGTTGACCACCCCGGTCTCGCCCCTGGTCGTGACCCAGGCGATCGGCCGTGGCAGCACGAAGGAGGTCAAGATCTTGTAGCGCTCGCGCGGGCTGAGATCGGTGGAGAGGTATTCCATATTTCGCCTCTGATCGCTGTGTATGGCAAGGTTAGTAGCACGTGATGCGATGCGGAAGCCGATAAAGCGGGCAGCGGCTGCGCGCGGCTTCGGCGATTGGATTGCGAAATTCGGCGTTCCCTGGAACGGCTCCGCCGACGCCACGTTCGAACAACAGCACAGCAACTACAAATGGAGGTCGCGCCATGAAGCCAATGATCAGCCTGATTGCGTGCGCGTTCGTCGTCTCGGCCACTTCGGCCATGGCTCAGGGCACGCAGCAACAGACCACCTCGCCGCCCAGTGCGCAGAATTCAGGAGCGGGCATCCAGGGTGCGCCCGGCAGCAAGAACGGCCCCGCGACCGAGACCGGAACGGTCGGCTCATCCTCCACGATCAACCGGCACAATCCGGACGTCAGCGCACAGGACCCGTCGAACATCAAGGGCATGCCGGGCAACAAGAACGGCCCGCCGGCCAAGAAGCCGCAGGACTGATAGCACCACGTCATGGCGGCTGCGCCATTGCGCGGTCGCCATGCGCATTCTGCCCGTCGTGCCAGTTTGTCGCACGTATCGGGACTTGTGCCGTCGGGCAAATCAGATCGATCTTTCCGCGCATCCTGCTTCGCCACGAGGGGCGTATCGCGATCGTCACGGCACGTGAGGCAGCAATGCGGTGGGCGGATCGGATTGCAGCGCGGTGATACGCGCCGACGAACAATCAGGTCCGCACGGTGAAATCGTTTGGTCCTGGCCTCCCGACGCTGAGGCTACGCTGGCAGTGATGATCTGCCGGTCACGGGGGCAAGAAAGCCCGGTCCCCGGGGAGAGGACGTATAATCCGTAGACCATCGCGCGGGGAATGCCGGGTTGATCCGGCTGAACCTGTGGTACCTGCCGCCTGCATTTTCTTTCGCAGGCGGGCCATGGGTGAGGCCATCACCCGGCATTCCCTGCGCCCTCGCTCGTTGCGAGGGTCTCGGCAGCAGAGCTCGGGCGCCCAGGCGCCGCGAGGCCACGGCGCCATGCATGAAGGGTCAGGGCAGGGCGGCGGCCCCGTTGGTGACGATCAGATTGTCGGTATCCGCCGGTGCGAGCTCGCTGGTGGTGTCGCCGCCGAGATATTTGTCGAGCGTCGCCTGGATCCGCTCCCGCGCCGTATAGGGACCGCGATCGCTCATCCAGGTGTGCTGGAACTCGGTCTTGATGATGTCGATGCCGCTCTTCTTGCCGACCTGCGATGGCAACACGCCGGGATCGGTCTTGAACTGCGGATCGTCGGAGCGGAACGACAGGATCTTCAGCTTGTCCCGGATCACGAAAGGCACCCGCAGATTGTCGAGCGTCACCACCTGCGAAACGATGTTCGGATGCTCCTTGGCGAAATACATCGCGGTGTCGCCACCATTGGAATGGCCGACCAGGGTCAGATGCTCATAGTCGGCATTCGGATGGCGCTTCTTCATCTCCTTGAGCACGCACAGGATGTTGGCCTCACCCTTCTTGTAGACGTCGAGCCGGCCGACATAGGGCATGCCGACCTTGGTGACGAGCGGCGGATCGGTCGGCAGGTCCTGCTGAACGCTGGCGACGAGATAGCCGCGCGCGGCGAACACGTTCGCGAGGAAGGAATACTCGGTGTTCTTGACGGTGTTGCCGTTGCTGATGATCGCCACCGGGAGCCGCCACAGCCCGGCATTGGCCTTCATCTCGTAATCCGTGCGCACGGCCACGTCGACCGTGATCGGCCGCTGCCGCTCGGCATCGAAAAACTCACGGCTCTCGTGCTGGATGCCCCACTTCGCAATAGCGAAATAGCCGGCCACAGTCAGGGCAGACACACAGGCCAAAACCGTCACGCCTCGCTTCATGGCTTCCTTCCCCTCGGCTTCTCCTCGTTATGTGATGAGGGACAACGCCGAGGTCACGAGGGCGTGGCAGCCTGGACAGCATTAAATTTCGGAAATCTTGGAATACGGATGTGGAACAAATCCGGGTTCGGCGGACCGGCGCACCGGCCCACCGGTCGCTGCTGCCGGTCAGAAGGCGGTATAGCCGCCGTCGATCACGAAGCAGTCTGCGGTGTGATAGGACGACGCCTTGCTCATGAGGTAGACGGCGATGCCGCCGAAATCCGACGGCTCGCCGAAGCGGCGCACCGGGATGCGCGGCATGACGTTGGCGACGAACTTCTCATTGCCCATGATGCCCGCGGTCATGTCGCTCCTGATCCAGCCGGGCAGGATCGCATTCGCGGTGACGCCGTGGCGTGCGAGCTCGACCGCGAGCGCGCGGCACAGCGCGTTGATCGCGGCCTTGGTCGCGGCATAGTGCTCGTTGCGCGCGGTGCCGAACAGCGAGGCGAGGCTCGAGGTGGCGACTAGGCGGCCGAACGCATCACCGGCCTCCGCCCGGGCCGTCATGTGCCGCGCGGCAGCCTGGAAGGCGTGGAAGACGCCGTCGAGATTGGTCGCGAACATCGTGCGCCATTCCTCCTCGCTGCGCTCGATGAAAGGCTTGCGGCCGCCGCCGCCGATGCCCGCATTGGCGAAGCAGCCGTCGACGCGGCCGAAGGCGTCGAGCGTCGCTTGCATCGCGTCGTTGACGGAAGCAGGGCTCGTCACGTCGCAGACGCGGGTGTCGACCTTGCCGGGACCAGCCGCCATCGAGGCCGCGGCTGCCTTGTTCTTCTCGGCGTTGCGGCCCCAGATCGAGACGTTGCAGCCACTGGACGCAAGTGCCTGGGCGATTCCGAGGCCTATGCCTCCATTGCCGCCGGTGACGACGGCCACGCGGCCGGTGAGGTCGAACATGCTCATGGGGTTCTCTCGGACGTTTCCGTGATGATGTGAGTGCGCTGCGCGCCGCTTCGGTTATTGGGATGATCCAACCATGGACAAGCGCAGCGCAAAAATCAAATATGCTGCACGAACCGGGCGATGCAGCGAATTTCCGCCGTAAAGAATGCAGCGCTCGAAAAGCTCTTGAGAGGAAACCATGCAGTTCAAGCACGTCACGCTCGATTTCGACGGGCCCGTCGCCGTCCTCACGCTCGATCATCAGGAGGTGATGAACGCGGTCTCGATCGACATGCTGGGCGGGCTCGCCGAGGCACTCGACGAGATCGAGGAGAAGAAGGCGGAGGTGCGTTGTCTCGTCGTCACCGGCGCGGGACGCGCGTTCTGCACCGGTGCCAATCTGCAGGGCCGCAACACGCAGGCCAAGCCCGGCCGCAGCAATGCCGGCGCCGCGCTCGAGACCGCCTTCCATCCGTTCCTGCGCCGCCTGCGCAACCTGCATTGCCCGATCGTGACGTCGGTCAACGGCCCGGCCGCGGGCGCCGGCATGAGCTTCGCGCTGATGGGCGACATGATCCTGTGCGCCAAGTCCGCCTACTTCCTGCAAGCCTTCCGCCGCATCGGCCTCGTTCCCGATTGCGGCTCGACCTGGCTGCTGCCGCGCCTTGTCGGCAAGGCGCGCGCGATCGAGCTGTCGCTGCTCGGCGAGAAGCTGCCGGCCGAGACGGCACTGCAATGGGGGCTCGTCAATCGCGTCTATGACGATGCGGCGCTGAAGGAGGAGACGATGAAGCTCGCGCATGAGCTCGCCAATGGCCCGACGGTCGCATTGTCTCAGATCCGCAAGCTGTATTGGGACAGTCCCGAGAACTCGTTCGAGGAGCAGCTCAACGCTGAATTCCAGGCGCAGCGCGTCGCCGGCAGCACGTCGGATTTCAAGGAAGGCGTCACCGCGTTCCTCGAGAAGCGGCCGGCCAAGTTCAAGGGCCAATGATCGAGGCCGAGCTGTCCCGCTGCGTCGCCTCGTTCATGCCGGGGGCGACCGGCGTGCACGGCGCCGCAAAGCTCTCCGGCGGCGCCAGCCAGGAGACGTGGCGCTTCGACATCGTCCATCCCGCGGGCGATGTCGGTGCGATCTTGCGCCGCTCGCCGAAGGGCTATGGCGCCGCGCCTGGCCGCGCCGCCGGGCTCGACAACGAGGCGGCGCTGATGCGGCTGGCGCGTGCCGCCGGGGTGCCGTCGCCCGAGGTGCTGCACCTGCTGACGCCGGAGGACGATCTCGGCGCCGGCTTCATCATGCGCCGCGTCGAGGGCGAGACCATCGCGCGCAAGATCCTCCGCGATGCCAAGTTTGCCGAGGCGCGCCCCCGTCTCGCGCGCCAGCTCGGCGGCATCGCCGCCGGCATCCACGGCATTCGGCGCGAGGCACTGCCGGCGTTGCGCGAGATGAACGCGGTCAGGGAGATCGCGGAGCTTGCGCGCGAATATCAAAGCTTCGACTGGCCGCGCCCGGTGTTCGATCTCGCGTTGCGCTGGCTGTCGCACAATGATCCCGGCCCCTCGGCGGAGGTCACGCTGGTGCACGGCGATTTCCGCAACGGCAATCTCATCATCGGCCCCGACGGGGTGCGCGCCGTGCTCGACTGGGAGCTCGCCCATCTCGGCGATCCCATGGAGGATCTCGGCTGGATCTGCGTCAACTCCTGGCGCTTCGGCGAGATCGACAAGCCCGTCGGTGGCTTCGGCTCGCGCGAGGAGCTGTACGCGGGCTACGAGGCCGCTGGCCGCAAGGTCGATGCCGGCAGGGTGAAGTTCTGGGAGGTCATGGGCACATTGCGCTGGGGCGTGATGTGCTGCGGCATGATGCAGCGGTTTCGCTTGGGTCCCGACCACTCGATGGAACGCGCCATGATCGGCCGCCGCGCGTCGGAGACTGAGATCGATCTGCTGCGGCTGCTGGCGCCGCGGGGAGAGGGCTGATGCAGGACGAACCGACTCCGACCGAGCTGGTACAGGCGGTGGCCGATTTTCTTCGCAACGATGTAGCCCCGCTGATCTCGGGACATCAGGCGTTCAAGCTGCGCGTCGGCATCAACGCGCTCGATCTGGTCGTGCGGCAATTGACACAGGCGGCGCCCGCGGAGGCTGCAGAGCATGCGCGTTTGAAGGATTTGCTGGGACAGGACGGTGCCTTGCTCGACCTCAATCGCGCGCTGGCGGAGCAGATTGCGAGCGGTGCTGTCGATCTCGCGACGCCGGGTCTGAAGGAGCATCTCTGGCAGACCACGCTCGACAAGCTCGCCGTCGATCAGCCGAACTACGCATCCTACAAGCGCGAGGCGGGGAGGCACGAATGACCTGTAACTCTCCGTCGTCATGCCCGGGCTTGACCCGGGCATCCATCCTCTCACGAATCTGCCGCGGGACGTGGATGGCCGGGTCAAGCCCACGGCTGTCCGGTTCAGCTTCCGCATATTGCGAGGCTCAACTGTTGTGGGTTTTTGG